>NZ_JFKB01000050.1 GCF_002115745.1 Thalassospira alkalitolerans
GCCTGAATTCAACACATAAGTGCAACGCTCACCCCTGTATGCACTTCGTACGGCGTCTTCCAGCCCAAGCGCTTGCGCGGGCGTAGATTGATCCTCGCTACTGTCCGATTGACGGCTTCGACGGTCAGCTTGCTGAAGTCGCTGCCCTTGGGGAAATACTGGCGGAGCAGACCGTTGGTGTTTTCATTGGTGCCACGTTGCCAGGATGAATAGGGGTCTGCAAAAAAGACCTGGCACTGGCTCCGTAGCGCGATGCGTTCATGCCCGGCAAACTCCCTTCCGTTATCCAGCGTCAGCGTGTGAGCGGCATGGCCCTGAAGCATCAGATTGATCGCCCGCGTTACCTGCCGGCGCGTTCTGCGCTTGACCGGATAGGCGCTCAGATAGCCGCTTTTGCGATCAACCAGGGTCACCAGGTTACCGCCCAGTCCATGTACCGTATCGCCCTCCCAGTCCCCCAGGCGCTCGCGGCTTTCGACCTCGGCTGGGCGTTCACTGATTGACACGCGATTACGCAGCTGCCCGCGCCGATCGTGGCTTCCATAGCGTTTCCGGTAGCGCTTTCGGCGATGTCGCAGATAGGTATAAAGCTCACCACCGGCGCGCTGTTCGGCGGCAATGAACCGATAAATCCACTCATGGCTGACCGCCCGGCTTGGCTGCTCCTGCTTCAACCGCTGGGCGATCTGCTCCGGACTCATGCCATGCTTGAGCCACACCGGGAGATGATGGCTGAGCCATGTCGCCGGCTTGCAAAACTTGCGCGCACCCGCTCGACGAGCATCACTTTCATGGGCCGCAGAAACAGCCTTGTAGATATTCTGGGTGCTGTTGCGGCGAACCTCGCGACTGATCGTCGAGGGATGCACGCCGACCCGCTTTGCAATGCTCGCCTGGCTCTCTGCGGCGCTCAAGCCAGCCTCAATCTGGTAACGTTGTCCCTGAGTCAGCTGCCGGTAATGCGTAGTCATCTGCGCTTGAATCCTTCGGTGTGAGAGCCTGGATTCTACCGGTGGCTGGCTCTCTGCCTCTCGTTTCAAGCGTTGCGCTTATTCTATGAATTCAGGAG
>NZ_JFKB01000051.1 GCF_002115745.1 Thalassospira alkalitolerans
TGTGCCGTCCTAAAATACGTTGACGGTTTTTCCTGAAGCCAGCGGCCAATCATCCGCTGGCTTTTTGATGCACGCTTTCTGGTGTTTGCATTGCCAGAGCGATGTGCGGTCGCATGGTATTGTAAGCATTGATGGCTTCGTTGACCAGCTTGGCTAGATCTTTGAATGTTTTGCACCGGTGCAGGAGGAACTCCTGTTTGAGAATGCCATTGACGCGCTCGGCCAAAGCGTTCTGGTAACAGTCATATCCATCCGTCATCGACGGGGTGATTTGATGTTTCCGGAGAACATCCTGATAGCAGCCAGAACAATATTGCAGACCCCGGTCGGAATGATGGATCAGCGGCCCCGAGGTGATCCGGTTGCCGATGGCCTGCTTCATCGCCTTGACCACTTCTGATGCCACCATGCTGTGGCTGAGCATATGCCCCATGATTTTGCGCGAGAAGGCATCCGTGACCAGAGACAGATAATGCACACCCTCGTCACTCTCGACATAGGTTATGTCGCTGACAAACACTTGCTCAGGGCGGCTTGGTTTGTGTCCTGCCAAAAGGTTCGGATACTTTCTCATCCAGTGCTTGCTGAAGGTGGTTCTGGTATAGTTCTTCCTTGGACGGATCAGGAGGCGATGCTCGCGCAGCCAGTCAAACAGCCGGTCTCGCCCTATCCTGATCCCGAGACGATGCAAATCATCCTGCAGCAAATGATAGAGTTTGCGCGTCCCCAAGCGGGGCATGCGCCGTCGCAAGCGCATGACGCAATCATAGAGCGGCGCAAGATGTTCCTGGTGCTGTCGCCGACGTTGCAGGAGTTGGTAAACCGACTGCCTTGAAAGACCAAAACAGCGACAACTGCGACTCAGGCTGACCTGCCCTTGCGCCTGTAATGCGCGCGCAGTTCGGATAAGTACTTTTTTCTCAGGCCGGCTCCATATTCCTGATCCATGATGGTGATCATGCCAT
>NZ_JFKB01000052.1 GCF_002115745.1 Thalassospira alkalitolerans
CGTGTGCATCTGCTGCAGAACTGGTTCGGCTACAGCGATCCAGCGATGGAGGAAGCGCTGTACGAAACCACGATCCTGCGCCAGTTTGCCGGGCTGAACCTGGAGCGCATCCCCGACGAAACCACCATTCTCAACTTCCGCCGCTTGCTGGAGAAACACGAGCTGGCGGCCGGCATCCTCGCTGTCATCAATGGCTATCTGGGCGACCGCGGCCTGTCGCTGCGCCAGGGCACCATCGTCGATGCAACGCTGATCAATGCGCCCAGTTCGACCAAGAACAAGGACGGCAAGCGCGACCCGGAAATGCACCAGACCAAGAAGGGAAACCAGTATTATTTTGGCATGAAGGCCCACATCGGCGCCGATGACGAATCGGGTCTGGTGCACAGCGTAGTGGGCACGGCGGCCAATGTGGCGGATGTCACCCAGGTGGACAAATTGCTGCATGGCGACGAAAACGTGGTCTGCGCCGATGCAGGCTACACCGGTGTCGAAAAGCGGCCCGAGCATGAAGGACGTGAAGTTATCTGGCAGGTGGCGGCACGCCGCAGCACCTACAAAAAACTCGATAAGCGCAGCGTGCTGTACAAAGCCAAGCGCAAGATTGAAAAGGCCAAGGCTCAGGTGCGCGCCAAGGTCGAGCATCCGTTCCGGGTAATCAAGCGCCAGTTCGGTTACACCAAGGTGCGCTTTCGCGGCTTGGCCAAAAACACGGCGCAACTGGTGACACTGTTCGCTCTGTCGAACCTGTGGATGGCGCGCCGACATTTACTGACGAATGCAGGAGAGGTGCGCCTGTAATGCGGGAAATGGCCACCGGAGTGGGGTCCGGGTGGCGAAAACGTAAGAAATACTCGTCGAATTGATTGTTTTTTGATCATTTGGCGAGTTTAAAAGTTGCGCTAGGTGGTATGCCGGGGAAATACATGGCTACTTCAGACCATCCTTAG
>NZ_JFKB01000053.1 GCF_002115745.1 Thalassospira alkalitolerans
CAGTGCACCACCGCATCATCGGCGTAGCGGGCAAACGGGCAGTTGGGGCTGGTACGTTGCATCCAGGTGTCGAAGGCATAGTGCATGAACAGATTCATCAGGAGGGGACTGATCACTCCACCTTGCGGGGTGCCGCGTTCGCGTCGGACGCGCATACCGTGATCCGTTTCGAACGGCGCAACCAGCCACCGCTCGATGTACAGAAGTATCCAGTCCTCCTTGATGTGCAGGCGCACCGCCTTCATCAGCAACCCATGATTGATCTGATCGAAGGCTGCCTTGATATCAAACTCCACCACCCAGTCGTATCGCCAGCAGCGCTCACGCGTGATCGCCACCGCCTGCTTCGCTGATCGTCCCGGCCGGTACCCATAGGAGTCCGAGTGGAAGATCGAGTCCAGCTCCGGCTCGATGAGAAGCTTGACCACGGTTTGCGCGACACGATCACCAACCGTGGGCACTCCCAGCTTGCGCGTGCCTCCCGATGCCTTGGGAATTTCTACTTGCTTGACCGGAGGCGGGAAGTACGACCCCGACGACATCCGATTCCACAGCTTGTAGAGATTCTTAGACAGATCCCGCTCGAAATCGGCGATGGTTTCATCGTCGATGCCGGCAGCACCGCGGTTGGCCCTGACCTGCTGGTAGGCGTCCCATACCGTGCGTTTCGCTATGTCATAAGGTTTCGCCGAGCTCACGCCACTCATCCCCGGAGGTTGGCAACGCTCGTCGGCCGGATAACGCCGCCCCTTCGCTCCACCTCCATTACAGAGGCTTCATCGCTACTACGGGAGGCTCCGCCCCTCGTTCCAGCATCGGTATTCTTCCTCATGGTGTTGGCCATTTGTCATTTTCCTTCGCATCTGGAACAAGGTTCTCACGTTCCGTACCAAAGCCTGTATGAAGATCATG
>NZ_JFKB01000054.1 GCF_002115745.1 Thalassospira alkalitolerans
GTCGCAGGTTCAAATCCTGCCCCCGCAACCACTCTTTCCGATCCGTTGAGTTTTGAGATATAGACTCGACGGATTCGCGAAACAAGAGAAAAAGTTCGGGGACACTCCTCAAAAAGAGGAGACGGCATTTCCGAGTTTTAATTTTTCCTGACTTTTCAAATAGATAAAGAAAAAACCCGTCGGCTGCAACCAACGGGTTTCTGAAAAGGCTTAAGCTGCCCTCGGTCTAGAAATCTGAGGTAAAGTTTAGGCGACGGGATCGCTTTGTCAAGTGCAAATGCGATGTTTGAACTCTGCCGATACCACGCATGACATCTTCATATTCCCAAGCGCACACCGGCGCGGTTGCAGACCAATCTGCTCCGGTCGGAACGTCTGCCGTTGCCCGTTGGCACTGGGTGCAGACAAAGATCCTCCATCATCCTGATTTATCGACAGCCGAAATCTGTGTCGCGGTCATTCTGGCATCGCACGTCAATGACCGGACGCAGGCATGCTTTCCCAAGATTGAAACTATTGCACATGAGACGAGCCTGTCTGATCGCAAGGTCCGTCAGGCGCTTATGCGTTTGGCCGAACTTGGGTTGATAACCAAACTGAGCCGGGCGGTTGGCAGACTTCGCAATCGCAATGCCTATCAACTGGTCGGACTTGGTTCCAAACCGGCATCTGGTTCCAAACCGGCATCTGGTTCCATCATACCGGCATCAGATTCCGGTATTAAACCGGCACCTGGTGCCGGTTCCAATAAGAAGAACACGGATAAAGAAGAAAACACGGATGAAAGAGAACAGGCAAATGCCGTTTCTGG
>NZ_JFKB01000055.1 GCF_002115745.1 Thalassospira alkalitolerans
AAGCAGTAAAAAGGGGACTGTCCCCTTTATTGCTGCTAAACACACCTGATAGTTTGGCTACCGACCTTGATAAATTTTGGGATCAGTACAACAAGCCGTTCTTGGATGCTGCAATTGAGAGGGGTGATGATATCGTTCTTGCAACAAAACCTATCGATGACTACTTGAATCGAATTGACCCAGTGACAGGTTCTCAGGTCCGTACCGGCTTTGGTAAGGAGTACGATTATTTGAAGTCAAATGGCTACGAATATGACTCCATTACTTCAATGATGAGGAAGCAATGACACCAGAGTATGAGAACATACTGACTAAAATTAAGTCTCAGTTTGCCGATGCGGGCTTTAGCTTAACTGCAGACTCGGATTTTTTGGCAGAATTTGAAACGACTGATGGATGGAAATTAATTTTTGAAGGAGAGAGGTACTATGGGCCGCTTATTGACATAAAGGTGATCCCTCCAGATGAAGAGCTTGGTTACTCTGTTCACAAACTGATGGACTTTTTTTGCAGAGCTACAGGTGAAAAACTTGGACCACCATCTGCTCTTAATCAGGCGAATTTCATCAAGGAATACTTCAGAAGTTGGGTATCTGATACAGAAAATTATGATGCCTCCTACAGAGCCATTCATGAAAAGTATTAAGGACCGTGAGAGAAAAGGGGACCGTGAGAGCATGGGAAACAAGAAAAGGGGACAGATTTATTTTTTAATGC
>NZ_JFKB01000056.1 GCF_002115745.1 Thalassospira alkalitolerans
CAACATCAAGCGTCGGCGCATCGGCAACGCCGGCAACGTCAACTGTCAGCGAACCTGTAGTGGTTGCTACATCGCTGCCATCAGCCGATTGCGCGGTTACACCAAGATCAAATGATCCGCTGAAGTCATCCGCAGGCGTGATCTTCAAACCGTCAAGATCATCACCCGACAGGCTCCAAGTACCATCACCATTATTGGTCCCGGCAGACAGGCTTGCCCCGTCTGGAATACCAGAGATGGTGACAGTCAGAACCTCGCTGGAATCTGTCAGACCAGCATCGATATCGAGCGCAATCGCAGAATCTTCTTTGCCGGAAGCATCCGCCACATCAAGCGTCGGTGCATCCGCGACGCCGGCAACGTCAACCGTGATGCTATCGCTAACAGTC
Source organism: Thalassospira alkalitolerans (assembly GCF_002115745.1). Taxonomy (GTDB): domain Bacteria; phylum Pseudomonadota; class Alphaproteobacteria; order Rhodospirillales; family Thalassospiraceae; genus Thalassospira; species Thalassospira alkalitolerans. The sequence continues at coordinate 390 of NZ_JFKB01000056.1, forward strand.
GCAACGTCGCTGCCATCGGCAGATTGAGCGGTCACACCGAGATCAAACGATCCGCTGAAGTCATCCGCAGGCGTGATCTTCAAACCGTCAAGATCATCACCCGACAGGCTCCAAGTACCATCACCATTATTGGTCCCGGCAGACAGGCTTGCCCCGTCTGGAATACCAGAGATGGTGACAGTCAGAACCTCGCTGGAATCTGTCAGACCAG
>NZ_JFKB01000057.1 GCF_002115745.1 Thalassospira alkalitolerans
TGCCAAGGCATCCACCGTATGCGCTTCTTCACTTGACCATATAACCCCAAGCAATCTGGTTATACTGTGAAGACGACATTCGCCGAAAATTCGAATTTCTCAATTAAGAGAACTCACAAATTTTACCTTAGCCTGATCCGTTACCAGTGAAAGTAACGTTCAGTCTATCTTTCTATCACATACCCAAATTTTTAAAGAACGATCTAATCAAAGACTAGAAATCAACATTCACCATCGCAGTGATGGAATGCTCATTTCTAAGCTTTCAACGTCTAGAAGCAGTAGTGGTGGAGCCAAACGGGATCGAACCGTTGACCTCCTGCGTGCAAGGCAGGCGCTCTCCCAGCTGAGCTATGGCCCCGTATTTCTACAGGCGTTTCCCACACAAAATTGGTGGGTCTGGGCAGATTCGAACTGCCGACCTCACCCTTATCAGGGGTGCGCTCTAACCAACTGAGCTACAGACCCAATTTCGGGCTGCTTCTTTATCGTCTTCTTCAATGAATCAAGCAATTCGTGTGGGAACTTATGGAGCAGCTGATGTCGTCGATTAAGGAGGTGATCCAGCCGCAGGTTCCCCTAC
>NZ_JFKB01000058.1 GCF_002115745.1 Thalassospira alkalitolerans
ATGTGATTGCGGAAAGTACCGCAAGGCCGGTAAAGCCGAGTTCTGTTTTCATTTGTTTCCTCCGATAAATACGAAAAATTGAATCAAAATTTACGAAACTTTCTTTCATTCGCGCCGGAATTAACCGGTATCAATAGCCATGCAAAAGCTCGGTATAATAGCTTTCAATCCTCAGAAGAATTGCTGGGGTGAAGGGCGTTATGTTCGAGCTTTGGGTGCATTGGCAAAGTATCCATCCGATTTTTTCAATCCGAAATCCCCGCCCTCCCCCTGCAAAACAGCGGGGTGAAAACAAGCCCGAAACAAGCCCTTTTTGAGTGTGGAGCACTTTTTACGTGGATTTTGGCAAGCCGATCCTAGGAGTGTGCCGGGTACAATCCTTTGAGCGCGATGCAATAGGTGAGCGCGATTTGCGGCGGCCTAATATCGAATGGTTGGCCTAACCCAGTTTCGCCAATTGTTACTGTGCCGCCGACAACCGCGTCATATGGCGCTTCAATTTTCGGCAAGTCCGGGGTGCC
>NZ_JFKB01000059.1 GCF_002115745.1 Thalassospira alkalitolerans
ATCTTTTCTCTTGCTGCTACCGCGGCACTGGTAAGAGTACCGGACGCCGTCTTTGCCGTTTCCGGCGCTGTTTTTTCCGTCGGAGCACTGGCACTTTCCGATTTTGACGATGCAGACTGCTTTTGCCCCGCGTTTGACGACAAATAGGAATAGCTGTTCGACAAAAATCCCGAAATAGAGGTCATGAACGCCCCTTGCACATATTAGAGGTTTGAGGTTGAGGAGAATTTATATTATTACCTGCAACCTTAAACTGCAATTAGATTTAACTCTGCGGGCCATACTTTAATGACTCTTGACCAAAGGCGCGGGTGAGAAAACCTACGCCTTTGGCATCACGTATTTAAATCAACATGATGCGCATTGCCGTTCATACTCGGCCACTGCATTAAAGCGTCGCGATAGGCAGGCATATTTGCAAAATCGTTTGAATTCCCATTTCGTACAATCACCTGATCCCAAGCCTGCATCAGCTTGTCGATAATCGGATTGC
>NZ_JFKB01000006.1 GCF_002115745.1 Thalassospira alkalitolerans
CCGAAGCACGCGTAACCGCCCAGTCAAAAGATGCTTTTTCATCGTCACTAGCCGCATCATAGAAATTCACGATTTCACGAAACACTTTTGTCGGATTATGGACGGGGTCGTTTGAATTGATGATGTCCGAAATTCTGTTCGCAATTTCATTTTTGGCGGCATTGACTTCCACATCCGTAAAAATACCGCCTTCATTGCTCGTCACCGCATAAAGCATCTGCCGGTCGAAATCCGGAAAGCCGATTTCATCCCATTCATCCGCCGTCGTGCGTGTCGTGCCGGTCGTTCCGAGCTTGGCATATCCGGCATCAATCTTTTCTCTTGCTGCTACCGCGGCACTGGCAAGGGACCCGGACGCTGCCTTTGCCGGTGTCACCGTTTCCGGTGTCGCGCTCTCTGCCGGGGTGGGGACACTTTCCGATTTTGACGATGCAGATTGTTTATGCCCCGCATTTGCCGAGGCATAGGAATATGTATTTGCCAAAAGACTGGAAACAGACGTCATCATCGCCCTTTGCACATTTCAATGCGCCTTACATTTTAGGAGAATTCATCCTATGTCATTCAACCAAGGCCTGCAATTAATTTCAACTTTTGCGTGTTTTTAACAATGCAAAATGCATCTTTCCCAAAAAGAAGAAAATCCCTTTTTGCAAATTGTCCCGGCAACTCATTTTAGGGCGCGGCACGCAGCTAAATTTCAGGGCATAATCTACAGTTATTTCACGGGGAATTCTTGATGATCTGCCAGATCGTTTTTCACCTGATTTTTGATCCGATGTCGGGACCGATCTTGTCGACAATTTTCGGCAATTGTGCCCGGCAGGTTCAATTGGGGCTGTGAAACAATTTTCACTATTTCACAATCCTCATACAATTAGTTTCACCCGCATCCGGCGGGAATTTCTTTTCGTCGGGTTTTGTCGGTCGGCGAAGCGATCGATTATTCACTAAAAATGAATAATCATTCAGAATTTTCAATTTGTGTATTTAATCATCCTCGGGTCAAATGGCGTCAAGTCCTGCTGGCCCTCCTGTAAAAAAACAGGCCCGCACATCCCGATCAGAGAGAGACAATGACCGCCGCAGTCGCCAAAGCCGCCACCGCCCCGAAAGCCGCAGCAAAAGCCGCCAATCGCCGCTTTTCGCGCTTTAACCGCCTGCCGGTTCTGACCCCGGACAGATCACTGGATCACCTGACGCTGGGTTTCCTTAAGGTACTGGAATCAGAGGGTAATTTTACCGGTGAAATCCACGCCGATTACCCGGCCCGCCTGATCAATGCCACCGATAACAGCGTTTATCAGGTGATGCCGCGTGCGGTGTTACAGCCAAAAACCGCCAATGATATCAACGTGGTAATGGAATTGGCCGGGCGCGAAGAATATCGCGAAGTCAAAATCACCCCGCGCGGCGGCGGCACCGGCACCAATGGCCAGTCGCTGAATAACACCGTCATCCTCGATACGTCCAAGCATCTCAATCACATACTGGGTTTTGACGCCGAGAAAAATCTGGTCCATGTCGAACCCGGCGTGGTGCTGGATCAACTCAACGCCTGGCTTAAACCGCATGGCGTTTTCTTTCCGCCCGCCGTTTCCACCGCCAGCCGGGCCACCATTGGCGGCATGATCGGGTCCGATAGTTCGGGCAAGGGATCGCGGATTTATGGTAAAACAAGCCATTACATCAATGACATGACGACCGTTTTGATTGACGGTACCGATTTCCGCACCCATGCCATAAGCGCCAAAGAGGCCGATGAAATCATCACCCGCGAGGATCGCACGGGCAAACTTTACCGCCACATCCGCGATGAAATCCTGCCGCGTCGCGATAAGATCAATGCAATCTTCCCGGAAATGAACCGCGGGCTTACCGGCTATAACCTTAAAGAAGCTGTTTCAGATCAAGGAGATATGAACTTAAGCTTCCTGATCGCTGGCTCTGAAGGCAGCCTTGGCATGGTCAAAGACATCACACTGCGCGTGGTGCCCTTGCCCAAGCATAAGGCGGTAACGGTGGTCCGCTATGACAGTTTTGACTCTGCCCTTCGCCATGTCAGCACCTTGTTGCAATTTGATCCGGTGGCGATTGAAAGCATCGATGACAAGGTCATGGAACTGGCAAAGCAGGATGAAAGCTGGCATTTGCTGGGAAAATTGCTTGGCACAGACACCAGCACCATCCCGACGCGCGGCTTCAATGTTGTTGAATTCATTGGCGAAACCGCCCAAGAGGTTGCCGCCAAACAAGACGAACTCCGCGCATATCTTAATGCCAACACTGACGCCCAATACGCCCCCATCGGCTTTGTTCAGGCCAGTGATCCCGGCCAAATCGCCGCCATTTGGTCGATCCGCGCCAAATCCGTTGGCCTGCTGGGCAATATCGAAGGCAAACGCCGCGCCACCCCCTTTGTCGAAGACACCGCCGTGCCGCCGGAAAACCTTGCCGATTTTATCGCAGAATTCCGCGCTTTATTAGACGCCGAGGGCCTTGATTATGGCATGTTCGGCCATGTCGATGTTGGCTGTTTGCATGTCCGGCCATTGCTTGACATCTGCGACGAAGAAGACGAAGCCCGCCTGCGCCGGATTTCAGATGGTGTCGTGACGCTAACCAAGAAATACAACGGCCTGATCTGGGGCGAACATGGCAAGGGGTTTCGCGGTGAATATTCCCCAACCTATTTCGGGCCAGAGCTTTACGACGTCCTGCGTCGCATCAAGGAAGCCTTTGATCCGGAAGGACAATTAAACCCCGGCAAGATCGCGTCACCGTACTCAAAAAACACGCCGATAACCGCGATTGACCAAGCCCCGATGCGCGGCCAGATTGACCGCCAGATCAATGATAACCTGCGCGATGAATACCTGAACGCCACCCGCTGCAACGGCAATGGTGCGTGTTTCAACTGGGACCAATCGGACGCCATGTGCCCGTCCTATAAGGTCACCCGCGACCGCGTGCATTCGCCCAAGGGCCGGGCCGGGATGATCCGCGAATGGATCCGGCAGTTATCGGTCGGCACCGATCCGCGCAATCAGGATTTGGCAGTGATCAATGCGCGCGATTTCTCCCACGATGTCTATGACGCCATGGCCGGATGCCTGTCGTGCAAGGCCTGTGCGGGGCAATGCCCGGTCAAGGTCGACATCCCCGAACTGAAATCACGGTTTTTGGAAAGCTATCACACGCGCTACAAACGCCCGGTCAAGGACTACGTAATTGCGCAGTTGGAAACCATCGCGCCCCTGATGGCCCGCGCCCCAAGGCTTTTCAATACCTTGCAGTCCATCCCGCCGCTGCCATGGATATTCAAAAGCCTGATCGGCCTGACCGATTTGCCGAAACTCAGCCCACAAAACGTCACCAAGGCGTTGCGCCAACGCGGCATTGGCCGGTTCAAATGGGCGGAAGTTAACGCGCTTTCAGATGCCGAACGCGCCAAATCCGTGATCGTGCTGCAAGATTGCTTCACAACCCATTATGACGCCGATGTGTTCCTTGCCCATATCGATCTGTTGCAAAAACTTGGGTTCCGCGTTTTCGTGCCGCCCTATCGCCCAAATGGCAAGGCATTGCACGTAAAAGGCTTTTTGAAACGCTTTGATTATCAGGCCAATCAAAACGACATTTTCCATGCCCGTCTGGCAATCTCAAACATCCCCCTGATCGGGATCGAAGCCAGCGTGACCCTGACCTATCGCCAAGAATACGCCCAGCGCCTTGGTACCAACCGCCCTGATTACCGTGTGCATCTGTTCCATGAATGGCTGGCGGGCGAGATTGCGGCAAACCGCGTCACCCTGCCCGAAACCGGCACAAACGGCGCGGCGACGGCAACACCGGCAACCCTGTTCCCCCATTGCACAGAAAAAACATCGATCCCAGATGTTGGCGTCAAATGGCAAAAGATATTCGAAGCCTTCGGCATGAAACTCGCCACCGAAAAAACCGGTTGCTGTGGCATGGCGGGGGTTTACGGCCACGAAACCCGCCATCAGGCAACATCACGTGAACTCTATGATATGAGCTGGAAAAACAAAGTCGATCAAACCGGGCTAGAGAACATGCTCGTCACCGGCTATTCCTGCCGGTGTCAGGTCGCCCGGTTTGAAGGCGCAAAACCAAAACATCCGGTGCAGCATCTATTATCCATGATCACCCAATAAATTTCGGAGCAAAACACCGCACATTGTGAAGCAGATCATTGCATTCATACGTGATGATGTGATGATCTGCGCCATGTGGAAAAACGGGGCTGTGCCAAGGCTGACGACATAAAGCGCACTAGCCGAAACAGGCCAAACACCCCTTGTCCGGGCGGGAATTACGGGGGTATTTTTCCTTGTGCAGCCCCCAAATCACTTGCAGTTCGGGGACCCGCACGGCACAACAAACTGGCCCCTATATACCACATCAACCGACGGAGCCCCGATGCAAGACGAAGTTGCCGACTGGCTGATCAGTCAAAACATTGAATATGCCAATGTCATCTCTTTCGGGGTGGTGCTGGCGCTGATTGCCCTGATGGCGATCATCCTTCATGGCTTGCTGCATCGTATACTTCTGCCTGCATTGGAACGGATCGGCGGCAAGCGCATTCATACCTGGCAAAAAATCCTGACCGCGAAAAATCTGTTCCCGCGCCTGGCCTTTATCGTGCAGGGAGTGGTCGTCTATATTCAGGCCGGGGTCTGGCTTTCGCCTGAAACCACCACACATAATTTCCTTCATATCGCGGCAAGATTGTGGATCATTTATTATGTGACGCTGACACTGTTTTCACTGCTGGATGCGGTGTTGCTGATATCACGGCGCAGCCAAAGGGCCCGAACCCTGCCGCTCCGCGGGATTTTTCAGGGTGTCAAACTGACGGCCTCAATCCTTGCTGGCTTGCTGTGCATTTCCATTCTGATCGGTGAATCCCCGATCATTTTGCTCAGCGGTTTGGGGGCGATGACCGCCGTCCTGATGCTGGTTTTCAAGGACCCCATTCTTGGCCTTGTCGCGGGAATACAGCTTTCGGCCAATGATATGCTATCGGTGGGCGATTGGCTTGAAATGCCGAAATATGGCGCGGATGGCGATGTGATTGATATCGGATTGACCACGGTTAAGGTCTGTAACTGGGACATGACGATCACAACAATTCCGACCTATGCGCTGATATCAGATTCCTTTAAAAACTGGCGCAATATGAGCCAATCCGGCGGACGCCGGATCAAGCGCAGCATCAATATTGACGCCAGTTGCATTACATTCCTATCCCCGCAAGAATTTAAAAAACTGCACAAATCACATCTTTTGGCCCCCTATCTTGACGAGAAAAACCGCGAAATCGAAACATTCAATACGGAAAAGAAACTGGACCTTTCGATGCCCATCAACGGGCGACGCATGACCAATCTGGGAACGTTGCGGGCCTATCTTACGGCGTATTTGCGCAATCACCCGATGATCCATCAAGACATGACCCTGATGGTCCGACAGCTTCAACCCGGCCCGAATGGGGTGCCGCTTGAAATCTATGCCTTTACCAAGACGGTCAACTGGCTGGAATACGAGGCCATCCAATCCGATATCTTTGACCATACTCTGGCGGTTTTGCCTGAATTTGGCCTGCGCATCCACCAAACCCCAACCGGGTATGACATGCGCGCCCTGATCGGCACAACAACGCCGGGTATCGCGCAAATATCCGCCCCCGATGACAATGCCCGCCCCCAACACACAACTGGTACCGCCGGGCCAGAAACATCGAAACACGTTGCGCACGCCAGCGACCAGGGCGTTTAATATCAACAATGATGCATGGGTGACCCAGACCAAACACATCGGAACAAAACCGATCCCACGGAAATTCAGCCCCCGAAAGGCTCGCCATGATCCGCCATATCGTCCTGATCAAATTCAAACCCGGCATCGAAGAGACCGTGATCAACAGCCTGTTTAACGCACTCGCCGATCTTGGCGATCAAATCGCCGGAATGCGCGGCTTTGACGGCGGCGTTTCCGTCAGCCCGGAAAAACTGGAACAAGGCTTCACCCACGGCTTCTGCATCGATTTCGACGACGCTAAATCCCGTGATGCCTATCTTGTGCATCCCAAACATCAGGCGCTGGGTGCAGAACTTGTCAAAGCCGCCGATGGCGAGATTTCAGGCCTGATTGTGTTTGATTTGGAGATGTCGGGGCCTTAAATCAGGAAAAATAAATCCCCCTTTCAGATAATTGATAGCTTCACCAAAAAGCACCAAGCGGCATCGGATCATCATCTGATCTGGGCCGATATTGATATTTAGCCCCCCTATGGCCCATCGATTGGCTTGGTTTTGTTGGTAATATCTGGTCTTCTCCCCCCGGTTTGCGCAAGATCAATGATTGCATCCCCCTGACAAAATAGGATCATTCCAAATCTTGCTGCGATGCACCGTGACAATCAAATGAATACCGGTCATCATGGCGGCTGGTGATCGTCTTTGGGAGAAGAACATGAGCAATCTGCGTGCGCCTTTGGTGATCCTTGTAGCGGCATTGGCCGTTGCCAGTGGCGGTTATTATTACTGGCAGCAAAATCAGGATACCCTTCCCGATTACATCACATCGGGCAATGGCCGGATCGAGGCCGAGGAAGTCCACGTTGCCACCAAATATGCCGGTCGCGTTGCGCAGGTTGACGTTGAAGAAGGCGATTTCGTTACCAAAGGGCAAGTTCTTGCCCGTATGGATACCGCCGAACTTGAAGCCACACAGGCCAAGGCCCGCGCCGATGTGGCCCAAGCCTATCAGAAAGTCGCCCAGGCCAAGGCCGAAATCGTTCAGCGCGAAAGCCAATTGAAATTCGCCCAAAGCCAGCTTGAACGCGCCAATACGCTTGTGAAAAACAACAATATATCGCGTGAGGCCGTTGATCAGCGCCGGTCCGAGCGCGACATTGCCGAGTCCGCCCTTGTGGCATCAAAGGCCGGACTGACCGCCGCCGAGCGCGGGGTTGAAGCCGCCGATGCCGAGGTATCGCGCCTGCAAATCCAGATTGACGATTCCGCCCTGACCGCACCGCGCAGTGGCCGCGTGCAATACCGCCTTGCCGAACCGGGCGAGGTTTTGGCAAGTGGCGGACGGGTGGTAACACTGATTGATCTGACCGATGTTTATATGACGATCTTCCTGCCAACCAATGCCGCCGGGGCCACCTTTGTCGGCAATGAAGCGCGGATCGTGCTTGACGCGGCACCCGAATTTGTCATTCCGGCAAGTGTATCGTTTGTATCGGCCGATGCACAATTCACCCCGCGCGAGGTCGAAACCCGAAGCGAACGTGAAAAACTTATGTTCCGGGCCAAAATCCGCATCGATCATAAGCTTCTGACCCAGCATATTGAAAAGGTCAAAACCGGCCTTCCCGGTGTTGCCTATGTCATGCAGGGCGGGTCAACGCAGTGGCCTGAAAGCCTGTCGGTGGCCTTGCCGCCGGAGGCCTCAAAATGACCACGCAGCCCGATTTTGCCGTCCGGCTTAACGGGGTATCGCATCGTTACGGCAAGACCATCGCCTTTGACACGGTTGACCTGAACATCGAAGCCGGACACAGCATGGCCTTTATCGGCCCCGACGGGGTGGGAAAATCCACCTTGCTCGGCCTGATTGCTGGCGCACGGAAAATTCAGGCCGGAACGGTGGAAACCCTTGGCGGTGACATGCGAAGCGACGCCCACCGCAACCGGGTTTCACCGCGTATTGCCTATATGCCACAGGGGCTTGGCAAGAACCTGTATATGGATTTGACGATTGCCGAAAACCTGCATTTTTTCGGCCGCCTGTTTGGTCAGCCCGCCCGGGAACGGCGCGAACGGATTGATCGGCTGGTCAAGGCAACCGGGCTTGCACCGTTTATTGATCGCCCGGCGGGCAAGCTTTCGGGTGGGATGAAGCAAAAGCTTGGCCTGTGCTGCGCGCTTATTCATGACCCGGATCTTTTGATTTTGGATGAACCAACCACCGGGGTTGATCCGTTATCACGGCGGCAATTCTGGCAATTGATCGACAATATCCGCGCCGAGCGCCCCGGCATGACCGTAATCGTTGCCACCGCCTATATGGACGAGGCCGAAAATTTTGACCGGCTTGTCATGGTCAATGCCGGTAAAATCCTGGCATCGGGAACCCCAGCCAGCGTGCGCCATGACGCCGGGGCAAAAACGCTTGAAGATGCGTTTGTCAATTTGCTGCCCGAAGAAATGAAACGCGGCCATCACGCACTTGAAATTCCGCCCCTTGCCAAGGACGGTTCGGAACCGGCGATTGTCGCCAAGAACCTGACCCGACGGTTTGGCGATTTTACCGCCGTTGATCATGTCAGTTTTGAAATCAGCAAAGGCGAGATTTTCGGATTTCTGGGGTCAAACGGCTGTGGCAAAACCACAACCATGAAGATGCTGACCGGGCTTTTGCCCGCATCCGATGGCCAGGCATGGTTATTTGGCCAACCGGCCGAAACCAGCGGCCTGTCGATGCGCAAGCGGGTTGGCTATATGTCGCAGGCATTTTCGCTTTATACCGAATTAACCGTGCGCCAGAACCTTGATCTTCATGCGCGGCTGTTTCACCTGCCACCGCCGACAATTGCCGCGCGCATCACAGAATTGCTGGGTAAGTTCGGGCTTGATCACGTCGCCGATCATTCAACCCGCGATTTGCCGCTTGGCGTGCGTCAGCGATTGTCGCTTGCAGTTGCGATCATTCACCGGCCGGAAATGCTGATTTTGGATGAACCAACATCGGGTGTTGATCCGGTAGCGCGTGACCGGTTTTGGGAATTGCTGATTGATCTGTCACGCAACGACGGGGTGACGATCTTTATTTCCACCCATTTCATGAACGAAGCCGCGCGGTGCGACCGAATTTCGCTTATGCATGCGGGCCGGGTTTTGGCCAGCGACACCCCGGCGGCCCTTGTCACACAGCATGGCGCAGAAACCCTTGAACAGGCGTTTATCACCTGTCTGGAACAAGCCCATGCCGATGAGGATAAGGGCAATTCGGCAACTGCTGGCGAAACTGACAAAACCGATAACGGCCCCGTGACGTCACTGGAAAGCAACCATGACGGGCGCCATAGCCTGTTTAGCATGCGCCGTGCCTATGCCTATTCGCTACGTGAAACCATGGAATTGATCCGTGATCCGGTGCGATTGACCTTTGCCCTGCTGGGTACGGCGTTGCTGATGCTGGTATTTGGTTTTGGCATTACATTCGATGTCGAGGATTTGAAATATGCCAGCCTTGATCGCGACCAAACCCCGGAAAGCCGCACCTTTTTAGAAGGTCTGGCCGGGTCGCGCTATTTCGAGGAACAGGCCCCAATCGTAAGCGTTGCCGATATGGAACGCCGGATGGCCAGTGGCGACATCACCCTGGCACTTGAAATTCCATCCGGTTTTGGCCGCGAACTTTTGCAAGAGCGCAGCCCCGAAATTGCGGCATGGATCGATGCATCGATGCCATTTCGCGCCGAAACCATTCATGGTTATGTTCAAGGCATCGGACAATCCTATTTGACCGATCTGGCGCGCCGCAACCTTGGCACGGTGCCCTCTACCCTGCCCGCCGATATTGAAATCCGCTATCGTTACAATCAGGATTTCAAAAGCATTTTTGCCATGGTTCCATCGGTCATGGCCCTGCTGCTGATCTTTATTCCATCGGTTCTGGTCGCCCTTGGCGTGGTGCGTGAAAAGGAATTGGGATCAATTACCAATCTGCATGTTACCCCGGTCAACCGGCTTGAATTCCTGTTGGGCAAGCAAGTGCCCTATGTCGTGCTGGCGATGGTCAACTTTGCCTTTCTGGTGATCCTTGCCCTGACGGTATTTGGCATCCCGATCAAAGGTAATTTTGCCGCCCTTGTGTTTGGCGCGTTTTTATATGTCATCACCACGACCGGGTTCGGATTGCTGATTTCATCCTTTGTATCGACCCAGATTGCCGCCCTGTTTGGCACCGCGATTGGCACCATGGTGCCGTCGGTCCTGTTTTCGGGGATGATGCAACCGGTGGCGTCACTTGAAGGCGGGGCTGCGGTGATTGGCGCCGTCTTCCCGACCGGGCAATTCATCAACATTGCCGTCGGCGTCATTACCAAGGCACTTGGGTTTTCGGCATTGATACCGGAATACCTGATCCTTTCCCTGACCATTCTGGTGCTGACCGGGGCCAGTGTGTTGCTTCTGAAAAAACAGGATAGCTGACATGCTTGAACGGCTTGAAAATATCTATCGGCTTGGCGTCAAGGAACTGTTCAGCCTGCGTCATGATCCGGTGCTGATTGCGTTGATTGTCTGGGCGTTTACCGCATCGATCTATACCGCTGCCACCGGCATGAGCCACGATTTGAACAATGCCGCGATTGCCATTGTCGATGAAGACAATTCACAGCTTTCGGCCCGGATCGGCGATGCGTTTTTACCGCCCTATTTCCACAAACCGGTCCAGATTGGTTTTGACGAGATTGATCAAACGATGGATACCGGGCTTTACACCTTTGTCGTGGTGATCCCGCCCCGGTTCGAGGCCGATGTAATTGCCGGAAACCAGCCCGATCTTCAGGTTAATATTGATGCTACGGCAATGATGCAGGCCGGGATCGGAGCCACCTATATCAGCAGCATCATCAGTGAAGAAATCGTCAAATACATCAATGACGATGTGCCGGTTGAAAGTGACGACACAATCAATCTGCAAATCCGGTATGCCTTTAACCCCAATGTGACCAGTTCATGGTTCACCAGTGTCATGGAAATCATCAACAACATCACGATGTTGTCGATTGTTTTGACCGGGGCCGCCCTGATCCGGGAACGCGAACATGGCACGATTGAACATCTTTTGGTGATGCCGTTGACCCCGATTGAAATCATGATGGCCAAGGTCTGGGCCAATGGTCTGGTGATCCTTGTATCAGTCGGATTATCGTTGGCGCTGGTGGTGGAAATGATGCTGGATGTGCCGCTTGCCGGGTCCAAGATGCTGTTCTTGTTTGGCACAGCCCTTTATCTGTTCTTTTCGACCGCACTTGGCATTTTCCTGGCCACGCTGGCGCGATCCATGCCGCAATTCGGGTTGCTGTTCATACTGGTGGCCTTGCCGCTGATGTTGCTATCGGGCGGGGAAACACCGATTGAAAGCCAGCCCGCACTTTTGCAAAACATCATGCAGTTTTCGCCCTCGGTCCATTTTGTATCCTATGCGCAGGCGATCCTGTATCGCGGGGCGGGGCTGGATATTGTCTGGCCGCAATTTGCCGTGGTGTTTGGTATTGCATTGGCGTTCTTTGCCTTTGCAGCCATGCGGTTCCGCAAAAGCATTTCGGCGATGCATTAAAAACACATCGCCGAAATCATCACTCAAACCGTCCAGACCATTAAAACCAGATCAATCCGCCGGTTTATGGGATGCCATCATCGAAGACCGATTGCGCGGCACATAAGCGCCAAAGCCCTTTTCACCGGTTAATTTGCCCTCATCGACAATGGTTTTACCGCGCACCATGACATGCACCGGCCAGCCGGAAACCTTGAGCCCTTCATACGGGGTATAATCCGCGCCTTGCGCCAGCAAATCATTGGTAATGGTCACGGTTTTGGCGGGATCCCAAAGGGCAAGATCGGCATCCGATCCAATCGCAATCGTGCCCTTTTGCGGGTACATGCCATAAAGTTTGGCGTGATTGGTCGCAGTGATCGCGACAAAGCGGCACAGATCAATACGGCCCTTCTGCACGCCTTCGGAAAACAGGATCGGCAAACGGGTTGCAACGCCGGGGATGCCATTTGGAATCCAGCGGAAACTTTTATTGCCCTTTTCATTAAGCTTGCCCGCCGGATCATCAAAGCGGAACGGGCAATGATCCGATGAAAACAGATCAAACACCCCGCGTTCAATCCCGTCCCAACAGGCATCCTGACTGGCCTTGTCACGCGGCGGCGGTGAACAGACGAATTTGGCACCTTCCATCTCGGTCTGATCCAGATCATCAGCGGTCAGCATCAGATATTGCGGACAGGTTTCGCCGACAACCTTGCTGCCACGCATGCGTGCGCGTTCGATTTCTTCCATGGCTTCACGATTGGACACATGGACGATCACAATCGGCGTATCGACGATTTCGGCCAGCGACAGCGCGCGATGGGTGGCTTCGCGTTCGGCGGCAATCGGGCGGGTTGTGGCATGATATTTCGCGGCCAGATCGCCATTGGCTTCGTGTTGGCCGATCAGAAAACGAATGGCGTCTTCGTTTTCACAATGCACCATGACAAGCGCACCGGTGCGCCGGGCACTTTCAAGCGTATCAAGAATTTCATCATCGCGCAGACGCAGACCATCATAGGTCATGAAAACCTTGATCGAGGTATAGCCATCTTCGACCAGCGCCGGAAGTTCCTGACCCAAAACCGCCGGGGTCGGATCGGTGATAATCAGGTGAAACGCCACATCAATGTGGCATTCCCCATCCGCCTTGGCGTGATAAACTTTTAACGATTCCCGCAGGCTATCGCCCTTTTCCTGCATGCAAAAACTGATGATCGAGGTATTCCCCCCCATCGCAGCCGACCGGGTCCCGGTTTCAAAATCATCGGCCATGACGATCCCGTCGCCCGATGGCTGTGCGATATGGACGTGGCTGTCGATGCCCCCCGGCATCACATACAGCCCGGTCGCATCAACGATATCGTCACTGTCGTTCAGATCACCGGCAAGGGCCGTGATACGACCATCCACAATACCGATATCGGCACGGTAAACGTCACTGGCGGTAACGATGGTTCCGTTTTTGATGATGCGATCGAACTGCATATGGATCGGTTCCTTTTCGGGTTCGGCTTAGGGTTTGACGGCCTTGGAATTTTCATCATTGAGCATGCGGTCAAAGGCCGCTGTCAACCGGTCAACTTCGTCGAGCGTGTTGTAATGAACCATTGAAACGCGCACCATGCCGCCGTGATCGGTGACTTCAAGATATTCCGCCAAACGACGCGAATGGAAATCACCAAAGCGGATGGCGATTTTTTCACGGTCAATAATTTTGCAGACCTCGCCCGCATCCAGCCCATCAAAACGGAAACTGATGGTTGGAATGCGGGTCCCATCGCGATTGTCCGACTGGCCAATGATCGTGCAATCATTGCGACTGCGCAAATAGCCCAGCAAACGGTCAACAAGTGCGTTTTCCTGAATGGCAATGGCATCATAGGCGGCGACGATTTTTTGCCGGACCGAACCGGTTTCACCGGCCATTTCGCCAAGTTTGGCAAGATAGTCAACAATGCCGCACGTGGCATAGGCCAGTTCGTAATTCGGATTGCCCGGTTCCAGTTTGCCCGGCACTTTATCCTTGCCGTAAAAGTAATGATAAAGCGGATCAAGTTCGAGAAGGTTATCGTATTTGCCATACATCAGCGCGTAATGCGGACCGTATGTTTTATACAGACTAAAGACATAGTAATCGACGTCGAACGCCTGCACATCCACCGCACGATGCGGCGCATAGGCCACCGCATCAACGCAAATCTGCGCCCCATGGGCATGAACAAAATCGGCGATTTCGCGGATCGGATTGATTTCACCAAGGATGTTTGACGCATGGGTCACACAAACCAGCTTGGTACGGTCGGTCATCAACGGTTCAAGATCGGCCAGATCAAGCCGAAGCTTTTCCCGGTCCAACGGCCAAAACTTCACCTTGATCCCGGCATCTTGCAATCTGTCCCACGGGCCAATGTTTGATTCATGATCGGCAATTGTGACAATGATTTCATCGCCTTTGGACAACTGGCTTTGCATCGCCTTGGCAAGGTTTTGCAAAAGGGCGGTGGTCGAGCTTCCAAAAACGATTTCTTCGGGCCGGTTGGCATTGACCAGATGCATGGCACTGGTGCGGGCCTCAAGCAAGGCCTCGGCCGCTTTTAGCGAAATGTCATAGGAACCGCCAATCTGAACGTTTTTGTCAAACAGGAACGTATTGATCCGTTCCACGGCAGATTTAAGGATTTGCGAGCCGCCTGCATTATCAAACAGAGTCCAGCCTTTTGCGAGGCCGGGAAACTGGCTGCGAACATAATCCATGTCGAGCGGGTTGTTGGTTTTCATAGAAATATCCTCCGGAAGGTTCGGTTTATTGTTTGTTTTTCAGTGATCTAAAACGGCGTGCAGGAAACTTTTTGTTCGTGCTTCAACCGGCTGATCAAAAATTTGCGCCGGGGGACCGGCTTCGATGATATTGCCGTCATCCATAAAAATGACGCGATCCGCGACTTGGCGGGCAAAGCCCATTTCGTGGGTCACGATCACCATCGTCACCCCCGTCCCGGCCAGCTTTTTCATGACATCAAGAACTTCACCGACCATTTCGGGATCAAGGGCCGAGGTGGGCTCATCAAACAAAAGCACCTTGGGTTCCATCGCCAACGCACGCGCAATCGCAACACGCTGTTGCTGCCCCCCCGAAAGCTGGCCGGGATATTTATCCGCCTGTTCAGAAATGCCGACACGTTGCAACAACGCACGGGCGTATTTTTCCGCATCGCTTGTTTTGGTGTGGCGGACGCGCATCGGTGCCAGCATAACGTTGCGCAACACCGTCATATGCGGAAACAGATTGAACGATTGAAACACCATCCCGACTTCGGCCCGGACCTTGGCCAAGGCCCGGCCCGGCTTGACCGCAATACCATCAACCGTGATCTCGCTGTCGGCGTCAAAGGCCTCGAGATGATTGATGCAGCGGATCAGGGTCGACTTACCCGAGCCGGACGGACCGATCACACAGACGACTTCGCCCTGTGCGATATCAAGGTCAATGCCATGCAAGACGGTAAACGAACCATAGGCTTTTTTAAGGTTACTGATCGTGATCAAAGCCGACATTATCGTTTCCCCTTGCTGTAACGTTTTTCAAGTCGGGCAACGACAACCACCATCGGCCAAAGCAAAATAAGATAAATCAGTGCCGCACCAATCAACGGCGTCGGGTTTGCCGACAATGCCTGTGCCTGGGTTGCCTGTTTCAGCAAATCGGGCATGGCAACGACAGATGCCAAGGCCGTATCTTTCATGACATTGATGCAATTATTGGTCAGCGGCGGGATGACGATGCGGATGGCCTGGGGCAGGATCACATCCATCATCGTATGACGGTTGGAAAGACCAAGGGCGGCCGATGCTTCGAACTGACCATGCGGGATGGCTTCGATCCCGGCGCGGAAAATTTCGGCGGTATAAGCCGATGACACCAGTGTCAGTGCCGCCACCGCCGACAAAAACGGTGACAACCGAATGCCGACAAATGGCAGTGCGTAATAAACAACAATCAACAAGACCAACAGCGGGATTGATCGAAAAATATCAATATAAAGCCGGACGATCGCACACACAAAAACCGGTGCATAAAGCCGCGTCACAGCCAGAAAAAGCCCGCCAATCAGGCCACAAATAATACTGGTAATGCCAATCTGAAGCGTCACCAGCAACCCTGAAAGAAGCTGTGGCAGGCTGGCAAGCAACACCGGAACATTAAAGAAGGTCGAATAAAGATCCATAATACCACCAGTTCGACAAGATGTCGGCGGCAGGCCAAAACCCGCCGCCAGACAAAATCAGAGACGCCTTATTTAACAGTCGGCATATCCATGACGGAAACAGTCGAGGTGGTGTCTTCGGGCTTTGCGCCAAACCAGGTTTCATGCAGACCTGCGATGAAGCCTTCTTTTTTCAACTCGGTCAGGATGCCATTGACTTCGGTGGCAAGCGACGCGTCTTTGTTGAACATGATCGAGTATTTTTCACCGGTAGCAATACGTTCAACGACTTTAAGGTTCGGCTTGTCCTTGACGTAATACTGCAGTGCCGGAATGTCGCTGATATAGCCGTCAATACGACCGGCAGCCAGATCAAGCATTGCCGGCGACAGGCCTTCGTAACGGCGGGTATCGGCCAGTTTGTATTCTGCGCCATGCGCATTGACCCACATATCGCCGGTCGATCCGGTATCCACGCCAACAACTTTATCGGTCATGCCCTTCATGCCGTCGATGCCGCTGTCAGCCGTGACGGTCAGTGACTGATCACTGTCGTAGTAAGGCTGTGCAAAGGTGACGGATTCCAGACGTTTATCGGTGATTGTGATCGACGATACCGCCATATCGATGCGGCCCGACTGAACCGCCGGGAACAGACCGTTAAACGGAATGTTGACGAATTCAACGCTTTTGCCAAGACGCTTGGCGACTTCGGTTACCAGATCAACTTCAAAGCCAACTGTCTTGCCGTCGGCATCCTGAAATTCCCAAGGAACGTTACCGATATTGGCACCAACGGTCAGGTCGGCAGCATTGGCAGCGCTCAACGCGGACACAGCAACCATGCCCCCAACAATCGATGATATAATGAAAGATTTAAACGTCATGAGGTTTCCCTTGTTTTTTTAGAGCCATCCCTGAATACTTTGACCAGACCGGTCTAACTGGTCTGACCAGTCGGACCAAGGAAACACGTTTCAATGGCGTTTGCAAGACGGTTGGTGCAAAAATTAAACATCTGCGCTATCTCTGCGCGACTAAGATCAGAAGAATAAGATGCAAGGGTTGCCGGGATGCTGAACAAGACTTTCTTGCCGCAGTCAGTAGCGCGCGAAATTCAGGACATGATTCACCGTGGCGACCTGAAGCCGGGTGACAAAATCCCGTCGCAGCGCGATTTTTCACAAAAACTCGGCATTAGCCGTGCATCTTTGCGCGAAGCCCTGCTAACACTTGAAACATTGGGTCTTTTGAAAACAGAAGCCGGTCGCGGTACCTTTGTCGTTGATCCCGCAAGCAGTTCTCCGGGCGATATGGCCCCCTGGCGATATTCCGACAGCTATTCGGTATTTGATGTGTTTCAAACCCGCGTGATGCTGGAAGGTCAAATAGCGGGCCTTGCCGCCGGACGCCTGACAGCAAACCAGCTTGATCAAATGGAACAGGCCACCAGCCAGATGGAAGAATGCTGGGCACGGCAGGATTTGATCGCCAATGTCGAGGCAGACTTAACGTTTCATGGGATCATTGTTGAAGCATGCAGCAATGCAATGATGCGGTCGCTTTATCAAATTGTGCGCGATCAACTGACCGAAACCCAGCGTCAACCGATCCCGATTACCGATCCTGAACGCATGCGCGCATCCATTGCCGAACACCGCCGCATCATTGCCGCCCTGCGCGCAAATGACAGCGCAACATCCCGTCTTGAAATGGAAACTCACATCCGTAACACGGCGCGTTGCGCGGGGCTTACCCCGTGACCTGCGCCCGATAAAGATCCGATTTTATCGGGCTAACCGTGGCGGATTTTAAAGAACAGGATGGTCGAGGCCAGAACAAGGGTCAGGCCATTGGCGATGATCACCGGCCAATCGCCCCGGACCAAGCCATAAACCAGCCAAAGCGCGATCCCCGAACACAACACCAAAAACATCACAAGCGAGATATCAGCCGTGGATCGGGTCCGCCATGTGCGGACGACTTGGGGCAAAAAGGCAAGCGTGGTCAGCGATCCGGCAACAAGCCCAAGAACGGTTTCAAATGTCAGAACCATCATAACCCTCGCCCTGTTGCGATCACACCGATTGAATGCATTCAACACACATTATGCACAACTGCAAGTGGGAAAAAGAACCGCGCTTTTTCAGGCATAAAATATCGATATAAATCAGATATTTATGCGCACATAAGTACAAATACCGAAGTCATGTTTACGGTGTCTTCGCTTAACGATTTTCGAATTCGGCGCGCAGGAATCCTTCAAGGAAATCGGACATCCGGCGCACAGCATAACTGCGCTGACCGGTGGCAATGCGGTTCATTTCCAGATGGGTTTCAATCCGCGATGATTTGGCCAATGGCCGCATGACAAGGCTGCCCGATCCGATTTCGCGCTTTACCGTCATTTCCGGCAGGATCAGCACCGCCGTGCCGCGCCGGGCAAGTTCCTTTTGCAGTTCCAGCGACGATGTTGTGAAGGTGCTTTCACCAAGGACAATTCCCGCATCACGCAGACGCGCGTCAAAGGCACGCCGCACCCCGAATGTACGATCCGGCAAGGCCAGCGCATAATGAACAAGTTCCGACAACGGAATTTCATCAAGCCGTGCCAGCGGATGATCCGGCGACAGGATGGCTTCGTGACGGATCGGGGCGCGAAACCGGGTTTCAATCCGGCTGTCGGCAGTCGAAAACATCGTCACCGACAAATCAGTCAATCCGGTTGCCACCGCATCAAGGGCGGCCTGCGCCGAGGTAACGGTAACTTCGATGGTAATTGCGGGGTAACGTTCGGAAAATTCCGCCAGTGCCGGGGCCAGAATGGCACTGGATGCCGCACCATTGACGTAAAGCGATACCGAACCGCGTTGCAGACCCCGCAAATCGTCAATGATCTGTTCGACTTCGGATAATTCACGGGCAATATGAAGCGACCGTTCCGCCAGAACTTCACCCGCAGCAGTTAACCTGATCCCGCGGGGGTTGCGTTCTACCAACGCGGTTCCAAACAGATGTTCCAGTTTGTCGAGTTGACGGGCAATAGCGGTTGGAGAGACATTAAGCGCATCAGCCGTTTGACGGATCGAGCCACAGCGCATTAATTCGTTAAAAACCGTCAGGGATTGAATTTCGACCATAACCACCGCCATCGATCAGAACCATTTAGTGCAACGAAAACCGTAGCACCCCGACATCAAATTATCGACTTCAAATTCACTGAAAAATAGTCTCTGTTACAGCAACAGCGACATTTTCAAAAAAACAAAACAGGTCACATCAGGGGGACCACCATGCCGTACCGTTACAAATCGATCCGAAACATGGCCTGCGCCGTATCAACAGCAGCACTGATTGCGCTTGCACCGTCGCTGTCCCTTGCGGCGGGCAATGTCACATTTGGCCAGCCCGTTGAACCGGCAGGACTTGACCCGACCGTTGGCGCCCCGGTCGCATCGGGTGAAGTCACATGGCAAAACGTTTTCGAAGGTCTGGTGGCCGTTGATCGCGATGGCAATATCACGCCGCAACTGGCAAGCGCATGGACGCTTTCCGATGATGGTCTGACATATACCTTTACGCTACGCCCCGATGTGACATTCCATAACGGCGTGACGTTTGACAGTACGACGGCGAAATTCACCCTTGATCGCATCCTGTCCAAAGACAGCACCAATGGGCAAAAGGCGCTTTATAGCGTGATCGACAGTGTCGATGCCCCGGATACCGCAACCCTTGTTCTGCATTTGTCAAAGCCGTCATCGAACCTGATTTACTGGCTTGGTTTCCCATCAGCTGTCATGGTTGAACCATCCACCGCAGACAGCAATAAAACCACGCCAACCGGTACCGGCCCGTTCAAATTTGATGAATGGCGCAAGGGCGACCGGGTTTTGATGTCGGCCTATGATGGGTATTGGGGCGAAAAGCCGTCGCTTGATGCGATTACCGCCCGGTTCATTTCCGATCCACAGGCACAGGCCGCCGCCATCCTGTCGCATGATGTTGATGTATTTGGTAAATTCGAAGCCCCGGAACTTTTCAGCCAGTTCAAGGGCGATGACAGCCTTTCAACCCATGTCGGTGTCGGCGAGATGGAAATCGTCGCCGGGATGAATAACACCCGCCCGCCGTTTGATGACATTCGCGTGCGGCAGGCATTAATGATGGCGGTGGATCGCAACATCCTGATCCAGGGTGTCGAAAGCGGATTTGGCAACCCGATTGGCAGCCATTTTTCCCCGGCCAGCCCGTATTATGTTGATCTGACCGGCGAGTACGGCTTTGACATTGATGCCGCCAAGGCCCTTTTGGCCGAGGCCGGATATCCAAACGGGTTCGAATTCACCATGAAAGTCCCGACGCGCAGCTATGCGACGCGGTCGGCTGAAATCCTGCAAGCCCTGTTTACCCAGATCGGGGTGATGGCCAAGATCGAAAGTTCCGATTTCCCGGCAGGCTGGATTAAGGATGTGTTCAAAGACACCAATTACGACATGACCATCATCGGCCATGCCGAACCGCTTGATATCGGGATTTATGCGCGCCACCCGTATTATTTTAATTACAACAATCCGGCATTTGACGCGGTGATGGATGATATCGCCGCTGCAACCACGCCCGATGCACGCGCTGCCGGATTTAAAAAGGCACAGGAAATCATCGGTCATGATGTTCCGGCACTATTCCTGTATTCCGCACCAAAACTGGGTGTTTGGGATGCCAAGCTGACCGGTATCTGGGAAAATGGGCCGGTGCCATCCAATGATATGACCGATGTAAGCTGGTCAGAATAAAAGCCACCCCGCGCGCCACCACCCACGGCCGGTTTGACATGACCATAATTGCCAGCCCGGTCGCCCGCGCTTTTCATTTTTTCTGCAAGTCGTGAAAGCCCATGAACGCAGCAAGCAAATATATGCGCCGGGCAGCAGGATATCTTTTTGTCCTTCTTGTCACCTCGTTTCTGATCTTTGTGTTGATCGAAGCGGCCCCGGGTGACCCCGCCGAAATCATGTTGGGTACATCGGCCCAGCCCGATACCGTGGCCGCCCTTCGGGCCGAGCTTGGCCTGGATCGGCCAATGATGGTTCGCTATGCCAGTTGGCTTGGCGGTGTGATCACGGGTGATCTTGGCAATTCATATACCTATGGCACCCCGGTTGCCGAATTGATCGGTGATCGGCTGGCGGTGACCGTGCCATTGACCCTGCTGGCGACCTTGCTGGCGATTGGCATTTCATTGCCGCTTGGCGTTTGGGCGGCTGCCCGCCCCGGAGCGGTGACCGACGGGGTTGCGACAATCTTTTCGCAATTCGGGATTGCGGTGCCGAATTTCTGGATCGGGTTGTTATTAATCCTGTTTGTCTCGCTGGGGCTGGGTTGGTTTCCGGCCGGGGGGTTCCCCGGATGGGGTGATGATTTTGGCAAGGCGTTTTCGGCCCTGATCCTGCCCGCTATTTCACTTGCCATCCCACAGGCCGCCGTCCTGACCCGTGTGACCCGTGCCGCCGTGATTGAAGTCACCCACGAAGATTTCGTCCGCACCGCACGCGCCAAGGGGCTTGGCCGCAATCGGGCACTTTGGCTTCATACCGTGCCCAATGCGATGTTGCCGGTGGTCACCATGCTGGGGCTTCAAATTCCGTTTCTGATTTCCGGCGCGGTTCTGGTTGAAAACGTCTTTACCCTGCCCGGGATCGGCACCCTTGCCTATCAGGCCTTGTCGCAGCGCGACCTGATTGTCATTCAAAACGTGGTCCTGATGTTTGCGATCATCGTGATCATTGTGAACCTGATTGTGGATGGCCTTTACGCCGTCCTTGATCCCAGATTACGGACGCACAAATGAAACGGATTCCCCTTAATCTTTGGCTGGGTGGTGCCATTTCATTGCTGCTGGTCGGTTCGGCAATTCTCAGCCGTTTCTGGACACCGCACGACCCGGTAAAAATGAATATTCTGAACCGTCTTAAAGGTCCGGGGGATGCCGGGATTTTGGGCGCGGATCAGATTGGGCGCGATGTATTTTCACTGATCATGGCCGGAGGATGGACGTCGCTTGGCATTGCGGTGACGGCCACCGTAATTGGCGGATCCATCGGCACCCTGATCGGGGTCAGTGCGGCCGCACGGCGCGGCCTTTTTGAAAAGGCAACGGGCTGGATCAACAGCGTGCTGTTTGCCTTTCCACCGATTTTATCCGCCATTCTTTTGGGCGCGTTGCTGGGCCCCGGCGGCATGACATCGATCATTGCGATTGGCGTTTTCATGATCCCGGTCTTTGCCCGGGTATCACGCGGGGCGGCACTGCAAATCTGGTCGCGTGATTATATCAAAGCCGCCCGGATGGCCGGCAAAGGCCAAGCCCTGATCACCATCGAACATGTTTTGCCAAATATTTCCGCCCAGCTTTTGGTGCAGTTTGCCATCCAGACAGGTCTTGGCATCCTTGCCGAGGCGGGGCTTAGCTTCCTTGGCATGGGCATCGCCCCGCCAACGCCAAGCTGGGGCCGCATGCTTGCCGATGCGCAGACCTATATCAGCAGCGCACCGCATCTGGTGATGGCGCCCGGCATTGCGATTGCGCTTGCCGTGCTTGGATTGAACCTTTTGGGCGATGGCCTGCGTGATCTTACCGACCCACGAAGGAAACAGGCATCATGATGCTTTCGATCAAAGACCTTCGGGTATCATTTGACCACAGCACCGGTGCGCGCACCGAAGTCGTGCACGGCATCAATCTTGACCTTGATCGCGGCGAAACCCTTGGCATTGTCGGGGAAAGCGGATCGGGGAAATCAGTCCTGTCGCTGGCGATCATGGGATTATTGCCCGGCAGCGCACACACCAGCGGGCAGATCCGGTTTGAAGGCGAAGACCTTCTTGCCGTGCCGGAACGCCGCCTGTGTGACTTGCGCGGCCGCAAGATCGGCATGATTTTTCAGGAACCGATGTCGGCCCTTAACCCGGCAATGACTGTTGGCAACCAAATCGCCGAGGGGCTTCGCCTGCACAAAGGCATGTCCAAACACGATGCCCGCAACGAGGCGCTTCGGTTGCTTGAAATGGTGCAAATCCCGCAGGCCGCAACGCGCATTGACAGCTATCCGCATGAAATGTCGGGCGGGCAGCGCCAGCGCGTCGGCATTGCAATTGCGATTGCGCTCAAACCCGATTTGTTGATTGCGGATGAACCGACCACCGCGCTTGATGTCACGGTACAGGCCGAAATCCTTGATATCCTTGATGACCTTGTCACGGATTTGGGGATTTCACTGATCCTGATTTCGCATGATTTGGGCGTGATTGCCCGGATTGCTGATCGCACATTGGTGATGTATCGCGGCGATGAAATGGAACAGGGCGACACAGAACGCGTCCTGCGATCCCCGACACATGATTATACCCGCAAACTCCTGAATGCGATGCCAAGCCGGGCGCGTAAAAGCCTTGATCAAACCGGGGCCATGACCGGATCGGAGGCAAATCATGACTAAACTTCTGGACATCAGCAACCTGACCCGGAAATTTGATCTGTGTGATGGGGAACTTACCGCATTGGACAATGTATCCCTGTCGCTTGACGCGGGAAAAATCCTTGGCGTTGTCGGGGAAAGCGGATCGGGGAAATCGACACTGGCGCGTATTGTCATGGCGCTTGATCACCCGACATCGGGCACGGTCCATATCAATGGGCAAAGCCTTTTTGATTTATCGCCTGCGGCCCTTCGCACCGCACGGCGGGATTTTCAGATGATCTTTCAGGACCCGTATGGATCACTGGACCCGCGCCATAATGTCGGACGGCTGATTGCCGAACCGCTTTATCTTGAACAAAACGCACCAAGTGGCACGGCAAAGCGCGATCGCATTGCCGCATTGCTTGAAGATGTCGGGCTTCGCGCCGATGACATGAACCGTTTCCCGCATGAATTTTCCGGTGGCCAGCGCCAGCGCATTGCCATTGCCCGCGCCCTGATCACCAAGCCCAAGCTGGTGGTCGCCGACGAGGCGACATCGGCCCTTGACCTGACAGTGCAAAAACAAATCCTTGAGCTGATCCTTAAACTGCGCGCCGAACACGGCATTTCGGTTCTGTTCATCACCCACAATATCAGTGTGGTCGAAGAAATATGTGACGATGTTGTCGTTCTGGAACATGGCAAGCTGGTCGAAACCGGCCCGACCGATGCGGTATTGAATGCCCCACAAGAAGCCTATACCCGGCGCTTGATGAATGCCGAACCGACCCTTGAACATATCGGGCGCAAGGCATGGCGTGCGGCGCGTGCGCCATAAAACCAAATGAATACCGACAGAAAACCGCCCCTTACCCCGCCTGTTCAAATCCTGCCCAAAGGTGCCACCAATGTCTGAATTGCTTGATCTTTCTGCCCGTGACGTCCTGAAAGGATTTCAGGATAAAACCATTTCGCCGGTCGATTATATGGCGGCCCTTTGTGACCGGGTGGAAACCTGTGAACCAAAAGTCTGTGCACTTTATGCCTATAAGCCCGACGACGCGATGGCCAAGGCCCGCGCATCGGAAAGCCGTTGGGTAAAGGGCGAACCGGTTGGACCACTTGATGGCATGCCGGTCACGGTCAAGGAACTGATTGCAACCAAGGACGAACCGGTCCCGATGGGAACGGCGGCAATTGATTTGGTCCCCGCCGCCGAAGATGCCCCAACAGCCGCCCGCCTTAACGAAGACGGGGCGATTATCTTTGCCAAGACCACCTGCCCGGATTACGGCATGCTTAGCTCCGGTCTTTCGACCTTTCACCCGCTTAGCCGCAATCCATGGGATTTAAGCCAGAACCCCGGCGGGTCCAGCGCGGGGGCCGCCGCCGCCGGGGCCGCCGGATATGGGCCGTTGCATATCGGAACCGATATTGGCGGCTCTGTCCGGCTTCCAGCAGGGTGGACGGGCCTGTTTGGCTTTAAACCATCGCTGGGCCGCATTCCGATTGATCCGTATTACACTGGCCGCTGTGCCGGGCCGATGACACCACGTGTTGATGATGCCGCCCTTTTAATGGCCTGTGTGACGCGCCCCGATACGCGCGATGCGACGTCGCTTCCCTATCAGGATATCGACTGGGACGCGCCCGCGATGGATGTAAGGGGTGTTAAGATCGGTTTGATGATGGATGCTGGATGCGGCATTGACGCCGAGCCGGACGTTAAGGCCGCTATCCTGGCCGCCGCCAAAGAATTCGAAGTGCACGGGGCCGAAATTATCGAGATCGAACCGGTCCTGACCCGCGAGATGTTAGATGGACTTGATATCGCATGGCGGGCACGGTTCTGGGGTATGATGCGCAAACTAAGCCCAGCCAACCGTTCAAAAATCCTGCCCTATATCCATGAATGGGCCGAAGCCGGTGCATCCGCCAACCCGACCGAAATCGCAAGCGGGTTCGATCAGACCTTTGCCATGCGCAAAACTTGTGCGGATGCCTTTGACAAGGTTGATTTCATCCTGTCGCCGGTGAACCCCAATGTCAGCTATCCGGCCGATTGGGCATCGCCGACCAATGACCCGGCAAAACCGTTTGAGCATATCTGTTTTACCGTACCGTGGAATATGGGTGAACAACCGGCCTGTTCGATTAATTGTGGCTATTCACAAACCGGCATTCCCATCGGGCTTCAAATCGTCGCACCGCGGTTTGAAGATTTGAAACTGTTTCAGATCGCCCGTGCCTATGAGGCATGGCGCGGGCCAATCACCAACTGGCCGGACATCTGAATTCCCGATCAGGGCGCATCATTCGCCGTATAACAACAGCACAACACACCACAACAACACGGTTGCCACATGGCGCCGTGTTTTTTGTTTCAGATGAATTTAATGACGTGAAGACACACAAAACCCCGCGCGGCAAACCGGCGGGGCGGGAATGGTGGGCCTAACAAGACTCGAACTTGTGACCTCTCGCATGTCAAGCGAACGCTCTAACCAACTGAGCTATAGGCCCCTAAATGTGCGGAAAGATGGTGGGCCTAACAAGACTCGAACTTGTGACCTCTCGCATGTCAAGCGAACGCTCTAACCAACTGAGCTATAGGCCCTCTTATCCATCTTTCATCTGACCGGCTTTCGTGACAGAAAGCTTGGCCAGCACCGTTTGTAACGGCGAGGCGGTATTTAGCCCAAGGCCGTAAAAGGTGCAACCCCTCAATTGGATTTTTGACAAAAAATCTTCATCTATGGGGGACGGGAAGGATCGCTGTTGCTATGATCACCGTCCAGTTTAGGGAAGACGTAACAAACGACAATGAACCAGTTGCCATCGGACCTTACCGGCAGTGGACCGGCAACCGTGATCCTGCCACTCAGGCA
Organism: Thalassospira alkalitolerans; assembly: GCF_002115745.1. Classification (GTDB taxonomy): domain Bacteria; phylum Pseudomonadota; class Alphaproteobacteria; order Rhodospirillales; family Thalassospiraceae; genus Thalassospira; species Thalassospira alkalitolerans. The sequence goes on from NZ_JFKB01000006.1 coordinate 25,933, forward strand.
AACCTTGCCTGTGGTCTTTGCATCACCCCATTCCGGGCGCCAGTACCCGCAGGATCTTGTTGAAAGCGCGCGCATTGACTCTTTTGCGTTGCGTGCCTCCGAAGATGCCTTTGTCGATCAACTGTTTGCCAGCGCGCCCAAGCTTGGCGCGCCGATGCTATGCGCGACTTTTCCGCGCGCCTTTGTTGATGTCAATCGCGGCGCACTTGAACTTGACCCGCGCATGTTTGATGGCCCCCTGCCCTCGGATGCCGATGTGCATTCGATGCGCGCGTTATCGGGATTGGGATCGATCCCGCGTGTTGTCAGTGGCGGGATCGAGATTTATAAATCCCGCCTGCCCGTGGCCGAGGCATTGCGCCGGATCGAGGTTTATTATCAGCCCTATCACGCCGCCTTGCGCAAACTGATTGATGCAACACGCGAGGAATTTGGTTACTGCATCCTGATTGATTGCCATTCAATGCCCGGCGATTCTGTTGACAGTAATAAAAACCGCGTTGATCTGGTTCTGGGGGATTGCTATGGAAGTTCCTGCCATCCGTCTTTGACGCGCTTTGTCGAAGATCGTGTCCGCGATCTGGGTTTCACTCCGGCGCATAATGATCCATATGCTGGCGGGTTCTGCACACGTCATTACGGGCAACCGCAAGACCATGTGCACAGCCTGCAGATAGAGCTTTCACGAGCCCTGTATATGGACGAAAACACGATCACTCCCCATCGCGGCTTTGACACCCTGCGCGACCAGATGACGCATCTGATTTCGTGCTTCCATGATCTTGACGGGAATTCTTTTTGATGACCAGCCACCCCGTTTCCGGCGCTGCGCCCCGCAACAATGACGATGCGCTTGGCAATCTTGTCATCCGCGATGCAGAGCCCGAGGATTTCGGCCGCATTACTGAAATTTATGGCCACCATGTTTTGCATGGGCTGGCATCGTTTGAAGAACGTGCGCCTGAAATCGCCGAACTGACATCGCGTTGGCAACATGTCCGCGAACGCGGCCTGCCCTATCTTGTCGCCGAGATCAATGACCGGGTCGAAGGCTTTGCCTATGCCGGGGCCTATCGCACGCGACCTGCCTATCGCTTTACGGTCGAGGATACGATCTATATCGCGCCTGATGTGGTCGGCAAGGGTGCCGGGCGGGCATTGCTATCGGAACTGATCAAACGCTGCACGGCACTTGGCTATCGCCAGATGGTGGCCGTGATTGGCGACAGTGCGAATGTCGCCTCTATCGGGCTGCATGCCCGGCTTGGCTTCCGGGTGGCCGGGACATTGCAATCAGCGGGCTTTAAACTGGGCCGCTGGGTCGATAGCGTAATCATGCAGCGCGGGCTGGGTGACGGGGATGGCAATTTCCCGGAAACCGATCCGAAGCGGGAAAAATAGCCCCCCCCCCCTGCATCGCATCCCTCAAAGGCGCCATTTTCATGATGGCGCCTTTTTCTATTGTGCCGGATCGATGCCAAGACCACCGGATGCTCTGGCAAGAACAATGCCGTTGAAAACCACATCACAAAAAGAACAGTTAAGAGGTTTCATTCCTGAAAGGGAAAGCAGCGATCAGAACCGACTTAACCGAAAGGCGATTTGCACTGCACAATATCGCGCGGACAGCAGAAAAGCATGATCCGAAAAACACACCCACCACCCCAAAACGCCATAAATCCCTGATTTTAGACAAAAAAAAGGCCGCCTATGACAGCGGCCCAAGTCTAGGGAGGAAACGTCCAAGAAACGAGCGACAAGTCGCTCGCCGGAATGCGCTACGTCCTACCGCAGCGCACAAATGGAGATTACCCATAAGTTCAGGCGGACGCAACACGTTTTTGACTGTTTTTTTATCAAAAAAATAAATGCTCCTTTTTTGATCAAAATTTCATCGAACTGACACTTTTTCGAACTGAATCCCGCCCACCTAAGGTCACTTTTTCATCACTCTTCCCATCCCCGCCCCAGGTTCACTTATGAACTATTGGCAAATAGCAACACAGACTCCAGCAAAATATTGGCGGAAACACTGCGATTCCAATGCAAGATTCGAAAATTTATACTTCGATTCCCATCATGAGAAATCACTTTGCCATCCCCCAACCGCACAGGTCTGCGCCGGACGACACCATTATGAATATGGATTTCACAACGAATACATGACGGAACAACCATTGCCCGAAGCAATGGAATCGCCACAAAACAGCCCCAGAGGACTATCCAAAGGATACCCCCAACTGGATCAAGGAACGTCGATCATTCACGGAAGCTGATGACGGCGATGGCCGTTATGGTGGTCTGGGCGAACAAGGAGGAGAACCGAAAGAGAACCGGACGAGAGAATAATAGATCGGATAATCAGGGAACGGCTTCATGGCTTGCATAGATATACAAAGCCACCGCGCCGGAGAATGATGTTATTCGCAAGTTTCAACGATCAATCATTCCACGCAACACCGACACGAAAAGACAATCAGATTAAGCATCCATCTTACGCGTGCGGGTCCATGATCGGGATCGTCATAAACGACAGGGTTTGACCAAAATTGCGACACTGTGCTGACCGCCATTTACGACAATCTTGCGCACGAGGCTGGCCGAAACCTATGGTCAGGGCCTAATTAAGCGACTGATTAAGCGCCGCACTGTCGGGACGTGCCTTTGCCTTGGAGGCCGAGGATGTTCTGCGGCCCGACAGGCCTTCGGCGACGATCTGTTCGCGGTCACGGCGTTTTTTGGCGTCATACATACGCTGATCCGCCAGATCAATCAGGTTATGGGGCTGAGAAATGGCATCTTCGACCCGTTCCGCCAGACCACAGCTGGCCTGCTGTCCGCGACCGTTTGCCAGTTCAGCAAGACCGGGGGACATAACGCGCTGTATGACTTCATCGGCCCGTTCAAGTGTCAGGTCCGGCAAGATAACAAGGAATTCCTCGCCACCCCAGCGGATCACCAAATCAGAGCGACGGAACCGTTGCGAAAGATTGATACCGACTTCGCGCAAAATCCGATCACCGTAATCATGACCGAACTTGTCATTGATCTTTTTGAAGTCATCCAGATCGATAAAAGCCACCGTCAACGGACTGCGTTTGCGATAGGCCGTTTCGAAATTCAGACTGAGCATTTCCATGCCAAAGGCGCGGGTATAAACCCCGGTCAGCGGATCAATGGCAATTTCCTGAGCCGCAACAATTGTTCGGTAAAGTTGCACCAAAGCAGCCATCACCGAAAGCGGCAGCAACACAAACAGAACCATTTCAAGGGGCACATAGCCACTTGCCACCGGCCCCCGTGCGCCAAGAACCAACAGCATAAGAATGGGGGACACCATCACCCCGGCCTCGACCAGGGTCAGCGGCATGATCGCCACCAGCACAACAATCCCCATCAACAGGAAACTATGCGCCGTTAACATCCTGGTATTGGCGTTAAGGTCGCTACCGGAAAAACCGCAAAGCAGCGTCGCGGCAATAACCACAAGCAGCATCGGCAAATACGGCAAGCGCCGACGCCATTTTGAACTGACCGCACGGTTTAGCAAAACCGCGGTGGCAACTGCCATCACAAGAAACCGCATAATCACGGTTTGCGATTGCCAAAGACCAGTCCCATAGGCCCCGTCCCAAAGCGGAACCACCAGCAGCAATACAATGGTAAACAGAGCAGCAAAGCGTGCGGTCAACTGGACCGACTCCTTGCGCCGCAGATGCAAAAGTTCCGCATGTCGTGGTGTATAAAGAAAGTCTCGATAGCGGCAACGCAGTATGCCTGCGAAGCGCCCACTATCTTTTTCAGAACCAGACAGCACGCGGAACAGCTCCAACTCATCGATACGAAGGAGCCACAGCAGCCCCGAAAACAAATCCCGGAACCTGTTCATTCAATGTGTTCTGATTGAATAAAATCGCTCAAACAGGTTCGATAGCAACGCAGAAAGACAAAAGCCATTTCAAACTGCTACCGGATTTGGTGGTTTTATCGTTCCAAACCACCGAACATTCGCTTGTTTATGCATAGAAGACATTACGAACCCCCGGAAAAGTTTCGGCTTCCGGCGGAAAAATTCTACCTGCAAATAAACTGACGAATGCAGAACACATTTAACGATCAAGTTCCGACCCGTGAATGATCGTTCCCTGATTTAACCGCTAATTCAACTATCCAGAAGAGGTGGCTAGGTGGTTTTGGGTTAATTTTTAACTAAATCGAGGCGAAATAGCAGAAATAAGTGCCTGTTTTCACAAGACGATCCCGAAAACCAACCTCTTTAGGTTGTTTTTCGCACCCCCGATGCCAGTAAAACCATAGCGCGCACCCAAAATTGCGTACGATTCGCAACCCCATTGCGAATGACAAAAATAAAACCGCCACACCGGAAACCGATGTGGCGGAAATTTTACGTGATGCCACAAAGCAGCTCTGAAGCTCAGATGATCCGCCGGACCGACAGAACCGATATCAGCCCCAAAGCGCCGGATCAGGAAGCCCCATCACACCTTTGTCAAACACCAGACCGTTTTCACGGTCTTTTGCCATCCAAAGCGGTCCGTCAAGATCAACGATCCGGGCCCCGGCCGCGACAATCATCGCTGGCGCCATCGCAAGCGAGGTTCCAACCATGCAGCCAACCATAACCTGCATGCCGACTTTTGACGCAGCATCGGCAAGTTCAAGCGCCCCGGTCAGGCCACCGGCCTTGTCGAGCTTGATATTGATCATGTCGTAAAGCTGGGCAAGGCGCGGAATATCCGCAACGGTATGAACCGATTCATCGGCACACAGCAACACCGGACAATCAATATCGATCAAACCGTCATCCTGCCCGGCGGGCAGCGGCTGTTCGATCATTTCAACGCCAAGTGCATCAAGCTCCGCACCGATATCTTCGAGCAAGGCAATCGTCCATGCCTCGTTCGCATCGACAATCAGGCGCGCGGTCGGCGCGCCTTCGCGTACGGCACGCACCGATTCCAGCACGTTTTCACCGTTCAGCTTAAGCTTGAGCAACGGTGCGGATGCCGCCTTGCGGGCGGCTTCGCGCATCGCATCGGGGGTATCAAGGCTTAGCGTTTCAGCCGTTACCAAACCTTCGGGGGCCTTGCGTTCGGCAAGTTCCCAGGCGCGGCGGCCAAACCGTTTGGCTTCGAGATCCCAATAGGCACAGTCGACGGCATTCCGCGCCGCACCGGCCTTCATCGCGCTTTGCAGTTCCTTGCGCGTCATGCCACGCGCAAGGGCATCTTTCTGGGCCTCGATATCGGCAATCACCTGTTCGACAGTTTCCCCATATCGGGCATAGGGAACGCATTCCCCGTAACCCGTATGATCACCATCGGTCAGGGTGACCTTGACGACATGGGCCTCGGTCTTGGCCCCGCGCGAGATTTTGAACGCCCCGCGCAGGGGAAAGACTTCGGATGTGACACTTACGTGCGGCACATCAGATCTCCTGTAATTTGTCGACGAGGGCTGCAACGCCGGTACGGACCGGATCAACACATGGCAGGCCAAATTCGGCTTCGACTTCGGCAAACAATTTGCTGGCGGCAGCATCATCAAGCGACTTGGTATTAATAGCAAACCCGGCCACCACACACGCCGGGTTGGTCAGACGCGCATGCATCAGGTTAACTTCCAGCGTCGTTTTAAGATCGGGAAGCTTATAGCCCGGCAGACCGCGCATATGAGTACGAGTCGGTTCGTGACACACAATGATCGCATCAGGTTGCGAACCATGGATCAGGCCCATGGACACACCGGCAAAGGACGCATGGAACAGGCTGCCCTGCCCTTCGACAACGTCCCAGTGATCGGGTTCATTGGCAGGTGCAATAGTTTCAACCGCACCGGAAATAAAATCGGAAATCACCGCATCAACCGAAATGCCTTCGCCTGCGATAAAGATGCCGGTCTGACCGGTCGCACGGAAGGTCGATTTCATACCGCGTTTTTTCATTTCGGCATCAAGGGCCAGGGCGGTGTACATTTTACCGACCGAACAATCGGTACCGACGGCCAAAACACGTTTGCCTGGACGTTTTTCACCATTCCCGATCGGCAATTTGCCATCGAAATGACGGACGTCGAAAAGTTTTACGCCCTTTGCCTTGGCCGCATCGACCAGTTCGGGAATCGTCGACAGACGGGTGTGCAAACCATTGGCGATATCCATGCCGGCATCAATCGCCGCCAACAGGGTTTCCATCCATGCCGGTCCAATAACACCACCACGGTTGGCAACGCCAAGCACAAGGGTTTTAACGCCAGCAGCACGGGCTTCGGCGATTGATTTTTCCGGCAGGCCAAGATCGGCCTGGCACCCCGGAAGGCTTAGCTGGGCAACACACCATTCCGGGCGCCATTGCTTGATGCCAATTGCGGTTTTTGCCGCCAGTTCGTCCGGCGCGTCACCAAGAAACATAAGATACGGATGTTCGATTTTCATTTTACCTCCTTGACCAGCGTCCAGCCGCTGCCCTTATAATCTGGATCGACTATAGCGCAACTTGGTGGGAGCCATCCAGATATATGAACCGATATCTTCGACTATCCACCAAAATGTTCGCATAAAATTCTATTAACTGAAGAAACAACAAAAAAATATTCTAAACTCGTATCAGACAACCCTTGTTTCTTGTGAATTTGACCGGGAAACGCCCGGAAAACGCAAGAAAATGCAATTTTGAAGGACTGGCGTGAAAGCGCCCGACTACACATGAGCACCGATCTCAAAAAGTGGCTTTCTGACCGCAAAATTGACGAAGTCGAATGTATTGTCCCTGACATGTCCGGGGTGGCGCGCGGCAAAGTTTTGCCAACGCAGAAGTTTCTGCGCGGGCTTGAAGCCAAAAGCCTTGCCATCCCCGAAGCAATTTTTTCCATGACGGTCACCGGGGGATACCCCGAAGAAACCGACGCGTTTCTTGACCCGGCGGAAAAGGATGTGGTGATGGTTCCTGATCCGGAAACCATCCGCGTCGTGCCGTGGTACGAAGAACCCACCGCACAGATTATTTGCGACTGTTATCATTTCTATGGCGACGAGGTTTCGATCTCGCCGCGCTATGTTCTTAAGCGTGTGCTTAAAGCGTTTGAAGAACGTGGCATGAAACCAATTATTGCTCCGGAACTTGAATTTTATCTGGTGGCCAAAAACACCGATCCGGACAACCCGCTTGAGCCGCCGATTGGCCGTTCGGGACGCCCTGAACGGGCATCGAATGCCTTTGGTATTGATGCAATCAACGAGTTCGATCCGCTGATTGAAGACCTGTATGATTATTGCGAGGCCATGGATATCGATGCTGATACCATGAGTCACGAATCGGGTCCCGCCCAGCTTGAAATGAACTTTAATCACGGCTATCCCCTGGAACTGGCCGATCAGGCATTCCTGTTCAAACGGACATTGCGTGAAACCGCGCTTAAGCACGGCGTATACGGCACCTTCATGGCCAAACCGATGGGCAATCATCCGGGCAGTGCCATGCATATCCATCAAAGCATCATCGACATCAAAACAGGTGAGAACCTGTTTGCCGATCCTGATGGCGAAAACTCCAAGATGTTTCTGAACTATATTGGTGGTTTGCAGCGTTATCTTCCGGCTGCGATGCCGCTTTTGGCACCAAACATGAACAGCTATCGCCGTTTACAGCCTTGGTCGGATGCACCGATCAACATGCATTGGTCGCTTGATAACCGGACAGTTGGCCTGCGCCAGCCGAACGGCCCACCCAGTGCACGTCGTATCGAAAACCGCATTCCGGGTGCCGATGCCAATCCGTATCTGTCGATTGCCGCATCGCTTGCGTGTGGTCTGCTTGGCATTATCGAAGAAATCGAACCGACGGCCCCAATCGTAGGCTCAGGTTATGACCGGGCACATTCCCTGCCGCGTCATATTCACGAAGCACTGGCCAAATTCCAGCGGTGCAAACCGCTGAAAGACCTGCTGGGCGAAGAATTTTCGGCAGCCGTTCTGGCCGTTAAAGAAGCCGAGTGGGATGCCTATCAGACCGTGATCAGCGCGTGGGAGCGTGAACATCTGCTTCTGAATGTCTAGGAACGTGCCTTACGGCTAATTGTTGCAAAACCAACGTGACAATTACACAAAACCATTCAACCGGGCGCGAGGTAATCCCTTGCGCCCGGTTGTTGTCTTTTTATGCCAAGCGCACGCAAAAACATACGAGTCGAACCTGCTGGATTTGGGCATATGCCTTTTGGCTGCGGCTCACAATTCACCCCAACGTCACCAAACAATCATCACCGTGAAACAGTTTTCGGCAACCATACAACGTTGAACATAACGCAATCCTTTCAGATGCAATTCCGTTCAACGGCCCAAAAGGTTTTCGAATGCAGCGCGCCCTTGCCCTTACATCGGTTTTCATTTTCCTTTCGGCACCTGCTTTTGCCGATAATGACCATAACCTGACGATACTGGGCACCTATGTGATTCCAAGTGGTTTGCAAATAGACGACGTCGAGTTCGGTGGCATATCAGGACTGGATTACCAGCCGGAAACAGGAAAATTCATCGCGATTTCCGATGACCGTTCGCAAAAAGCCCCGGCCCGATTCTATGATATCGATATCAATCTGTCGAAAGACGGCATTACCGGTATCAATATCGCCGCCATGCACAGCCTGGAAAACGCACAGGGACAGGCATGGGCCGAAAAAACAACCGACCCCGAAGGCATTGCCTTTGATCATGCCTACCAATCGATTTTCTGGTCCAGCGAAGTTGGCCCTGCCCTGTACAAGGCGGATTTGAATGGCAAGCTTTTGCAGGAATTTGTACTGCCGGACGCCTATATACCCAATTCCGATGGCACCAGGGGCATCTATAACAATCAGGCATTTGAAGGCCTGACAGTGTCAAATGATGGCAAGCATATTTACGTCGCCACCGAAAATGCCCTGATCCAGGATGGCCCCAAAGCATCCCTTGATGCTGTCAGCCCGTCACGGATACTGCAACTTGATGCCGTAACCGGTGAAACCATCGCCGAATATATCTATGAAACCGACAAGATCCCGGTCAAGGCCGTGAATAACGGCTGGAATGACAATGGGCTTAGCGAGATCCGCGCCCTTGCGAGCGGTGATTTTCTGGTGACGGAACGCTCTTATGCCGAGGGGATTGGCTTTAATATCCGCCTTTACCGCGTCAGCCTGAAACAGGCGACCAACATCGCCGGTGCAAAAAGCATCAAAGGCATGGATGTCCAGCCGGTTTCCAAAGAAGAAATCCTGACCATCAAGGATGGTGATTTCGGTTTCAGTCACACAGACAATATCGAAGCCATCAGCTTTGGACCGGAAATCGACGGGTATCAGACCCTGATCCTTGCAACGGACAACAATTTCAACATCAAAGAAGAAACGCAGTTTTATGCGTTTTCACTGCCGATAGATTTCAAATAGCATATTGCGGATATTACCCTGCCAAGCAAACGTCGTTTTGCAAAGTCGATCCGCTTTGGTCGCCATAAATGCGATGAAAGCCGGTCGGCTTTGCTGCTTTATAGCGCCACCGCATTTCGTTGCCTTTCGACTTCTACGGTCTTAAACGCAAGATTGTTGCACGACGGGTGCCTAATTTTTCACTTGATGCGAAAAATGCATAATAATCCATCTTGTGTTTGACAAAGCCCAAGGCATTCGAAGGATATATCAAAGGGCCTGAAATTTAAAAACAGGACCTTTGAATTTTCAAACGCTGCCACATGGGAGGCTCAGCGAAATGAAATATCTTCTTAAATCTTCCAGCCTAGTTGTGCTTGCCGCAGCCCTTTCCGGTGTTGCCGTAAGCGCATCTGCTGAAGACGTTCTGAACGTCTATAACTGGTCGGATTATATCGGCGAAGAAACCGTTGCCAATTTCGAAAAGGAATATGGCGTCAAGGTCAATTACGATGTCTATGACAGCAATCAGGTGGTTGAAGCCAAGCTTTTGGCGGGCAATTCCGGTTACGATCTTGTCGTTCCGACCCTGGCCGATGCCCAGCGACTTGTTCAGGCCGGTATTTTCCAGAAAATCGACAAATCGAAACTGGAAAACTTTGGCAACCTTGACAAGGTCATCCTGAACCAGACAGCAAAATACGATCCGAACAACGAATTTGCCGTTCCCTATCTTTGGGGCACCAACGGGATTGGCTATAACGTGGCCAAGGTCAAGGAAGTGCTTGGTGACGATGCACCGGTTGATAGCTGGGCGCTGGTCTTTGATCCGCAATATGCCGAAAAACTGTCGAAATGCGGAATGACCATGCTTGATGATCCGGGCGAGATCGTGCCACTGGTGAACTTCTATCTTGGCAAACCGGATTCCAAACAATCGAGCGAAGACATCGAAGCCGCGATGGCCGAACTCGACAAAATCCGCCCCTACATCACCTATTTCCACAGCTCGCAGTACATCAACGATCTTGCCAATGGGAATGTCTGCGTTTCTATCGGCTGGTCGGGTGATGTCGGTCAGGCAGCCCTTCGTGCGGATGAAGCCGGCAACGGCAATGAGATCAAATATGTGATCCCGAAAGAAGGCACCCTGATCTGGTTTGATGTGATGATGATCCCGGCGGATGCCCCAAACCCGGATCTGGCGCATAAATTCATCGATTACATCCTGCGCGCTGATGTCGGTGCGGATCTGGCAAACTATGTCGAATATGCCAGCCCGAACGAAGCGGCCATGGAATTCATCGACGAGGGCCTGAAATCCGATCCGGGCGTCTATCCGACCCAGGAAGTAAAAGAACGTCTTCGCTCCAAGATCGAACCGGGATCACGCGAGCTGCGCACCCGTACCCGTCTGTGGACCAAACTTAAAACCGGTCAATAATCGGCACCGCCAAAAGGCAACCGGAACAAGACAAGGGGCGCGCCATTATGGCGCGCCCCTTTCGCGTATTCGGTTTACGTCCAGCAGAACAAAACGAGCGAAGACCCAGGGTCTGGACTCGCAGTGCGACGTATCAATAAGCAGTGATCGACATCATCAAAACCGGTTAAAGAAAACGCTCGGCAATGCTTATTTTCTGAACACCCCTGCTAACTTTTCCGCCATTTTTTCCATCGCGACCCACAAAATGTTCGAAATATCGCACACCCCTCTTTACAGATTGTGGAATTGCGTCATCCTGTTAATCAGACAAATTCAAAATATCGGCCCGCAAGTCACCACGACCAAGTGCAAAAGCACAACCGGACTTGTCGCCCGATGTTTTGGAAATATCTCGACAACAAACAAGGGGAGAATCTTGGTGTCGCAGGGGGCTTTGCAGCAAGCACACGAGGATGTGCACAAGACGCAACCTTGGAACAATCCTGACACGGTCCCTTTTATCCGTTTCGAGAATGTGACCAAGAAATTTGGCGACTTTTATGCCGTTGACGATGTTTCGCTTGATATTTACCGGCATGAATTATTTGCCCTTTTGGGTGGATCGGGTTGCGGCAAAACAACGCTTTTGCGCATGCTGGCCGGGTTCGAGGAACCGACATCAGGCAAAATCTTTATTGATGGTGTCGATATGGCGGGGGTTCCGCCTTATGAACGCCCGACCAACATGATGTTCCAGTCCTATGCCCTGTTCCCGCACATGTCGGTCGAACAGAATGTGGCCTTTGGCCTGCATCAGGACGGATTGCCAAAATCGGAAATCCGTACTCTGGTTTCCGACATGCTGGCCCTTGTTCAAATGAGCAAATTTGCCACCCGCAAACCCCATCAGCTTTCAGGCGGACAGCGCCAGCGCGTCGCACTAGCCCGGTCGCTGGTTAAAAACCCCAAGGTGCTGTTGCTTGACGAACCGCTGGGCGCGCTTGACAAGAAACTGCGCGAACAGACCCAGTTCGAACTGGTCAACATTCAGGAAAAAGTCGGCACGACCTTTGTCATGGTCACTCATGATCAGGAAGAAGCCATGACCATGGCATCGCGGATTTCAGTCATGAATGATGGTGTGATCAAGCAAACCGGCACACCGTTTGAACTTTACGAATATCCCAACAGCCGCTTTACCGCCAACTTTGTCGGTCAGGTCAATCTGATCGAAGGCGTTCTGGTTGATGATGATGAAAAATATGCGATCATCCGCAGCGACGATGCAGATTGCGATATCTATATTGATCACGCGGTTCAGGGCCACCAAGGCATGACCTTTTGGATTGCAATCCGCCCGGAACGTGTCCGCCTGATCACGGAAAAACCCGAAGACACGAAATATAACTGCCTGTCGGGAAAGGTCGAAGAAATCGGCTATCTTGGCGGACTTTCAACCTATCACGTCCGCCTTGATAGCGGTATCCGCATCAAGGTAACCGAACCCAACTCCACCCGCCAGATTGAACCACGCTATACGTGGGATGATCGCGTCTGGGCCACTTGGGAGTCCGGCGCAGCTTCGGTATTAAGCCAATGAGCAGTGACAAGTTAACCCTCAAGCAACGTTATGATCGCTGGATGATCAAGCATGGCCGGGTTCTTGTGATCGGCATTCCTTATCTTTGGCTGATGCTGTTCTTTCTGATCCCGTTCCTGATCGTTTTAAAAATCAGCTTTGCCACCGCTGAATATGCTCAACCGCCCTATAGCTCGCTGTTCACGTGGATTGACGAAGGCGTCAATATCACGATCAACTTTGGCAATTACCTGTTCCTGCTCAGCGACAGCCTTTACATCTCGGCCTATATCAACTCGATCCGGATTGCGGCGATTTCAACCGTGATCACGCTTTTGATCGGGTATCCGATGGCCTATGGCATTGCGCGTGCGCAAGGGTCGCTGCGCAGTGTTTTGCTGATGCTGGTGATCCTGCCATTCTGGACCAGTTTCCTGATCCGTGTTTATGCCTGGATCGGCATTCTTGACCGCGAGGGATTGATCAACGCCTTGTTGCTTAATCTTGGCATAATTTCCGAACCACTGATCATGCGCCAGACCGAATTCGCGGTCTATATCGGCATTGTTTACACCTATCTGCCCTTCATGATCCTGCCGCTTTATTCGACACTGGAAAAGATGGATGTCAGCCTGATCGAGGCCGCACTCGACCTTGGCTGCAAACCTTGGAAAGCCTTTGTCCGGGTGACCTTGCCGCTGTCGATGCCCGGTATTCTTGCCGGATCGTTGCTGGTGTTCATCCCGTCCGTCGGTGAATTCGTCATCCCGGAACTTTTGGGAGGACCAAATACATTGATGATCGGTCGCACGCTTTGGAACGAATTCTTTGCCAATCGTGACTGGCCGATTGCATCCTCGGTCGCGATTGCGATGCTGGTGTTCCTTGTGGTGCCGATCATGTGGTTCCAGCATATCCAAGCCAAACAGGCGGAGAATGGACAATGAGCGGCAAACGGTCCACTTTCCTGTTAACCATGCTGGTTTTCGGCTTTGCGTTTCTTTACGTGCCGATCCTTTTGGTGATCATTTACTCGTTTAACGAAGGCAAACTGGTCACGGTGTGGTCGGGCTTTTCGTTCAAATGGTATGTGTCGCTGTTTTCCAATGACGGTATGATTGATGCCGCATGGAACAGCCTGCGTATCGGGGTGATGTCGGCGACACTGGCACTTGCCATTGGGACACCGGCCGGGCTTGTCATGTCGCGCTTTGGCCGGTTCAAAAGCCGCACACTTTTTTCCGGCATGGTCGCGGCACCACTGGTCATGCCCGAAGTCATTACCGGCCTGTCGTTATTGTTGCTGTTTGTGACACTTGAACAACTGGTTGGCTGGCCCGCGGGACGTGGCGTGACCACGATTGTGATTGCCCATACGACCTTCTGTGCCGCCTATGTTGCGGTTGTGGTCCAATCGCGCCTGACTGGCATGGATACCTCGGTCGAAGAAGCCGCCATGGACCTTGGTGCCAAACCGGCAAAGATATTCTTTGTCATTACATTGCCGATGATCCTGCCGGCTCTGATGGCCGGGTGGCTGTTATCGTTTACCCTGTCATTGGACGATCTGGTGATTGCAAGCTTTGTCGCGGGTCCTGGTTCGACGACCCTTCCGATGAAGGTGTTCTCGTCGGTGCGGCTTGGGGTTTCGCCGGAAATCAACGCCCTTGCGACCCTGATCATTCTGGCTGTCACGATCCTGATCCTGATTTCCAGCTTATTGATCCTGCGATCTGAAAAGATGCGCAGCCGGACTATCGATCCGGCAACAATTGACGATTAACCATTAACATCAAAACCGCGGGCGGCGACGACCAACGCCCTGCCAATCCCAAACGCCTGATCCCACAAAAAAGCAGCCCCCAAAAGAGGCTGCTTTTTTCATGACCCGAGCCGTATCAACCCACATCAAATCCTTGATCAAGAACAGTTCTGTTCCGCCAATTGACGCAGGAATTCACGGCATTTCATCCCCGGTGCAAGAACACGCCAATAAGATACCACCGCTTCTTCTGCCGAGGCACCAAAGTCGACAATCAGATTATCGAGCGCATTCTGACGCATCAGTTCCACCACGCGATCGGGGATCTGTGACATTTGCCACATACCGATCACCAATGCATAGGATGTCCGCATCAGCTTGTTGGCGTCTTCAGGTGTAATTGCATAAAGCTCAGACAATGCATCAGCCGTACGTTTGACCATTGAAGATACAAACCTTCGATGGCTCAGGACGGCTTCGTCATCCGTTCCTTGCTCAAGCACCCCTTGTGACAGGGAGGCAAGATACAGGAATTGCTTGTTCTTGACGAGATATTGCACAAATTTCTGTGCCACACGCGCTGAGTCCCGTTCTTCGGGACGCAACAGTGCTTCCTGTTCTATCACCTCAAGATTATTTTCAAACCAGCCCTTAAGGAAGCCACGCAGGACTTCCAAGAACAACGCTTCCTTGCTTGAAAAATACAGGTAAAGCGTGCCTTTGGCGAGGCTGGCCTTTTTCGCAACTTCGGCTGCAGACGGCAAACGACCGTCCCCCTCAAGGTAGAGAGCCTCGGCTGCGACAAGTATATCGTTTCTACGTTTCAGTTTTTGCTCGTGGCTACGCGCACGAACAAGACATTCGTTTTCCATAGAGAAATATTCCCCCAACATTCTCCCTGAACTATATTAATGCATCTTAATTCATTCCAAAGTCAAACCGTGCGGCCGCTTTTAATAGATAAAACCAAAGAAACTTCGATGAAACAGGCAGTTCGCCTGTTATTTTTACGCGCGCGCTAGGTGAACAATAGTCAACTAGTATCAATCTAAAAACGTATTTCCGAACATATCCGGTAAATTTGTACAGATTTGATTCGTTGCAATTAAGAATTAGATCGCCGCAAACGATCCTTGTCCGGCAAAAAAATAGCACCGCCCAAAACAGCCACACCATTCGTGACAAGCCCCAAATAAGACCGGTTGCAATCCCTCCCCCTCTTATGAGTTCCCTCGCCTAACCTTTTGAGTGAGTGATCTCGATCACAAAGCAGGCTAAATCCATTATGGGGGAGATCGACAACCTGTGATCAACAAACAGGTGTCGTTTTCTGATCAATGACCACAATGTGGTCTTTGAGCCGAGGGGCATATGACAACACATAACGAGCATGAACTTCCTGACGCCGAGCAAGGCGATCAGGCGAACACCGATATTTCCGAGAATCTGGAAACCACAGGGCCAGAAAATGACCAGATTCAATATCATGGTCGCTGGCAAGATGTGCTGAAGCTTAGTTGCTGGAACGCCCTGTGGACGATACTGACTTTGGGCATATTCCGTTTCTGGGCCAAGACCCGGATGCGCCGTTATATCTGGAGCAACATCGTCGTTGACGGAGATGCTCTGGAATATACCGGCCGTGGGCTTGAACTGTTTTTGGGCTTTGTCATCGTATCAGTGATATTCATTCCGGTGATCGCGGCGGCAACCTTTGTTTCAACACAACTGCCACCGCATTTGATGTTCATTCCAGAGCTGGTGCTCTATCTGGCCATCTTCTTTTTGGTATTTGTCGCCATCTACCGGGCGACACGGTATCGCTATAGCCGGACGTTCTGGCGCGGTATTCGCGCACGCCTTGACGGATCTGCGCTCAAATATGGCCTGATCGGCTTTGGCAGTTCGGTCCTTGGACTTGTGACATTTGGCATATTGATACCATACAACTTTGTCGTGACAACGCGTTACGAGACGGAAAACACATGGATTGGCGACACCAAAGCCCGATTTACAGGGCGTTTAGGGCCTGTTCTTCGGAAATGGCTTTTGTCCTGGTTCCTGTGTCTGGCGGTCTTGGCCATTACCACGGCAATCGCCGTTGTTTCGCAGTCCCGTTGGATGATATTGTTAGGCATCCTCCCCTATCTTGCAATCATTGCCATCATGATCCGTTACCGGGTCTGGCTTTTCCGCTATCAGGCTGAAAACACCGAAATGGGCGGACTTCGTTTTGCCAGCACATTAACCACCGCACAATATGTCAAAATCCTGCTGCGCTTTTTGCTGGTGACTGTTGTGATAGGGGCAGTGTTCTTTGCCTTGCTGGCCCTAACCGGCGGTCTGACATTTTTCTCGCTGTTGAAAAGTGGATCGATTGGTCAAATGGCGCCGGGTCAGGTTGCAACCGTTGCGATACCGCTCATTATTCTGGTTCTGATCGCATCACCGGTGTTTAAGATTGCATCCTTTGTCGCCATGACCCATCCAATGCTGGCTGTACAGGTCGCGTCGCTTTGTCACGACGGAGATGTATCCGAACTCCACGCCAATCCCGATGCCAATACGGTTCCGCGTACCGGCGAGGGTCTTGCCGAGGCATTTGATCTTGGCGGGATTTAACAGTGGTATCAAATGACCAACTTGTTGAACGCACGCCTTTTTGACGGAAAAACGTCTGCTGCCCGCGATGTAACGGTCGAAATTTTCGACCGTTACATCGCGGTTTATCATTCAGATGGCAAAGAAACCAACCTGTCCCTGACTGAAATATTATTATGTGAAAAACCAAATCCGGGCAAACCGCTACGTCTGCGCAACAAAACCGACAATGGGCTTAGGCTTGTCTTTGACGATAACGCCGCCAAACAAGCCGTGACCAATGCCCTGCCCTCACTTTCCGTCGCAGAGGGATCAACCCATGCCCGGTTCGGTCTGACCTTGGGCATTACCGGGTTTAGTATCCTTGTCGTGCTACTGATCTGGTTAGGATTGCCCGTCGTTGTGAACATGCTTGTTGCCATTTATCCGAAATCTCAGGAAATCGAACTGGGACGATCCGTCAGGGAACAGGTTGTTGCTCTTTTTGGTGAAGACGATGGCGATACTGGCAAACTAACCTGCGCCCCAGGTGACAGAGGGCAAAAAGCCATTGACGCAATTTTTGACCGATTTAAGGCGACAGGCGCACTTTCATATCACTATGAAACAACCATTATCCGCAGCGACATTGAAAATGCGCTTTCCTTGCCCGGCGGGCAGGTTCTTGTGTTTTCGGGGCTTTTGAAAAACATGAACAGCCCCGATGCATTGGCCGGGGTTATGGCCCATGAAATCGGCCACAATGAAAAACATCACAGCCTGAACAAGCTGTTCTCGGGGGCGGCCCTTAGTCAGCTTGCGCGCCTGATTACCGGTGGGGCCCAAGTACCGGTCGGATTCTTGCTGGAACAAAGCTATTCACGTGGCATGGAAACAGAAGCCGATCAGTTTGCCATCAATCTGATGCGAGCGGCCTCGATCAATACAAATGATACCGCGGCCCTGTTCAAACGGCTGTCCAGCGAAAGCAGATACGCAAAATACTCAAAGATTTTACCCGAGATTTTTAGCTCTCATCCCGAAATGGAACACCGCATCGCCCAGTTTGGAAATGCAAACATCACCGGAAATCTTGACATTGCCGCCGCCAATTGGCGCGCCCTTCGCAATGCATGTGACGACGAAGGCCCGGACTAGGGGGCTGGACTAAGCCCCTGTCCCTATACCGGTAATTCGGTTGTCCGTTTGACTTCGCGCAGTGTGATGATGGTCTGAACGCGTTCGACACCGGGAAGCTGGGTTAGAACTTCGCTGTGAATACGTTCGTAGTCAGCGGTGTTGCTATAGACCACATGTACCAAATAGTCGCTTTGCCCGGCCAACAGATAACATTCAACCACCTCGGGAACCGACTGGATTTCCTTTTCAAAGGTTTCAAGGGCCTCGCGGGTTTGGCGGGCGATTGAAATATTGACAAAGGCATTGCCCGATTTACCGATCCGCGCCGGATTAAGCAGCATGGTATAACGATCAATCAAACCGGCTTCTTCAAGCAACCGGACCCGGCGCAAACAGGCCGATGCTGACAAATTGACCTTTTCGGCCAGTTCGGCATTGCTGATACGGCCATCGCGCTGAAGCAGCCGCAGGATCATCCGATCACGTTCGTCCATCTGCATTTCGAATATTCTCCCTGCCCAAAGCCGGTTTATTAAAATTATATAGCGTTAATACCACCAAACTCACCAATGATTGAAGAGAAATCGCCACATTTTTCGAGTATCCTGCAGAAACAATTAAAGATGGGAAAAACCCATTCTCGCCATCATGTTTATCCGGGAGAGATATAATGCTTATTGGCATTCCGAAAGAAATCAAAAACCATGAATACCGCGTCGGCATGACGCCAAGTTCGGTTCGCGAAGCAACCGCACATGGCCATGATGTAATCATTGAAACCAATGCCGGTGCGGGTATTGGTTGCAGCAACGATGATTATATCGCAGCCGGCGCAAAAATTATTGATACCGCCGCCGAAATCTTTGCCAAGGCCGAGATGATCGTGAAGGTCAAGGAACCACAAAAAGTCGAATATGAGCAACTTCGCGAAGGGCAGCTTTTATTTACCTATTTGCATCTGGCCCCCGATCCGGATCAGACCACAGGCCTAATCACATCAGGCGTCACGGCGATTGCCTATGAAACCGTCACCGATAAAAATGGCGGTCTGCCGTTGCTGGCCCCGATGTCGGAAGTTGCCGGACGTATGGCCCCACAAGTTGGCGCCGCAGCCCTTCAAAAGGCCAATGGCGGACGCGGGATGTTACTGGGCGGTGTGCCCGGCGTCGCCCCGGCCAAGGTTGTTGTGATTGGCGGGGGTGTTGTCGGCACCAATGCCGCGCGCATTGCCGCAGGTATGGGGGCAGATGTCATCATTTTGGACAAAAATGTAAAGCGCCTGACCTGGATTGATGATGCCTTTGGCCCGCGCGTTAAAACACAATATGCAACAATTGATGACACAGAAGCCCTGGTTTATGACGCCGATATGGTCGTTGGGGCGGTCCTGATCCCCGGGGCTGCGGCCCCAAAATTGATCCACAAAAACCAGCTTTCCCGGATGAAGCCGGGCTCGGTTCTTGTCGACGTTGCCATTGATCAGGGTGGTTGTTTTGAAACATCAAAGGCCACCACCCACGCCGATCCGACCTATATCGTTGATGATGTTGTGCATTACTGCGTTGCCAATATGCCCGGTGCCGTTGCCCGCACATCGACCTTTGCGCTGAACAATGCCACCCTGCCCTTTACCCTGGCCCTTGCGGACAAGGGCTGGAAAAAGGCGTGTCAGGATGACCCGCATCTGGCAGCAGGCCTTAACATTCATAAAGGTCGCGTCACCTATGAAGCGGTCGCCAGCGCACTTGGATATGACCATATGCCGCTGGATCGTATTCTGGCGTAGTATCTGGCAAATCAGGTAACAATAGATAAACAAAGGCGGGTCAACGATATTGGCCTGCCTTTGTTTCAATAAAAACGGTTTCTGCCGACGAAATTCTATCCGCCAAATTCCTGAATTGGCATTTCGGATGCAAACTGCCGCGCACAACGCACAAATTCACCGATAACCGGCGAAATGCTGTCAACCGGCCAGGCAAGAGCCATATTAACCGCATCACCTGGAAGCTCGGGCATCGGGATATATGACACACCAGGATGGGGCATATGGGTAACCCAACTGGGCGCGACACCAACTCCCAAGCCCGCAGCGACAAGCGCCACAATTCCAAAGGTATGACTTACTTCTTCAACAATATCGATTGAGACATTCAGTTTACGAGCATGTTGCATGACGACATTCTGATAACTGATCCCCAAAGTCGGCGCGTAGGCGATATAAGGCAACCCCGCAAAATCACGCAATGACAATGTCGGCTTTGCCGCCAAAGCATGGTCCGCCGGGACGAGCCCGACAAATGCCTCACTGAAAAGATGCTCGATATTAAGGTTAGCCTTGGCGCGCGGCGGCCGAATAAAAGCAACATCAACCCTGTCATCAACCATGGCATCCAACAATTCATCGGTCGTCAATATTTTGATATCAATCCTGGTATTGGGGCATCTTTTGCGAAATTCCCGAAGAATTTGCGGCAAGCAACTATAGATCACTGGCGAGACACAGCCGATGGTCAATTTTCGGTTGACCTCCCCCACGACAAAGCGAGCGGCCTCAATCCCAGCTTCGACATTAGCAAGTGCAGCCAAAGCCTTTTCCCGAAAAACTTCGCCGGCCTGGGTCAGACGGACACTGCGTGTTGTCCTTTCCAGAAGCTGTACGCCAATACGTTCCTCCAACTGCTTTATCTGTTGGCTTAGCGGCGCCTGAGCAATCCCCAAACGTTCAGCCGCCCGCCCGAAATGCATCTCGTCGGCGACAGAAATAAAGTAACGCAAATGACGCAATTCAACGCGATTATTCATACCCATCAGATATAAATAGATCAAATTTATATATTTGACAAGATTAATGTCCGGCTGGTCTTATGATGCACAGAGGCGGTCCAGCGGTAAAAAAACAATAATCAGCCGGACCATCATGATGGAGAGACAGATAATGCAATCAAAAGAATCGATGCCGCCAAAACGCGGCTTCGACCTTGCGCTTCCGCTTAAGGTCATAGTTGCCGCAGCGCTGGCAATTATCGTCAGCCTGACCTTGGCACAAGTCGTTTTTCGCTATTTCTTTGACAGCCCGCTTTTGTGGAGTGACGAACTCAGCCGCTTGATGGTCGTCTGGATGACTTTCATCGGGGCAGCCGTGGTCTGCTGGCAAGGCAAACACCTTTCGGTCGATGTATTTGCAGTTCTACTTCCCGAAAAAGTCAGCAAAGTCCTGCGAATTTTCAATCAATTGCTCGCCATTGGTTTTCTTGGCGTCATGACTTGGAAAAGCTTCAGAGTTGTAAAATTCGAGAACTTTCAGGACATGAGCATCTTGCCCCTTCCGGCTGGCACAGTTCGCCTAGCGGCAACAATAGGCGGTATCCTGATGATTATCGCAATCCTTGCCCGTCTTTTTGCTTCGCGTCGGTTTCGTGACACACAGCCCGACAATAACGAACATTCGATGATGTAGAGGCACACCATGACCGTCGCGATTATTCTGCTTCTATTGATTGTATTGCTTTTAACGGGGATGCCCCTTGCCTTTGCAATGGGTGTCACCACCACAGTCTATCTTTATGTCACGGGTATTGACGCCGGTATGCTTGCACAGCGCATGACCGCATCAATTGACAGCTTCCTGATCCTGGCCATTCCGTTTTTCTATCTGGCAGGTGAGTTGATGAATGCCTGCCGCCTGACGGAAAGGATCATCAATATGTCCCGTGCCCTTGTCGGACACATCCATGGTGGTCTGGCACAGGTAAACATTTTTGCCAGCATGATTTTTTCCGGCATGTCCGGGTCTGCAACCGCCGACACGACCGCTCTTGGCTCGGTTCTGATCCCGGCGATGAAAAAGGAAGGCTATCCCGCACCATTTTCAGCCGCCGTGACCGTTGCATCCGCATTGGTCGGCCCGATGATCCCACCCAGCGTGGCATTGGTGATTTATGGCACACTGGCGAATGTATCCATCGGGCGCTTGCTGATTGCAGGGGTTATTCCCGGTGTCGTCATCATCGCAAGCCAGATGATTTTCACCTATTTCATCGCGCGCAAACGTGGCTATCCGCGCTATGAACGAGCTTCCCTGCGCGAAGTTGGAAAATCCATCTCGCAAGGCGGCCCGGCCCTGCTATTTCCGGTCATCATTGTCGGCGGTATCCTTCTTGGCGTGTTTTCTCCAACTGAAGCGGCTGCGGTTGCCGTCCTTTACGGACTGGTTCTTGGTTTGTTGTATCGACATATGAACCTTAAACAGCTTGGTAAGGTTCTGGTCGATGTTGGCCTTGGAAGTTGTCGTATTCTTTTGATCGTCGCGGCATCCGCTGCTTTTAGCTGGGTAATGGTGCGCGAAAACGTGCCGCAAAGCATCGGCGACGCCATTTCAACCATATCAAGTGAACCTCTGATCGTTCTTGGGATCATTCTGATTGTCCTGATTTTGGTTGGGTTGTTTATGGTCGCGTCCTCAGCCGAGATCGTGCTGACACCGATCCTTGTCCCGGTCGTGATGCAGTTCGGCATCGACCCCGTTCACTTTGGCGTTCTGATGGTGTTCACGCTGATCATCGGTGGGGCAACGCCCCCCGTTGGCATCCTGATGTTCATCGCCCAGGACATCGCCAAAATTTCCCATGCACAAATGGTCCGGGCCATGATCCCGTTTTACATCCCGCTTTTTGCGGCCGTGGTCCTGCTTGCTGTTTTTCCACAAATCACTTTATTCCTGCCGAATTTCATATTCGGCTCCTGATCCCTGTTACCGGAGACCAAAATGACGGCTGAAAATGCTGCACGTAAACACTTGCTCAAAGACATGACTTTCATTGAGTTCAAAGATCGTCTTGAGGAAGACCCTGTGATCATCATCTCGCTTGGCTCTCAGGAAGAGCAAGGCCCAGCGGCCCCCATGGGCGACTATATGCTGACCGATGTTCTGTCAGGGCGTATTGCCGAAAAGTCCGGTGCAATAGCAGCCCCGATCATGCCGTTCGGCTATGCTGATTATTTCCGCACAGTGCCGGGTGGCATGCAACTTCGTCCAGAAACCTTCTGCTCGATCCTGACTGACATGATCGAAAACTTCACCGATCACGGCATCAGCAAAATCATCGTGCTGAACGGACATAGCGGCAATTACCCCCTGATCGATCAGGTCATCCGCAAAATGAAACGTGAAAAGGGACTATTGATCCCTTGCCTGAACCTTTGGCGTCTTATCCCCGCAGATATGTGGCAGGAACTTCATCCCGAACTGGGCATGAAGGCATTCGGCCACGGCGGCGATCCTTTGACGTCAGTTTATCTGCATTTATTCCCGGAATTAATGCGCATGGAGTTGCTGTCATCCGAAGACAAAAAAGGCGAGATGCTTGGCCTTCCGACAGCAGGCCTTGCCGGTATCCGCTTCCAGGGCAACGAAGTTGCCCTAGCGGTTGATGTTACTGATCGGTGCGCCAATGGCGTTGCCGGTGGTGAACCGGCGCAATCAAGCGCCGAAAAGGGCGAGAAAATCGTTGATTACCTCGTCGGCTATTGCGCCGACTTTGTCTCTCATTTCTCGAAACAAAACCCAAAAATCGCAGCCTAACCAATCAGGGAGCTTTAGCATGCGTAAGACAGTCAAAACGGCACTCTTTGCCACTTGCCTATCCGTTCTGGCCTTTAATCAGGCCAACGCGGCAACGGAAATTCGCTATGGTCTTTGGGCCAATCAGGGCGAAGCCCAATATGAAGGTGCCATGGAATTCAAGCGCGTCATGGAAGAAGAATCCAATGGCCGTTTCAATGTAACCGTTTACGGCGGTGATCAGCTTGGCACCCCGCGGGAACTGTTTACCCAAATGGCACTTGGTGTCACACAGATGAATGCAAGTGGCGATCCGGGCATCAAGGAAATCGAATACCTTGCCATTCCGTATTTGATGAAGGGCATTAAAAACTATGGTGCGGTGCTCGACACCGATTTTGGTGCGGAATGGAACAGGAAACTGGTGGAAGAACGCGAAATCCGCCTTTTGGGTTTCATGCCGCGCAATCCCCGCCAGATCAGTGCCAATTCCGAAATCAACAGCATTGACGATCTAAAGGGGCTTAAACTGCGTTCGCCGGAACGCGATTACTATGTTGAGTCCCTTAGCGCGCTGGGTGCCAACCCAACCCCGATGGCCTTTGCCGAGGTATATACCGGCCTTCAAGCCGGTGTGGTTGACGGTCAGGAAAACCCAATCGAAACCATCTATGCGGCCAAGTTCTATGAAGTCCAAAAATCGATTGCCATGGTCGATTACATCAAAAAACCGGCCTATGTAATGGTCAGCAATACCTTCTGGGAAGGGCTTTCAGCCGAGGATCAAGCCCTGATGAAGAAGGCCAACGATGCATCAAACGCCGTCATCGGGAAAATGCTGCCAGAACAAACTTCCAAAATGATCGAGGAAATGAAGGCTGCCGGGATTGCATTCACACATCCCGACACCAAGCCGTTCATGGAAGCAACGCAGTCGGTTCGCGACACGCTCGGCACCAAGATGTGGGGCGAAGAAACCTATAAAAAAATCGCCGAGATCGGTCGGAAAGACCTCGACTAATCTCGCTTGTTTTTCTCCGACCTATTCGGCCCGCCCCATAACAGGAATTGATCAATCATGCCCTCTCGCGCCACCAGCGATATTGCAACAAAAATCGATGTCATCATTGACGAAATCACAGATAAACTGATCGATATCCGACGTGATTTGCACCGTCATCCAGAACTTGGTTTCGAAGAAACCCGAACATCGGGAAAAATTCAGAACCACCTTGACGAACTTGGTTTGTCGTATCGTACAGGATACGGCAAGACCGGCGTGTCGACCATGATCAACCCTGATGGGGCGGGCCGCCTTATTGGTGTTCGCGGCGATATTGACGCGTTGCCAATCACTGAAGAATCAGGTTTACCATTTGCATCTGAAACCCCGGGCGTAATGCATGCGTGTGGTCATGATGCCCATACGGCCATTGCCCTTGGCGTTGCGACGGTTCTGGCCAAGCTTGGCGACGGCTTCACCGGACGTGCCATGGTTATCTTCCAACCGGCAGAAGAAGGTCTTGGCGGGGCGCGTTCGATGATTTCTGATGGCGTTTTTGATGAAAACAAACCCGATGTGATGCTGGGGTATCATAATTGGCCGTTGATTCCGGGCGGATCAATCGGTTGGCATCCCGAGGTTTCTTTTGCATCGTCAGATCCGTTTGATGTCCATATCAAAGGACTTTCCGGACATGGTGCCCATCCGCATCTAGCGATTGACCCGATCGTGGCGGCCGCAAATTTCATCAGCCAGATCCAAGCCATCGTATCGCGTGAAGTGGCCCCCTTAAGTTCCGCAGTCGTAACCATCGGCAAAATCGAAGGCGGCACCGCCCGCAATCAAATCCCCGATCGCGTGACCCTGCAAGGTGCGATCCGCACCCATTCCGAAGATATCCGAACAGCAACAAAAGATGCCATTTTGCGTATCGCACAAGGCGTCGGCACAGCGACCAAAACCGAAATTAACGTGGAATTTCTTCAGGGTGTTGGCGTTGTCAAAAGCGACCCCGTGATCTTGAATGAGGTCGTCAATCTATCGCGTGATTTGCTAGGTGAAAACAAGGTTATCTGCCTGCCACAGGGATCGATGGGCAGCGAGGATTTTGCAGAGTTTTCGTCTCTTATTCCAAGCGCACATTTGCGGATCGGTTCAAAAGCAACGGACCGCAACACCATGCTTCATCGCAGTAATTTTGATCTGGATGAAACCTGTATCGCCACAGCCGTTCGCGTCATCGCGAATGCGGTTGTTCATCTATCCAAACAAGTTTAATTGCCTCTTGTTATTTTGCCTCCCCGTCTGGCGATCTCCCTATTTCCCAGACAATAAAAGACGGTTTCAAAGCACCAACCGTCTTGTTCCTCGACCGGCTCGCAAGAGCCGGTCTTTTTTTGTCCAAACCGCGCAGTAAAATCGGTTTGCCGAAAATCATAATTTCACGTTAGCTTCGCACGCAATAGATTCACATGAGGGCGACTATGGAAATATCGATGCTGATCGGGGCAATGGTCGCAGCCGCCATTTACACGCTGACTCCGGGCCCTGCCTTTTTGGCGATGCTCGGCATTGGGGCCGCACAAGGCCGACGTGCCAGTGCCAATTTCCTGATTGGGCATTTTGCCGGTGATATGATGTGGGCCAGTCTGGCATTGGTCGCAATCATCGGATCGCGTGTGCTTGATCCGATGGTGTTTAATATTCTGGCGATGATTTGCGGGATTTACCTGTTCTGGCTGGGTATTCGGGCGGTGATGGCCAAACGCAAACCCGATGGTGCGGTAAATATCGTGGTCCGCCGTCCCTTGCGGCGCGGCTTTATTTTCGGGATCACCAACCCAAAGGGTTATCCGGTGGCGGTCGCGATGTTTACCGCCCTTTTGGCACAGGATGCCGCGTCGCTTGACTGGAACAGCATGAGCGGCCTGTTGCTGGCATCGGCCATTGGTTTTTTGATCGCCGATATGATCCTGATCTGGCTGGTTGGTTTGGGCGTTCTGCGCCGATTGTATCGCCGCCATGAAATATGGATCGTGCGCGCCACGGGGATTCTATTTATCGGCTTTGCCGTTCAGGCGATAGCCAATGCCCTGCCAAGCCTGAGCCACAGCCTTGCACATAGTTTTGGTGCCTTGCGCAAACTCTGATCGTTGTTAACACCCAAACAAAAAGCCGCCCGGTATTGCCACCGGGCGGCTTTTTAAATGTCTATCTTGCGAATGACCTAGAATTCAACCTGCGTCACATCGCGGATCGCGCCCTGATCGGCACTGGTCGCAAGGGCAGCATAGGCACGAAGGGCGGTTGTCACCTTACGCTTGCGCGGTTTAGCCGGTTTCCAACCATCCTTGCCCTTGGCGTCCATCGCGGTACGACGAGCAGCCAGAACAGCATCATCGACCGCTATTTTGATCGTACGATTCGGGATATCGATTTCGATGCTATCACCCGGTTCAACAAGGGCGATATCACCACCAGCCGCAGCCTCGGGTGAAACGTGACCAATTGAAAGACCCGACGTCCCGCCCGAGAAACGACCATCGGTAATTAACGCACAGGCCTTGCCCAGCCCCATCGATTTCAGATAGCTGGTCGGATACAGCATTTCCTGCATACCCGGACCACCTTTGGGCCCTTCGTAGCGGATGACGACAACGTCGCCTTCCTTGACCTCGCCACCAAGAACCTTGGCGACGGCTTCGTCCTGACTTTCGCAAATCACAGCCGGGCCGGTGAATTTCAGGATGCTGGCATCCACACCGGCCGTTTTCACGATACAGCCATTAACCGCCATATTGCCAAACAGAACAGCCAGACCGCCATCCTTGCTATAGGCATGTTCAATGTCGCGGATACAGCCGCCCTTTTCGTCGCTATCAAGGTCGTCCCAATAGCGTTCCTGACTGAACGCTGTCTGAGTCGGGATCCCGCCCGGCATGGCACGGAAGAATTTGTGAACCGCATCATCTTTCGTGCGCCGGATGTCCCATTTTTCAAGGGCATCGGCCATGGTTTTGGTATGAACCGTCGGCACATCGGTATGAAGCAACCCGCCACGTTCAAGTTCACCCAAAATGCGCATAATGCCACCAGCACGATGGACGTCTTCCATGTGATAAAGCGGATGCGACGGGGCAACCTTGGACAGATGCGGGACTTTACGCGACAGCCGATCCATGTCGGCCATGGTGAAATCAACCTCGGCCTCACGCGCGATGGCCAGCAAATGCAAAACCGTATTGGTCGAACCGCCCATGGCAATATCAAGCGCCATGGCATTTTCAAAGGCCTTAAACGTGGCAATACCACGCGGGGTCGCGGTTTCGTCGTCTTCTTCGTAATAACGGCGTGCCAGTTTGACCGACGTCCGGGCGGCTTCAAGGAACAATTCCTTGCGCGCACCATGTGTGGCCAGAACCGAACCATTACCCGGAAGCGCAAGACCAAGCGCCTCGGCCAGGCAATTCATCGAATTGGCGGTAAACATGCCTGAACACGATCCACAGGTCGGACAGGCCGAACGTTCAACAATGGCGACCTGTTCGTCCGAGATTTTCGGATCGGCGGCTTCTACCATTGCATCAACGAGGTCAAGATGACGTTCCTTGCCATCAATCGTGACCTTACCGGCCTCCATCGGGCCACCGGAAACGAACACCGCCGGGACATTAAGGCGCATCGCAGCCATCAACATACCGGGCGTGATTTTGTCGCAGTTGGAAATACACACCATCGCATCGGCACAATGGGCATTGACCATATATTCAACGGAATCGGCGATGATTTCACGCGATGGCAAGCTATAGAGCATGCCGTCATGGCCCATGGCGATGCCGTCATCGACCGCAATGGTGTTGAATTCCTTGGCAACCCCACCGGCGGCTTCGATTTCGCGTGCCACCATCTGACCAAGGTCTTTCAGGTGAACGTGACCCGGGACGAACTGGGTGAAACTGTTGACGACCGCAATGATCGGCTTGTCAAAGTCTTCATCCGTCATGCCCGTGGCGCGCCAAAGGCCGCGCGCACCGGCCATATTACGGCCATGGGTGGTTGTACGGGACCGATATTCCGGCATGGTGAACCTCTCTATCTTCGCAGGGATTTATTATTGTCATATATTGACGCGTTCTAGCACAGTCTTGGCGCTTAATGACAGTTTTTTGCCTGAAAATTTCGTATTTTTGCACTGCACAGAACGAATACTACCCGAATGATAGCAGCTTTTCCCAAGACGAAACTTTCAATTCCACGGTTAAGTTTCGGGAATTCCATCGCCTTTTTACGAATGACCTATCCATAAGACCCAAAATACTATTCCATTGGATAGGTGACCCCTTCGACCATAACACATATTCTATGTTTGATTATCGCCGCCAGGCGATTCTCCCACTCCCATTCTCACCCCGGCCTGCTTGCAGGCTCGGGGTTTTTTTTGCTTTTTTTTTTCGAACTGGCAATCATACCGCGTATTTTGCGAAAATGCTTTAAAGCAATGACAGAACGTTCCTTTTTCGGCATGCTGATCGGCGTGACAGCGATCAGGACTGTCGATCATACGAGGTAATGCATATCGATGTCGGCCGATCTCAAGACTCTGCTCAGGCGTGGACTTAGCGCGCATGAAGGCAACCGTCCTGACGAAGCCGAAAAGATTTACCGGCGGGCATTGTCGCTTTCACCCAATAACGCCGAAGCCGAACACCTGCTGGCAACGCTTCTGACCGGGCTTGATCGCCACCGCGAGGCACTTGAACTGTTTGACAACTGCCTGCCGCGCCTTGGGGCCAACCCGGCAGTGCGATGCAATTTCGCAATTGCGCTTGAACGGGCCGGGGAAATCGACAAAGCGATTGATGAATTCCGCCAGGCGATCAGCTATCACGGGGATTTCCCCACCGCCCTTTATCATCTGGCGCGCCTTGAAATGCCGCGTGGCCATATTGGCCAGACGGTTGACCTTTTGGGACGGTTGCTTGGCCTGAAACCCGATCATTACGAAGGTTTGCTTTTATTTGGCGAGGCACTGCTGTCACTGGGCCAGGAAGAAGCCGCGCTGACATCGCTTGATCGAGCAGCGGATGTGGCCGGAATTACGCCCGATATGATTTGCAAGGTCGGTCAGGTCTTGTTGCGCCTAGGCTATCCGGGGATGGCGCAAAACCTGTATCAACGTGCGCTGAGCATTGATCCGCGCCATATCATGGCCCTGCGTGGCCTGGGCCATGCCTTGGCATCGCAGGGCGACTACGCCAAAGCCATCGCCATTCAAAAAACCGCACATCGGCTTGCCAGCGATACGGTGGATATCGACCTTGAAATCGCGGATATAGAGCTTCGATGCGGTGATATTGCCACCGCAGTTGCGGAATTATCCGCAGTGGTCGAAAAACACCCAACACGGGCGGATGCCCATGCTGCCCTTTTGGCTGCGATTGCCAAATTGCCAGAAATGAGGGGGGCTGAATATTTGAAACAGGCCCGCCAATGGGCGCGCGGCCACATGCCTACGACCCCGGAACCGAAATTCACCAACAGCAAGCAATTCGATAAAAGGCTTCGCATTGGCTGGCTGTCACCGTTTTTCTGTGATCATCCGTCCTTTGCCCTTTTGTCCGGTGTGGCCCGCCATCTGGACCGCAACGAGGTCGAGCTGTTTTTGTATTCCGCCACCCCGCGCCCGGATCAAAGAACCCGCGCATGGCAGGTTATGGCGGATGGCTGGCGCGAGGTTTACGGGCAAAGTCCGCTTCAGATTACCGAACGTATCCGCAAGGATCGCATCGATATTCTGATGGATCTAACCGGTCCGGTTCCCGATCAGCCAATTACAGTTTTTGCCCTGCGTGGCGCCCCGGTACAGGCAACGATTTCGCCGCTGACAACGGGCATCAGTCAGATGGATTACATTCTTGTCCATCACCGGGCAATTCCGGCCAAACCAGCCGAAAACAAGTTATTTTGCGAAAATGTCCAACAACTGGGATCGGGGCCTTTCGCCTTTAACGCAGGGGATGACGCCGCCCCGTTGACATTGCTGCCAGCCGCACTGGGCGAGGCCATCACATTTGGCTGCTTTGACCGACTTTCAAATGTCAGTGACGCCAGCCTGAATTGTTTTGCGCGGATCTTAAACAAGGTCAAAGGCAGTCGGCTTGTTCTTCAGGATGATGTTCTTGATGATCCGTTTGCCAAGAAAACCATGCTGGACCGATTACGTCAGGCCGGACTGCGTAATGACCGGGTCAAGATGGTTGGTTTGGTCGCCAACGAAGATCGCGCGGATTTATATGCCCGGATCGATATTGGGCTCGCACCATTCCCGATGACCGATATTGCGCGATATTTTGATATGATCTGGCATGGAATACCGTTTGTCACCATGGCTGGTGATACGCCTGCGGCACGCGCCGGGCTTTGTCTTTTGGGCGATATCGGACTGGATGCGCTGGCAGCAGAAACACAAAAGGGATATGTCGAAAAGGCCATCCTGTTAACGCAGGATATCGGTGCCCTGACGACAATTCGCGCCGGTATGCGCGAGCGGATGAAAAACAGCAAATCCATGAGCGCCCCGGCGGCCGCACGCGAAATTGAAGAAGCCTGTCGCGATATGTGGAAAACCTGGTGTGCGCTTTAAGCTTTACCGCCATGCGCAAAGCCATAGTAACGCGCAAAGAATTCTGCCCTAATCCGTCAGAATGCCTCTGGAAAACAATTCGGCCACGGCTTTGGAAAGGTCATCAGCAATAAAATCGGCTTCTGCGGCTTCGGCCCAAGTGGTTTCCTTTGCGCCATGACCGGTACGCACCATCACCGCATGGGTTCCCCCCGCCCGCCCGGCTCGGATATCGTTGATACGGTCCCCGATCAAAACACTTTTGGGCAGCGAAATTGCAAAATCTTCGGCCGCGGCAAAGATCATGGCCGGTCCGGGTTTGCGGCACAGGCTTTCGCGGCGATAATCACCAGTACCTTCTGGATGATAGGGCGAATAATAGATCCCCTGCACCGATGCACCATCATCCGCCAGCATTTTGATCATTGCTTCATGCAGGTCACGCAGACCGTCTTCGGACAGGTACCCGCGTGCCACAGCCGATTGATTGGTCACGACAATGACGGTAACTCCGGCATTGTTTAACCGTTTGATTGCCGCCGCCGTCCCGGGGATCAATGCCAGATCTTCGACCTTGGACAAATAATGGACTTCTTCATTCACCACCCCATCGCGATCCAAAAAGACTGCCGCACGCGGATGGCGCAGATCACGCCAGCGCGGGGCCGGATCAATGAAATGACGGTGAACGAAATCGTATTCCTTGGCAGGCATGCCCAATCCTGTGCTGATAACAATTTCGCCTAACATGCCCTATGACGATTGATGATGACAAGCTTTCGCCGCATAAAGCCATAAAGTCGTACCGCGATGCGGAAAACCAACTGGTATTACCATTATTCACTTGCCTCGTGACTGCCGGTCATGACAATTTCGCCCAAGATCGTTTGGGATCAATCCACTGGGGACGCTGAGTTTCATGTTTGCCGATATCTTTGCCATTCTTGCACCCGTTTTTATCACAGCGGGATTAGGTTATATCTGGGCGCGATCCGGCAAACATTTCGATACAGCACTTGTGACATCCATCGTCACCTATTTCGCGACCCCGTGTCTGACCTTTGCGGCATTGGCGACTGTTGATCTTGGCGCGGATGCATTGCTTTCAATGGGGACTGCCGCCTTAGCTGCCAATATCATCTTCGTGTTGATCGGCTGGCCGGTCCTTAAAATTTTCAAACTGTCGCCTCGGACCTATCTGCAATCCCTGACCTGGCCAAATGTCGGCAATGTCGGTTTACCGCTTTGCATGCTGGCCTATGGTCAAGATGGTTTGGCATTATCGGTTGCGTTTTTTGCCACCTATGTTGTCTTGCAACTGACCATCGGGGTGGCTTTTGTTTCGGGCAGTTTCTCGCTTCGATCCATCGCAAGGATGCCGATCATTCCGGCAACTCTGATTGCCACGGTCTTTCTCGCGACCGACACAGCCGTTCCAGCATGGCTTTACAACACCACCAATCTGATCGGGCAACTGACCATTCCGTTAATGCTGTTTACATTGGGTGTCTCGCTGGCGCGTTTACGCCCGGTCAGCCTTGCGCGCAGCACCGCCCTTAGCTTTTTGAGGCTTTGCATGGGATTTGGGGTTGGCCTTGGATTGTCGGAAGTCATGGGGTTGACCGGGATCGAACGCGGGGTTGTGATCTTGCAATGTTCAATGCCGGTTGCGGTGTTCTGTTACTTGTTTGCGCAGCTTTATAATCGCGAACCCGAAGAAGTGGCAGGTGTGGTTATCAGTTCCAGCCTTCTTGCTGCCATCGCCCTGCCCGGCTTGCTTTGGTATATTCTGTAAAGTTTCCCTGATGGTGACAACACCGATCAGGGCACCTATTGCACCGTTAGACGATAAACACCAATGTCACCATACTGCCGATAAAACCCTATTGCACATTCATAACTTCCACGCTTCAGATCGGGATCACCGTTCTGAAGCGCCCGTGCGAATACAACGTCACGACATTCTGCAACGCTATTTAGGCTTTCACCCGCAAACTCAAAAACTATCAATTTTTCCCGATCCGGATAATAAACCGCCGTAACCTTTTCCCAAGGGGCGGCATCATCGGGCCAAATCAAATCGGCAATGGTGCGCTTGGAACCATCAAGTGCCGTGGCAATGATAAGAGCCAGCAAGGACGCCCACATCAAACGGCGTTTGGTCCGTCGGGTCAGGTTGAATTTCATACGCCGTTCCAGCCAAGGTCATGGAAATCCGTTCCGCGAAATTCCGCGTCACAATCAAGGTGATATTCGTCAAGTTGCGGCGGATTTTGCGATGTGCCACACAACATGGCGTGGACTTGTCCGCGATGATGGATTTGATGCACAAAAAGATGTGACAACACCGCCGATACCGTTTCACGCGCGATCACGCCCTTGCCACGATCCAGTTCAACCGGACGCATGGCATCGCTTTCCGACAGGTTTTCACAAAACGCCAGCAAGGTATGATCGCTTTGGCTTTGGGCATCGGAAAGTGCCGCCATATCGGAAAATGGATTTTTATCGACAAAGCAATCCCGACCGCGGCCCCCCGCCAGAAGGGTATCAATATAATACCAATCGACAATCAGAATGTGATTAAGCGTTTGCAGGATCGTCGGAAAGAACGACGTGCGTTTGGCCTTCAATTCATCACCCGACAATCTGGAACAGACCGCCAGCAATCGATGATTGGACCAGGCATTGTTGCGTGCCTGATGAAAGAATGCGGTTCCCGGCATGGCACTGTGTCCTTGCATGGTAGCCCCGCCCCCTTTTGCTATTCGCCGGTGACGGGATGGGCGTGATTTAACGGGCCGTTGCCCTTGCCATAATTTGGCGCGGTCCTGATGGCTTCGCGGACAAAGGCGCGCGCACGTGCCACAGCATCGCTAAGGTCCATGCCCTGTGCCAACCCGGTGGCAATTGCACTGGCCAGTGAACAGCCCGTGCCGTGATTATTTTCCGACGGAATACGATCGCCTTCGAAACCTTCAACGTCACCATCGCGACGCCACAGAATATCGACGATCTTATCCCCCTTGGCGTGACCACCTTTGATCAAAACAGCCTCGGCGCCAAGATCACCGATTTTATAGGCGGCTTCGATCATGTCGGCCTCGCCGTCGATTTTTAGGCCCGAAAGCACTTCGGCCTCGGGGATATTAGGCGTCAGGACGGTGGCAAGCGGCACCATATGTTTGATCAGGGCATCAACCGCGTCTTCATTTAACAATCGCGATCCGCTTTGCGATACCATGACCGGATCGACCACCACCGGAATCCCCTTGGCTTTGGCGCGGATGAATTCTGCTACGGCCTCGATCACGGGGGCGCTATGAAGCATGCCGGTCTTGATCGCATCGGCACCGATATCATCAATGGTGACTTCGGCCTGATGCACAATCAATTTCGGATCAATACCCAGAACATCAAACACACCTGTTGTGTTTTGCACCGTCAATGCCGTAATCGCGGTTGCGGCATAACCGCCCAGAACGGTCACGGATTTGATATCGGCCTGAATCCCGGCACCACCGGAACAATCCGACCCGGCAATGATCAATACGCGACCCATCATGATCAAACTCCCAGTACTTGTGATCTTTGGTCTTGGATAACGAAAGCAGTTCGGCTTGTTTGGCCTGATCAGCCTGCGACAGCTATGATTTCAGCAACAATACGATCAACGATTTGTTCGACCTTGATCGCGTCATCACCTTCGGCCATCAC
This sequence comes from Thalassospira alkalitolerans, assembly GCF_002115745.1. Lineage (GTDB taxonomy): Bacteria > Pseudomonadota > Alphaproteobacteria > Rhodospirillales > Thalassospiraceae > Thalassospira > Thalassospira alkalitolerans. The sequence goes on from NZ_JFKB01000006.1 coordinate 60,748, forward strand.
ACGGATCAGCGGCTCGGTGCCCGATTTACGGATCAGAACACGACCATCGCCGTTAAAGGCACGCTCGGCACGGGAAATCGCATCGACCACGCTACTGTGTGACAATGGATCGGAACCCACCGCATAGCGCACGTTTTTAAGGATCTGCGGCAAGGGTTCAAAAACGCGGCTCATTTCGGAAACCGGCCCATCGCGATCGGCCAGAACGGCCAAGACCTGAAGCGAGGCCAGCAAACCATCGCCGGTCGAGGCAAAGTCGGACAAAACGATATGCCCGGACTGTTCGCCGCCAACATTGCAACCAAGGGCCCGCATCTGTTCAACGACATAACGGTCGCCGACCTTGGTACGGATCAGGCGCAGACCGTTGCTTTCAAGATAACGTTCAAGCCCCAAATTCGACATTACGGTCGCCACCAGCGCATTGCCGCGCAACTGGCCCGTGCGTTTCCAATGGGTGGTCACAAGCCCCATCAACTGATCACCATCAATCAACTGGCCTTTTTCATCACACATCTGAACACGATCAGCATCACCATCAAGGGCAATCCCCACATCGGCCATTTCGGCCAGAACACGGTCGCACATGGTTTTGGTATGAGTCGACCCGCATTCGGCATTGATGTTCAGGCCATTTGGCTTGGTCCCGATTTCAATCACATCGGCACCCAGTTCGCGCAGAACCTTTGGCGCCACCGAATAAGCCGCACCATTTGCACAATCAAGAACGATCTTGAGACCTTCGAGCGTGACCGAAGATGGCAGCGAAGATTTAACCGCCTCGATATAGCGGCCCGGGGCATCATCAATACGCTGTGCCCGACCAAGCTTGTCAGCACTGACCAGAAGAGCCGACATGTCGCTTTCCATCATGACTTCGATTTCAAGTTCGACATCGTCAGACAGTTTAAAACCATCCGGGCCAAACAACTTGATCCCGTTATCCTGATAAGGATTGTGCGAAGCCGAAATCATGACACCGATATCAGCCCGCATTGATTTGGTCAGCATGGCAACCGCCGGGGTTGGCATTGGACCAACCAACATCACATCCATCCCCATCGACGTAAAACCGGCCACCAAAGCAGGTTCAAGCATATAGCCTGACAAACGGGTATCCTTACCGATGACAACACGATGACGGTGATCACCGCGGGTAAAATAATGCCCTGCGGCCATCCCGACCTTTAGCGCGATTTCGGCTGTCATAGGGGCGGTATTGGCGGTTCCGCGAATGCCGTCGGTCCCGAAATATTTACGGCTCATGCTTGTCTTCTTTGCTTCCATCCCGACGCTTGGCCACGCCGGATATTTTTTCCTGACTGCCGGTTATATCAAAGTGTCTGAGCAATGCCACCGGCAAGTGCCAGATTATATCCATCAGAGGCAACCGATCTATTAATCCTGACCTTTATGTTTCGCTTATAAAAGCCATGACCTTGTATTCAAAAGTCGCTATCTAGAACGGGAAGCGTTTAAACCGTCTGAATTTGGGGGTCATTTGCGGAAAGTCGGTTGCCGCATGGGATATCTGTTGGCAGGGATCACGATGCTTGTCATCGTTTCGGTGCTTTGTTTGATCCGCCCTGCCCTGTCACATCCCTACCCCCATGACTTGGTCATCGGACAATATTCCGTTGATCGAATGGACGTGGACCTTGCCCCGCTGATTGAACGCCTTGCAACCCAAAGGCCCGTCAACGCGCCGTCTGACCTTGTGCGAATGCCCCAGGATGACTTCAAACCGATCATCGGCGCCGTCGGCAACGGTTATACGCTTGATACCGTATGGTACCGGATGCCGATCATCGTGACCGAAGTCAGCGCAGAACCGATTGACCAGAAACTCTACCTTGAAATCGCCCCGACTTTTTTAAATACGGTCGACCTGACAATTGTTGATGCCAGTAGCCTGATACCGATCTGGCACAATGAAGTCGGCGACCATATTGCCCGTGATCAAGCCCATATTCACGGCCGGAAACACATTCGGGAATGGCCAAGGCTTGCGACGGGGAAATACTGGCTGGTGATCGGCATCACCACCAACAGCGCACAAATCTTGACAGCCCGGATCAAAAGCGAAAGCGTCCTGATCGATGAAAACATGCAGGATACCTTCCTGTATGGTTTGTATCTTGGCATTTCACTGATCGGCTTTTTGGTCTATTTCACGCTGGGGCTGCTGATCCGCGACCGGGCGATCCTGTGGTATGGGTTTCATATTCTAGCGCTGTTCATGTTGACAGCGGGTATTTCGGGGTATGCCCATCTGCTGCTTTCCGACTTCTGGATATTGTCAAGCGACGCGTTAACCGGGGCTGGCACGGCACTTTCAATCGGCACCAGTGTTGCGATGTGGTCCTATATTATCGAACTTGACCGCCACAAACCGACGCTATTTCGCTGTTTGATAGCCTATGCAATTATCACGTGCCTTTGCGGGATCAGCGCAACCAGTGATATTTATATCTATTTCACACTTGGCTTTTTCCTGCCCCAAATCGGGGTAACGTTGCTTATTCTAGGGTATCTTTTATATCTCGGCGGGAAAAACACCGACAGGCGAAAATATTATCTTTATGTCATCGCACTTGGCGTCCCGGCAGTCGCCTCGATTATCCATTTGCTAATGTTGCTTGGCCTTGCCCCGATAAACACGTTTACACGCAATTGCTATCAGGTGGCGTCACTTGTCCATTTGTTCCTGCTGGGCATTGCGATGGCATATCGAACCCATGAATTAACCCGACGGCGCGTTGCAGCAAATCGTCACAGCACATGGACCAACCAGTTGGCCGACGACCAACGCGAATTCATCACGATGCTGTCACATGAATTCAGAACGCCTCTTGCCATCATTCAACGGGCTGCCGAAATGACGTCCTTGCATATGCAAGATGCCCCCGATGCGGTTAAGAACCGCATTTCCACCATTCGCGTTCACGCATCCCAGCTTTCCGAACTTGTCAATGTGTTCCTGACCAAGGATACGCTTGATAGCACCAACTTCGTCATTGCCCCCAAATCGACCATTTTGGCCCCGTTCCTTAGCGATTTCATCAAACGGCGCCAGCGCGAATTTCCCAACCACGATATCGGCCTGACAGACACAGGTATAACCATCATCAACATCGACCGGACCCTGATTGAGCGCGCACTGAGCAATTTGATTGAAAACGCCCGAAAATATGCACCAAAGGCCTATGTCCGCATTGGTTTCAATCATCGCAGCGACGGTTTCGTTTATATTCGGGTGGTTGATAATGGCCCCGGCATTCCCCCAGATGATCTGGCAATGGTGTCCGACGCATTTTATCGTGGCACCACATCAGGCACCACACATGGCGTCGGCCTGGGGTTGCATATCACCAACCGGATTGTTGCCGCCCACCAGGGCCGGATGAGTGTCAGCGTCGGTGAAAAAGGCGGGACAACAATCCTGATCCGCCTGCCCTATGACCGCACATTGACCAACAACACAATTGCAGCGGCCCATACCGATATCAATCCGCCACCTGCGACGGCTTCTAAAGGCAGTATACCGTCATGAGCCCCCGGCAGCCTTTCCTGATGTTTCGGATTTTCCAATCCCCTTTGGCGATCAGAATTTTGCTCCCTGTTCTGGTTCTGTTGGCAATGATGACCGTATTTCCGGTAGAAAAATGTGCCGGAAAACCAGTGGAATCGGAACAATTTACGCTATTGCCCGGTATCTTGACGCCGATAAACCTGCATGAACATGTCAGATGGCTTAAGGATGAAACAAATGATCTGACGCTTGGCGATGTTCTGCGCATACCGGCGAATGAATTCAGTCCCAGTCATGGCATACCGAGTTTCGGTTATTCCGACGATACGATTTGGTACCGGCTACAGCTTTCTGTTCCCAAGGGTCTAAACGAATCGCTACATATTGAAATTCAGCCAAGTTATCTGAATTTCATTGATATCTATCTGTTCAAGCGGGGAACCAACCTGCATCAATGGCAAAGCCATATGGGGGATCACGTTCCCGCAAGGCAGCGGCCAACACATGGCAGCAACCATATCGATCATTTTCCCAATCTCGATCCGGGTGACTACACGCTTTACATCCGCACCCAATCAAACAGCGCCCAGTTGCTGATTGCGAAGTTATGGCCGACCGAACAACTTGTTTCGAGCCTGACCCTGCGCGATGCGGGAATTAGCATCTATTTCGGGACAATTCTGATGCTGGGTCTGGTCTATACCCTGCTTGGCAGGCTGGCAGGTGATCGCACCGTTGTGACCTATGGGATTTGCGTACTTTTGGTTGGAACGCTGGCATCGTCGGTTAATGGGATTGTTCTGTCAATTATTCAACCCGAATGGCCATACACCAATGATCTGGTCGTGGGGGCAACCAATGCATTAAGCGCGGCCGCGACGATTTTTCTGTGGCTCAACATTCTGGACCTAGGAAAGCACAATGTCGTAATTGCGCGGATCGTCAAAATCTATTGCGGCTTTTCAGTCGCCTGCATGTTCACGGCCGCCACAGACCTTTATGCGGTTTACGGTGCCTATGTTGTGCCGATGCACGCCGCCGTGCTTGCATCATTCTGCGTTATTTTGGCCTATCGAATTTTACGGTCGCCCCGGGAATGGATTCTGTGGATCTATTTTGTCGTGATCGCATTACCAACCGGTGCCGCTATCATGCTGCAACTCACTCATGCCGGCCTGATTACCGCAACGCCATTCGGGCTTGGATTGCATCAATACACGTTGCTTTTCCATATATGCGCGATGGGCTTGATCATGGGATTTCGGTTATCACGGATCGAAAAGGACCGCCTTGCAACGATCAAGGTCACGGCAGCAACGACATCGCTTGTCGGGGAACAGCGCAAACTGATTTCCATGCTATCGCATGAATTCAGAACACCACTTGCCGTTATTCAAAGATCGTCGGAAATGCTGATGTTGCGTCTGCGCGAAGCAGGCCGCGACGTCACAGATCGATTGCAACGCATTCAGGACCAATCGCGCAAACTTTCACGTCTGGTCGATATTTTTCTGAACAAGGATGGCATTGACAACAGCGACTTTGCCCTTGCACGGGAAATGGTGATGGTTGATCGCCTGTTGACCGATTTTGTATCCGGCGCATCACGCAAGGATGCTGAAATTATCCTTGAATGCATCGGGACAAAACGGTTCGAGACCTATGTCGATATCACCTTGGTCAGTCTGGCTATCACCAACCTGATTGAAACCGCACGTCGTTATGCGCATGGTACGCCTATTCATATGACAGTTCGCCCCAATAACGATTGGTTGGTGGAAATTGATATCCCCTGTCAAGGGGCAGATCTGAACGATGATGAAGTCCAGCGCATCAAAGATGCACTGTTCCGCCGGGACACCGAAGCCGCATCACTGCAAAGTGCGCTGGGGCTGCATATATCGCAACGTATCGTCGATGCACATGGCGGATCGATCAAACTTCGTGACAAGGGCACCGAAGGTGTCGAACTTTGCCTGTTATTGCCAAGTGATGAAATCGACGAGGCCTATATCAACTAGGCTAGGATGGCTAAGTTGATTAACGCATCAAACCTGTTCGGATGCGCCGACAATCACCGCAGAACTGACAAAAGCATAACCGCGCCCATATGCCGTACGGATCGGCAATTCATCCCCGATCTCACGCAGGACTTTTTGACGAACACGTCGGATCGCGGTGTCAAGGTTACGGCAGTTTTCAGCCGTATCTGCCTTACCCAGCGCCATAACAATTTCCGGGCGCGTCAACCAGGCACCATTGGCTTCGACAAGCAGGCGGATAATCGTGCGTTCGGTTGCCGTCAAGGTTGCCGAACTGCCATCTGGGTTGCTGAGCGTCCAGTTCAACATATCAAGCATCCAGTGATCTTCCTGAACCTGATCGTCGACGGTAGCATCCCCTTCAACAACCTTGGCAACACGACGCAACAATGGCCGCAAGGCAGCTTCGATAACCGAAAGCGGGCTGTCTTTGGTCAGATAGACATCGGCACCGGATTTATACCCGGTCAGATGGTGGTCCATCCCCGAAAGCGAGGTCAGCATCATGATGCCGCAATCGATATTCCTGCGCGCATATTTGGCCAATTCGTAGCCATCCGTGTCAGGCAGCATAATATCAAGAATCACCGCCGACGGCGTATGAGTATCGAGTGCACGGTAAAATGCCGCGCCGGTTTCGCAACCGACAACCTCAAAACCACAGATTTCAAGGTACTCGCACAAATCCCGATTAAGGTCGACGTTATCCTCGACCACGAAAACACAAATCGCCATCGCATCCTGACCTGTCGTCGGTTCCGTTTCCTCAACGAGCGCGCGCCCGCTGCAAACATTCATTCAACTATGCCTTTACCGTACATTCGCAGCCAAAAAATGGCACAACGTTTCCACCGCGTATGAATTCACTCCTAACGGTATGTAGGGAATGAAGAACATCCGCAACCCCCAAGCAGGTTCTGTCAGAAATTGCCAGATTTACACCAATACCAAAAAAGGCCTGCGATCTGCGCGGTTGAAACCAAAACGCATATCACAGACCTCTTATGACTCAGTCATATCAATGGCCAACCTTACATCCAAAGGTTGATATCGAAATTTACCTTATACCATTGAAGTCGCCGTCGCGATCGAGATTGACTGAACCGTTTCGCGAACATCATGCACACGGATCATCTGAACCCCGTGACGCCAGCCATTGATAGCAGACGCAATCGAACCACCGATACGTTCCTTTGGTGTCGCCGCCGGATCGATTTTACCGATGAATGATTTCCGTGATGTCCCCAGCAAAATCGAACAGCCCAAGCCATGGAAAATTGCCAGCCGTGACAGAAGTTCCAGATTATGTGACAGCGACTTGCCAAAGCCTATTCCCGGATCGACACAAATACGATCCCGCGGAATCCCGGCCCGTTCACAACTTTCGATGCGATCAAGCAGATAATCATACACATCAAGAACCACACAATCATAATGCGGTTTTTCCTGCATCGTGCCCGGTTCGCCCTGCATATGCATCAGCATCACCGGTTTGCCCGATGTCACGGCAACTTCCATCGACCGCTCATCGCCTTCGAGCCCGGTAACATCATTGATGATGGCAGCACCGGCTTCAATCGCGGCCTCCATCACCGCAGCGTGGCGGGTATCGATGGAAACGCAATGTCCGTCTTCGGCAAGCGCACGAATTACCGGCACAACACGGGCAATCTCGTCGGCCTCGGAAACGGTTTCCGCCCCCGGACGGGTTGATTCCCCACCAATGTCCAAGATCGATGCGCCCTGTGCGGCCAATGCGCGCGCATGAACAATCGCCTGATCAGGTGAATTGTAATCCCCGCCATCGGAAAAGCTGTCGGGGGTGACATTGACAATGCCCATGACATGGCATGATGCCATATCAAGCCCGGCAAAATCAGGGCGTTTGGTCGTCAAATGATCAAGCACATTGTTGATTTCATCAACACGCCCGCTGTTCTGGACCCAACCTTCGAGGGCCAGCAACGGCAAGATCATGCTTTCGGCCCCGCCACCATCACGACGGCGGATGATTTCAAGCGCAGAAAAACCACGGCGCGAGCCAGCCAACGGCAATGTATTGGGATCATCGGCATGGTCGATGAAACCGGTAGGTACGTAATATAACGGTCCGTCAAAATCGGCGAAGCCCCGCACATCGGCGGGGCTTCGCAGGACCGATCCTTCGATCTTGTCCATCAGTCTCTTTCAGTTAACTACCCGGTTGCGGTTCCGGGGATAAATCCCCAGTGCCTTCGTCGGGGTTTTCCTTGCGCGCGCCACCGGTGGTCGGAACCGTCGAACGACGTCCGCCGCCCGTATCCTTGCCACCGCCATTCGAATGACCGGCGCGATTAAGTTCCTCGCCACGCAGAAGCGCATCGATTTCCTTGCCCGACAGGGTTTCGTATTCCAAAAGCCCCTTGGCAAGAATGTGCAGATCATCAAGATATTCGGTCAAAACGCGCTTGGCGAAGACATAAGCCTCGTCGGAATAACGACGAACTTCTTCATCAATCAGTTGTGCGGTTTTTTCCGAAACATTCTTGTGCTGTGCAACGCTATGCCCCAGGAAGACTTCTTCCTGATTATCGACATACTTAACGTTACCAAGCAGATCCGAGAAGCCCCATTCAGTCACCATCTTGCGCGCATATTGCGTCACCATACTGATGTCCGACGAAGCCCCGGTAGTGACCTTTTCCTTGCCAAAGATGATTTCCTCGGCAACACGGCCCCCCATGGCAACAGCCAGATCAGAGGTCAACTGTTCATAGGATTTGGAAATCTGATCCCGTTCCGGCAGACGCATAACCATCCCCAACGCACGACCGCGCGGAATGATAGTGGCCTTGTGGATCGGATCGGATGCCGGAGTATGAATGGCGACAAGTGCATGACCGGCTTCGTGATAGGCGGTCAGCTTTTTCTCGTCATCGGTCATGATCATGGAACGGCGCTCCGCCCCCATCATTACCTTGTCCTTGGCATTTTCAAAATCGGCCATGGTGACAACGCGCTTGCCAAGACGGGCTGCCAAAAGGGCTGCTTCGTTGACAAGGTTTGCCAAATCCGCACCCGAAAAGCCCGGCGTGCCACGTGCGACCGTGCGCAAGTCAACATCCGGCCCCAATGGAACCTTGCGGGCATGAACACCAAGAATATGTTCGCGACCTTCCAAATCCGGGTTTGGCACAACAACCTGACGGTCGAAACGGCCCGGGCGCAGCAATGCCGGATCAAGAACATCAGGACGGTTGGTCGCCGCAACAAGGATAACACCCTCATTGGCTTCGAAACCGTCCATTTCGACCAGAAGCTGGTTCAGCGTCTGTTCACGTTCATCATTCCCGCCGCCAAGACCGGCACCACGATGACGACCAACCGCATCAATTTCATCGATGAAGATGATGCAAGGTGCGTTTTTCTTGCCCTGTTCGAACATATCACGCACACGCGATGCACCGACACCAACAAACATTTCAACGAAATCGGAACCCGAAATCGTAAAGAACGGAACGTTGGCTTCGCCAGCAATCGCACGTGCCAAAAGCGTTTTACCGGTACCCGGAGGGCCAACCAGCAACATGCCTTTGGGGATTTTACCGCCAAGACGCTGGAACTTCTGCGGATCACGCAGGAAGTCGACGACTTCTTCAAGTTCAGCTTTTGCTTCTTCGATCCCGGCGACATCTTCAAAGGTTACACGACCGGATTTTTCGGTCAGCATCTTGGCCTTTGATTTGCCAAAGCCCATGGCTTTGCCACCGCCGCCCTGCATCTGGCGCATGAAGAATATCCACACCCCGATAATCAGCAGCATCGGGAACCAACTGATCAGCGCGCTCATCAGCGGCGAAAGACTTTCTTCGGGCTGAGCAATAATGCGAACGCCCTTGTCATTCAAACGATCAACAAGATTAGGATAGTCCGGAGTATAAACAATGACAGAGCGACCGTCGCGCGTTTCCGCATTTAGGTTGTTGCCCTGGATCGTGACTTCTGAAATCTGGCCGGAATCAACTTCCGCCAAGAAGTCCGAGAACGCCAACGACGATTGGCCGGTGCGTCCCGAGGGCGACTGAAACAGGTTAAACAAAGCCACCAAAAGGATGGCGATGATAACCCACAGTGCGAGATTTTTTCCCATATTCATTCCAAGCTACTGGTCGCAATTAAAGCAAGATGAGATGACACAGGATGTCGCGACACCGCGAACCCGGCCTTTGACCGGCACAGCTTTGATCATCATAGAGTCTTGTGTCATGTCATCTCGCTCTGGTTTTGCCATTATACGTGTTTCCCTTTGATCTTCTGCGCAGGGCCTTGATCATCAGATAATGATAAGGTGCCCTTACGCAAGTAGCGCATCGGGGTTCGGCAACGATTTAAACCCACTTTCCCATAAAGGTGTCGGGGGTGCAAACCGCCATCGCACACCAATTGCCATTCCGGCCCCAATGGGGACCATATTGCAACCGGCGGCGGATAATACGTCGGAAATGCCTGAAACCTCAAGCCCGCCAACGGAAAGCAGTGCTTCTTTATCATAAAGTGCGGGCATCGATGCAAGGGCCGCGCGTGGCAAATCATCAATAAATGGCGTTATTTTGCCAATAGCAGCCCGAAACGCCCGTGTGTGAAACGCATCACAAGCCGCCAACGGCGCAATCGCAAGACGCCCGAAATCAAGATTATCTGCGGTTACGGCGTGCCGGTCATTGTCAAAAATCAATTCGAACCGGTTATCCCATCGCTGGCCATATGGATTACAAGCATGCCCCGGATCAACCGGTTTGGGGGTAATATCCATGCGGCCGATCTCGCGATAAACCAAAATAACAGCATTGCGCCGATGCAAGACACAGCCCCCAAGACTGATCCGTGCATCGCTCTGTTCGCCCAATTGCGTTAATGCCGCTGCCAACGCATCGAATGCCGGCATGTAATCCGATCCACCCACAACCCGAACAATTTGCCCAATTGCGTAACAGGCAATGTCAGTTTCAGGCTGGCGATCATGCCAGCGCGCAAAGTCGATCCGCCCAACACCACAAGCCGCAATCTGAACGGCATCAGCCAACAACGTCGCAATGGCAGCCTCGGCCATCAGGCGATGTTGGCTTTCTGCCGTTTGTGCAATTTTTCCATCGGCTGACACTGCGGCCCCCAGTTGCGCCGCAGTTTGTGTTGCGGCGGACTGACGAATGCGGACCCGTTCAAAATTTGCGTTTCTATTTGATGGGTCTTCGATCCACTCTTGCCCGGCGGCACGCAGTGTTGCCACCAGATCGGCCTTCGCAACCGGTAAAAGGGGCCGCAATACTCGGGCATGGCGCAAAAAACGACGCGCAGACATCCCCGCCCGGCCAAGAACACCACTTTCGCGATTTTGGCGCATCGCGATGGTTTCGGACTGATCACCATTATGATGGGCAATCAGCAAATGCAAGATACCCAGTGACGCCAATTCACGATCCAGCAATTCATAGCGCGCCTTGCGCGCAGCGTCCTGTACACCGCTTTGTGGCTTCGCCCCATCCCAACGCAAAATACGATGCGCGATATCATGCATTCGAAGTTGTTTTCCAACCCACGCGGCCTCGCCCGCGGAATCAGAACGCAGGGCATGATCAACGGTGATCGCGATCATTTCACCCCCCTTGGACCGGCACCAATCACGCGCCAGCAGGGAAAGTGCCATGCTATCCGCACCACCCGAAACGGCAACGGCGATTTTCGGACGATCTTCAAACGGGGCCAAGCAATCCATCAGGCGCGAAAAGACAACGGCGTCCAATGGGTTTCCATAGGACGCCGGATCAGAATTGATCATGTCTTTAAGTTGGTCTGCCATTTGCCGAGCCAGTTACGAACAACCGCGGTTTTTGCGTTCCTGACGCGCACGGTCAAGAACCACCGCCGATGCATTCGGGAAGTTGGCGATCAGATGGCCAAAGGTCGTACAGGCATCATCCTTCTTACCAAGATTGCCAAGCGACATGCCAAGCTTCAGCAAGTTATCCGGTGCCTTGGTGCTGTCAGGATAGGTTTGGAAACCTTCGGTAAAGGCAATGGCGGCCTGATCAAACTGTTCGCGCACGTAAAACGTTTCGCCAAGCCAATATTGCGCATTTCCCGCCAAGGCATTATCGGGATGGTTTTTGACAAAGGCAGTCAGTGCGGTTTCGGCTTGGGCGAAATCCTGACGACGCAAAAGATCAAAAGCGTAACGATACTGTTCCTCGGGCGTGCCCGCAGGAAGGACGCTGTCCGACGATACATTTGCTGTCTGGCTTGATGCCGCGTTAGCCGAACCGGACGGCACGGCGGGCGGTGAGCCTTCGTTTTCGATCACACCAAATAATTTAGTCCCGCGACCATCAACACGTTGCCCCGTACCCGATGTATTCGGCTGAGCATTTGGCGCATTCGTATTGGCATTGGCCCCTGCGACAGCACCAACCGCGGCACCAGCAACACCGGATTGGGCATTGCCCCCGGTCGTGCCATTGGCCGACGCGCCACCTTCAAGCTGGCTAAGGCGGAAATCAACATCGCCGACAAGCCGTTCAAGACGGTCTTCAATCTTGCGAATACGAAAATCGAATTCCTCGATCTGGCCGGTCAATTGGGTGACGGTCCGTTCGATGCCATTAATCTGGACTTGCTGGCGTGCAGCCGCCGGGCTTCCAGTTGTGTCACCGGCATCAGGCACACCACCGGCCGGAACACCTTCGCGGTAGACATAACGCTGCAGCAGATCAAGATCCTTACGCAGCTGATCGACCTGACGGGTCATGTTGGCATCCTGTGCAAACACAGGTTTGCTGGACAGAACAGTCATCCCCATCAGAGCGGTGACGGCAAACACCGACAAATAACCGATCGGTCCGCGTCTGCGCGCGGCCTGTTTTCCCGCATCAGCCAATGAAAGCGTAACGGCCGGTTGATCAATCGGCAGGACGTCTTTTCGATAACCGTTTCTTGGGCCAACTCGGATCATTTTCGGGTCCTTCGTCGTAATTTTAAACATCAGCTTCCGGATATCATCAAGGAATATCTAATGTTGCAACATTTTCAGGCGGCAAAAATAAGGCGCCTGCCCCAAAAGGGACAGGCGCCTTGAAATTCAGGCTTACACCTGCACGCGCTTAACGGATAACCGAAACAGAGCGGCGGTTTTTCGACCAGCTTTCTTCGTCATGGCCAAGTGCGACCGGGCGTTCTTTACCATAAGAAATGGTTTCGACACGCGACGGATCGATGCCCAGAGCAACGAGGTAGTCTTTCACAGAGTTCGCGCGACGCTCACCCAGTGCAAGGTTGTATTCGCGCGTACCACGTTCGTCGGCATGGCCTTCGACAACGACTTTGTACTGCGGATATTTCTTCAGCCAAGCTGACTGAAGTTCAAGCGTGCGACGAGCTTCGCCCGACAGGTCATATTTGTCGAAGCCAAAGAAGACGCGATCGCCAACATTAACAGCGAACCATTCCGGGCTGCTTTCAGAAAGCGCGCTCGAGGTGGCAGCCGGCTGGTTGGTGGTCGATACACCTTCGCCGGCAGAGTTAGCCGAGCTATCAGGTGCGGTTTCACATGCAGCCAAAAGTGCAGCGGCAGCAAAAACACTCAGAATCCGAAGTTTCATTTAAGTTTTCCCCTTAACACCGGACGCATTCGCCCGAGTTGGTGTTTTCCATGTCTCGCGACACCGAAAATGCCCGCGATTAATGCGAATCGCATTCAGTGCTTCGCGATGACTATACTCTTGAGAAATCAGGGAATCAAGGGCGACCATGCTGGATCCGATCCATCGGCCGGGGTCACGATCTCGCGCTCGTTATAACCGGTCAAATCAATCGAATACAAACGGTATCGATCCTTGGTCCCGTCCCTGGACGGGTGCTGGCGGTAATACATCAACACTCTGCCATTCGGTGCCCATGTCGGACCTTCGACAAGGAAGCCTTCGGCCAAAAGCCGCTCTCCACTGCCATCGGGACGCATCACACCGATATAGAACCGACCTCCTTGTGACTTGGTGAATGCTATCAGGTCACCGCGTGGCGACCAGACCGGTGTGGCATAAAGACCACCACCGAAACTAATTCGCTGGACACCGCTACCATCCGCACTCATCACGTAAATTTGCTGTGATCCACTGCGGTCCGAGTTGAACGTGATTCGCGAACCATCAGGAGAATATGACGGCGATGTATCAACTGCTGGGTGCCGCGTCAACTGACGTTTTTCACGCGTACGCAGATCCAGCTGATAGATTTCACTATTCCCGTCCAAAGCTTGGGACATTGCCACGGAATTGCCATCAGGCGAAAAGCGCGGGGCAAACGTCATGCCTGGGAAATCACCAAGCAATTCAAGCTCGCCAGTATCGATATCAAGAACATAGACACGTGGTTTGTCGTTAAAATACGACATATAAACCACTTCTTGGGCCGTCGGCGAAAAACGCGGGTTCAGAACAATAAACTTACCGTCAGACAGGAAACGGTGGTTGGCACCATCCTGATCCATGATGGCAAGTCGCTTGATTCGTTTGTCAGCCGGGCCCGATTCGGAAACATAAACGATACGGGTATCGAAATAACCCGATTCCCCGGTAATGCGTTTATAGATCTCGTCGGCGATTTTATGTGCGATACGCCGCCAGTTGTTCGGCTGGGTACGATATGCAACACCCGTCATCTGGGTTTCGGCCAAAACATCCCAAAGACGGAATTCTACGCGCAGAAGCCCGTTCGGTTCGGTCACGACGCGTCCATTGACAAGTGCCTGCGCATTGATTGCACGCCACTCGGCAAAGTTCGGATTGACCGCCAGCGAACTGGCGCTCTGGATAAAGGCTTTTTCGTCGATTGGTGCAAACAGACCCGATCGTGCCAAATCGTCACTGATCACCGCAGTCATATTCTGACCGACTTCGGTTTCCGCAACACCCTCGCCCGGGAAACGGGCAATGGCAATCGGCATCGGTTTAAGTTCACCACGGGTAATGTCGATACGAAGTTCAGCATGCGCCGGTGCCGAGGATACAACGGCCAGGCCAGCGACAACGGCCAAGGCACACAGTCCGGCCAGACTGCGTGTTACCCAATGTCGTTTTAATGCGTTGGTCTTGATGGTCATCCTGCCTCGCTATTTTTCACGCGTTTTGAGGGACTTATGATTTTATTCATTACAGACCCAACATTTCACGCATGTCAAAATTGAACGTGAATGTGCGCCACATTTCGTATTTATCCAGCGGCAGTTTCAGAGGACTGCATTGCGGATTTAGCACAGCTCGAAGAGCACTTTCTGCAATTGTACGGCGTGATGAATCCCCGCCGATCTCGTTTGAGTTGCTGATTCGTGCCTGACGCACGGTTCCGTCCGGGTTGGCACTAACATGAATTTCAACCGCAAAGTTCCCGGCTTCCTTGGCCCCGGCAGGCGGGCTCCAGCAGCGTTCGATCTGTCTTTTGACCGCGTCAAGTTCGCTCATTGTCAAACGTGCATCCAAACGGGTGGCAACCACTTCGCTGGCGTTGTCATCGGGCGTTTCGTCCGGTGTTTCCTGCGGGGTCGGCTGTGCGCTTGGTTCGGTCTTGCGGACGTCCTTTAAAATATCGGCCAATGTGCGCTTCGGCTCAGGCTTTGGCTCGGGCTGTTTTTTAGGCTCGGGCTTTGGTTCTGGCTTGGGCTCGGGTTTCTTTGCTTCGACCGGAGTTTCTTTTGGCGTCTCCGGTTTCGGGCGCGGCTTGGCCTCAACCACTTCGGGTTTTGGCTCCGGTGCTTTCTTTACTTCCGGTGTCGGAACCGGCTCGGGCGTTGGTTCCGGCTTTGGCTGCGGTTTAGCTTCCGGCTTGGGCTCGGGTTTGGGCTCAGGCTTTGGTTCTGGCTTGGGAACCGGCTTGGGGTCCGGTTGCGGCACAGGTTTTGGCTCGGGCTTTGCGACCGGTTTGGGCTTTGGTTTTTCCTCGGCCTTTGGCTTTGGCAGTGCCTTGGTCGGAGCTGCCGAGAATTCATCGACAGTCACCACCTCGACCGAAATCGATTGCAGTTCCAGCGGCGTTTCCTCGAACAATTCCGGCAAGCCGAGCCAGGCGATCAAAAAGATCACCAGATGGGCTGCCAGAGAAATAAGAACACTGCGTAACATCTTGGTTTACTTGCCCTTGTCGGGCAGCTCCGCAATCAGCGCGACCTTGGTAAACCCGGCATCATTGATCAGGCCCATGACTTCCATCACACGGCCATAATCAATTGCCCGGTCACCACGCACGAAAATACGGGTATCGCGCTTGTTCTCGGTGATGGCGGAAAGTTTTTCTGTCAGGGTGTCCTGAGCGATTTCACTATCCATTATATAGATGGTGCCCTCACGCGAGATGGACACAACCAGCGGCTCGTCCTGGCCCGTCATCGGGGCGGCAGCCGTTTCTGGCAAGTCAACTTCGACGCCAACTGTCATCAATGGCGCGGTTACCATAAATATCACCAACAGAACCAACATCACGTCAACCATTGGCGTGACGTTGATGTCGCTCATGGCTTTGCGACGACTGTTGCGACGGCCGCGACGGCGTCCCCCGCCAGATCCTGATGCGAGTTGTGCGCCCATATCAGTCTCTCGCGTCGTCAAGTTGGCGCGACAGGATCGACGTAAACTCGTCGACAAACGCCTCAAGACGGTTGCCATAACGGTTCAAATCGCTGGAAATCTTGTTATAGGCCACCACCGCCGGAATTGCGGCAACAAGGCCCATCGCGGTCGCAAGCAGTGCCTCGGCAATCCCCGGTGCGACAACGGCAAGCGAGGTATTTTTCGATGCGGCAATTGACTGGAAAGATACCATGATCCCCCAAACCGTTCCGAACAAACCGACAAAAGGTGCTGTCGAACCAACCGACGCCAAGAAGGTCATATACCGTTCGACCCGGTCCATTTCACGGCCAAGCGTGATTTCCATCGACCGTTCCAGACGCTGCTGCAAGCGCGCACGCATCGTCTCACCCTTGACGCCACGCGCATTCGAGCGGCGCCATTCGCGCATCGCAGAAACGAAAATCGCTGACATCGGATCGCGTGGCTGATCGGCTATGCGATCATAAAGGTCTTCAAGCGACCCGCCCGACCAAAAAGCTTCTTCAAACGTGTTTGCCTGAGCGCGCAGCTTGCGCAACCGCAGCAGTTTTTCAATAACAATTGCCCAGACCCAAACGGATGCCAGCATAAGACCGATCATCACCATTTTGACGACAATCCCGGCCTGCAAGAACAGGCCCCACATAGACATGTCATGGGCCATGACCGACTGCCCCAGCGTTACCGCGTCGACCACCTGATTTTCCATATTCTCTTCAGTCCTCGTTCACATCCAGATAGTTACTGAACACCGTTCTCAAATCGTCAGGCAACCTTTGCGCCCGCAACTCTTGCAATGACATGCAGGCGAGATATATCTCGATCACCACGAGTTCCTCGTCGTTCCGCATGACTTTCTGCTCGAATCCCAGCGACGCGCCCCCCAGCTTGATCAGGCGACTTTGTACAGTCAGTCTGTCTTCAAGCAGGGCCGCCCGGCGAAAATCGAGCGTACAGTGTCTAACGGCTATGGCAACTTTGTGGCGTTCTGCAACACTACGATTGGTAAAGCCCAACAAGTTAAGCATCGCTGAACGGGCGCGCTCGGCAAAAGCAAGATATTGGGCGTGATACACAATCCCGCCTGCATCGGTGTCCTCGTAAAACACCATCAGGGGGAAAATATGCCGATTGCCGTCGATGTAACCCAGCAGGTTGTTTTCAACTACGTCATTCATTCATCGGTTCCATCAGCAGTTCCCGGCACGCGTTGTTCAAACAAATCGGCCAACGGCACACCATTGCCTTCGCGTGGCGGCATCAGACCAAGATGTTTATAGCCCTTGATCCCAAGCATCCGACCACGCGGGGTCCGTTGCACAAGGCCCTGTTGCAGCAAATAGGGTTCGATCACGTCTTCGATGGTATCGCGTTCTTCGGACAGGGCAGCGGCAAGCGTATCAACACCGACCGGCCCGCCGCCATAATTCCCGGCAATGCACGTCAGATAACGACGATCCTGACTATCCAGCCCCATTTTATCGACTTCGAGCCGCGTCAGCGCCGCATCCGCAATGAATTTATCGACCGGGGATTTCCCGGCAACCACCGCAAAATCACGCACACGACGTAACAAACGCCCGGCGATACGCGGTGTTCCACGCGACCGGTGAGCAATTTCCATTGCCCCTTCGCGGGTCATATCGAAACTTAGCAAGCGGGCCCCGCGTGCAACAATTTCAACCAATTCTTCGGGTTCATAAAACCGCAGACGCAGCGGAATACCAAAACGATCGCGAAGTGGTGTGGTCAAAAGCCCCGAACGGGTTGTTGCCCCGACAAGGGTAAAGGGCGGCAAATCAATACGTACAGAACGCGCGGCCGGGCCTTCGCCAATGATCAGGTCAAGCTGGAAGTCTTCCATCGCCGGATAAAGAATTTCTTCAACCGCCGGGTTCAAACGGTGAATTTCATCGATAAACAAAACGTCACGCGGCTGAAGATTGGTCAAAAGTGCTGCCAGATCACCCGCCTTGGCAATCACCGGGCCAGATGTTGCACGAAAACCGACACCCAGTTCACTGGCAACAATTTGCGACAGGGTCGTTTTACCAAGACCGGGAGGACCAAAAAACAGGACATGGTCCATGGCCTCTTCGCGGCCACGTGCGGCCTGGATGAAAACATCAAGATTTTCACGCACTTCTTTCTGGCCGGTGAAATCGTCCAATCGACGCGGGCGCAATGAGCCGTCCTGCCGATCCTCTTCGCGGCGTTCACCGCTAAGTAAACGATCTTCTTCCTCGTCCTCGCTCACGCGCTAAGCTCCTTCAGTCCCAGACGGATCAAGGTATCAAGTGTCTTGTCATCACCGGCTTGCTGGGCGGCCTTGCCAACGGCACCGAAGGCCTCGGACCGGCCATAGCCCAAATTAACCAATGCCGAAACCGCATCGGCCAAAACGACACCATCATCCACAACCGGCTCCATGCCCACAGCGTCGATGCCGTCACCCTTTGCCTGTTTCGCAGATTTTTTTGACGACGTTGTGGCAGTCGGGGCACCCGTCGCAACCGGTGCGGCGACCGGGCCAAGGTTAAGCTTGGCCGCCTTGTCTTTCAATTCACCGACAATACGTGTGGCAACCTTCGGACCAATACCCGGCGCACGACAAAGGGCCGTCGTATCCTGTGCTGCCAACGCACGCAAAAGATCGGTTGGGCTTAAAACCGACAACAGGGCAAGGGCGACCTTGGCGCCAACGCCCTGCACGGTGGTTAAAAGAGCAAACCACTGTTTTTCGGCATTATCAGCAAAGCCATAAAGATGAATGTGATCTTCGCGGACATGAGTTTCGATCATCAGCCCCGCCTCGCCGCCCTTTTGCGGCAGCATCGAAAGCGTTCTGCGCGATGCAAATACAAGGTAGCCAACCCCGTTCACATCGATGATAACACTGTCCTCGCCAATGAAATCGACAATTCCGCGAAGTTTTGCGATCACCTGTATTTTCTCCCCGGTCCGGCAGTAATCCCGGCCCCAATTAGACCCAGAGCACGGGTTCCGGCATGTTGTGCGTGACAAATTGCAACGGCTAAGGCATCGGCCGCATCTGCGCCATGAATCTGACATCCCGGCAGCAAAGTGGATACCATCATTTCAACCTGTTGCTTGCCGGCATGACCAGCCCCCACCACCGTCTTTTTGACGGCATTGGGTGTATATTCCGTTACCGGAATACCAGATCGTGCCGGCGCAAGCAGCGCAACACCGCGCGCCTGACCAAGTTTCAGTGTCGAAACAGGGTTCTTGTTAACAAAGGTTTCCTCGACTGCGGCTTCGTCAGGCGTCCAGGTTTCAATGACTTCCATCAAACCGGTATGCAGTTGATCCAGCCGTTCAGCCAACGTCAACGATTGTGTCGAGGTCACAACCCCGTTGGCAACGTGACGCATGTGGTTATCCGTAAGGTCAATTATCCCCCAGCCTGTCCGTTGAAGACCGGGATCGATGCCAAGAACCCTGACCACATTGCCCCACTTTAATTATAACGATCCAAATAAAATACGCCCGTCATTCAAAAGGCAATGACGGGCGTAAGCAAGCGTAATCAAATTTAGTTATCAAGGGCCGCGATGATTTCGTCGGTCCAATTAACATTGGTCCAGACGTTCTGGACATCATCGTTATCTTCAAGCGCATCAACAAGCTTCATGACGCTTTGGCCTTGCTCAACACTAACGTCGGCTTCGGTCACAGCACGGAATACCAATTTGGCGCTTTCTGGATCGCCGAATTTTTCGGTCAAAGCTTCACGCACGTTGTTAAGCTCTTCGATCTCGGTTTCGATAACGTGGTTTTCATCGTCCGATTCCGCATTGGCCGCACCGGCTTCAAGCGCAGCTTCAAACATCTCGTCGGCACTGGCTTTATCAGCCGGGTAAACGATTTCACCCAAACGGTTAAACATAAAGCCGACCGAACCGGTTTCACCAAGATTGCCACCGCTTTTGGCAAAGGCGGCGCGCACTTCGGATGCAGTGCGGTTGCGGTTATCGGTCAAAGCTTCGACCACGACGGCGACCCCGGCGGTGCCATAACCTTCGTAACGGACTTCTTCAAAATTATCGCCCTCGCCAGCACCGGTCGCCTTTTTAATCGCGCGATCGATGTTGTCTTTGGGCATATTCTGGCCGCGTGCGGCAACGATGGCCGCACGCAAACGCGGGTTACTGCTGATATCATCACTGATTTTCGCTGAAACCGTGATTTCACGGGCGAGTTTGGTGAAGATTTTGGCGCGCTTTTTATCCTGCGCGCCTTTGCGATGCATAATGTTCTTAAATTGGGAATGGCCGGCCATAACCTGAAACCTGTATTCTTGCGTGTTGTCAATCAGTGCAAATCGGGCACCGTGCCGGTGACTGCGGGATATTCCCAGACAGGCCGATCTCGCGATGTATTGCGCGCCAATCGATTGAACCGAAACGACCCGGACCGATTGACAGGCAGAAATTTCGACCGCTGCTATATCCTGTTTGCGGCTCAAGGTCCAGCCATCCATCAATTTGCCCTCCGCAGCAAACCAGAACGCGCCGAACTCACAATGGTTTCCACCGTAGCTTATGCAACCCAAGGATTTAAGGCGGAATTTCATTCACAAAACTGCTTACATGTTGCAGTTCTGCAAATAATATTTCAATAATGTCACTTAATAAGAAAAAGTACCTCTAAAGTATAGCTCTCTGGGGTTAACGAACCGGGCGACAAAAAACAACAGTCACAATGTTGCCTGATCCAAGAAATCCGATTGGACGCAGAAGCCGATCGGGGAAAACAGCACAAGAAGGTAGGACAGAATGGGAACTAAGTTCGGGGTCCAAAGCAAGCTTTTGATATCGTTTGCTTTGGTCGGATTAATGGCCGTGGTTTCGGCTGTTGTCGGTGCAGTCTCTTTCAATAAGTTTGGCGAAGCTCTTACCACTATCACCGAAGAAAAATTGCCGCCAATTGCCGCGGCCCAGCAACTGGCAACCGAAAGCGCGGAAATCGTTGCAATTGCACCGCGTATTGTGGCTGCCAGTTCGACAGACGAAGAACTGGCAATCAAGGAGGAACTTGATTTCCGCCTGCTGGAACTGGTCAACAAAATTGGCGAAATCGAAGCAACCGGCTTCATGCCAGAAGTTATTGCGACAATTAATGACAATCGTGTCCAGCTTCAGGAAAACCTTGGGAAGCTTCACGCTGTCACCCAGGAACGCTTTACGATTTCGACGGAAAAAGCCGAAAAGCTTAGCGAATTCCAGGATCTTGCCAAACGCTATGGCGACACCCTGAAACCGGTTCTGTCCTATACACAGAACGACATCGCACAGGGCAATGCCTATGCGAAATCGCTAAAAGACGATCCGTCGGCCCAATATACGGCCGACAAAGAAGAAGTGATGGCCAACTTCCTGAAAATGAACGATGCGATTGCCTCGCGCGCGCCCGTGCTTGAGATTGAGCGCCTTGGTTCATCAGCAGCGAACATGATCATCGCGTCAACGACAGAAACCCAAGCTGTTCGCCTGTCAATCATTCCGGTGCGTATTCGCGGCACCTATGCCGATGCTGTTGCCGCACTAGATTCCATTGCCAATGACCGTTTGAAAAATTTCTATGTCGAATTGATCGACAAAATGACCAAGCTTTCTATGGGCGAAGGCAGTCTGCCAGAATTGCGCAAGCGTGAGTTGGCCGCCGCCGAGGAAAGTCAGCGTCTGGTGATCCAGAGTGCGGAATTTGCCAACGCCATGCGTAATGGTGTTGCCGAAGTTGTTGCGGCCCTGAATGATGAAGTCGATCAGGCCGCCGCCCAAGCAAAAGTCGTCGAAAAACAGAGCCTGACCGCTTTGGCTGTTGTTGCCGCTGCGGCACTTCTGATTTCGCTTCTGATCTATATCATCTATGTCCGGGGCAATCTGTTGCGCCGTCTGGCGGGCTTGCAGAACACCATGGTCACATTGGCCGATGGCAATCTGGATGTCGAAGTGCCGGTCAAAGGCAATGATGAAATCACGGCCATGGGCCGTGCGGTGGAAATCTTCAAGGAAAACGCCATCAAGGTTCGTGAACTTCAGGCAGAAGAAGAACGCCTGAATCGCGAACGTAACGAGGCGCTTCGTGACGAGCTTCTTACCCTTGCCGACACCTTGCAGAATGAAGTTGAAAGCGCCGTGGGTGAAATTGCCGCCCTTGCCGAACAGCTTCAGGGCGTATCAGGCCAGATGACCCATAGTGCCGAATTGGTATCAGGTCAGACCGAAGACGTCGCATCGTCTGCACAGGAAGCGACCGGCAATGTGGAAACCGTTGCTGCCGCAACCGAACAGCTTTCAGCGTCAAATGCGGAAATCAATCGCCAGATGGCGGAATCGACCCGCATTTCCAACAGTGCCGCCGACAAGGCCAAACAGACCAACGATCTGGTTGTCAGCCTGTCGCAATCGGCAAACCGCATCGGTGAAGTGATCGCATTGATTACCGATATCGCCGAGCAGACCAACCTTCTGGCACTGAACGCAACCATCGAGGCCGCACGTGCCGGTGACGCTGGCAAAGGCTTTGCCGTTGTTGCCGCCGAGGTCAAGAACCTTGCCAATCAGACGGAAAAAGCGACCGAGGAAATTTCCGGTCAGATTTCCGGCATCCAGAAAGCAACAGGAGCATCGGTCACCGCGATCGAGGATATCGGCAAGATCATTGAAAACATCAATGAAATTGCTACCACAATCTCGGCTGCGGTCGAGGAACAGGGTGCGGCAACCGACGAAATCACCCGCAACGTTCGCGGGGCTGCCGATCGAACACGGGCGGTGTCGTCATCGATCAATGATGTGGCCAGTGAAACCGGTAAAACCGGCGAACTTTCCGGTCAGGTCCTGTCAACAGCACAGATCGCATCCGAAAAAGTCGAGCATCTGCGTTCACGGATTAACGGTATCCTTGAAGACCTGCGTCAGCAGGCACGTGACCGGGCTTCCTGATCGCACTGAACTGTCTTCTTGTATGAAAGGCCCGCCCCTTCGGCGGGCCTTTTTATTTGACCTGTCCCGTCCTTGTCACGTCCTGAAATACGTTGACGTTTTTAGGACGCCACAACCATCAAAATCGCATGCGCCGGTGATGGCAGGAATTCCGCGCAATACACCCAGTGTGCGAAATGAGAAATAATTAAATTAGAATACGTGCATCGCTGTGCTATATGATTGAATACTTTAAAAATAATAATAATTTCTGCCTTTCAGAAGGCTCATCTGTCGCGCCACCAGTTCGATATGATGGGCCCTCGAATGCGGAAACTATGGGAAGATTTCATCCAAGAAAGCCGAACGAACGCGCGTTACCGGTATGGTAGATTGCCGGGGCGCTGGTTATGCGTAATCGGAATTAGGTGAGTAATGGGAAAGACGATCAAATCTGAGAACCGCCAAAAGCCGGTCAGGAAGACCGCAAAAGGCTTTGGCGTTCAGGGGAAACTGGCAGCATCATTTGCGCTGGTTGGACTGATGGCTGTTGCGGCTGCGGCTGTGGCTGTCATATCATTCGACAAATTTGGTAACGGCCTTGCCGATATCACACACAGCAAATTGCCGCCGATGTTTTCGGCCCAGCAATTGGCAACGGACAGTGCAAAGATCGTGGCAATTGCACCACGTATCATCGCATCGAAAACACCGGACGCCGAACAAGCCATCAATACGGAACTCGATGCGCTTTTGACCGGGCTTGATGATAATGTCGCGCAACTGCGCGAAAGCAAACTGCAACCAGAAATCCTTGATGGCATTGATGCTAACAGTGCGAATTTGCGTGATGCCCTGCAACGCTTGCACGAAAGCACATTAAGCCGATTCGCCATCACCGAGGAAATCGCTGACAAGTTGAACAAGTTTCAGCAGCTAAGCGGGCGCTATAGCAGCATGATCACCCCACTTTTGTCCTTCACCCAGACGACGATCTCGGGGATCGATGCAACGGTCAAGGATCTGCAAAAATCGGGCGAGCCCCTGTCCTATGACGATCAGACACGTGCGGCCAAACTTTTGTTTGACCTTAACGATGCGGTTACTTCGCGCGGGCCCGTTCAACAACTGAGCCGCATGGGCAGCGATATCGTTAATACGATCCTGTCCGCGACCACGCTTGACGATCCAACCCGTCTTAAAGTGGTCAGCATGCAGGTCCGTGGCAGCTTTACCTCGCTGCAAAAACTGGTCGAAGGACTAGAGAACCAGAAACTCAAAAAGTTTTACACCAAACTAATCAGCGATATGCTGGAATTGTCGATTGGCGATAACAGTCTGCCGTCACTTCGCATCAAGGACCTTGAAGTCGCCGCCGCCCAGCAGGAAATTGTCGCTCAAAGCGCGCAATATGCCCTTGATATGGAAAACGGCGTAAAGGCCTTGGTCGAAAGCCTGCAATCAGATGTTGATCAGGCTGCCGGGTCCGCCCAGACATTGAATACACAAAGCTCACAGATCATGTATGGCGTCGCCGGGGCCGCAATCCTGATTTCGCTTCTGATCTATATTATTTATGTCCGTGGCAACCTGTTGCAACGTCTGGCCGGTTTGCAGGAAACAATGGTCACATTGGCCGATGGTAATCTGGATATCGATATACCGGTCAAAGGCAATGATGAAATCACGGCCATGGGCCGTGCGGTGGAAATCTTCAAGGAAAACGCCGTAAAGGTTCGCGAACTTCAGGCAGAAGAAGAACGCCTGAACCGTGAACGCAACGAAGCATTGCGGGACGAACTTCTTGGCCTTGCCGATACCCTGCAAGGTGAAGTTGAAAGTGCCGTGGGTGAAATAGCCACCCTTGCCGAACAGCTTCAGGGCGTATCGGGCCAAATGAGCCAGAGTGCCGAATTGGTATCAGGTCAGACCGAAGACGTCGCATCGTCTGCACAGGAAGCGACCGGCAATGTGGAAACCGTTGCTGCCGCAACCGAACAGCTTTCGGCATCAAATGCGGAAATCAATCGCCAAATGGCGGAATCGACCCGCATTTCCAACAATGCCGCCGACAAGGCCCAACAAACCAATGAACTGGTTGTCAGTCTGTCGCAATCGGCAAACCGCATCGGTGAAGTGATCGCATTGATCACCGATATCGCCGAGCAGACCAACCTTCTGGCACTGAATGCAACCATCGAGGCCGCACGTGCCGGTGACGCTGGCAAAGGCTTTGCCGTTGTTGCCGCCGAGGTCAAGAACCTTGCCAATCAGACGGAAAAAGCGACCGAGGAAATTTCCGGTCAGATTTCCGGCATCCAGAAAGCAACCGGAGCATCGGTCACCGCGATCGAGGATATCGGCAAGATCATTGAAAACATCAATGAAATTGCCACCACGATCTCGGCCGCGGTCGAGGAACAGGGTGCGGCAACCGACGAAATCACCCGCAACGTTCGCGGGGCTGCCGATCGAACCCGGGCGGTGTCGTCATCGATCAATGATGTGGCCAGTGAAACCGGTAAAACCGGTCAGTTGTCAGGTGAAGTCCTGACAACGGCACAGGATGCATCGCACAAGGTCGAAGCATTGCGATCCCGGATCGGTGGAATTCTGGAAGACCTGCGTCAACAGGCTCGCGATCGCGCGGCCTGATTGCCCCTGATAAAATACCAAAAGGCCCGTCAATTGGCGGGCCTTTTCGTTTTCCGGCCCCTTCATTAACAAGAACCGGCAATCCAAATTTCGATAATCAGGCGCTAGGCCAGCTGCCTTTAAGACGACCACCAATACGAACCGGTTCGATCCGTTTGGCCAGACCAGTGGCATCATCAGTTTCGACAAAAACACCACAGACGGTTGCGGTCCCTTCGGCAGGTTCAAACCGGCCCGCAGGCATTTTTGTCAGGAATTTACGGATCGAATTTTCTTTTTTCATCCCGATGACAGAATCGAAATCACCACACATACCGACATCGGTCTGATAGCCTGTTCCACCCGGCAAAATTTGGGCATCCGCCGTTGGCACATGAGTATGCGTGCCGACAACAAGCGAAGCTCGACCATCACAATGATGGCCAAACGCCATCTTTTCCGATGTGGTTTCAGCGTGAAAATCAATGATCATGGCATCGACGTTCTTGCCAAGCCTGTACTTGGAAAACAGCTTGTTCGCCCCCTGAAACGGGCAGGCAAGCGGATCCATATACAGACGCCCCATCATGTTAACGACGCAGACTTTCTTGCCTGAACGGGTTTTGAAAACATAATCGCCCTTGCCCGGCGTGCCATCGGGGAAGTTCCATGGACGCAGCAATTTTTCGTCTTCATCGATATAGGCGATGATTTCGCGCTGATCCCAAATATGATTGCCGGTGGTCAGAACATCCGCCCCGGCATCATAGAATTCCTTGCAGATTTTGGCGGTAACACCAAAACCATGCGCCGAGTTTTCCACATTCACCACAGCGATATCGACCGAAAGACGATCACGCAGCATCGGTAAAGTATCGAGTGCTGCCTTGCGACCGGATTGGCCAAGGACGTCGCCGAGATGGAGTAAGCGCATTGTAATTCCTGTTCCGCGTCATGACCGAAATCCAGACATGACTTTAAACGATGGTCCCTGCAGACGCACCGCATAATGCATTACGTAAAATCGAAGGGATATTCAATAAATCAAGTGGGAGCCACCACTGCCGTTGGCCATGTTGTAATTCCTCGTGACCTGCGTGTGCAGGTGGGCACCGTATAACGAGACCACGGCCTCGCCAGGGACAGCTCCCTAGAGAAATGAGCATCGGCCCCGGGAATTAGCGAACCTGACGAACAGGGCAGCCCCCGAATGTGCCGCTGCACCCGATCATCGCGAACGACGCATCGAAAACAGTCAGCATCCGGAACTTAGTCCTGAGAAAGCTTTTGCGCAATAGCTTCGATACGGTTAGCCATGCTTTCCATGTTTTCTGCCAACAAATCACCCTCGGCGGCGGCAATACTGCCCGGTTCGGGCGTGGTTTCCACCACGGCTGGCGTCGGAGCTTTACGCTGTTTTTCATGCATGTCACTGAGTTCATCAGCAATCAAAAGACTGGTCATCACCAAAAGTCGCTGTTCACCGATCTGGCCGACCGACCCGGCGATCTCACGCACCCGTTCATCAACATATTGCGCCAGATTTGTCAGACGCTCTTCCTGACCATCGTCACAAGCGACGTCATAGCTGCGCCCGTTAATTCGTACTGAAACCTGTGCCATGGGATTTATGCCTGCTTTTGTTCGCGATCATCTTCAAGAACCAAACGCAATTGCCCGACCGCGCCATCAAGGCGGGCGGATACAGTCTGGGTCGTCGAGGCGAGCTTATCATAATCCTGACGCAAGGCGGCCAATTGCCCCCGCAGGGCGTCGACTTCGTCGGATGCGGCGGACTGATTTCCGCTTTCCTGCACCAAACGCGACTCCGCAACGGCTTCAAGGCTGTTAATGGCCGCTTTCAGTCGTTCACTCGCTTCTAGCAAACGCGACATATTCAATATCCAGCTTTGTTAAATTACCCAATTGGCACGGGCATAAACCCCGTACCCGATCACAAGACGGGTGATCCTGCCAACCGACTTTGTCACGAAAAAGGCCGATTTATAGCGGATCAAAACACCATCGTCCGATAGATCACCCGGCACAATGGATCCCCGAAACCCGTTTGGAAACCCGCATCATGACAAGAAAGGCACCTATCTGCCGCCCCCTTGGACCGATCCGATACCAGACGTGCAGCACCGTCTGGCAACATAGGGGCTGACATCCCAATGCGTCAACATGCACCGATACCCTACAAGGTGTTTGTCGATTACGTTAACTGCAATTGCAGCAACCGGCGCAATTTTTCGACAGAAGCGGTTGACGAATACCCCTTGTTGCGGGCATGTTCCGCGCGAATTCCGTTTATATGAAATACCCGTCTTAAAAGTGTTTTCATCGCCCGACCGCGAAACCCCCAGGAACCGCATCACATGACGACGCAAGCAGAACACAACCGCATGGCCAATGCCATCCGCTTCCTTTCGGCCGACGCAGTCGAAAAAGCCAATTCCGGACATCCCGGCATGCCGATGGGCATGGCAGACGTCGCGACTGTTCTTTACTCCAAATTCTTGAAATTCGATCCGAAGCACCCGAACTGGCCGGACCGCGACCGTTTTATCCTGTCCGCAGGTCACGGTTCGATGTTGCTTTATTCGCTTTTACACCTGACCGGTTACGAAGATTTCGATCTGGATCAGATCAAGAATTTCCGTCAGATGGGTTCGCGCACGGCAGGCCATCCGGAATATGGCCACGGCCAGGGTATCGAAACCACCACCGGCCCGCTGGGTCAGGGTATTGCGACCTCGGTCGGTTTCGCACTGGGCGAACGCATCATGAATGCGCGCTTTGGCGATGATGTTGTCGATCACTTTACCTATGTGATTGCGGGTGATGGCTGCCTGATGGAAGGTATTTCCCAGGAAGCCATTTCGATGGCTGGCCACTTGAAACTGTCGAAACTGATCGTCCTGTTTGACGACAACGGCATTTCGATTGATGGTCCGACCTCGCTTTCGACCTCGGAAGACCACAAAAAACGTTTCGAGGCCGCTGGCTGGGACGTTCAGGAAATTGACGGTCACGATCCGGTTGCGATCGAAGCTGCAATCGCCAAGGCAAAAACCACCAAAACCCCGTCGATGATCGCCTGCAAAACCGAAATCGGTTTTGGCGCCCCGACCAAGGGTGGCACCTCGGCAACGCATGGTTCGCCACTTGGCGCGGCTGAGCTGGCCGGTGCACGTGAAAAACTCGGCTGGACAGCAGCGCCGTTTGAAATCCCGGCTGATGTGAAAGACGCATGGAAAGCTGCCGGTTCACGCAGCCAAGCTGATTTCAGCGCATGGGGTTCGCGTTTCGAAGGTCTTGAAGCATCGCTGAAAGACGAATTCGAACGTCGTATTGAAGGCAAACTGCCGGAAAACTGGATCGACGCGTTCACCGACTATAAAAAGCAGATCACAGCCGACCTGCCGAAAATCGCGACTCGCAAAGCATCCCAGAACGTTCTGGAAATCCTGACCAAGGCAATTCCGGAAATGATCGGCGGCTCTGCCGATTTGACCGGGTCGAACAACACCAAAACCGCCGTACAGGCTCCGATCACCGCCGAAGGCGGTTATAAAGGGGCCTATATCTATTACGGCATCCGTGAACACGGTATGGCTGCTGCAATGAACGGTTTGGCGCTGCATGGCGGTATTCTGCCATACGGCGGCACGTTCCTGGTCTTTACCGATTATTGCCGCCCGGCCATTCGCTTGTCGGCCCTGATGAACCAGCGCGTTGTCTATGTCATGACCCACGATTCCATCGGTCTTGGCGAAGACGGCCCGACCCATCAGCCGGTCGAACATGTCGCCGCCCTGCGTGCGATGCCAAATGTCACCGTGATCCGCCCCGCCGATGCGGTTGAAACCGCCGAAGCATGGGCCATGGCCATCACCAATGAAACCGGCCCGACCGTTTTGGCACTAACCCGTCAGAACCTGCCAACACTTCGTACCGAATATCGCGATGACAACCTTGTCGCACGCGGTGGCTATGTGATTTCCGATTGCGATGGTGATCGTCAGGTCACCCTGATCGCGACCGGTTCCGAAGTCGAAATTGCGGTTGATGCGCAGGCCAAACTCAAAGCCCAAGGCATCAATGCGGTTGTTGTTTCCCTGCCAAGCTGGGAACTGTTCGACGCACAATCGCCGGAATATCGCAAAGAAGTCCTTGGCAGCGTCCCGCGTATCGCCATCGAGGCCCTTTCGGTCTTTGGCTGGGAAAAATACGTTGGCGACACCGGCAAGGTGATCGGCATGCACGGCTTTGGTGCATCGGCCCCTGCCCCTGTCCTTTACGAGCATTTCGGTATCACCGCCGAGGCGCTGGTCAAAGCGGCCAAAGAACTCGTTTAATTCAAAGGGCCGGATCAGCGATTTACTGATCTGGCCTTTTTTCCTTTGGGTTTGAACCCTAAGTCGTGATTGATACACTCATGGTAGCAATCACTATAATTTTGGAGGAATGAATGGCTATTCGCGTAGCGATTAATGGTTTTGGCCGTATTGGCCGTCTGGTTCTGCGTTCCATCGTTGAAAGCGGCCGCACCGATGTTGAAGTCGTTGCCATCAACGACCTTGGCGATGTCAATACCAATGCACATCTTCTGAAATACGATTCCGTACACGGTGTTCTGGCCAACGACGTCAAAGCCGAAGGCAATGACCTTGTGATCGACGGCAAAGCCATCAAGGTGTGCTCGGAACGTGATCCGGCGAACCTTCCCTGGGCCGAACTGAAAGTTGATATCGCATTTGAATGCACCGGTATCTTCCTTGACGAAGCCGGCGCTGGTAAACACCTGACCGCAGGTGCAAAACGCGTTCTGATTTCTGCCCCGGCCAAAGGCGATATCAAAACTGTTGTTTACGGTGTCAACAGCGACAGCCTGACCGCATCGGACATCATCGTTTCAAACGCTTCCTGCACCACCAACTGCCTTGCGCCGGTTGCAGACGTTCTGAACAAGACCGTTGGTATCACCAAGGGCTTTATGACCACCGTTCACGCCTTTACTGGCGATCAGAACACGGTCGATAGCCTGCACAAGGATATGCGCCGTGCGCGTGCGGCATCGCTTTCGATGATCCCGACCTCGACCGGTGCTGCCAAGGCTGTTGGTCTGGTTTTGCCGGAACTGAACGGCAAACTTGATGGCACCTCGGTCCGCGTTCCGACCCCGAATGTCTCGATGATCGATCTGACCTTTGTTGCCGGTCGCGATACCACGGTTGATGAAATCAATGCTGCGATCAAAACCGCTGCCAATGGCCCGCTTAAAGGCGTTCTGGGCGTCAATGAAGCGCCGCTGGTTTCGATTGATTTCAATCACAACCCGAACAGCTCGACCTTTGATGCGACCCAGACCCAGGTTATCGGTGGCAACTTTGTTCGCATCCTGTCTTGGTATGACAACGAATGGGGCTTCTCGAACCGTATGAGCGACACCGCTGTCGCCATGGCGAAGTTCCTTTAATCTTCCGGCAGATGATCTGATTGGAAATGCCCGAAGTCGTGACTGCTTCGGGCATTTTCGTTTCTGCCCACCCGCCCGAAAGGACCCCGCCCATGAGCCTGTTGTTTAAAGAACTCGACTATCGGCCGACGGCAATGGGGGTTCTCAGTCTGCGCAGGCGGCGTGAATTGACCCTTGATATCGACGTCTATGAAATCAAGCTTGATGACGAATATCTGATGTCGAGCCTGTTTACAGATGCCGAAATTGCGCTGGCCGATCTTGGCCTTGCCGAACTTTCAGGCGACAATCTTGACGTCGTGGTCGGCGGACTTGGTCTTGGCTACACCGCCAAGGCGGCCCTTGATAATCCGGCGGTTGGCAAACTGGCCGTCATTGATACCTTGGCCGAAGTCATTGAATGGCATCAAAACGGATTACTGCCCCTTGGACCACAGCTTTCAGGTGATCCGCGCTGTTCACTCGTACATGGCGACTTTTTTGCTGCATCGCTGGCGCAAACGCTTGGTATGGATCCGGCCCGGCCCGATACCCGCCACGATGCGATCCTGCTTGATATTGATCATTCCCCGGCAAATGTCCTGCATCCCGATCATGCACGGCTTTATACCGAAGATGGCCTAAAACAACTTGCAAGCCATCTGACCCCGGGGGGGATTTTTGCCCTGTGGTCAACCGAACTGCCTGACCCGGCGTTCGAGGCCAAGCTCGCAACGGCCTTTGCCACCTATCGGTCCGATGTTATTACCTTTAAGCATCCGGTTCTGGACCGCGAAGATATCAATACGGTTTATGTCGCCCGCAAAGCCGCATAAGCGGAACGGATTACACATCACGGATCATCGCACTTGTATGCGGTACCCATCATGATAATTTTTGCAAAATGATGTCAGACAACCATTTGCTTATCCGCATTCACGGCATGGCCGGGGGGCAATCGGCCTGCCGGGTCATCGAGAATGGAAAAATCAAATTCCTGTCGCCAGAAAACGCCGGAATTGCACTTGGTGCACAGTGGTTTGCAACGATCCTGACCAATTTGCGCAAAGCTTTTCCAACGTGCGATATCCACGGCACCCTTGACTGCCGGGGGCGCCTTTCCTCTGCACTGGCGGCAATGGAAACCGGCATTGATGCCGTTCTGATCGACGCCGGTTCGCATGATTTGATGGCACAGATCGAAAGCCTTGGCGCGAAATCGGGATGCACGGTTATGCGCGACCTGCCCGCAACAGAACATGTTTATGAAACCGGCGATGATTACCTGCCAGCACAGGAACTAGATCGGCGGTTGGCGGCATTTTTGGCTCGGTGATTGCCAAAAGCGTGACCAAGGGTTACATGATACGCAGTTTTTGATCAGGAATAACCATTGTGAACGCTGACGACCAAACTGGCCTTTATCTTTTGACCCCGCCGAAAATCGATCTGGCTGTGTTTTCAGACCGCTTGAAATCCGTACTCGATACCGGGGCAATTGATTGTTTGCAGCTGCGCCTGAAAGACATTTCCGATGACGATGTCCGCAAGGCCATTGATGCAATCCTGCCGCTTTGCTCGGATCGCGATATTCCGCTGATCCTGAATGACCGTCCCGATATTGCAAAAAAATCGGGCTGCGACGGGGTTCACATTGGTGAAGACGACACCGGTTACGACGAAGCCCGCGCCATCATGGGCGACGAGCATATCGTTGGCGTATCTTGCTATGACAGTCGCCATCGCGCGATGGAACTGGGCGAAAAGGGTGCTGATTACGTTGCTTTCGGGGCGTTCTATCCAACCGAAACCAAAGAAGCCAAAACCAGCGTCACCCCGGAAATTCTTGAAATCTGGACGACCTTTACCACCGTTCCCTGTGTTGCCATTGGTGGCATCACCGCCGAAAACCTTGGCCCGATCGTAGCCGCAGGTGCCGATTTCATTGCGGTAACCGCCGGTGTCTGGAACCATCCAGATGGTCCGGAAGCCGGGGCAAAAGCAATCAAACTCGCAATTGCAACGGCCTTTGACGATCTGTAAGCGATCGCGTATTTTGGCGCCTTAACGGCTTTTTTCTTGGACAATTTGACACCAGCCATGCGCGAATGACGGTTTGCCATGCGCGCAAATCCTGATCAATCTGCTTGCAGCAAATTCACCAAACTGGTAGTTAGGCGCGACTTTAATGGGGCATGTACCCTGCTTACATCGTGAATCTGTGATCTGAAAGAACGGTTGGTGCCATGAAAATCAACGGCAACGAAATCCGTCCGGGTAACCTTATCGAACATAAAGGTGCCCTGTGGCGTGCGGTAAAATGCCAGGCTGTGAAGCCGGGTAAAGGCGGTGCGTTTAACCAGGTTGAGCTCAAAGACATTCGTAGCGGCACCAAGCTGAACGAACGTTTCCGTGCAACGGAAACCGTCGAACGCGTTCGTCTGGAACAGAAAGAATACAGCTATCTGTTTGCCGATGGTGACATGATCACCTTCATGGACAGCGAAACCTATGACCAGATCACAGTTAATTCCGAACTTGTTGGCGAACCGGTTGTATATCTTCAGGATGGCATGGTTGTTACAATCGAATCTTTCGACGACGAACCGCTTGCGGTGACGCTTCCGGAACAGGTTGTTTTCCAGATCGTCGAAGCCGATGCCGTCGTCAAAGGTCAAACCCAATCTTCTTCGTTCAAGCCAGCCGTTCTTGAGAATGGCGTTCGCGTTATGGTGCCGCCGCATATTGAATCCGGTACGCGCATCGTCGTGAACACCGTCGAAGGCACCTATGTCGAGCGCGCCAAAGATTAATCTGGCCGACACTTTTCACTTTTAAACACCGGGAGACGAACCGTGCGTGGTGCCGCCCGTCGTTCAGCAAATATCAATGTCATGTTCAAGGCCGTCGAAAAGGCAGCCTATGGACTTAAACGCGACTTCGGTGAAGTCGAAAACCTTCAGGTCTCAATGAAAGGCCCGGCAGATTTCGTATCGTCGGCCGATCTGCGAGCAGAAAAACGCCTGCGCGAAGAACTTGAACGTGCGCGTCCGGGCTATGGTTTCCTTCTGGAAGAAGGCGGCGAAATCAAGGGCTCCGATCCGGAGCATCGCTGGATCATCGATCCGCTTGATGGCACCACCAACTTCCTGCACGGCATTCCGCATTTTGCGATTTCCGTGGCCCTGCAAAAGGGTGACGAAATCATCGCTGGCATCATTTATGATGTCGCCAAAGATGAGTTCTTCTGGGCTGAGAAAGGCGTTGGCGCCTATCTTGATAACCGTCGCCTGCGCGTTTCGGGCCGTCGCCGCCTAAGCGAATGCGTTCTGGCCTGTGGTGTGCCCCATATCGGACATGGCGATCACGCCGTATTCGAAAAGCAACTGCATTCCATCATGGATCGT
This sequence comes from Thalassospira alkalitolerans, assembly GCF_002115745.1. GTDB lineage: Bacteria > Pseudomonadota > Alphaproteobacteria > Rhodospirillales > Thalassospiraceae > Thalassospira > Thalassospira alkalitolerans. The sequence continues at coordinate 95,405 of NZ_JFKB01000006.1, forward strand.
TGTGCCGGTGTTCGCCGTATGGGTGCCGCATCGCTTGATCTGGCCTATGTTGCGGCCGGTCGCTTTGATGGTTACTGGGAATCGCATATCAATTCATGGGACATTGCAGCAGGCCTGCTTATGATCACCGAGGCCGGTGGTTATGTCCGTGACGCCAAAGGTGGCACCAACATGCTTGGCACCGGAAGCGTCGTTGCCGCCAACGACTATATCCAACCGGTTCTGGCCAAAGCACTGAAAAAGGCTGTTACCGAGTAAGTATCAGCTTTTGTTACCGTTTTTTTAAAAGGGCATCCCTGCATTGGCACGGATGCCCTTTTTACATTCAGGCTCACAGACAAGGTCAAAGCGGTTGTTCATTATGTTGCTCTAAGCTATGGTGCTTGGGGTCTTCTGATCAAAATATCGGGCCTGACCAACAGGGATGGCACAATGAACAAAGAACACTGTGCCAAAAGATCGACACAAAACTGTGCATTATAAAATAATGTGTTCAAACACAGGGTATTAAGGGGCCTGCGATTTGATGATGGGGTATTCCAAGATTTCGGTGCTGGCATTAATGACAGCACTGGGTGGCAACCTGATTGCCAGCGGCAGCGCATCTGCGCAGCAATACACCCCCGTTTCTGTCAATGACAGCGTTCAGGTAAACTGGGACGTTGCGGATGGATTTGGCGGGCAGCCAACCGTACCTAACTATCTTTCACCCTCGGTTTCGCGTGATCATATTTCGGTGCCCGGCAGCGATCTGATCTTTCCGCAAACCCGTCCGCATTCCGAATTCCTTGCCGCAGATCGCTTTGCGCAGAATGTCGGTGGCACGTCTTATGATGACGGATTCGAAACCGTGGTAATTGACGGTTCGGGCGAAAATGGTATCCCGTCCCAATCACAGTTCTATGGCGTTCCGGGTATTGCAACCGCACAGCCGTTTGATGATGGCGCAAACCAGATCATCACCCTGCATCAACCAACACCAACTGCTGCACCTCGGGCCAAGCCAACCAAACAGGCCGCTCCGGCTGCGCAAATTGCAACATCCCAAAACACCGGCAATGCGCCGATGCCTCTTGCCAAACCCGCGCCGAAACCGGCAGCTGAATTGGCCGAAGCACCAATGGCCGAACCGGCTCCGACCGCCCCAAAGGTAGAAACCAAACCGGCACCGGTAGAACCACCAAAGGCACCGCCACTTCCGGCCAAGGAAACCAAACCGGCACCGCCGCCCCCGGCACCAACCCAGGTAATTCCGAATAAATCGAACGTGCCCGTGGCACCAAGCCCGGCACCCGATACCACCACATCGCCGCAAAAGATGCTTGAACAGCAATCGAACGCGGTACCAGCTGCCCCGGCACCTGTTGCTCCGGCACCAAAACCGGTGGCTGAAACCGCATCGGTTCCGCCTGCGACCAAGGACCCGGTTACATCTGTCCCATCGGGCAGTGGCGAATACAGTCTGGCATTTGGTTCGGGCAGTTTCGAATTGAACAACGCAGCCCGCAGCCAGCTTGACAACATCGTCAAAGCTATGGGCAGCGATGACAGCCTGCGCATTCAGCTTCAGGCCTATGCCGAAGGCGATTCAAACAACGCCAGCAAGGCACGCCGACTTTCGCTTTCGCGTGCATTGCAGGTCCGTTCCTATCTAATCGATAAAGGTGTGCGGTCCACCCGCATTGATGTCCGGGCGCTGGGCGCGAATGTGCAGTCCGGTCCGGCTGACCGTGTCGATATCAAAACCGTTCAACGCTAGGATTAATCCGTCATGAGCAATAATTCGGCCAATGGCATGGCAAACCTTCCTGCCATTACCAAACCGGGAAGCTATCTGACGCGTATGGCGATTTTTACCGCCATCATTGTTGGTGTTGGCGCATTGCTGTTTCCGGCGTTGTCTGATGCGTTCATGGCCAATGCCGTCCTGAACGGTCTGATCCTTGGCGTGTTTGTGGTTGGCGTGATTTATACTTTCCGTATGGTTGCAGCCCTATCGTCGGAAGTCACCTGGATCGAGGATTTCCGACGTAATCGTCCGGGCCTGACATCACAGGTTCCGCCGAAACTTCTGTTGCCGATGGCACGCATGATGGCCGAACAGCGTCGTGACCGCCCGCAACTGTCGACCATGGCGACCCGTACCATTCTGGATTCGATCCGGTCACGTCTGGATGAAAGCCGCGAATTATCGCGCTATGTCGTCGGGCTTCTGGTTTTCCTTGGCCTGCTTGGTACCTTCTGGGGGCTGCTTCAGACCGTAAACTCGGTCGCCAATGTGATTGGTGACGTCAATGTCGGGTCGGGCCAGAACATCGATCTGTGGTTCAACGAACTAAAACAAGGTCTGGCAGAACCGCTTGGCGGCATGGGAACGGCGTTTTCGTCATCCCTGTTCGGTCTTGCCGGGTCGCTATCTCTTGGCCTGATTGATATGCAGGCCGGTCAGGCACAGAACCGGTTCTTTAACGAACTTGAAGAATGGCTTTCTGGCTTTACCCGCCTGTCATCGGGTGGTCCGATTTCGGATGGCGAACAATCGGTTCCAGCTTATCTTTCGGCTCTGATCGAACAGATGGCTGACAATATGGAAGGGTTGCAAAACTCGATCCAGCGATCCGAAACATCCCAGATCAAATCACACAACACTCTGATTGATCTTGCGGACAAGCTTTCGACCCTGACCGATCAGATGAAGGCCGAACAGCAATTGATGGTCAAGCTGGCGGAAAATCAGATGCATCTGAAGCCAGTACTTGATCAGCTTTCCGATTCGATGAAAATCGGCAGCTTTGGCATTGATGACAATACACGTGCCCATATCCGGTCACTTGACAACACCCTTGGCCGGGTTGGCGAAGAATTGACACTGGGCCGCCAACAATCGACCCAGGAAATCAGAAGCGAAATCAAGCTTCTAGCCCGGACCATCGCCGCGATCGCCGAGGAGGGCTGATCGTATGTCCGGGTTGTCACGCCGCCGCAATCGCGACGTCAACACCTGGCCGGGCTTTGTAGATGCCTTGGCCACGCTGTTGATGGTGATCATTTTCCTGCTGATGATTTTTGTTGTCGCGCAGGTTTATCTGGGCGCAGCCCTTTCGGGTCGCGATCAGGCATTAAGCGATCTGACTGCACAGGTGAACGAGTTGACCAATCTTTTGTCGCTTGAACGCACCAACAATCAGCGCATGGAACTTGAACTGACCCAGCTGAGCACCGAGCTTTCCAACACCAGTGATCAGCGTGACGACCTGAAAAACCGGGCCGCCGCACTGGCAAGCCAGCTTGCAAATGCCGAAATGTCCACCGACGAGCTTGAGAAAAAGCTATTGGCAGCCGTCGCCTCGCTTGAGGACAAAGAAGCTGAGCTAAGTACTGCACGCGAAAAGGCCAATGATCAGATTGCCGATCAGGAAACCCGCATCAACGACCTTGCCGCCCTGCTGGCATCCCGCGCTGCCGAACTTGACGACGAGAAAAAGCTAAGTACCGAAGCACAGGCACAGGTCGCGGCCCTTAATCAGCAAATGCTCGCCCTGCGTCAGCAGCTTCAGAAAATCGAAGCCGCGCTTGAAGCATCCGAACGCGAAAATTCTGACAAACAGGCCCAGATCGTCAATCTTGGTCAACGCCTGAACGCAGCACTGGCGACCAAGGTTGCCGAATTGCAGCGTTATCGGTCGGAATTCTTTGGCCGGCTTCGCGAAGTTCTGGGTGATCGCCAGGATATCCGGGTCGTCGGGGACCGCTTTGTCTTCCAATCCGAAGTTCTGTTTGGCTCTGGCTCGTCTGATCTTGGCCTTGAAGGACAGGAACAATTGGCCAAGCTTGGCGATACGCTTACGACCATTGCATCGGAAATTCCCGATGACATTGATTGGGTGATGCGTGTTGATGGCCATACCGACAAGGTGCCAATCCGCAATCTGAAATTCGCCTCGAACTGGGAACTGTCATCGGCACGTGCAATTTCGGTTGTCAAATTCCTGATCGAACGTGGAGTCCCGCCAAATCGATTGGTTGCCGCTGGCTTTGGCGAATACCAGCCACTTGATAACCGCGACGACGAAATCGCGTACCGCCGCAACCGCCGTATCGAATTCAAGATCACCGAACGATAAGTTCCAGAAAAACATTTCTAAAAAGAGCCCCATCTAACGGGCTCTTTTTTTGTCGCCTACCACCATTTTAAGTAGAACTTAATGTTACTTTTTGCAAAATTAAAACTGATCGATTACACGTTCAAGGGGATAGTTTTTTGATCAGACAAATATTTGCCATCAGTCTTGCGACCATTGTGACCGGTTGTGTAACGAATCAGGGATTGACCGATGCCGGTGGTCGTTCGATGAGTCTGGAAGCAAAAGGCCCTTTCTCGCCTGCTGACAGCCGCTTCAACGCCTTCGTATTTCTTGAACCATCCAAGGATTATAGCACCGATGCATATGAGCGCGATAATGGTCGGGCATGGTCAGAAGTCATCGCTTGGGATGGGAAATATTCTTTCTTTGACATACAGCTCAATACCGACGCCTGGTACGCACAATCAACCGAAGCCAGAATGCTCGATAAATCGCAGTTCATTAAGCTTGCCAACAAATTTGGCATTCCAGAATCCAACTTCACTGAAATAGATCAGGTGTCGCCGCGTATCAAAGGATGGATCGCATCAAAAGGGGATTGTTCTATTGGCCGATTTGCCAAACGGATGAAGGGGCTTTCCGCATATGACAATGATCGCGGATTATCTGATTCTGTCGTTCAATTTGGAACTTGCAGCCACCTTATCGCATCGGCAGAAACCATTGCCCAAAAGATCGATCTGATCACCAAAACGGAAAAAGCCGAGCTTGCACAAAAATATGCAAAAATAGGTCCACTTTCGGCGATTTCCTTGTCAAAAAAACCCGCACCCGAATTGCATTTCAACGCCTCTTGGGATGGTGTTTCCGACAACATTTCCGGTGATGTCGAACAAAAAGGTGCCGCGCAAAGCAGCTTCAAGTTCCACATTAACGAGCAAGATACTGATTGCGAAGGAACATCCGTCACCGCAACGTCATCCAAATCAACAGGCAGATGGAAATTTACCTGTGAAAACGGCCTTTCCGCTACCGGCATTTGGCAGAAAAAACCTGACGGAAAAACAACAGGCAGTGGCTTTGATGCACAAAAGCGTGAAATAAAATTCAACCTTACATCATAGGTTAAACGCTTCGTGGACGGCCGTCTCGTAACCGTTTTGGCAACTGGCGTTTCTGTTTCATGTCATTCACCCCGCTTGCGTTTTCGCGGCGGGGTGTTTTGTTTTTTCTGGTTCACCAAACATCTGCCCGCTAAGGTCGGCAAACTTTGCGCCTTACCCGACGACTTGCACGACTTTCATCATCAATGTGTTCCACGGAGTTCCCATGCTGCGCGATATCTCAGCCCAAAACCTGTTCATGGGTATCCTTGCGGCCTTTGTCGGGTCGGCCAGTTCTTTTGCCGTGGTTCTTCAAGGGTTAAGTGCCGTTGGTGCAACACCGGATCAGGCAGCATCGGGATTGATGGCCCTATCGATTGCAATGGGACTTTGTTCGATTTTGCTGTCGCTACGCACACGTATGCCAATCAGCATTGCATGGTCCACCCCCGGTGCGGCATTGCTGGCAACGTCCGGTGCAATCGAAGGTGGGTTTCCCGTTGCCGTCGGAGCCTTTATCATCTGTGCAATACTGATCATTATCTGCGGCATATGGAAACCACTTGGTCGTGCCGTTGCCGCCATCCCAGCACCGCTTGCCAATGCGATGCTGGCCGGTGTGTTGCTTGGCCTGTGTCTGGCCCCGATCAAGGCAGTGGCATTTGATCCATTGCTTGGCTTGCCAATTGTCATCGCCTGGCTGGTGGTCGGGCGAATTAATCGGCTTTTTGCCGTGCCCGCCGCCCTTTTGGCGTTCATCATTGTGATGGTGATCGGGGTCGAGTTTCCCGACAATGCGTTTTCAAGCCTAAGCGCTTCAATCATTCCACCGGTCGAATTCGTCATCCCGCAATTCACATTCGCCGGACTGGTTGGTATTGGCCTGCCATTGTTTATCGTCACCATGGCATCCCAGAATATCCCCGGAACAGCTGTCCTGCGGGCCAATAATTATGACACGCCCCCCGGCCCGCTTTTTGCCGTGACCGGCGTATTTTCACTGTTGGCAGCACCGTTCGGGGGACATGCGGTTAACCTTGCCGCCATCATCGCAGCCCTTTGTGCAGGGGAAGACGCCCACCCCGATCCGAAAAAGCGTTACTGGGCTGCGGCCTTTGGCGGTGTGTTTTACATCCTGTTTGGATTGCTGGCCGGGCTTGTAACCGCCTTTGTCAGTCTGGCCCCGTCAATCCTGATCGAAGCCGTCGCCGGACTTGCCCTGATCGGTGCATTTTCAGGCTCGGTCGTTGCCGCCTTCAAGGACGAAACCGCCCGCGAAGCCGCTGCTGTGACCTTCCTTGTCACCGCAGCCGGATTGTCATTTTTTGGCATCTCAGGTGCATTTTGGGGTCTTTTGGCCGGAATGGCAGTCTATTTTCTATCGCGCTGGCCCAACAGAAAATAGCGTCAAAAAAACCAAAGCTAAAGAGGACCCGCAGCACCTAGTCGACCTATTTCACCTGTTTGCGTGTCCTCGTCACCGGATGGAAACTGTCCAACGAGGATAACTGCTCCATCGCTTCGTATTGCGACAAAAAGACACGTCCTGACAGATCGTCTAGAAAATGCCCCTGTTTCAAGCGGTCCATGACCGGGCCTTTGACCTCGGACAGATGAAGTTTGATCCCCATTTCATGAAGACGATGATTAATCGCCTCAAGCGATTCAAGCGCGCTTAGATCAATCTCGTTGATCGCTGAACACATCATGATGACATGCTTGATCTCGCAGACCGACACCACCCGTCCAAAGACGTAATCTTCAAGATAACGGGCATTTGCAAAATACAGGCTTTCATCAATCCGGATGGTCAGAACGGCTGGATCGGTGATCACTTTGTGGCGGTTGATATTGCGAAAATGCTGGGTGTTTGGTACCAGCCCGACCTCGGCAATATGCGGGCGCGAGGTTCGAAACAGGAACAACCCAATCGACAGGATCACACCAGCCGAAACACCAACTTCCACCCCAAGACCAAGGGTCAGCAAAATGGTTGCTAACACGGCAATAAAATCGGCCTTGGAATAATCCCAGCTGGTCCGCAAAATCTTGAAATCGACCAACGATAGTACGGCCACGATAATGGTGGCCGCCAGCGTCGCATTTGGAAGAAAATAAACAAGCGGTGTCAGGGCAAGGGCGGCAATCGCCAACCCAACGGCGGTAAAGGCACCGGCCGCCGGGGTTTCCGCACCGGCATCGTAATTCACAACAGACCGGGCAAAGCCGCCGGTTACCGGATAACCACCGGTAAATGCCGCCCCAATATTGGCAGCCCCCAAACCGATCAGTTCCTGATCCGGGTTGACCCGCTGGCGACGTTTGGCCGCAAGGGTCTGTGCAACAGAAATCGATTCCACAAAACCAATCACTGAAATCAAAATCGCCGGGATCAGCAATTCCTTAAGCAATCCGGGCGAAAAATCCGGCATGGTCAACGGCGGCAAGCTTTGTGGTACTGCGCCAACAATTCTGACCCCCGATCCGGCCAGATCAAGTCCCCAAACCGCAAAAGTGGTCGCCATCACGGCAACAACCGGCCCGGCCTTGGTCAAGACATCCGCCATCCGCGGGCCAAGTCCCATTTTACGTAATGCCGGTTTCAGCCCCTTTCGCACCCAGAACAAAAACCCGGTCGCCAAAACACCAATGGTCAGGGTCACCGGATTGGTTTCAGGCAGATGAGTTACCAGCGATACGACAATATCAAAAAGATTATGACCCGATGCATCAATGCCAAGAATATGCTTAAGCTGGCTGGCGGCGATGATAATGCCCGATGCAGTGATAAAACCGGCAATTACCGGATGCGATAGGAAGTTGGCCAGAAAACCAAGCTTGAACACCCCCATCAGCAATAAAATAGCCCCGGACATGGCCGCCAATGTTAGGGCTGCCAGCGCATAGCCCATCGTGCCGGTTTCGGCAATATTGCCAATGGCCGCCGCCGTCATCAGCGATACAACCGCCACCGGCCCGACCGCAAGGGCACGGCTGGTTCCAAAAATGGCATAAAGAATAATCGGTGCGATCGAAGCATATAACCCCGCCTCGGGTGGTAAGCCCGCCAAAAGGGCATAGGCCAATGATTGCGGGATCAGCATGATTGTCACAATCACCGCCGCGATCAAATCGTTTGTCAAGGCATCCCGGTTATAGGATTTACCCCAATCAAGAATGGGAATGTATTTCATCATCAAGATCGGAACCTTTGCAAACTTTCGTCAGGATAAGGTGCAAAGCGAAAACCAAGTCTCTCGCTTTGCACTTGCATAAAATCACAGTTTTGCGGGACTAAACCTTGCGGCTGGCGGACACTTTTTCCGGCGAAGCCAACCATTCCTTACCGCGCAACATGGCCTTCCAATAAATCGGCGGCAGCAGTTTTTCCTTAAGCAGCCACGCCAGACGCGATGGCTTGGTGCCATCAATCAACCATGTCGGGAAGGACGGTTTAAGCGCCCCGCCATAACCAAACTCGGCCAGAACGATCTTGCCGCGTTCCACGGTTAACGGGCACGATCCATATCCGTCATATTGCGCGACCGGTGACTTGCCATCGATATCGGCAATCAAATTGGCCGCAACGACCGGTGCCTGCATGCGGGCCGCAGCCGCAGTTTTGGCATTAGGCGCATTCATCACATCGCCAAGCGACCAAATGTTGGTATGCGTCTTATGGCGCAGTGATGATTGATCAACATCGATCCACCCCCCCGCATCGGCCAATGGTGAAACACGGATAAAATCAGGGGCCGTTTGCGGCGGACAGACATGGATCATGTCAAAGTCTGTAGAAATCCGGCGCACTTCCTTTTCCGGTTCAATCACGTCGAACCAGGCCTTTTTCGCCGGTCCGTCAATCGCCACCAGATTGTGGAAGAAGTTCAGTTTGGCGCCGTAACGCTCGACATAGCTTTCAAGGGCGGGAACATAATCCTTAACCCCGAACAACACGCCACCGGCATTGTAAAAACCGATATCCATCTGATCGAGAACGCCCTGACGACGCCAATGATCAGCAGAAAGATACATCGCCTTTTGCGGCGCACCGGCGCATTTGATCGGCATCGGCGGCTGTGTAAACACGGCCTTGCCTTCGCGCATCCCCCTGACCAGTTCCCAGGTATATGGCGCAAGGTCATATCGATAATTCGACGTCACACCATTGCGGCCCAGCGTATCCACCAGCCCATCGACCTTGTGCCAATCAAGCTTAAGCCCCGGACACACAATCAGGCGTTTGTATTTAACAACCCGACAGCCATCAAGAATGACAGCATCATCGCCCGGCTCAAACGCCGCCACGGCGGATTTGATCCAGGTGACACCTTTGGGGATCAGCGACCCCATCGTTTTTGCTGTCGTACTGGCATCAAAAATCCCGCCGCCAACCATCGTCCAGCCCGGTTGGTAATAGTGGATATCAGCCGGATCAATCAGGGCAATCTCCAGATCGCTACGCCGGGTCTTAAGGCTGGAGGCCACAGCAATCCCGGCGGCCCCGCCACCCACAATGACAATATCATAGGTCGCATCGGCCAGATCGGTCGGGGTTTTACCCCCGTTGACAATACGGCGCACCACACCGGCCATGTCATAACCGGCACTTTTGGTCGCCCGCAGGATTTCGCTGGTGTCAAGAATTGACGCCTGACTAAGCGACCACAGGGTCGCCGACCGCGTACCGGTCCGGCAATAGCCGAAAACCGGTTTGGGCAATTCATCAAGTGCGCGGCCAAAATCGGCAGCATCTTCATCACGGACCTTGCCCGCAACAATCGGGATATAGCGCGTTGCCAGTCCTGCGGCTTCGGCCTCGGCTTTGATCTCATCAAAGGACGGCTGATCTGCGCCCTCGCCATCCGGCCGATTACAAATCACGGAACGAAAGCCAAGCCGCTTGATTTCGGCAACATCTGCGATTGCAATCTGCGGGCTGACCGAAAGTGCTTCTGAAATTTTTCTGGGTTCCATTTGACTGCTCCGATCACAAGCTATCGACGGGGACTTTGAGCATCTTGCGCCCAAACGGATCTTTGGGCACATCACCGGCGCGCATATTGACTTGCAATGACGGGATGATCAGACGCGGCATATCCAATTGCGCATCCCGTTCTGTGCGAAACGCGATGAAATCGTCGCGGGTCTTGCCTTGGCCCACATGGATGTTGAGCTTCTTTTCATCTCCGACCGTGGTTTCCCAACGGATATCACGACCATTTGGGCCATAATCGTGGCACATGAAAAGCCGCATATCATCGGGAAGTGCCAGCACTTTTTGAATGCTGTCATAAAGCGTCCCAGCGTCCCCGCCCGGGAAATCGGCACGTGCCGAACCACCATCAGGCATGAACAAGGTATCACCGGTAAAGGCCGCATTACCCATGACATGCACCATACAAGCCGGTGTATGCCCCGGCGTATAGATCGCAACACAGGTCATCGTCCCAACCTGATAGGTATCTCCGTCTTCAAACAGCGCATCAAACTGGCTGCCATCACGCTGGAACTCGGTACCCTCGTTGAAAATCTTGCCAAAGGTATCCTGAACAACCTTGATCTTGCTGCCAATCCCCAGCTTGCCGCCCAGCTTTTCCTTGATATAGGGGGCCGCCGACAAATGATCGGCATGAACATGGGTTTCAATAATCCATTCAAGATCAAGCTTGGATTTTTTAACATAGGCAATGATCTCGTCAGCATGCGTATAGCTGATCCGCCCGGCGGCATAGTCAATATCCATCACGGAATCAATGACGGCGCACGACGCACTCTGCGGGTCTTTGACCACATAACTGATGGTATTCGTCATCGGATCGAAGAACGCTTTCACATCGGGTTTTACATTCATATCAATCGGGTAACTGGGCATGCTTTCCTCCTGATTGCGGGGGTTCCCGCCTTATTGTTGTTCCGATCTGTCCGCGTGGTTCGATATTGCAAGGATCAATTACACTCATCCGGCACACGAAATTCGCGGGATCGACTTGGCATTTCGCCCCGCGCAGTACATTTTTCCGGGACGGCAATCGATATCTGATCTGGAATTGTACCAATTAAGGAAACTAGGTTCGGTGACCTTGTCACCAAACATCGCCCGCAACATTAAAATATTCTAATTATTTAATTAATTAAATCAAAAAGACCTCAAACCTGCCAAAATCGGGGGCATTGGTCCGATCAACCAAACAAGATTTTATAACCGACGATGTTTCAGCCCGTCGCCAGCTTGACCAAAGGATCTCGTTCCAAAATCTGAATTATCCCGCGCGATTGCATGATCCAGTTGCGGCGTTGAAATTCCTGCAATTGCCGCGAAACAACTTCGCGTGCGGTTCCCAACTCTGTCGCCAGTTTCCGATGTGTGGCAGCAATGCTTCCATCCACGTCGGCAAGCTCCAACAGTTTTTGCGCCAATCTGATGTCCATACGCCGAAAGGCAATTTCGTCGATCACCAGAAACAAATCGGTAATCCGCTTGGAATAGGCCGTAAAGACAAACCGCCTGAAATCTACTGATTCTGCAACAAGCCTGTCGAAAATCTCACGCGGGATCGCCGCTGCCCGCACGGCAGTTTCAGCAATGCCTTCGGCAGAATAATCTTCATACGCCAAAAGACAGGCCGTGGTCAGAACGCAACTTTCCCCGGCGTGAACCCGATACAGCACGATCTCTCGGCCGGAATCCGATGTCTGCTGAACGCGCACGGTGCCATCAATCAGCAACAACAAGTTTGCCGGTGGTTTTCCCGGACCGAAAATTACCGTCCCCTCGGGAACAGTGACCACCGTACTGCCCGAAATCAGATGGTCGCGAACTGGTGCCGGAAGCTGGGACAATCCCGGAAACTGATCAACCCAAGACACAATGACACCCCCTTGATGACCCGCCATATCCGGACTGTGGCAACACATCGGATCGACGCGATCTTAATTACATTTTTTTCAATGTAATTGAATCCGCTCACGTTCGGGAATGCAAGCCCGTATTTCGGCTAAGCCCATCCACAGTTTACTGTAATCTGCCGTTATCAGTTGGTATGGGACCAGTGCTAGGATGCGGGTGGTTCAGGGATGGTAAGGTTCCCCTGCGGGTCAAGTTGCCAAAACGGGTTAAAGGCAACTTCCCAAGCATGCCCGTCCGGGTCACGGAAATAGCCAGAATACCCGCCCCAGAAAACCTTTTCGGCCGATTTTTGAATTACCGCCCCGGCTTTCTCGGCCTCGGCCATCACCGCGTCAACTTCGACCTCGCTGCGCGCGTTAAACGCCAATGTCAATCCGGCGAAACGGGCCCCTGTGTCATCATCAAACCGGCCATCCTTAACCAGATCATCCCGGCCAAACAGGCCAAGCGCCAAGCCATTGGACAGTTGATAGAAAACCACCTGCCCTTCGACCAACTGAGTTACTTTCCAGCCCAGACCATCTTCGTAAAAACGCCGTGCCCGATCAAGATCTGCCACGCCCAGCGTAATCAAAGATACGCGTTGATCCATTTTAGTCTCCTGCGCATTGCGCACCCAAAACCCGGAACAAAGATAGCACCCATTTTTACAGGCGCCGAGACCAGACTCGGATGACGCGGCAATTTCGCACCGCAGCAGACACGCAATTATATTGCGCGTAAATCGGTACCGGAATAAGTAAATAATAAGTTGACCCAACGTCAACCAGCGCAATCAGGCGTTTTACACATTGCACTGCGAGTTGATTTGAAAAAAGGTCAGTATTCATTACCATTATTATGTCAGCCAGCAGTCGGTTCCGATCAATCTTCCCGATCAGACACGCCACCCAGACTGCCAATGACAAACCAAAGAATTTTACGGGCCATACCAAAAACCTGCGCGTAAACTAAGACTCATAAAAGCAGTGCAGACGGCCCATACGACCCCGCAATCAGAGAGAGATCCCGAGGGAGACTTGGTCATGGCACAATTGGCGGCAATTAGCCTTGATGACAAATATTCGCTTGAAGAAGGCCGGGTCTATATGACCGGCATTCAGGCGTTGGTTCGATTGCCCCTGATGCAGCGACAACTTGATGCGCGCGCGGGGCTAAATACAGCAGGCTGTATTTCCGGTTATCGCGGATCGCCACTGGGCGGGCTTGATCAACAGCTTTGGCGCGCTCAAAAGTTCCTGACCAAACAACAGATCGAATTCCAGCCGGGCGTTAACGAAGACCTTGCTGCTACCGTCGTCTGGGGCAGCCAGCAGGTCAATATGTACAAGGATGCCAAATATGATGGCGTTTTTGGCATGTGGTACGGCAAAGGCCCCGGTGTTGACCGGTCGGGCGATGTTTTCAAACATGCCAACCATGCCGGAACGTCCGAACATGGCGGGGTTCTGGTTCTGGCCGGGGATGATCACAGTTGCAAATCATCCACCCTGCCCCATCAAACCGAATATGCCTTTATTGATGCCCAAATTCCGGTTCTGAACCCGTCGGGTGTTCAGGATATCCTTGATTTCGGTATCCATGGCTGGGCCATGAGCCGCTATTCCGGGTGCTGGGTCGCGATGAAAACCATCGCTGAAACGGTGGAAAGTTCGGCCGCCGCCGATGTGGCGCCCGATCGTATCATCCCGATCATTCCCGATAATTTCGCCATGCCCGAAGGCGGTTTACATATCCGTTGGCCTGATACGCCAAAGGAACAAGAACACCGCCTGATGAAATACAAACTCTATGCCGCGCTGGCATATGCACGCGTAAACAAACTGAACAAAACCGTCATCGACAGCCCCAATCCCCGCCTTGGTATCATCACCACCGGCAAGGCCTATCTGGATGTCATGCAGGCATTTGATGACCTTGGCATTTCCGAGTCCGACGCCGCCAAGATCGGTATCCGCGTGCTTAAGGTTGGTATGAGCTGGCCATTGAACCGAGACGATGTGCGCGAATTCGCCATGGGGCTCGAGGAAATCATCGTCGTCGAAGAAAAGCGCGCGGTGATGGAAAATCAGGTCAAGGAACAGCTTTATAATTGGCGCGAAGATGTCCGCCCGCAAGTAATCGGCAAGTTCGACGAAAAAGGCGAATGGATCCTGCCATCGATGGACGAACTGACCCCCGCACGGATTGCCGTCGTTCTGGCGGCCCGCATCAAACGGTTTTATGACAGTCCTAAAATCCATGAACGCATCGAGTGGCTGGCACAAAAGGAACTTGAAATCGCCGAACCGCGCCCCGATGCAGCCCGTATTCCATGGTTCTGCCCGGGATGCCCGCATAACAGTTCAACCAAGGTGCCCGACGGCAGCCGCGCAATGGCCGGTATCGGATGCCATTACATGGTCAACTGGATGGATCGATCCACCGAAACATTCACCCATATGGGCGGCGAAGGTGCAACCTGGATCGGTCAGGCCCCCTTCACCAATGAAAAGCACGTTTTCCAAAACCTTGGCGATGGCACCTATTACCATTCCGGATCGCTAGCCGTGCGTGCCGCCGTCGCCGCCGGTGTCAACATCACCTATAAAATCCTGTTTAACGATGCGGTTGCCATGACCGGCGGACAGCCGGTTGACGGCCCGCTGACCGTGCCGCAAATCACCCGCCAGATGGCCGATGAAGGGGTTAAACGCATCGTCGTCCTGTCGGACGAACCCGGCAAATATCCGATTGATGCGCATTTCGCCAATGGGGTTGATATCCGCCATCGAGACGAACTCGACAGCACCCAAAAAGAACTGCGTGACATCGAAGGCGTCACCATCCTGATCTTTGATCAAACCTGTGCGGCTGAAAAACGCCGCCGTCGCAAACGCAAATTGATGGTTGATCCGGCCAAACGGGTCTTCATCAATGATCTGGTCTGCGAAGGTTGCGGCGATTGTGGTGAAAAATCCAACTGTCTGGCAATTGTCCCGGTCGAAACCGAATTTGGCCGCAAACGCGCGATTGACCAATCCGCATGTAACAAGGATTTCTCGTGCCTGAACGGGTTTTGCCCAAGCTTTGTGACCATCGAAGGCGGTTCATTGCGCAAACCCGAAGCCGCCGCAAAAAGCGATAAAAGCGACAATGCAACCTTTGCCAGCCTGCCGCGCCCAACACTTCCCGATATCACCGAACCTTGGTCGGTTCTGATTACCGGGGTGGGCGGCACGGGTGTCGTCACCATTGGTGCGTTACTTGGCATGGCCGCCCATATCGAAGGCAAAGGTATTGTCGGGCTTGATATGGCGGGCTTGGCCCAAAAAGGCGGCGCCGTGGTTAGCCATATCCGGTTTGCCGATCAACAGGACAAACTGCATGCCGCCCGCATTCCCGCGGGCGAAGCCAATGTGGTTCTGGGCTGTGATCTTTTGGTTGCGGCAAGTTACGAAGGCTTGGCCAAAATGCGCCGTAACTTTACCCAGGCCGTGATCAACACCCATGAAACCGTCACCGGTGCCTTTACCCGCAATCCCGATTTCGAATTGAAATCAAACGAACATATGAAAGTTATTTCCGATACCTGTGGCGCGGATGCAGTCAATTTTGTTGAAGGCAGCGATATCGCAACCCGCCTGATGGGCAATTCAATCGCCACCAACCTGTTCATGCTGGGCGTTGCATGGCAGCGCGGCCTGATCCCCGTCACAGAAGAAGCCCTGATGCAGACCATTGACCTGAACGGTGTCGCGATTGATATGAACAAGCAGTCCTTCCATTGGGGACGCCTGTTTGCCCATGATCCAAAACGTGTTTTTGATGTGATCGGCCCGAACGAGGCCCAAGCCCACCCGATTGCAACCACACTTTCTGACATCATTGCCAAGCGCAAGGACTTCCTGACCAACTACCAGAACGCGGTCTATGCCAACCGATATGAAGCCTTGGTCAATCAGGTTGCAAGTGCTGAAAAACGCCTTAACGATGGTGATGATCTGGCGCGAACAGTAGCGAAATATTACTTCAAACTGATGGCCTATAAGGACGAATACGAAGTTGCCCGCCTTTATACCGATCCGGCTTTCATCGCCAAGGTCGCCAAGAACTTTACCGGCGATTACAAGATCAAATTCCATCTGGCCCCCCCGGCCTTTGCCGACAGGGATCTTGAAACCGGTCATCTGAAAAAACAGGTCTTTGGCCCATGGATGATGCGTGCGTTTGGTGTCTTGGCAAAGCTGAAATTCCTGCGCGGCACCGCGATGGACCCGTTTGGTCGCACCCATGAACGCAAAATGGAACGCCAGTTGATTGCAGAATATGAAACACTGGTGGGCGAAATCTTAAGCGGGCTTAACCACGACAATGCCCGGATTGCCAATGCCTTGTTGTCCTTGCCCGAAAAGATCCGCGGTTACGGACACATCAAAGACGCCAATATCGACAAGGTTAAAAAGCGCGAAGCCGAACTTCTTGACCAATTCCGCAGCCCACCAGAACACCTTAAAGCCGCAGAATAATCGGAAACCGATACTGAAACCTGAAAGGGGCCGCACGATGCGACCCCTTTCAACTACTTACAAACCAAGTCTAGCTCATGCCCAGTGCACGTTTGTAGACTTCAAGAATTTCTTCCTGTTCGGTGCGTTCGTGGTCTTCCATTTTGCGCAGACGAACAATCTGGCGCAGGATTTTCACGTCATAGCCAAGGGCCTTGGCTTCACCATAGACTTCCTTGATATCAGCCATCAGGTTGGCTTTTTCTTCTTCAAGGCGTTCGATGCGTTCAACATAGCTCGCAAGCTGATCGGCTGCGATTCCACCGACTTCGGTCATTTTTGGTATTCTCCGATCATGTTTGCGCAGCGGAAACCGGTGCGCGGAATATCAATGCGGCGCGACGATACTCAATGCGCTTTGCCATGACAAGACCCGTTAGAGCGCCGATTTTTCACCCGGCACGGTTTGCGCGATCAGATGGTCCGCCACCGCAACCAAGGCATCCCTTGGGCTTGCACCATTTTCCACCGCATTGGCAAAGACTTCGCGCTGTTGGCGGGCACTGGTGCCCCGCGTAATGATCCTGCGCGCATGTTCGATTTCCGCCACACAGCCGAAATATTCGGCATCGGGACGGATCAATTCAATAATTTCTTCAAGCAGATCGGCATAAGGAACGATTTCCCCCCGCCCGAAATCAATCAACCCGGTCTTTTCACCCGGATCACTGCCATATCGGCACGCCCGCCAGCGGTTTTCCCGCACCAGCATATTGGCATAAATGCGCCAGCGCTGATTATTGCGGCGCAGGCGATATAACATCCGCATCAGGCACCGGGTAATGGATGCCACACAAATTGCATCTTCGACATCGGTGCAAACATCGGCAATCCGCATTTCAAGCGTCGGCCAGCGATCACTGGGCCGCAAATCCCACCAAAGCTTGGTACCGTCTTCGATCACGCCCGCCTGGATCAACATATCAACATGGCGACGATATTCCGCCCAAGACCCAAAGATTTCCGGCAGGCCGGTGCGCGGCAAATTATCAAACACCGAAAGCCGGAATGTCTGAAGCCCGGTATCGCGGCCGCGCCAAAACGGTGAACTGGTCGTCAGTGCCAGAAGATGGGGCAAAAAGTAACTGGCCTGCGCCATCAATTCAATCCGAAGGTCGTCATCCTCGATCCCGACATGAACATGCATGCCACAAATCAATAACCGGTCCACCACCGTGCGCAAATCACGCGCGATAGTGCTATAGCGTTCACCTTCAGTATGTTTCTGACTGTCCCATTGCGCAAACGGATGGGTCGATGCCGCAAGCAACGCCATATCATAACGTCCGGCAATATCGGCAAGCGTTGTGCGCATATGGGTCAATTGCTGGCGGGCGTCATCGGCACTGTGGCAAACCCGTGTCCCGGTTTCGATCTGGCACCGCATGAATTCGCTTGAAACCTGATCGCCCAGCTCGACCTTACAATCCGCAAGGAAGCCCGCCGCCGGGTCCGTCGCAAGATCGCGGCTTTCGCGGTCAACCAGCCAGAATTCTTCTTCAATCCCGATGGAAAAACCCGGTTCACGCGAAAGAAGCACCGCCAAATCAGTCTCTCCTGATTTTATAAAGGTTCGGGTCGGCAAGAATGTCGGCAAAGGCATCGCCAAGGATTTTTGCCCATTTTTCACATCCCGCATCAGTATCAATCAGATCCTGACGAATTTCAATCGACACACAAGGCAAACCAGCCGCTTCGCCGTGATGATCAATGGTATAATCGGCCATATGCTGCCCGGAATAGGGTTCGTTATCACCAATCGTCAAATCCGGGTTCTGTTCGCGCAACTTGGAAAGCAACGGCACCGGAATACGATCATCCTGATCCCACAAAATGCCGATTTCCCAAGGGCGTTCATACCCTTGAAAAACCGGGGTAAAGCTGTGGATCGCCAGCAATGCAGGCACAATCTTGTGGGCATGAAAATTGGCAATGCGTTCTTCTATCGCCCAGTGATAGGGCAGGAAAATCTCGCGGATACGTTTCATACGCTCGATCGGGGAAACATTTCTGTTGCCCGGCACCACCGTCTGATCGGCGATTTCGGGCATACCGGTCGGGTCCCAAAGCTGGCGGTTGCAATCAATCACCAATCGTGAATACCCGCCCAGAACAGCCGGACAATCAAACCGATCAACCAGAATTTCGGTCACCTTGCGCGCGCCGATATCCCAACCGATATGGCGTTTGCGTTCTTCCTCGGGCAGGCCCAGCGTACCAAGGCTTTTGGGAATTTCGCGCGAAGCATGATCGCAGACAAAAAGCGAATGCCCCTTGCCGTTTTCATTCAAAACCTCAAACGGTGCGGGATCATTATGGTCCAGCAGCGACCCGGTATGGTGGCTCACGCGAATTCTCCTGAGATTGGGGCGATATGATCGTTTAAGCTCTAAAACCGGCGGCGCACCGGCAACATTGGCTCCTGTTGAACTAACAACTTATTGCCAAACTGACAAGCACAGCCAAAGCCCGGGGCACAAGAATTGAACGGACACTTTGCAGGAAGCCCCAACATCCCGTAAAGTGGTATGACCAATAATAATCAAACGCATTTTCCGGTCGTGAAATATGGCCACAGGAGTGTCAAAAACATGCAGCCTGCCAAACCTGTACCGTCTTCGGACGCAGTCGATGCAAACCGCCCAAAACGGATTGCCGATCAGGTTGCCGACAAGCTGCTCGACATGATCACGGCTGGCGTATTCCTGCCCGGTGATCGCCTGCCCGGTGAACGCCAGCTGGCCGAGGATATGAAAGTCAGCCGCGTATCAATCCGTGCGGCCTTGCAAAAACTTAAAACACGTGGATATTTGCGCGCTGTACAGGGTGGCGGGACAGAGGTTTTATCCTCGACCGGGATCGAAATGGACACCGCCATGACCGATTTGGTGCGCGATTCACTAAACAATCTGCGCGATCTTCAGGAAATCCGCTGCACGCTGGAAACCTGGGCCGCCAGACGCGCCGCAATCAATGCCAGCGATGAAGATATCGAACTTCTGCGCATTGCCTATCGTCAGGCACATGACCCAAGGCGCGCGCCGAAATACCGTGCCGATGATGACCATCGCCTGCATATGATGATCGGACGCGCCAGCGGATCGATCATCTATTACCACGTCATGAAAATGCTTCATGATGTCTTGCAGGCCGCCCTGACCGAAATCCGGTTCAATAACCTGTCCGGCCCGTCATTTGATCGGATGGTGCAGGAACATCATTACGCGATTGTCGAAGCCATTGCCGCGCGCGACCCGGATGCTTCGGAAAAGGCAATGTCGGAACATCTGCAAGCGGTCATCAAATATTTCACTCTTTCCGCCGTCAACAAACCAAACTGAGCCGAAAATCGGCCTTCTGCACGCAAAAAGAACGACAACAATAAACAACCACAAGAAACACGACCATTCAGGGGAAATCGAACATGACGACGTCGCGCGAAAAGCTTTTGCTTTTGATGGACGCAGCCCTTAAAGCCGCCGATCCAGCCATTCAAATCCCGCGCAACCTGCCCGCCAAGCCAAAGGGTAAAACCATTGTCATTGGTGCGGGCAAGGCATCGGCCAATATGGCGCACGCCTTTGAACAAGCATGGGAGGGCGAGATTTCCGGCCTTGTCGTCACCCGCTATGGTCATGCTGTCGCCTGCGATAAAATCGAAATTGTCGAAGCATCCCACCCCGTCCCCGATGCCGCTGGCCAAAAGGCCGCCGAACGTATCCTTGAAATCGTTACATCGGCCGGTCCCGACGATCTTGTGGTTTGCATGATTTCAGGCGGCGGATCCGCGCTTTTGGCCCTGCCCGGTCCGGGTTTGACCCTTGGCGACAAACAAACCATCAACAAGGCGTTGCTTCACAGTGGTGCGACCATTTCCGAAATGAATTGCGTGCGCAAACATCTGTCGGCCATCAAGGGCGGGCGTCTGGCCCTGGCAAGTGCGCCTGCGCGCATGGTGACCTATCTGGTTTCAGATGTGCCGGGCGATGATCCGGCAATCATCGCATCGGGGCCAACGGTCTCCGATCCAACAACCGGTCAAGACGCACTCGACATCATCCGCCGTTACCGCATCGAACTGCCACCTGCGGCAAGTGAATTGCTAAGCAACCCGGCACATGAAACGATCAAACCGGGTGATCCGTGCTTTGCCGGTCATGAAACCGTGATGCTGTCACGCCCGCAAGACAGCCTTGAAGCTGCGGCAAAAACCGCCCGCGAATTGGGCCTTAACCCGGTTATTCTTGGCGACGCCATCGAAGGTGAATCGCGCGAGGTCGCCATCGTCCATGCCGGGATTGCCCAACAAGTCGCCCATCACGGACAACCCGCCCCCAAACCCTGCGTTCTGTTATCGGGCGGCGAAACCACCGTCACAGTGCGCGCCAAGGGCGGTCGCGGCGGACGTAACAGCGAGTTTTTGTTATCGCTGCTGATCCAGTTCCGCGATCAATCCGGCTTTAGCGCCTTGGCCATTGATACCGATGGCATTGATGGCAGCGAAGATAACGCCGGTGCGATCATTGACCCGACAAGCTGGGGCAAGGCGATTGCCGCCGGGGTCGATTTGCGGGAATTTTTGGCTCATAACGACGCCTATAGCGCGTTTGCCAAGATCGATGACTTGCTGATTACGGGCCCGACATTGACCAATGTAAACGACTTCCGAGCGATCCTGATTGAATGAAAATCAAAAAAGGAAGGAGAGGTAGGCAAAATGAACAAGGAAGAAGAAAAATACTATCTTGAACGATTCTTCAAATTCTTCGAATCAGAAGAATCTCCTTTATTTTGTCGAGAGAGACCTGACTTTTCAGTAAAATTCGACAACCAATCTATTGGCATAGAAGTAACAGAATTTCATACTTTCGACGGATCCAGCGCCCAAAATGGAAAAAGGAAAGAACAAAGAAGAAAAAATTTTATAAAAATATTAAAAAACAAATTAGACGATTTAAAAATTAAATCAAAGATATCCATTACATTTAACGATAATGCACAGGAATTCAAAACAGAAGAAAATATTACCTCAACCATAAGACTGATAGAAAATGTAATATCAGGAGAATTAACTACATTTAATGGGAACATATCACGCGAAATTATTGACGAAAATTTTATTAAAAATATTCACATTATCCCCCATCATGAATTGGATATTAATCACATTCAAGGTTACGATATAGAACCAGATCTAAAAATAGAAAGACTGGCTGATACAATCAGAAAGAAATCAGAAAAATTCCACGACCCAAAATACGAGAAATTTGACATTAATTCTCTGCTTATAGTCTTTAACTACATAGATCCCTCTTCAAATCAAAATTTAGACATAGATTTAGAAAAAATAAACCACCTAGAGACAAGAGGATTTGATTCAATCTTTTTATACAGAACGCATCACTCCAAGATAATAAAAATACGAGAAAAACTACCCCCTATAAAATACGGAAAGAATGAGAAATTCCTAATTGATGTAATGACAGATAAATAAAATTTACTTTCATTATAGTCACCCCTTTGGCATCCATGGGCGGATCCATTCCAGCCCGGCATTGGTATCGCCATGCGGTTTGTATTCACAGCCGATCCACCCCTCATACCCGACCCGGTCCAGCATATAAAACAGGAACGGATAATTGAGTTCGCCGCTGTCAGGTTCATGGCGGCCAGGCACACCCGCAATCTGAATATGGGCGGTTTGGTCCAGATGTTTATCAAGCCGTGCGGCAATATTTCCGCCGACAATCTGGGAATGGTAAATATCAAATTGCAGCGCCAGACTGGAATGATCAAGCTGTTGCAAAATAACCGCCGCCTGTTCAATCGAATTAAGCAAATATCCCGGCATATCAATCGGGTTGATCGGTTCCAGCAGGATTTTTACCCCGGCCTGCTCGGCCAGATCAGCGGCATAAAGCAGGTTATCGCAATAAAGCCTCGCCAATTCACCGGCATTTTCACCCTTGCCCGTCACGCCCGACATGCAATGGATCATCTTGCAATCGGTTGCCGCGGCATAATCAAGTGACTGAACCACGGAATCGCGAAATTCATCTTCTCGCCCCGGACGACAGGCAAGACCACGGTCACCCTTGTCCCAATCGCCTAAAGGCATATTAAACAGAACCTGTTCCAAACCATTATCAACCAACAACGATTTGACACTCGCCATCGGTAAATCATAGGCACCAATATATTCCACCGCGCCAAACCCGGCGGCGGCCGCCGCCTCAAACCGTTTTTCAAACGGAAGATCGGCAAACAAAAACGATAAATTGGCGCTAAAACGGGGCATGGGGCACCTGATCGGCAAAAGGTAAAAGATAACGGGGTGGAAGATGATTACCATCCCCATGGTTTATCAACCGCCTCCCCGCGTCAATGACAAACCCCACCCCTGTCATCAGGCTGATTGGGTATTGGTAATTTCAGAGGCCAACCATGCGCCAAAAGCCTCAATCTCGGCAAGGTTCGAACTCTTGCCGGTATGGATCAAATGATAATAATGGCCTTCGATCACCGGACCGAAAGGCTGCACCAACACGCCGCTTTCAAGTTCGGACTGCACCATTTCCGAACTGGCCAGAACAACGCCCTGCCCGGCAATTGCCGCCTGAATGGCATGGGTATCGTCACTAAAACTTAGCCCCGCGGCCAGATCAACACCGTCCACGCCGGCCAATTTGCACCAGCGTGACCAGGTTGGCGTCACATCATCAGGGCGCAACCATTCCAGATGCAAAAGCGCATGATTGCGCAAATCACCCGGATGTCGAATGTTTAGCATCGGGCTGCATACCGGGGCAAACCGATCCGCAAACAGGGTTTGCACCACCATCCCCGGAAACGGCCCGCGCCCGTATCGAACCGCAGCATCGGCCATCCCGGATTTAAGATCGACCGCCTCTGCCGACGTATGCAACCGCATGTGAATGTCAGGATGGGCCGCCTGAAAACCCGCAAGACGGGGCAACAACCATTTCGCCGCAAAAGATGCCAGAACCGACACTGTCAGGCCGCGTTGGGATTTACGCGCCCGAACCCTGTCAATCACCGCACTAAAACCGGCAAACCCGTCACGCAATGTCGGATAAAGCTCCTGCCCGGCCGGGGTCAATGTCACCTGCCGTGGTTTCCGGTCAAACAAACGCACACCAAGCGTATCTTCCAAAAGCCGCACCTGATGACTGATCGCAGTTGGCGTTACCGCAAGTTCGGATGCCGCACGTTTAAAACTAAGATGGCGGGCCGCAGCCTCGAAGGCGCGCAGGGTGGCAAGCGGGGGCAAGGGCATATAGGTGATCTCAATTCATCTATTGGCTGAGGTATTCGACTTTGATCCAAGCCTGTATCCACGTCAAGTATGGGGCAACCAAAACACAACAGATGACCTCAGATCATCAAATGACATCACAGGAGCCTCAGATGAAAACGATCCTGCATATCGACAGCAGCGCCCGCCCCGGTCGGTCCGACACGCAGGCCCACGGTTCCCATTCCCGCCGACTGAGTGCAAAATTTGTCGAAAGCTGGTTGGCGGCACGCCCGAATGACACTGTGATTTATCGCGATGTTGGCACCAATCCCCCAACACCAGTCACCGGTGACTGGATCCATGCGGCCTTCACCAAACCGGATGATCGCGAAGACTGGATGCATCAGGTTTTGACTGAAAGCGATGAACTGGTTGATGAATTGCTGCGTGCGGACGTGATCGTTGCCGGTGTGCCAATGTATAATTTCGGCATGCCCGCCCAGATGAAAGCATGGATTGAAAACATTGTCCGGGTCGGCAAGACATTTGGCTTTGACCGATCACGCGATGGCCTACCTTATTGGCCGATGGTTACCGGTGAAAAATCCATCGTGGTTTTATCTGCGCGTGGCGATTTTGGATATGATCCGGGCGGGCGCGTCGCACATTTGAACCATGTCGAAAACGGCGTTTTTTCCCCACTGGAATATATCGGCATCACCGATCAACACCGTGCCGCCATCGAATATGACGAATTCGGCGATGATCGCACGGCACAATCAATTACCGATGCTGAGGCAAAGGTTGCCAATATCATCACCGAATTGCTGATCCGACACGCAGACACATCAACCGTCGCAGGCGCAGCCTGAAATGCACTAAGCACCTTGGAAAAGCACCACCGGGCAATTGACGCATAATATCGTCAATTAACCGGTGGTGTAACCGGATCGGCTGTTTCACCCGGCATCTGCCCCGTGATCAGGCGCGCCCCCTTCTTGCGGAATAAATAGCTCCAGACCCATTGCACCATCACAAGGGCGGGGGCGCGCAACCCGATCAGGAAATAGATATGCGCAAGCCCCCAGAACCACCACGCCAACCAGCCGCGCAGTTTAAACCCGTTAAAATCAATCACGGCCCGATGACGGCCAATCGTCGCAAGGTTCCCGGCATGGCGATACGCAAACGGCTTTGTTTTGCGGCCCGCCATATGATCCAGAATACGGGCACCAACATATTTGCCTTGCTGTTTGGCTGCGGGCGCAATGCCCGGCACCGTCAAACCATCGCGCCATGGCACATGGGCGGCATCACCAATCACAAAGACATCGTCATGGCCCGGAATGGACAAATCGGCATTGACCATCATCCGCCCGCCGCGATCCGTCTCGTGCCCGGTCCAGTCGCCCAGATGATCAACACGCACACCGGCCCCCCAGATCACATTGGCACTTGGAATGAATTCATCGCCGATTTGAGCCCCCAACGCGGTAATATCGGAAACTTGGTGATTGGTTCTGACTTCCACCCCGATATTTTCCAATGATTTTTGCGTGTAATCGGACAAATCTTCGGGAAATGCGGCCAACAATCGCGGACCACCTTCGGCCAAAATGATGCGGGCATCCCGTGGATCAATGCGGCGAAAATCATGCGACAGCGCCTGTTTGGCCAATTCGGCAATTGCGCCGGCCATCTCGACACCGGTCGGGCCACCGCCAACCACGATAAAATTTAACAACCGTCGCCGTTCTTCTGGGTCTTCGCTGTTTTCGGCCTGCTCAAACGCCAAAAGCAGTCTTTTACGGATATCCGTTGCCTCGGTAATATTTTTAAGGCCCGGCGCCACCTTTGCCCAATGATCATTACCGAAATAGGATGTCACTGCCCCGGTCGCGATGACCAGATAATCAAAACCAAGGTCGCGATCCCCGGCGATAACACGCCGCCCGGCCAAATCAAGGCCGGTCACCTCGCCCATAAAGACCGACACATTGGCATAACTGCTGAAAATGCTGCGGATCGGCCAGGCAATTTCGGCAGGCGACAGATCCGCCGTCGCAACCTGATAAAGCAGCGGCTGAAACAGATGGTGATTACGCCGGTCGATCAGAACGACGTCGACTTCTTTGCCTGCCAGTTTTTTGGCCGCACTGATGCCACCAAACCCCGCACCGACAATCACCACACGTTTTCTGTCTGTCATGCTGGTCGTACTCCTGCTTTATGTTGATCCGACCCCGTCCTCAACTAGTCAGAAACACCTGAAATCGCAAGGAACGCATCTGGAACAATTGCTTAGGGATTATGTTCAGGTTTTCAGACACCGCGACTGCCGTCACGATGACATACAGTACCGCCCGCTTGGAACGCGCGACAAGCCAAAGCGTTCCGGCTATAACCATCGAATTGATTTCAACGTTCCAATATAATGCCACCGACGAGGCCCCCATGACCGAAACATTCCAGCTTCATCCCCAATTGGCCGCCGATACAACCATCGTCACCGATGGCCCGTTGTCCCACGTCCTGTTGATGAATGATGCACGCTATCCTTGGCTGATCCTCGTGCCAAAACGTGCCAATCTGGTCGATTACGATGATCTGAGTGCCGATGAACGCAAAATCCTTGGTGATGAATGTGCTGCTGTATCATCGGCCCTGAAACGTCGGTTCAAGGCCCATAAAACCAATGTTGCCATGCTGGGCAATATGGTTCCGCAATTACATTGCCACGTTGTTGCACGCTTTACCGATGACGCGGCATGGCCCGGTCCGATCTGGGGTGTTGGCAACGCTGAACCCTATGACGAAGACGCCGGTCAGGAACGTCTGGCGATCTTGCGTGCAGACCTGATTTCAGCGTTTAAGCACCTGTGATCATACACCTTGGCCGACCTTGACGCATATCAAGGCAGGTGACTTTGGAATAATGCAAAAGACGGACAGAACAAAATTTTCGGGATGTCCGTCATGCAACTCGCCCTTTACGAAAAATACGATCTGCGGCTGCCGCGCTATACAAGCTATCCCACAGCACCGCATTTCAACACCGCCGTAAACGGCAAGGTTTTCGAAGGCTGGCTGGGCGACCTTGATCCCGCGCAACCGCTATCGCTGTATCTGCATATTCCATGGTGTCAGGAAATGTGCTGGTTCTGCGGTTGCAACACCAAAATCACCAAACAATATGAGCCCGTGGGAAAATTCGTCCATGCCCTGCGCATGGAAATCGCAAGCCTTCTATCAAAGCTTGATCCCGCCCATCGGTTCAAAGTTTCCCATATCCATTTTGGCGGTGGCAGCCCTACGGCCCTTACCGCCGATGACCTGCGCGCCATCATGGGCGATCTGACGGATCGTCTTGATATCCTTGATGACGCCGAAGTCGCCCTTGAAATGGACCCGCGCACCGCGACCCCGGACTTTATCGATGCGATGGCCGAATGCGGCTTTACCCGTGCCAGCATTGGCATTCAGGATTTCAACCCGTTTGTCCAACGTGCGGTCAACCGCGTGCAATCCTTTGAATTGGTAAAAGGCGTTATTGAACATCTGCGCTGGCACAAAATCTCCGGCATCAATGTTGATTTGATGTATGGCCTGCCGTTTCAGACCGTCGCCAGCATCATCGAAACCGTTGACCAGACCGTAACTTTGAACCCCGACCGGTTATCGGTATTTGGCTACGCCCATGTGCCATGGATGAAAAAGCATCAGAACCTGATCCCGACCGAGGCCCTGCCCGATACGGCTGCGCGCTGGGCGCAATACGAAACCATCCAGAACCGCCTGACCAGCCACGGCTATACCGCCATCGGCCTTGATCATTTCGCACGCGATGACGACGACATGGCCATCGCCCTTCAAAACGGTCTGTTGCACCGGAATTTTCAGGGATACACCACCGACCGCGCCGAAGCCCTGATCGGGTTTGGCCCGTCGGCGATTTCATCCCTGCCACAGGGCTATGCCCAAAATGACCCCGCCCTTGCCCGTTGGCAGCGCGCGGTTGAAGCCGGAGCATGTGCCATTGAAAAGGGTGTGGCGGTTAACCCCGAAGATCGCCTGCGCCGCGACATCATCAACGAATTAATGTGCAGCCTGACGGTTGATCTGGGCTCAATCTGTGCCGATCACGGCATTTCGGCCGACCGTTTTGCCCCGGAACTTGATCGCATTCGCGCCATGACCAATGATGGCATCGTCGAAGTTAACGGCACAAACATCACGTTAACCAATAGTGGCCGACCCTTGGTTCGGGCAGTATGTGCCGCGTTTGACACCTATCTTGATCATGCCCATGGGCGCCATTCTCAGGCGGTCTAAACATCTGATCAAAATAGGAAAGTATCGACGGGTCGGAAATCCCGACCCGTCGCATTTGAATCAAAAACAGACATCTTTTCTGCGCAGCCATATAACTTCAAGCAACTGCCCTGATAACCGCGATCAGCACCGATAGCTCCGCATCCGGCCTAATCAGGCCGATTTGCGCACCGTCAAAATAACAATCCCGGTAATCACAACCAATCCACCCGCCATTTGGGCCGGACTGATCATTTGGTCCAGCACCACCCAGCCAAACAGCAAGGTGGCAATCGGTTCCATATTCATCACCGACGCATTTCGCGCCATATTAAGGCGCGGCACCGAGATAAACAGGACCGAAAAAGCACCACCATACAGCAGCACCAATGCACCAAGCCCGAACCAGCCGGGCATGGCAGACGGTAATGCCATCCCGCCCGGGACCAGTTCGGCAAAACCGGCAATGATCATGGATACGAAAACGATCAGCATGGTGAACATGCTGCGCACAGATCCGCGCATGACCGAAAGTTTGTGATCAGTCACCCAAAGGGCCACGGCAAAGGACGTTGCCGCCCCCATCGCAAAGCCGATCCCCTGCCACCAGTTCGTACCGATATCGCCATCCATTGCCAAAACGCCGGGCACATCAAGCGCCAGGACAAGTCCGGATAGAATGAACAACATCAACGCCGCCGATTTCAATGTCGGTCGCGCCCCTCCCAACCCCCAGGTCAATAACGCCAGAATGATCGGGAAACTGTTTGCTGTCAAAAGGGCAAGAGCAACCGGAATGCGCGCCACCGCCGAATAAAGGCACAGGCTTTGAATAGTGACCAGAATCCCCAGCAGCACTTGCCATTTACGACTTCCGGCCGGAAGTCGGATCGTTTGGCGTTGCCAGATGACAAGCGCAATCAGGATTGCCAGCGCCACGCCCGAACGGCACAGGATCGCCAAAAGCAATCCGGTGCCGTTTTCAAACGCCAACCGCGCGGCCACATGGTTCCCCCCAAAGGAACAGGCAACTGTAACAAGGATCAAAACCGCAATCTGGCGTGGGAAATGTGCAGGAGCAACAGCAGGTTGGTCAGTCGAAACAGACATATCAAAACCGGTTTTGTGGAATGAACGATCAGAAAACGCCAGAAAGACAATAAAAACAAGCCTTTCAGGGCCGGGCGCTGCATACAGCACAGCCGATGCAACGCCCCGATTTCCTTTTATGCGGCCTGCGGGACGGCGATTGACCGGCGATCAAGCACACCGCTGATCATGGTCAAACCAACCGCCAAGGCAACAAGAAGGGCCGCAACCCACGGTGTTGCCGACAGGCCAAGCGACGATGAAACCACCAATCCACCAACCCATGCACCAATCGCAATGCCAAGATTAAATGCCGCAATGTTAAGCGCCGATGCCACATCCACCCCGCCCGGGCGATGCAATTTCGCCAATTGCACGACATAAAGCTGAAGCCCCGGCACATTGGCAAATTGCAGGAAGCCAAGGACAGCCAGCGTCCCCACAGCAAGCACCGGCGAAACAGCCGTAAAGGTAAAGATAAGCAGCGTGATCGCCTGCAAGACAAACAGCACGGTCAATGCCCGCACCGGATTGCGATCAGCAATTCGACCCCCGACAAGGTTCCCCGCCGCAATCGCCAAACCATAAAACACAAGGATCAGGCTGACAGCGGATTCACTAAACCCGGTAATGTCCTGCAAAACGGCTGACAGATACGTAAAGGTGACAAACGTACCGCCATATCCAAACGCCGTCATGCCAAAGACCAACAACAAACGGCCACTGCCCAGCACCCGCACCTGATCAAGCAGGCGTGCCGGTTCGGAACGGCTTAAATTCGATGGCAACAAAACCGCAATCGCACCAAAGGCAATCACGCCAAGCATCGCCACGCCCCAGAACGTCGCCCGCCAACCAAACATCTGGCCAATGAATGTGCCCAACGGCACACCGGTCACAATCGCAACTGTCAATCCCATGAACATCATGGCAATTGCCGATGCCCGGCGGTTTTCCGGCACCAGATCAGCCGCAATTGTCGCCCCGATCGAGAAAAACACACCATGGGCAAAGGCCGAAATCACCCGTGCAACCAGTAACATTTCATAAGTCGGGCTGAGTGCTGCGGCACTGTTACCGATCACAAACAACCCCATCAGGCCCAGCATCAAAGTCTTGCGATGCATCCGCCCGGTAAGGGCGGTTAAAACCGGCGCGCCAAATGTCACCCCAAGGGCGTAAACACTAACAATCAGCCCCGCCATCGGCAGACTGACAGAAAGATCATTTGCCACAGTCGGCAACAAACCGACGACAACAAACTCCGTCGTGCCGATCGCATAGGCCGCGATCGTCAACGCAAATAAAGCAAGCGGCATTTCAATTCTCCGGCCCGCAAGCCAACGGGCTACGGGCAATAAAGGTTGGGGCCATTGACCCCGTTGATTGCCGCCCACTATGCCGATCAAAGGCTTGCACGATAATCCAGATTGCGCGACAAATGCTTTTGAATTGAATTCAAAGCCGGAGGATCAGTTGGATAATCGTGCAGGGGAAATGGACGCCTTCATCCGCGTGGCCGAACTCAAAAGCTTTTCCGCCGCCGGGCGGAAACTGCATTTGTCGCCATCCGCTGTCAGCAAGCTGGTCACCCGGATCGAAGACCGATTGGCGACCCGGCTTTTGGTGCGATCCACCCGTGGTCTGCAATTAACCCCCGAAGGCGAAATGTATCTGCTACGTGCCCAGCGCGTACTTGATGAAATCGATGATGCCGAACGTGCGGTTGCCAGCGGTGGCAAAGCCGCCCCGCGCGGGCGATTGCGCGTCAACGCATCGATTGCGTTCGGGATCATGTATGTCCAACCGCTCATCCCGGCTTTTCTGGAACGCTATCCCGAGGTCGAGCTTGATTTTTCCCTGACCGACGGGATCATCGATTTGCTTGAAGAACGGGCCGATATTGCCATCCGGTCCGGATCACTGCCCGATTCATCACTTAAGGCGCGCAAACTGATCAAAAGCAACCGCATGATCGTTGCCGCCCCTGACTATGTGGCAAAACATGGCCTGCCGACACATCCCGATCAAATGGCGGACCATAATTGCCTGCAGTTCAACTTTCCGATGCCGATGAATGAATGGCCGTTTCGCAATCCCGAAACCGGCGAACGGTTTGGTCGCACCGTATCTGGCAATTTTCAATGTGATAACGGCCCAACAATGCGCCGCCTGTGTCTTTCAGGGCTTGGCATGGCACGGCTTGGCCGGTTTCATGTTCTGGCCGATATCAAAGCCGGGGCACTGGTTGAAATCCTGCCCGACTGGAACCCGCTGGATGAACAACTGATCCACGCCATGTTCGCCGGTCACGAACATCTTGCCGCACGTATTCGTGCCTTCATCGATTTTCTGGTCGATCACATTGATCCACTGGGCAACGGAATCAGAATGCCGCAATAACCCAATCAGAAAAG
The DNA here is from genome assembly GCF_002115745.1 of Thalassospira alkalitolerans. GTDB lineage: Bacteria > Pseudomonadota > Alphaproteobacteria > Rhodospirillales > Thalassospiraceae > Thalassospira > Thalassospira alkalitolerans. The sequence continues at coordinate 127,125 of NZ_JFKB01000006.1, forward strand.
TAGATTACGAAACCGGGGAACTCAGCAACTCCAAACACCGCTGCGCAACCATCCGGGCTGGTTGCAATGACGGGTGTTTGAACGGAACGATTTCCGTTTTGGCCAAAAGCGGCCTTGCGTAATCGCCATCATAAAGCGCCTGATGCAGGCGTTGATGACGCTGGCTTGCCAGCCCGTCCGGGGCATAGATATAAACTCCGCCCGGTGCCGCGGCGGCCTCGCAACACATCGAAACGGAATCGGCTGTCACGATGATCATGTCGGCAAGCGCCAGATAACCAAAATACGGATTTTCCGCATCCGAGCTCCAGTCATGCAGATGATAAGCAACACCTGAACTGCCAAGCATTTGCGCAATGATTTCTTCGTTCTGCGGCCCGGTCCGGCGGCTTGTCGTCACCAAAAGACTGCCATCGACGGCCTTGGTCGCCTCAATCGCGCGCCCGGTAACCTCACGTGCCATATCGGCGGTAAAGACTGCGTTTTTGGTGTTTCCGCCAATGATCAGGGCAACACGCGGCGACGGCAATCCCTTGAAATGCGGGCGCCAGTTATCGGCCTCGATCAAAAGACGGGTTTCTGTTACCCGATGCGGCGCGCCGGGAATTTCCAGAATATTGTCGCGCGGCGGCATCCGATCATGTGCCGGAACGGCAATCAGGTCAAACGCCCTCTCGCCGCCATCGGGCCGCATAATCTGGCACAATCGTGTGTGGCCCTGGCTTTGCTTTTTGATCCAGCGCGCAACCGGTGCGGTCCGTCGCCCCGCCGCAATCACAAGATCGGGCCAGGGCGCGACAAGACGGGTACGCGATGCAACATCAACCCCCAAAAGGCTTGCCTGGCGAAGGGCATTGGGCAATCTGGCAAATTTGGTATAGCCGACATCAATCCGTTTAAACGGCTGCGCCAATGCTTCGGCCACGCCGATGGCCTGATTAACGTTACCGGCCCGGTCATCGGCCAGAACCCAGATCAGATGTGCATCATCGTCGCTCATGTAGGATTGCATCCTTGTCGGACTATTGGGGCTGAACATGCTGCGCGAAACTTTAAACCGTCATTTCCGGGAAAATGGTTGTCGCAATGTCCATTTCCTGATTGGTACAGACAGTCCGCGCTTTTATCAAGCACCTGACAGGGACAACGCTTTTTCGACTATGCTTTGTTACCGTTATGTCATCATAATGGGCCGATATAATTTAAAAAAATGGTCTGACAGGAAATGCTCAAGACATCAATATCGGCAAAACGCAGTGCCCGGCTGGTTCTGGCCGGAATGCTGATATTGTTACCTGTAACCGTATGGTTGACGACCGAATTATGGCGCGAAACCCGTCTGGTCGAAATCACCGAGGACGGCCGCAACAAGCTGGAACTGTATCAATCAAACCTTCAGGGTGCGATCAAGGAACATGAATACCTGCCAATCACGCTTGCCAGTGACAAACGCATCCTTGATCTGGCACAGCGCGCCAGCCCCGCAGACGCCGCTGCGGTCAATATTTATCTGGAAAAACTCGCCGACGATAGCGGCGCATCCGATATCTATTTCATGGATCGCAACGGCACGACCATCGCGGCAAGCAACTGGAACAGCGACGCATCCTTTGTCGGACGCAATTTTGCCTTTCGCCCCTATTTCAAACAGGCCGAGGCAGGACTGACCGGACATTACTTTGCCTTTGGCATCACATCGAATGTCCCGGGGTATTATATTTCGCATCCGGTGCGCCCGAACGGGGCCGATTTCGAAGGTGCGATGGTGGTTAAAACCCATCTGGAAACACTGGTTCAACGCTGGGCACGCGGCAACGAGAACGTTCTGGTCACCGATGAAAACGGCATTGTGATCATCACATCACGCCCGGAATGGCGTTTTCGCGATCTGGCGGGAATCCCGCCATCAATCCGGCCTGAATTGATGGCATCGCGCAAATATGGCAACTACCCGCTTGACCCGATGCCGGTTCATCAAGGCGCCTGGCCCGATGATGATACCCTTGGCATCCTGTCGCTGGCGTCAAGCGAAACCGCACCATCCGAGGGGCTGATTTCAGATGCGCCCGCGAACAAAAACGCCCAACACACCGAAAAAACCAAAAGCAATCCCAAACCCTATCTCGTCACCCGAAGCACCCTGCCCCGCCAGGGCTGGAAGATTTACCTTCTGACGGACAAGGCCGTGTTGGATCAATCGATCCTGACGGCGGGATTTATTGGCGGGGCGATGCATATCATCGTCATGGGGACGATCTTTGTCTTGTTGCAACGCCGCCGTGCCATGCTGGAACAGATTGAAATCCGCGACTGGTCACAACGCGAACTGGAACGCCAGGTCCGCCTGCGCACCGCCGATTTGATGAGCACCAACCTTCGTCTTGCCGAAGAAATCAGCGAACGCCGCCGCACCGAAGACGCCCTGCGTACGGCACAGGCCGAACTGGTACAAGCAGGCAAGCTTGCCGCTCTTGGCCAAATGTCGGCCGGTATTGCCCATGAAATCAACCAACCCCTGACCGCCATTCGAAGCTATGCCGACAATGCCCTGAAATTCATTTCGCGCGGCAATAACGAAACCGCCAGCCGCAATCTGGGCCGGATTTCCGAACTGACCGAACGCATGGGACGGATCACCAACCACCTGAAAACCTTTGCGCGTCGTCCCAAACACGATACTCACCCGGTCGACATCACCGAACCGCTGCAAAAGGTCATCGACCTTTTGCGCGAAACAGGCCGCGCCGGTCTTGCCGAACTTGATTATCAAGCCGTTGAAAACCTGCCGCTGGTCACGGCCGAGGAAAACCAACTTGAACAGGTATTCTTAAATATCCTGAGCAACGCAGCCGATGCCTGCCGCGACGAGGAATGCCCGACAGTCGGTATCGCAATTGCCGAAAAGGGAAACCGCATTCTGGTAAAAATATCGGATAACGGGCCCGGCATCCTGCCCGAAAACCTGCCGCAACTTTTCGATCCTTTCTTTACGACCAAACCGTTTGGGGACGGGCTTGGGCTGGGTCTTTCGATCTGTTACGGCATCATGCGCAGTTTTGGCGGCACAATACGTGCGGAAAACCGCCCGGCGGGCGGCGCCTGCTTTACGATCGAACTACGATGTGCGCAACGGACCGGCGGCAAAACGCCTACATCGATCTCGACGGCGCCTGATACGCCTGATACAACGGGCACCGAAACCACCGCAATCGCAAGCGGGGAACGGATCTGACGGCACATCGCATGATTGCCCCCTGATCCGCACAAGGATCAAAAGGGGAAGCTCGTTGAACAACTCAGCCCATTGCGTTCTTTTTGTCGATGACGATGAAGATGTGCGGGAAGCCGCACAACAAACGCTGGAACTTGCCGATATCATCGTCGAATGCCACAGCGAAGCCGGATCGGCACTTGACCGCATCCGCCGTGGATGGCCGGGCGTGCTTGTTTCCGATATCCGGATGCCGCGCATGGATGGCATGGAATTGTTATCACAAGTCCGTAAAATCGAACCGGAAATGCCAGTCATCCTTGTTACCGGTCATGGGGATGTTGCCACCGCCGTCCGGGCAATGCGCGACGGCGCCTTTGATTTCATCGAAAAACCCTTTTCGCCCGATCATTTTGTCGATGTTGCTCGCCGTGCCATGGCGCACCGGCAGCTAATCCTTGAAAACCGGACCTTAAAGGCCGAACTTGCCCGCCACAGCAAGGAAGTCTCTGGCCTGATCGGGCGCACCCCGGCGATGGAAAAGCTGCGCACCCTGATCGGCAACATCGCCGCAACCGATGCACATGTCCTGATCAATGGCGAAACCGGTTCAGGCAAAGAAGTCGTTGCCCGCACCCTGCACGAAGCATCCGGTCGCAAGGGCCCGTTTGTTGCCGTCAATTGCGGCGCCATGCCCGAAAATCTGATTGAATCCGAACTCTTCGGCCACGAAGCCGGTGCCTTCACGGGCGCAGAAAACAAACGTATCGGCAAGTTCGAATTCGCCGACAAGGGCACCATGTTCCTTGATGAAATTGAAAGCATGCCGCTATCGCTTCAGGTGAAATTGCTCCGTGTCTTGCAAGAACGCGCACTGGAACGGCTTGGCTCGAACAAATTACAGCCTATTGATTTACGCGTTGTTGCCGCGACCAAGGTCGACCTGCGCGATGCATCATCACGCGGTGCCTTCCGCGAAGATCTGTATTACCGTTTAAATGTCGTGCAATTGCATATCCCGCCACTGCGCGATCGCAAGGATGACATCCCGCTTTTGTTCCAGCATTTCATGAAACAGGCTCAGGAACGGTTCGGTCGCGAATTTGCCCCGCTCAATGGTAGCGAAATCGCCCGCCTCACCGGCCATGACTGGCCGGGCAATGTTCGTGAACTTCGCAATGCCGCCGAACGCCGGGTTTTGGGGCTTGATCCCTTTGCCGGGGACAGTGCGCAAACCATCGAACATGTGGCGTCCCTGCCCCAACAGGTCGAAGCCTTCGAAAAGGGCATCATCAACGAAGCCCTGCGCCAACATGGCGGTCATGTAACGGCGACCGTCAACGCGCTCGGCGTTCCGCGAAAAACATTTTACGACAAACTGGCCAAATACGGCATCGTCCCGGCCGAATTTCGCAGCAAGACCGATAGCTAGCGCCATTACACGCCCGACCCGCGATCACGGCGACCATGAAATACGTGACCAACGGCTCTAATATCTGGTCTGCTTGCTGATCTGGTGTCGACTCTGGCCTCGGTGCGGGCCTGTGCCCGTGCCTTTTACTTGGTCACCGCCCCGAAGTTCGCAGCACCCGATGTTAATCCCGGTCCGGGCTCAGGCAACGCGCGGCGACACCCCCCGGTTTCTGACCGCCCTGGCATGAATATCACGCCCTTGACCGCCGATTATTTCCCGCATTGGTCATACCACGATAGCAGCAGAAACAGCACAGACGCCGCAATAGATGAAAATAATTGAATTTTCAACTTGAGATATTGTGCGGAAGACCGCACATTCGCAGGGAAGGTTGTGCGGTAAAGATAACAAAAATAAGAGCTTACGCTGCACCGCACCATGCTAATGAAAACTGCAAACTGCTGATATTCCTTATAGTAATAGCAGCTATGCAGAACTGGCCCGGCAATTGCAGTGTTGCACCCCAGCGCCAAACGGCGACGAAAATGACGCCGATAACTGGCGCGCTACCGGGAAACCGCACAAAGCTTATAGGGAGACTCTTGATGCGTCCAATTACCAAAAAACTTCTTGCTGCCAGCGTTGCAATGGCCGCAGTTCTTGGAATGACCAATGCCGCTTCGGCGCAGGTTGTTGTCAAATACGCACACGTTGTTGCTCCGAACACCCCAAAGGGCCAGGGCGCTGAATTCTTCAAGAAGCGCGCCGAAGAACTTCTGGGCGACAAAGTTCAGGTCGAAATCTATCCGAACTCGCAGCTGTTTGATGATGACAAAGTTCTGGCCGCTATCCTGCGTGGCGATGTCCAGTTCGGCGCACCGTCCCTTGCCAAATTCGGCAAATGGACCAAAAAACTTCAGATTTATGATCTTCCGTTCCTGTTCAAGGACATGGACGCCGTTTCCTGCTTCCAGAATGGAGACAGTGGTCAGGAACTTCTGAATTCCATGAATGGCAAAGGTCTGACTGGTGTTGGTTACTGGCATAACGGCCTGAAACAGCTTTCAGCCAACAAGCCGCTGCGTATGCCTACTGATGCTGCGGGCCTGAAATTCCGTATTCAGTCGTCGGATGTGATCGCAGCCCAGTTCGAAGCTGTTAACGCCGTTCCGCAGAAAATGGCCTTCGCCGAAACCTATTCCGCTCTTCAGACCGGCGTTGTTGACGGTCAGGAAAACACCTGGTCGAACATCTATTCGAAGAAATTCTTCGAAGTTCAGGATTACATCACCGAGTCCAACCACGGCCTGCTCGACTATATGGTCGTGACCTCGACCAAATGGTGGGAAGGTCTTGATCCGGAAATCCGTGATGGCCTGGCACAGGCTATGAAAGAATCCACCGATTACGCAAACGGCCTTGCTGCCGACCTGATCTCTGAACAGCGCCAGGCCGTGATCGATTCCGGTGAAACTGAAATCCTGCAACTGTCGGGCGACGAATTCAAAGCTTGGCAGGGTGCAATGAAACCGGTTTGGGATCAGTTCTCGGGTGAAATCGGTCAGAACCTGATCGATGCTGCCGCGGCCTGTAACTCGTAATCACGTCTGACGTTATTTCCTGGAAAAGGACCGTTCCAAGATGATCTCAACGGTCGTTAACCGGCTGGAGGAGGGCATTATTGCCCTCCTGCTCGCCGCTATGACAACGCTAACCTTCATCAATGTGGTCATGCGTTATATCTTCAATTCCGGCCTGACCTGGGCACTGGAAACCACCGAATTTATTTTCGCCTGGCTGATCTTGTTTGGCATGTCATACGGCGTAAAGATCGGGTCGCATATCGGGGTTGATGCCCTTGTGCGCCTGTTCCCCAACAAGGTACAGCGCGCTATTGGCCTTCTCGTGGTTTGTTCCGGGTTGCTTTATTCCTACTGGCTCATTCGGGGTGGCTGGGAACTGGTGACTTTCAACCACATGCTGGAAATGGAAGCCGAAGACAGCCCGGTCATGCTGTGGTTCGTTTATCTGATCATGCCGGTTGGCGGTGCCCTTTTGGCATTCCGTTTGGCACAGGTCGGCTGGCGTATCATCACGGGCCAACAAACTGGCTTTAATTTGGCCGACGAAGCCCGCGAAGCCATAGACCAGCTGGCGCATACGAATACCCCAGACGGCGAAAACGCCGCCCCCACCAACAAACAACAGACGCCGTAAGCGCCGCAGGGGAACACTAGATTATGACGATTGCATTTCTGTTCATTCTGCTGTTCGGGATGATGGCGCTGGGCGCACCAATTGCGATTTCGCTGGGTGTCTCATCGCTGGCCACGATCCTTTTATTCGGGACCGACAGCCTGCCGACATTAACTGAAAAACTGTTCGGCGGGATGGAACATTACACCCTTCTGGCCATTCCGTATTTCATTCTGGCATCGGCCTTTTTATCGACCGGCGGTGTGGCGCGACGCCTGATCCGCTTTGCTGTTGATACAGTTGGCTGGTTCCCGGGCGGCCTTGCCATGGCATCGGTTCTGGCCTGTATGCTGTTTGCGGCGGTATCGGGTTCCAGCCCGGCAACCGTTGTTGCCATTGGTTCAATCGTGATTGCCGGTATGGTCAAATCAGGCTACCCGCAAAGCTTTGCCGCCGGTGTGATTTGTAACGCCGGAACATTAGGCATCCTGATCCCGCCATCGATTGTGATGGTGGTCTATGCCGCCGCGACCGAGGTTTCTGTTGGCCGTATGTTCCTGGCCGGGGTGATACCGGGTCTTATGATCGGTGTTATGCTGATGACCGCGATCTATATCGTGGCCCGCATCAAAAACCTGCCAAGCCAACCAAAACCGTCGCTTGGTGAATGGTCAAGTGCGCTGCTGTCGGCATCGGGTGGCCTGTTGCTGGTGGCACTGATCATGGGCGGTATCTATGGCGGGGTCTTCACCCCGACCGAAGCCGCCGCCGTTGCCGCCTTCTATGCCATGTTTGTTGCCGTGTTGTTTTACCGCGATATGGGCCCGATCAAGGATCAGTCCTGGATTCCGGCAACCGGCAATCCCGGCATTGGTGGTCTGATCGCCTATAACGTTCCGAAAATGGTCAAGGCGCTGGCGCTGGTACCCTTTGACAAAGACGTCCGTCACGTCCTGCTTGAGGCAGGCAAAGTCACGATCATGCTGATGTTCATCATTGCCAATGCAATGCTGTTCGCCCATGTCCTGACCACCGAACGCATTCCTCATACCATTGCAGAAACCATCACCGGATGGGGCCTGCCGGCATGGGGCTTCCTGATTGTGGTGAACATTGTTCTGCTGATTGCCGGTAACTTTATGGAACCGTCCGCAATCCTTTTGATCATGGCCCCGATCCTGTTCCCGATTGCCATGAAGCTTGGCATCGATCCGATCCATCTTGGCATCATCATGGTCGTCAACATGGAAATCGGCATGATCACGCCACCGGTTGGATTGAACCTGTTTGTCACATCGGGGATAACAGGGATGCCGTTGCTTAAGGTCGTCAAAGCCGCCTTCCCATGGCTTCTGATCTTGCTGGTCTTCCTGGTGATTATTACCTATATCCCGGCGATTTCCACCTGGCTGCCCAACAGCCTGATGGGCCCGGAAAGGATCCTGAACCGCTAGGCTCAGATTTCCAAAACCCGATCAATTCCAGACCGACAAAAACGGCACCCCATCGCGGGTGCCGTTTTCTTTTGGTTCTTCAAATGGTTACACGCATGGCTGATATTCGACCCCATATATCCGTCACGCTGGAAAAAACAGAATTTCCGTGAATAATAGAACAACTTGAATCGTTTCAGACAGCAATCCGCCCGGCCCGTTACAAGCCCGCGCCCCAGCAATGGCGTGGCGATCCAATTGCCGCCACTACCATACAATGACCAGAACAGAACACTCCGCCCTATCCGACCTTATAGACAAAGGCAGTGATGCCCCCCATTCTGTCATTGCGTAATTGGTGCCTTAAAAAGGCAGCGGGGAAAAGACAACGGAAAACCGGACAGATCGCACCCCACCTGCCACCCAAAGAAACGGAACGAAAGTTTATGGCAAATATCGATGCCAGCGCCCCGATCAATACACAGCGTCTTGCAATCCTGCTTGCCGCATTGATCGCAACCGCGCCCTTTGCAATTGACACCTATCTGCCTGCCATCCCGGCCATGGCAGCCGATTTTGGTGCCCCCACCCACAATGTCGAAGTTTCCATCAGCACCTTCCTGATCGGCTTTGCATTGGGCCAATTGATTGGCGGGCCACTTTCGGATCGTGTCGGGCGGCGTCCCATCGCCCTGATCGGATTGGTGATCTATATTATCTGCAGTGCGATCATCATCGGCGTCGACAGTGCGATATCGCTTAACGTCATGCGCTTTATTCAGGCCATTGGCGGCGGGTTTGCCCTGGTGATTGTCGGGGCATCGGTCCGCGATCTGTTTGATGGCAAAGAGGCCGCGCGCATGTTTGCCCTGATTGCGGTGATCATGATGATTGCGCCACTGGTCGCGCCAACCGTCGGATCGGCGTTATTGGTCTATTTCCAATGGCAGGCGATTTTCGTCCTGCTGGTGATCTATGGCAGCATCATGTTGGTGGTGGTTTGGTTCAAGCTGCCTGAAACAACCAAACTGCGCCCGCGTTATGCCGGCCCGGCACGCCGTATCTGGTGGACCTATCTGGAAGTTTTCAAAACCCGCAAGGCGGTTGGCTTCATGCTGGCCCATACCGGGGCCAGCGCGGTAATGTTCAGTTTCCTGACCGACAGCCCGTTCATGTATATCGACTTTTTCGGCGTTTCGCCCAGCCAGTTCCCCTATCTGTTTGGCGCCAATGTTGTGGTCATTGTCATTTGTAACCGGCTGAACAATCCAATGCTGAAACGCATGGAATGCCATCAAATTCTGGCGATTGGTACGGGCATTCAACTGGCAGCGGTGATCGGGCTGTTTATCGCGGTCAACCTGTTTGAACCATCACTTTATGCCGTAGTGCCGCTGGTGATGGTCGCCGTTGGCATGATCGGCCTGACCGCGCCCAACGCCACCGCATCCTTTATGCAATTTTTCCCGCATATCGGGGGGACCGCAACGGCATTGATGGGTACCATCCAATTCGCAACCGGTGCGATGGCGGGTATGATCATTGGTCAGGTCCATGATGGCAGCCTTCTGCCCGTCACGGCATCAATGCTGGCATTTGGTGTTTTCGCCAATATTATGGTTCACTTCGTAGCCGAGGCAAAGCAGATCGAACAGCCCGCCCCCGCGCACTATGACGATGACAGCAACGACAACCGCAACAACAACAGTGACACCGTCACGACCCGTGCCGATTAATCCCCGCCAAACAGGAGCCCCACCAAAATGGCAAAGATGAATTTCAATGATTACGGCCGCGCGATGGCCCGCTACAATACTTGGCAGAACGGTGTTTTGTTCGGCCTTTGCGAACAGATTGGCGATACGGAACGTCGCCATGACCGTGGCATGTTTTTCGGGTCAATCCACGGAACGCTGAACCATCTGCTTTATATCGATCTGCGCATCTTGGGCATCCTTCAAACCGGGCAGGCGGAACCCTATGATGCATGCACCATCGTTGCCGATGATTTCGGAACGCTGGTGAAAATGCGCGCTGAAACCGACACCGCAATTGCCACCTTTGTCGATGACAATGATCATAGCTGGCAGGATGAAATCCGCGAATTGACAGGGCTTGATGGCATCACACGTAAATTGCCCCGCCAGCTGTTTTTAATGCAGCTGTTCAATCATCAAACCCATCACAGATCACAAATCACCAGCGAACTGCACAAAATGGGCCTTGATTACGGCATTACGGATGTCCCGCTGACGCCAGATTTGCCTATCTGATCCGAAAGGGTTACGGGGGATTGCCCCTATTTCCCCTGAAACACCGCTTTGCGCTTTTCCAAAAAGGCGGTGTAACCTTCCTTGAAATCGGCACTATCGAATGCGCGATATCCTTCGTCGAATTCCTTGGCCCCGATTGAACCACCTTCTTTCAGGCGATTAATCAATTTCTTATGCAGGCGTTGGGTGATCGGTGCCCCGCCTGCAATGCGGTTTGCGGTCGTTTTAATTTCGGCCTCGAACGCATCAAGCGGAACATGGCGGGCGATAAAGCCGATTTCTCGCGCCCGCTCGGGACCAAAAACTTGTCCTTCCAGCAGAATTTCAAACAAGGCCGCCTCACCTAAAAGATCCAGCATGATTTGCAATTCCGGGTATCCCAACGTCGCGCCAAGCTTCATCGGCGGTACAGCAAATTTCGCATTATCGGCCGCAATCCGTAAATCACAGGCCGCTGCCAACACAAATGACGCCCCGATACACGGCCCGTCAATTGCGGCAATCACCGGATGCTGGCAAACCTCGATCGCCTGCAATGCCTCAGCGTGCAACATGCCGTAATCGCGGGCCTTGGCAAAACCGTCGCGTTCGCGCACGAATTCATGAATATCGGCACCAGCCCCAAAACCAACCCTGCCGCCACCGCGAATAACCACGCACCGAAGCGCATTATCCCGGCCAAGATCATCGGTAATCCGCGCCAATTCGCCCCACATCGGTTTGGTCAGGGCGTTTTTGCGGTCCGGCTGGGAAATGGTGATGGTCGCAATGCCGCCATCGATATCAACGACAAGTCCGGTTTCCAGCGACATGGCAATACCTTTCAGCTTAATTCGGTAAAGCTATACCTATTAAACCCAAAACCGGATTTTGCCAAGCTCGGACAAAGGCTTGGCGGTAAATGAAATCCGGAACGCCGGTAATTTTTCAATGAAAACAACCCGCAAACTATGATCGCGTAGCAGCCAGCGAAAGTTCGGCTCGAAGTCGCCCCACCGCCTTTTCGATATCAGGTTCATAATGCACCAGGGGCGGTTTGATGCCATGGGCAAACAATTCACGCCTGACATCATGCGATGTTCCGGTCAAGATTACCCGCACCCCGCGCCCATCGGCCTTTGACGCCAGACTGGCAAGGGTATTTGCCGCCGTTGAATCCAGAAAGGGTACGGCAGCAAAATCAACAATCAGGGCACGATGGGTATCCGCGATCCGATCCAGAACCGATCCGATGGATGCCGCCGCCCCGAAAAAGAACACACCCGAAATCCTGTAAACCATAATATCGGGGTCGGTCACCGGCCCGATATCTGATGCTGCGGCCGCCCTGCCCATAACATCCGCCTGATCCTCGGCCACAAACGGCGTATGGGTGGCAATCGCGGTGGTTTTTGACATGCGCTGAATGAACAAAACCGACCCCAGCGCAAAACCAACCACAATCGCCTCAAGCAAATCGCGAAAGATCGTCAAAAGGAAGGTCGCCATCAAAACCGCCGCATCCCCGCGCGAGGCCCGCATCAATGTGGCAAAGGCATGCTTTTCAATCATGTTCCACGCCACAACTGCCAACACCCCGGCCAGACAAGCCAGCGGGATAAAGCTTGCCAATGGTGCGGCAATCAAAATGAATGCCAACAGAAACAGCGCATGAAGAATGCCTGCAACCGGCCCATGGGCGCCGGCGCGAATATTGGTCGCAGTGCGTGCAATCGTGCCGGTAACGCAAATACCGCCAAATAACCCCGATGCCATATTGGCAACCCCTTGGGCCACCAATTCGCAATTGGACCGATGGCGTCGCCCGGTCATACCATCGGCAACAACCGCGGATAAAAGCGATTCAATCGCGCCCAATAACGCAAAGGCAATCGCATTGGGCAAAACCGCCTGAACTTTGGCCATCGTGAATGCGGGCAAGGTCGGCATTGGGAAACTGCTGGGGATGCCGCCAAACACACTGCCAATGGTTGATACCGGCAACCCGAACAATGCGGTCACCACCGCCGTTCCGACCACCGCCATCAACATCCCCGGCCAATGCGGACGAACCCGTTTAAGCCCGACAATCACAAGGATCGTCACCCCTGATAGCATCACCGTTACCGGATCAAACCCTGGCAAAGCGGCCCAAATCATCGGGAACTTTTCCAGGATCGGTCCCGGCTCTGGCCCCGACAACGTCAACCCTAGCAAATCTTTGATCTGACTGGAAAAAATGACCACGGCAATACCAGCGGTAAAACCGACAGTCACCGGATAAGGAATGAACTTGATATAAGTACCAAGCTTAAGCCCACCGATAGCCATCAGGATCAAACCCGATATCATCGTTGCAATGATCAACCCGTCCAGCCCATGCGCCTGCACCGTTCCCGCGACCAGAACGATAAACGCCCCCGCCGGGCCGCCAATCTGAAACCGGCTGCCGCCCAAAAGCGATACCAAAATACCGCCAATGACAGCGGTATACAGCCCCTGCGCTGGCGACACCCCCGATGCAATCGCAATCGCCATGGATAATGGCAGAGCAACAATCGCCACGGTCAATCCGGCAATCGCATCCGCACGCAATTGTGCAAGTCCATATCCCTCGCGCAATACCGTGACCAGTTTCGGGGTAAACAATTCGACATATCCGGGTTCGGATACTCGATTGATTTCACTCGTTGCAGTTTTCATTATTTCCGGCGGCCTCGTGACAAGGCGGCGGGATCGTCGGCATCAGTCGGCGGTCGCCGTCGCAAAATTATGTTGCGGTCCTAATCCTTCACCCGGTCCGGTCGATCCGGTCGGTAAAGATAACAGGGATTACAGGAACGGTTTCACATCGGATTCCTTCAAACGCACACCACGCCCGATGGCGACGCTGGGCACGTTATCACCAATCAGTTCAATCCCCGCCCGGTCAAGCGCCTCGACCACTTTGGCAAGGGTATCGATCACGCCGCGCACATTGCCTTTGCTGGCTTCCATCCGTTGAATGGTTGGCACAGAAACCCCGGACATTTCCGCCAGTGTTTTCTGATCAATGCCCAGCAACGCACGCGCTGCCCGCATTTGTCCTGCGGTGATCATCAAAAAGATCCTTTATGTGAAGATATCCAAACCCTAACAAAACACATCTAAACATGCAACAATGATATTTCAGATATCAATTATGCCATTTTAAATCGGCCTTCTGGTGCAATTGCATTCCCCATTATCACGATAAAATCAGGGCTAATATCCCCGAACAGCCAATCCTGACCAAACGGACAGCGGCTTTTCTTTGCGCTTTGTGCCCAAAAACGCTAAGAGGTGGCCAAATATTCGATCCGGAAAAGGGTATAGCCGCCATGACCAACGAGATTTCGACCACGCATTGTTCTTATGCTGCCAAAACCGTCGCAAAGATCCTGCTCGATATCGGGGCCGTGAATTTCCGCCCGCAAGAGGCCTATATCCTGACCTCAGGCTGGGCAAGCCCGGTCTATATCGATTGCCGCAAACTGATTTCCTTCCCGCGTGCACGCCGCAAGGTCATGGAACTCGCCGCCCGTCAGGTTTCTGACAAAGCCGGCTACGAAGCCTTTGACGCGGTTGCAGGTGGTGAAACCGCTGGCATCCCCTATTCCGCATGGCTGGCCGATGTTTTGGACCTGCCGATGCAATATGTCCGCAAAAAGCCCAAGGGCTTTGGCCGCAAGGCCCGGATCGAGGGTGACATCCACGAAGGCCAACGCGTTCTTCTGGTCGAAGACCTTGCCACCGACGGTGCCTCAAAGGTCAATTTCGTCAATGCCATCCGCGACGCCGGTGCCGAATGCAAACATGCCTTTGTTGTCTTTTTCTATGGTGTGTTCCCCAATGCGCTTGAAGAACTGAAAAAAGACGATATCGAGCTGCATTATCTGGCAACCTGGGCCGATATCCTAGCCGTTGCCGAAGAAGGAAAATACTTCCCCAAAGAAGCCATCGAAGGCGTGCGGTCATTCCTGAGCGACCCGGTCGCATGGTCCAAGGCCAATGGCGGCAAGCACGACTAGCTCTTTGCCCGTGAACAAATTTCAGACGCCCGTCGGGAAACCGGCGGGCGTTTTGCGTTCCGCCAACTCTCATCCGACCTTATTGTAGGCATCGCCAGCAACAAGAAGAAAACAGCAAAGAAAAATCATGCTGATCTGAAACACTGCTGCCCTACTTGTGTGGTTATCGCAGCGGGTCGGAGCCATACTTTCCGCCTGCTTTCTGCAAGGAAACTTATCGCAAACAAAGACTATGCTTTCGACCAGAACATATCCCTTCCTACCCTTAAGTAGAAATTCAACACGCCCCCATTAAGGGCAGGTTCTCCGGATTAAATTCAATCCAAGGTTGATAGATCTCTTCTTCTTAGTTTAAAATTCTTGCCACGTTTCTCGTACATTATCAGTAGGCAGGAAAATGAAACTCTTACGGAGAAATTATCAAGGCGCTGTTGTCACAGGCACGTCCATGATTGCCGCGGGGATTTTGGCACTGTTACCGACAATAATCCTGGCCACAGATACCCATGCAGCAACGAACGGGCGCATTGCAGAAAACCCTGCAGAAGCGGCCCTGACAGATCGTGACGGCAATCCTTTACCTGATAGCGAAACGGTCCTAAAAAATTTGGCCACCATGCCCGCCACCCGGGGTCCTGGGAACCAGATATATTACAATTTAAATGTCACCTTCACCGAAGGCAAAATCTATAACCCCACGACGGATCAATATGACGCGGTGAAATTGCGCTCGCTTGTCGGGGACGTCACCAGCGAAAAAACGCCCTTTGTGGGACCTGAAGTCAATATTTGGCCTGGCGAAACATTCCGCCTGACATTGAACAATCAATTACCCGATGACCCTAGCTGCTATAATGACGAACAACCCCCCAATATGAACATGTCCCCCAACACGCCGCATTGTTTCAACGGCACCAACATGCATACCCATGGCTTATGGATCAGCCCAACGGGCAATAGCGACAATGTCCTTTTGAAGATCGATCCATCCGTTTCATTTCAATACGAATATAACATTCCGACCGACCACCCGGCCGGAACATTCTGGTATCATCCCCATCTGCATGGATCGACCGCGCTTCAGGTATCAAGTGGCATGAGCGGCGCCTTGATCATTCATGGCAATCGTTTGCCCGAGAAAAAGGGTGAAGCCGTCAAAACCGGCGATATCGATACGCTTTTGCGAAATGAAGACGGAACGCCCTTTAAAGAACGTGTCGTCCTGTTCCAGCAAAACACCTATGCCTGCCTTCAAAATGAAAATGACACAGATCCCCAATCCATCTGGAACTGCAAGCAAGGCCAAACCGGCGAGATCGAAAATTACAGCCTGCAATTTGGTCCGGGCACATGGAATTCTTCTGGCCGTTACACCATGATCAACGGCAAAGTCATCCCCTATTTCAAAGACATTCAAACTGGCGATGTCGAACGGTGGCGCTTCATCCATGCCGGGGTCAGGGACACGATCAATCTGCGCTTTCAAAAACTCGCGACCGATGCCTCAGAAGAAGAAATCGAAAAAGCCTATAAAGCAGCTATATCGGCCGACGAAAAGCAGGCTTTAGTCGATAAATATTGCAGCGGCACAATTGTCGAACAAACCTTGATCGCAACCGATGGCCTGACACGCGCCCAGGCGTCCTTCCAGGATGAAACCGTTTTCCAACCTGGATATCGCGAAGACATGCTGTTGTCTTTTACCGAGCCAGGAAACTATTGCATGATCGATTACAAACTGAACACAGGCCAAACCATCAATGAACAGCAACATAAGGCAGAGATTCTTGCACTTGTCATGGTATCAGGCGAACCGGCACAACACGGATCACGACGCATCATTTCAGACAAGTTGATCGTCACTGCTGAAAATTTCATGCCGGCCAACTTACAATCGACCATCGCACAAGACCTGAAAGACAATTTAAAATTATCATCCTTCGTTCCCCACCCAACAATCAAGGATGACGAGGTAAAAGGCGAAAGAACCATTGCCTTTAACATCGATACAAGCACGACCCCTGCAAAATTCCAGATCGGCGAATTGGACCTGAAACCTGACAATCAACCCTATTCCATCAAAAATGCGGCTTCTTATCAAAGTGACGTCATCAATCAGAAACTGGCCTTAAATAACGTCGAAGAATGGAAAATCGGCTCTACCCTTGCCGGGCACCCGTTCCACATCCACGTCAATCCATTTCAAATCGTTTCAGTCCTTGATGAAAAAGGCAAAGACGTCACGCAAGACAAAGACAGCCAATATTACGGATATGCCGGTGTGTGGCGCGATACCATCTTTGTCCAACAAGATTACCTGATCACCATGCGCACCCGCTACCAACGCTATATCGGAGAATTCGTCCTGCATTGTCACATCCTTGATCACGAAGATCAGGGCATGATGCAAAATGTTGGCATTTATCTGACAAATGGGCGCGGCAATATATCGACTGGCGGGCATCATTAACCCTCTACGGGGAAAGCCTTCCAAGGAACAGAAAAACCACAGGCGCTCTTCATGGCATCTGTGGTTTTTTGCTTAAACCAGCCCGTTTGAACATCAAAAGCAGGCCGTTTTCATAAGATGCGCCCTTCAGGCACAAATCATATCGCGCCTGAAAGCGACCATTGAAAATCCCGACGGGGCGTTTAAGACACCGGAAACTGTCACGTGCCCTTTTCTGGACATGGCCCGCAACAAGGTTCAATATATTCCCAAGCAAAAGCAAGGCCGTACAATAAACGGCCAGATCAAAACACGGGAACGGCCAGATGCATCATCCGCGTCAAGGCCCAAGGAGCAAGTCATGATGATCCAAAGCACTGCTGCTCTAACCGGTCTGGTTATGGCAGCCGGCCTGCTTTCTGGCTGTGTACAGCCGATGACCGCACAAGACAGTCAACCGGCCGCTGTCGGCGATATCTTAACGCCATGGGGCACATCGATCCCATCATCCAATCCCCAGACGCCAGCAATGCCTTCGAAAGAAGGCGCAGGTGCAGGCATGCCCGCAAGCCCCCCCACTGATGACAATTTTGTCATGGCCCCCGACGCAAAAAAAACGGCCATCACCGATATGCAACGCCAACAGGTTGACGAAGCCCGCATCGCACTTGGCATCCTTGACCGTATGGCACAACGTTGCGTCCAACAACGTGACGAAGCCGCCTGCAATACGCTTCAAGCCAACTGGGCGGACCTGTCCCAACAGCTCCATAAAAGCCTTGCGATCATTTCGGGTGACACGGCCATGGGGATGAATTCAAACAGCATGCCGATCATGGGCGATCCAACAACAATGGGCACCCCGCAAATCACATCGCCCGCCCTCCCTGCAACCGGCGCCCCCGCATCAACCCTGCCGATGAAAACCATGCCTGATAACGGTTCGCCAACCATGGAAAAACTCATTCCAATGACCCAGCCCACCGTTGACGGTTAGGGACAAATATCTGGCGTTCGCATTCTCGCGCCAAAGAACCGAAACAAACTTGGCATCCACACCTCATGCCATTTGAGATAGAACAAAGACCACCACCGCCAATCGCATTAGAGTGCTTCTCATAACCACGCGGTCACCTTGATTTAAGGCGACCTTACTCGGAATAGGAGACTGGCAGATGTATCGGGATATCCTTGTTCACGTTGATAATTCAGCCCCTTGTGCGGAACGACTTTCGGTCGCACTGAAAGTTGCCAAGGCGCACAAAGCGCATCTGACGGGGCTGTTTCTTCTGCCCTATGCTGAAATTCCGCGTTTCATGGAAGTTCAGATTTCTCAGGAAATCATCAATCAGCAACGCGCTGCCATGGCCGAATCCGGCAAAGCCGCCGAGCAAGAATTTATCAAAGCCTGCGAAGCCGCCGGTGTTGCCTATAGCTGGCAGCAAACGCCATGTTCGGCTGCTGAAATTGCCGACACTGTCGCAATGTATGCCCGCCACCACGATCTGACCGTTCTGGGCCAATATGACCCCGACAGCCCCGATCCCGCATCGACCTCGGAAATGCCCGACAAAACCATCCTGACGGCGGGCACCCCGGTTCTGGTCGTGCCCTATGCCGGGCGTTTCGAAACCGTTGGCGATCGTGTCATGGTCGCGTGGAAACCTTACCGCGAAGCTGTGCGGGCGATGAATGACGGCATGGCCTTCCTTGAAAATGCCAAATCCGCCTTGGTCCTGTGTGCTGATCCGAACAAGGGCGCGCGCGATAGTATCCCGGTTCCCGGTGTTGATATTGGTGCACGTCTTGAACGCCATGGCATCAATGTCCGCAAGGAAAACATGAATGCAACGGGCATCAGCGTTGGCGACCTGCTTCTGTCGCGGGCTGCGGATGAAAGCATTGATCTGATCATCTGCGGCGCCTATGGCCGCCCGCGCCTGCGCGAATTGATGATGGGTGGTGTAACGCAACACCTTCTGCGTCACATGACCGTCCCGGTTCTGATGTCGCACTAGGCTTTGGGCAGCACCTTTACAAAGGCTGTGCCATAACCGCATACATAACAAACCGGTCGGAAATTTTCCGGCCGGTTTTATTTTTGCCATCCGGCAACAGGACTTACGCCCCAAAGCACGCCAACAAATGATTTCCAAGCCACAAATAGCTGACTAAAGTGCTTGAAATCATCAGGATCACACCTGCACGAAACAGAGGTTCGCCATGCCCATAAACGCCACCACCACCACCACCGCCCCGAACGCCAAAGGCAATTCTGCTGCCAGCCGCGATATCGCAAGCTACCTGCATCCCTATACCAATTTCGCGGCCCACGAAAAGAACGGCCCGCATATCATCACCAAGGGTCACGGCATCTATGTGACCGATGACAACGGCAAAAGCTTTATCGAAGGCATGGCCGGACTTTGGTGTGCGTCGCTTGGCTTTAACGAGAAACGCCTGGTTGCGGCCGCGACAAAACAGCTTGAAACCCTGCCCTATTACCATACCTTTGCCTCGCGCAGCACCAACCCGGCGATTGATCTGGCGGAAAAGCTGCTGGAACTCGTACCGGTACCGATGTCCAAGGTCTTCTTTGCCAATAGCGGCTCCGAAGCGACCGATTCTGCGGTCAAGATGGTCTGGTATTATCACAATGCGATTGGCCTGCCCGAAAAGAAGAAAATCATCTCGCGCAAAAAGGGCTATCACGGGGTGACCGTTGCGGCGGCTTCGATGACCGGTCTTCCGGGCAACCACAAAATGTTCGACCTGCCGATTGACCGCATTCTTCACACCGAAACGCCGCATTATTGGCGCGAAGCCCAACCCGGCGAAGAAGAAGAGGATTTCGCCACCCGTCTGGCCGAACAGCTCGAAGACCTGATCCAGGCCGAAGGCCCCGAAACCATCGGGGCGTTTATCGCCGAGCCGATCATGGGTGCTGGTGGTGTCATTGTTCCGCCGCGCACCTATTTCGAAAAAATTCAGGCCGTTTTGGATCGCTACGATATCCTGTTTATTGCCGATGAAGTCATTTGTGGCTTTGGCCGTACCGGACGGATGTTTGCCACCGAAACCTTCCGCCTCAAACCCGATATGATCACCGTCGCCAAACAGCTGTCATCGGCCTATCAGCCGATTTCGGCCCTGTTTATCAATGAAAAAATCTATCAGGCGGCCAAAAAAGCATCCGATGAAATCGGCACCTTTGGCCATGGCTTTACCTATTCCGGGCATCCGGTGGCGGCCGCTGTGGCACTTGAAACCCTGCGTATTTACGAAGAAGACGGCATCATCGAACATGTTCGCAATGTCATGTCGCCGTTCCAAAAACGCCTGAAAGACCTCAATAAATTCGACCATGTCGGCGAAACGCGCGGTCGCGGCCTTTTAGGTGCATTTGAACTTGTCGATGACAAATGCCTGAAAACCGCAATCGCGCCTGCCGGTTCGGCCGGCAAGGCCGTTTCTGAGAAATGCATGGAACACGGTGTGATCCTGCGCGCCCTTGGCGACACGGTCGCCTTCTGCCCGCCGCTGATCATTACCGAAGAACAGGTCCATGACATGTTCGACAAAGTCGAAGCCGCCCTTGGCGAATGGCATTCAAGCCTCGGCTGATCAACCTATCGGCATCGGCAACAGCGTTTCATCTGGTTTCAACCACCAGATGAAACGCTGCTCAACCTTTGATTTAAATCCCTGAAAACAAATACTTGGCTCAAAAAACCCGCTATATTTTGAAAAATATAGCGGGTTGCTTAGCACCCGAAACAGGCAGATTGATCCGGTCGATAGTTTAAATCACATGTTTAAATCGATTTAATTATGTGCTGGAAACCCCTTCAAAACCTTGCAAAATGTCGCCAATCGCGCCAAATTGAAACCGAACCTTAAACGCGAAACAATACAAGCTCGCGAATAAGACCGAGATCGACACACAACAATATGGAACGCCTTCTTTGTCATCGTGGTTCGCGAAGAAGTTTAAAGTGAAACTGGAATCGCTTTAATTTTTTTGACAAGGGTCAATGCCAAACCGGGCGCCATGCCCGATAAGGATACGATCAAGACCCGGTCGAACGGGACCATGCTGATCCGGATATAACGTCATATCGGGATAAGACCAGAGCTTCGCATCAGGGATCCCGATCCCGCACGAAGAGACAGGCGAAAGACACAAAACATGAATTATAACACCTTCTTCAAAGACGCGTTGTCCGGCCTTAAGGCCGAA
This sequence comes from Thalassospira alkalitolerans, assembly GCF_002115745.1. Taxonomy (GTDB): domain Bacteria; phylum Pseudomonadota; class Alphaproteobacteria; order Rhodospirillales; family Thalassospiraceae; genus Thalassospira; species Thalassospira alkalitolerans. The sequence goes on from NZ_JFKB01000006.1 coordinate 148,369, forward strand.
GGCCGTTATCGCGTGTTCGCCAATCTTGAACGTATCGTCGGCGAGTTTCCCAAGGCCCTTTATCATCCGGGCAATGGCGAAGCCGCGCGTAAGATTACTGTCTGGTGTTCAAACGACTATCTCGGCATGGGTCAGCACCCCAAGGTTCTTGAAGCCATGCAAAACGCCATCACGGGTCAGGGTGGCGGTGCCGGTGGCACACGCAATATTTCCGGCTCCAACCACCTGCATGTCGCGCTCGAGAATGAGCTCGCCGATCTGCATGGCAAGGAAGCCGCCCTTTTGATGACATCGGGCTATGTCGCCAATTGGACGACATTATCGACTCTTGGGTCGAAACTGCCCGATTGCGTTATCATTTCCGATGAATTCAACCACAATTCTATGATCGAAGGCATGCGCCATTCCAAGGCGGAACGCCGCATCTGGAAACATAACGACGTCGAAGACCTTGAACGTGTCCTGCGTGATCTTGGCCCGGAACGCGCCAAGATCGTTGCGTTTGAATCAGTTTATTCGATGGATGGCGATATCGCCCCGATTGCCGAGATTCTTGACCTTTGCGAAAAATACAATGCGATTTCCTATCTCGACGAAGTCCATGCGGTTGGCATGTACGGTCCGCGTGGCGGTGGTGTTGCCGAACGCGACGGCGTGATGGATCGTGTTGACATCGTTCAGGGCACCTTGGCCAAGGCATTTGGCGTAATTGGCGGCTATGTCGCGGCCAAACATGAAATCGTCGATTTCGTCCGCAGTTTTGGCAACGGCTTTATCTTTACCAGTTCCCACCCGCCCAGCATTGCGGCCGGTGCGCTAGCATCAGTCCGCCACCTTAAAGACAGCAACGCCGAACGCAAGTCCCAAAAAGAACGCGCTGAAACGCTGCGCGAACGCATGCGTGATGCAGGCCTTCCGGTTATGGATGCGCCCAGTCACATCGTGCCCTTGATGGTTGGCGATGCCAGCATGTGCAAAGAAGCAAGCGACCGCCTGCTGTTTGATCACGACATCTATGTTCAGCCGATCAATTATCCAACCGTGCCGCGCGGTACCGAACGCCTGCGCTTTACGCCCGGCCCATTGCATAATGATGAACTGGTCGATCACCTGATCGACTCGCTTCTTGCCGTCTGGGGCCAGCTCGGCATTTCCAAGGCGGCCTAAGCCCCCTCATTTGGATGCGGTTCCGATTTTAAAACCGTCCAAGACCCAAAATACATGTCCAAAAACGTAAAACCGGCGCATTCCATGCGCCGGTTTTACATTCCCGACAATATGCACATTCAACTTTGTGGTCAGTGTGCTAAACTGACATTGCTATGTTGAACCATCGATTGAACGTTCGTTTTGTGATCAATGCGGGTTCCCTGCTCGCAGGAACTTCACCCCGAGTGGGGTGAGGAACGTATTCCTGTACCTGCACTCGGGGTTTTGAAGTCAAACCTTCAATGACCTTTGATGGACATCCTGCGGGATCGTCCGACAGACAGGATCACAATGACAACGTTGAAAAACCATGCTTCGGGTGGCATCCCCCCGAACAGGAACAATCGCACCTCGCCGCTTGACCTTCGTATGCGCCATATCCACCGACCGCGCCAATTCAAGCGGTTGGAAGCTCTGCGCCCGATGACAAGCTGGCTGTGTTCACAGGATTTTACCCGGCTTGAGAAAATGCGCCATGAATCCCCCCCGCTTGACCTTTTGTTGGGGCGGCTTCTTTGCACAAAACTGGCCGATGCACGTCTGCTCGATAGCGCCGGTGCTCCCCATCCTTACGCAGCCTTTGGGGACAATATTTCCTATTCCCTGAATGATCAGCCGCCACAAACTGCGTTACTTGGCATTCCCGAAACCCAATATGGCGATCTCTCAAATGATCAAGACAATCATCATGCCAACACCAATACCGGCTCAGGCAATCAGGCATACCTTGACCTGCGCAGTTTTATTGGTCTGACCGTCATCGGGCTAAAACCGGGCCAACGCACCCGACTGCTTTCGGCCGATGGCACTGTCGGCACCCTGACCCTTCACAGTATCAACCGCGCCCAATTCCCGACAATCCGCGCTGTCTGCGACCTTCATCGTCCAGATGGCTCAAATCTTATCCAAAAGGACCTTTCATGATGCAAACCAGCACCACAACATTCCACGAAACCCAATCGCATGATCCGGCCGTTTTTATTGACCGGGCCATCGCCGAACAGCTTGAAAACCTCGCACGGGCCAATCTTGTCCGAAATCCGATTGTTGCCAACAGGTTGCTTGACGAAATCGACAGGGCGCTCATCGTCTGTCGGTCAGAACTGCCCCCCGATACCATAACCATCGGATCCGAAGTCACATTCCGCGACAACGCCACAGGGAACATGCAAACCGTGGCCCTTGTCATGCCGGCAGAAGCCGACATATCCGCCCGCCGCATTTCGATCATGACACCCGTCGGTGCCGCATTGATCGGAATTGCCAAGGGGGAAACCATCTGGTGGCAAACGCCCGATCATGAAGTTCGTGAATTGACGATCCACGATGTAGTCACCCCATAATTCTGCAGGGCCCCCGATGATCCCGCGGGATCATCGGTCAGATAGTGACCGTATAACCCGGTGATGCCAATGACAGTTTGTTTGCGCAATCGGATTTGTGATCTATATTTACCGGTGCCGGGATTTCTCCGGCACCGAACACTTGCAATTAATAACTGTTCGCGTTAACCTCGGTGTCTGCAACATGACAGGGACCGTTTATGTATTCGGATAGAACCTTGCTGCCCAAAGAATGTCTGCGCCTGTGCGCACTTGGAACCCTTGCCCTTTCCGACCAACCGATCAGCTATGCTGATCTGGCCAATTCAGTGCGCCATTTCACCGCCCATATCATGGGTCCGTCGCTTGATATGATGGGCAGTTCCCTGCAACTTCTTAAGCTTGAAGGGCTTGTCCGCGAAAACACCGAAAGCGGCACATTTTCCGATGCCCAGTTGTCTTTGACCAAGGCCGGGCATGACAAGTTTTTGGAACTGATGCAGGGCACATTGCGCGATACCTCCGGCGAGCTATCGCGCCTTGTCATGGCACTTAAAATGCGGTTCCTGCATTTGCTTGACGAAGAAACACGCTGCGACCAGATCGAAATCCTGCACGATGTTTGCGAACTCGAACTGGACCGCGTTCTTGCCCTGCGTGAAGAGCATTCAAACGAAGCCGCCCCGTTTACCGGATGGCTTGATATGGAAGCCCGTCGGCTGGAGCAAAAGCGCGATTGGCTTAAAAGCCTGTTGGCCTAAGAAATTTTCCCGTTATAGTCGTGCGATGACCATCTGCAAGTAGCAGATGCCTTGTCACAGGATGGGACGGGACAAATATGCTTATTCGCGAAGAAAACGCGTCAGACATCCCGGCAATCCACGCATTGCTGGCCAGTGCTTTTGAAACAGCACCCCATAGCCAGCAAACTGAACATCTGATTGTTGATGCCCTGCGTGACACGGGCGCGCTTAGCCTGTCTCTTGTCGCGATTGAAGACAACGAACTTGTCGGCTGTGTTGCTTTTTCTCCGGTCCGGATTAATGGCCGGCAAACCGATTGGTTTGGCCTTGGCCCGGTGGCCGTTACCCCGGACAGACAAGGGTTGGGTATCGGATCGGAACTGATCCAGGCCGGTATCGCACGGCTGCGTGTCAATGATGCCGCCGGATGTGTCGTTTTGGGCGAACCCGATTATTACAGCCGGTTCGGCTTTGCGCCCCTGCCCGATCTGAAGCTGGATGGCGTTTCGCCAAAATATTTCATGGCCCGCCCGCTGATCGACGACATCCCGGTTGGAAATGTCGATTACGATCCTGCCTATTCCATTACCAACCGAACCTGAAAACAGCCGGAAAATCCCGGCTGTTTTTTCGATTGATCGCCCCCGTCATGCAATGCGCATCAATAAAGATGCTGCCCGCCGGTGACAAAAATTTCCGTGCCGGTGACATAGCTGCTGTCCTCTCCGACCAGATAAAGTACTGCGGCGGCGACGTCCTCGGGGGTTCCCATGCGGTTCATCGGGATACGCGGTACCAATGCCTCGTATTCCGGCGAAATCATTGCTGTTTTGATTTCACCGGGCGCAACCGCATTGACGCGTACGCCAAGTTCGGCAAATTCCACCGCCATTTCACGCGTCAGACCCGACAATGCGGCCTTTGACGTTGAATAGGCCGACCCGGCAAAGGGATGCACATAATGCCCCGCGATCGAGGTAATGTTGCAAATCGCCCCCTTGCCACGATGAAGCGCAGACGCAAATCCCCGCGACAACGTCAGGGGGGTAAAGAAGTTCAACTCGAACACATCGCGCCAGGCGGCAATATCACCGTTAAGGCAGCCCAAGCGTTCCTTATACGGGGTCTTGGGCGATACCCCGGCATTATTGACCAACGCATGCAACGGATCATCCCCCAGAACGTCATTGGCCTGTTTAATGAACCTGTCGACATCTTCGGGTTTTGAAAGATCGGCCGCAATATGAATGCCCTGTGCCGGGTCACGCGGGCAACTGGGTGGCGGGGCTTCACGTGAACAACAAATCACCCGCCAACCGCGCGCGGCAAAATAACCGACCGTCACATGGCCGATCCCGCGACTTGCGCCGGTCAGAACAATCGTTTTTGGGGCAGTGGCATTCATTTGGTGGCTCTTTCAAATCCCGCGCCACAGGGCGCGTTTGTCCGCATTTCATATTCTTATAGCATCGCATCCCGATGCAATGAAGGATCAGTCCCCATCGATGCAATGCCCCGCCAAGGATCTGCCCCTATATAGGACGCAGGTTTTACTATAACCAGTCAAACAGCTATGATCCTTATCAATTCCACACGTCCCAAGTCACAACAAGCAATCCACCGTAAGCCATTCAATGTGCAGCCGATACGACCTTAACAGCGATATTTATTCCCTGCAGGCACGCTTTGCACTTGATCTGTGCAATATCCTGCGCCCATTCCACCGCATGTCTGAACCCGGTGTCGATGATGACAGCCGGAATGAGCCAGAAAGAAGCCGAGAAAACAGGGCTGAGAATAAAACTGACAAGGATAATGGCAATAAGGTTGGGCCAGACCTTGATGCGGCATTTGAAAGCCTGTCGGGTACCCGTCGCCCCACAGACCCGGTTATCGTGATACTTGCGGGCAATACGGCTGGCATCCGCAATTGGGGACTAACGATTTCAACCTTAAACACACCGTTGATCAATGCAAGGGCCGAAACCCTTGATCAAAAACCGACATTTCGCCCACTTCTTGAACGGCGCTGCCTTGTTCCGGCGACGGGCTGGTACGAATGGCGCAAGGATGGCAGGGGGAAACACAAAACCGCAATCACCCTGCCCGGCCATCAGCCGTTTTTGTTTGCCGGATTGGAAAACGGATGCGAGGTCACAATCACCACCTGCCGACCGGCCAATGCGATTGCGCATATCCATGATCGGATGCCCGCCGTGATCGGGCCAAACCACATTGCTGGTTGGCTTAATCGCAACAATGGTTTTGCCGATGTACGGCACATGCTGGGTCCGGTGCCCGATCATGTTCTGAATTGGCATGAAGATGCACCCGGTATAGCCCAACCGGCAAAGCATGATGATGGCCAGATCGATCTTTTATGATCGATGGCAACAGCGTTTATGGCGCTGATCAGGCCTTATTCAACATCCATGTCATTGGTAATACAGGCCGCAGCACAGGGTGCTGCGCTGCAACCGCTAACAGTGCCATTGGCGATATCCGATAAACCGGCAACCACCGCACCAAGATCAGGCAAACCAATATTCTGGCGGGTTAATTCCTGGGCCAGATCCTCGGACATAGAGGCGAAATCAATGACATCGCGAAGTGATAACATGGGCTTTCCCCTGCCAGACGTTGTCTTCCACTATGCGAAACACCTCGTTAATCGGGGTTCCGTCTTTGTAAGATTTCGGTCACGGTGGCGGGTTTTCTTCGCATACGCAACAAAAAAGGCGCAGAAGACTGCGCCTTTTTTGCTACATACAAATGGGTAGACCAAAAATCATCCGGATTTCAGGCTGTTACCCACCCAAAAGGTTAATGCATTATCCATAACGGTAAGTCGCATTTTGCCAGCATATCCTGCGTCACACCACCAAGGATCATTTCTTTGAACCGTGAATGGCTGTAGGCGCCCAAAACGATGCAATCGGCACCAACCTTATCTGCTTCGGATATCAACGCACTAGCAACATTTGACTGATCGGGAAGTTCAGATACCTTGGCCTCGACTCCGTGCCACAGGAATTGTTCGGCCAATGCCTTGGCGCAAGCCCGGCCATGCGGAACATCACCGACACTGATAATCGTGACTTCCTTTGCCGTCCGCAAAAGCGGCATCGCCGATGTTACGGCACGTGCGGATTCAACACCGCCATTCCACGCGATGACGACTTTTTCGCCAATGGTTTCCGGCGTTTTTTCCGGCGCGACCATCAACGGACGGCCCGTTTCCATCAAAGCAGCATCAAAGGTCAGCGATGCCGCAGCTTCACGCGGGTCACGCCCGATCACCACCAGATCGAACAACCGGCCCCGTCGGGCAACTGTTTCATCTTCGCGGCCGCTCTCGCGGCGCCAGGCACAGGTCGGCTGAAGATCGGACATCGGTGCCCCGGCCTCGGCCACAGCAGCCCCATCACGTGCCGCGTCATAGGCCGCACGACCACGCGTTTCACGGCGCACGGTTTCGGCTTCGGCCGCGCGCATCATTTCTTCAATAATAAGTCCGGACATGCCTTCGCCAACAATCGGAATGGCATCCTGCGGCTCAGCAGCAACAAACAGTGCCTCAAGATGAGCATCAAACCGTTTGGCCGCTCGAAACGCCAAATCCAACACACGCTGATCAATGTTGGAACCCGCCACTGGGGCCAGAATTGTTCTTATGGCCATCACACTCACTCCCGAAATTGATGTCTAGGGTCTGAACCTACGAATTCGATTTTCGACAAGGCGTCAAACAGGAACAGCCTGCAACCATCCAATGCATCTTTCCTTGTTCAAGATCAAAACTTTTACAAAATCCCCCGTATGTTCAACACAATCAGGCGATTAGGGTTCAAGCTCATTCACATGACCGCACCGGCAACCATAACGAATTGCTTATGTGGCGACAAAAAGCAGTGTAACATCAAACCAATGCGTTTCAGAACTCCGATAATTCATATAATTTGTCCGACTTGTCGGTTATAGAACGTCAAAAAAATGCCGAACCGACGATTAGAGTGGATGCCCCTGGATGAATTATAAAAACCTGCATGAAAATGCGCGCGAAGCAGCCGAATTTCTCAAAACACTGGGGAACGAGTGGCGCCTGATGATTTTATGTTCGCTGGGATTGGCCGAAAAATCGGTCAGCACCCTTGAAGGCGAACTTGGCATCAAGCAATCTGCCCTGTCACAACATCTGGCCCGCCTGCGCCGCGATGGACTGGTGAAAACCCGCAGGGAATCGCAAACCATCTATTATTCGCTGGCCGACCCTGAAATCATGAAGGTCATTGCCGTGCTGCAGGAAGTTTTCTGCCCGCCCGAACCGAAATAAATCTGTCCTGCTCCCTCCCCGGATAACACGGGGCAAGACGGAATAGACCGACATAAAAAACGCGCGAACCATAATCTGGGCCGCGCGTTTTATTTTGGTCGATCCATAATGCCGCAATCTTTGCAATTGCGGGCATCACAAGAACCTATGGAAACAGTTTCTGAACGTCCCAGCCCGCATCATTTGCGTCGCGGGAATAAAGCTGACGGTCATGCAGGCGGAATTTTCCCTCGGCCCAAAATTCAATCCGGTCCGGGACAAGTCGGAACCCGCCCCAATGTTCCGGGCGCGGCACCTTGCCCAAACCAAATTTGGCGGTAAATTCGGCAACCCGTTTTTCCAGATCGAACCGACCCGTCATCGCGCGCGACTGGGTCGACGCCCAGGCGCCAAGTTGGCTGCCACGCGGGCGCGAAGCAAAATATTCATCGGATTCCGCCGCATCAACCCTGGTCACCGCGCCTTCGATCCGCACGCATTTTTCAAGCGACTTCCAGTGGAAACACAGGGCGGCAAAACTGTTTTCGCCAAGCTGGCTGCCCTTGCGGCTTTCATAATTGGTATAAAATACAAACCCGCGTTGATCAAATTCCTTAAGCAGGACGATACGCGCCGATGGTCGCCCCTGCGCATCGGCTGTGGCCAGCGTCATCGCATCAGGATATGGTTTTTCCTTGTTTTTCGCGTCGTTAAACCACACGTCAAACAAATCGAATGGTACGGCATGGGCTTCATGCCCCATTTTTGGCGTATTTTTTTCGTCCATTGGGGTCTGGATTCCTTTGATAGTTCAAAATCCGCACCAAATTTGAAAGATACGGGTTTTGCATTTACGTGAGATGGCGCAAAAAGATCGGTCCGTAAATACAGAACATATCGGTTGGGACAGGAAAGACAAGGTAGGCAGAAAAATATGAAATTTCGTCATATCATTATCCCCGTCATGATGACGGCATTCATCGCCGGTTGCGCCCAGGATCAGGGCCAGAAACAAACCGCAGGCACCCTTTTGGGCGCGGTTGGCGGTGCTGTTGCCGGCGCACAGTTCGGTAAAGGGTCCGGACAGCTTGTCGGCGTGGCATTGGGCACACTTGCCGGTGCCTTCATCGGCAGCGAAGTCGGTAAATCGCTTGATAATGCCGACCGTGCCATCATGGCACAAAGCACCCAGCGCACACTGGAAAGCGCCGCTACCGGCCAGACATCAAGCTGGAACAACCCTGATACCGGTGTCCGCGGTACGGTGACGCCAACACGCACCTATCAAAAACCGGAAACCCAGGAATATTGCCGCGAATATCAGCAAACCGTTGTAATCGGTGGCAAGGAAGAAGAGGCCTATGGCACCGCATGCCGTAAACCCGATGGCAGTTGGCAGGTCGTAAACTGACCCGACGAACATAAAATTCAAAGCGGCGCATTCCTTGCGAATGGCGCCGCTTTTTCATATCTGATGGATGTCAAAGACATTTGCTTGGACAAATGCCTATCTTGTCACCCTCAAGACGGGCTAATAATAGCTTTACACTTATTTCAAATCCAACCGGTCAGGCGATGCAGGATCCCTATAAAATATTGGGCGTTGCCAAAAACGCCCCCCAGGACGAGATCAAGAAGGTCTATCGCAAACTTGCGCGTGAACTTCACCCCGACGTCAATCCTGGCGACAGCAAAATTGAAGAACGGTTCAAAAAAATTTCTGCGGCCTATCACCTTTTGGGTGATCCGGAACGCCGCAAGAAATTCGATACCGGTCAAATCGATGCCGATGGTCGTGAAACCAGCCCGTTTGCGCGTGGTGGTGGTCATGCTGACGGCCGAGGCGGCGCACGCGCTTATGCCGGCGATGATCCGTTCGGTTTTTCCGGTGCCAATGCCGAAGACATCTTTGACGAAATTTTCGGCAAGGGCGGACGCGGTGGTAATCCCGGCGCTGGCTTTGGCGGCCACAGACGCCCGGAAAAGGTCAAAGGCCCGAATATTTCCTATGAACTCAGCCTTGATCTGGCCGAGGCCATTATCGGCGCCACCAAACGCATCAACCTTGCCAGTGGTAAAAGTCTGGAGGTCAGCATCCCCGCCGGAAGCGAGGATGGACAAACACTGCGCCTGAAAGGCCAGGGCATGACCGGGATGAATGGCGGCGACGCCGGGGACGCCCTGATCAAACTGCATATCCATCCCGACAAGGTCTTCCGGCGCGAAGGCAATGATCTGCATTGTGATCTGGCAATCAGCCTGGCCGAAGCCGTTCTTGGCGGCTCGATCGAGGTGCCGACGATCAACGGCAAGGTCAATATGAAGCTGCCCGCCAACGCCAATAGCGGCTCTAAACTGCGCCTGCGCGGCAAGGGCGCCCCCTATAACCGGGGTGACAAACGCGGCGATCAATATGTGCATCTGACGGTTAAATTGCCCGAAGAACGCGATGATGAACTGGTCGATTTCGTTCGCGAATGGTCGGAAAAACATCCCTACAAGGCGCGATAACCCCCGGGGCCGTCGCGCCTTCCTTCTCGGCTTGACCAGCCTCAAGCCTCTGCCCCCGCAAAAGGGGCATTCTGCCTTTGCACGTTTTATCTGACAAAGGCAGGAATTATGCGACTAATTGCATTTGCTTCCCTACTGGCCAGTCTTGCTCTGATCGGGTTGGTGGCGTTTGGGGGAATATCGCGCCCAACGTTTGAGCTTTCATATACAGCCGATTGCAAAAATACTGCCCCTTGGCAAAGCAACCTTACGGCTGAGGGCTTCGACATTCGCGCAACACAGGTCGACAACCTGTCCCTTTCAGAACAACGCGCAATGATGATCGCCCCCGCACCAATGCGCGATTGCATGATGGGGCGTGTTGCTGGCTATCATGTGATTGGCGACATCCCGGCCAACGACATCATCACGCTTTTGCGACGAAAACCCGCCGATGTCATTGCCCTTGCCCGTGACGATCAAACACGGGAAACAGTCGCAATCCATCACGACGGCTCTATCGAACGGCGCGAGGTCACGCAATGAGACACCTGTCAGGCTTACGGCTTGTTTTTGTCGGGATCGGGATGGCCGCCGTCGGTTTGTTATGGGGCAGTGCCGCAATGGTTTGGCTATCCCTGCCGGGGGGCTCGCCAACTTTCATGCCGCTGGAAAACCTTCTGCCTGCAGTGACGATAAGCCTTGCGATTTTTGGTGGACTAGGTTTTGGGGCCGCCGTCATGACGGAACGCTGGGAAAAGGAAGCTCTGCGTAATCAGGCCCCCGACTAAGCCTTCCCCCAAACAGGCTCCAAGGTGACCAACCGGTTTATTCTTTTTTGCCCTGCCCAACCATGATGATGTCCTTATCCAATACCGCACCGGAAAACGCGTCAAACTGCCCGCCGATCTTTTTAAACACCGCAAGGCATTGCTCGATTTCCGTATCCGAAACATCGGCAAATATCTGGGCCCGCACGCCATGGATCACGGCCTGTATCTGACGCAGGGCCGGGGCAGCCTTATCCGTCAGATGAACGGTTTTGGCACGACGATCATCGGGAACCTCGCGCCGTTCGATCAATTTCTTTGACTCCAGCCAATCGAGTGTCCGCACAAGCGTTGGTCCCTGTACCCCTGCCATGCGGGCCAGTTCCTTTTGGGTCAAATCATGGTCTGCTGTGCTTAACCGAAACAGGATCATCCACCGCGCCTCAGTCAGGATAAAGGGCGATAAACGCCGATCAACCTCGGCACGCCATTGCCGCGCCAGCATCCCCAGCCAAAAACCGAATTGTTCACGGGCCGCATTGCTATCGTTTAAAACTGTCATGGGGAACACCTGCCGAAGGATTTTCAAGATATCGCACAATACTTAGATAGCTCTCTATCTATCGTCAAGAAAAGCTATGGAAAATCACAGGTGACACCGCCAGCAAGGCATAGAATCTAAACATCCCCCGCATCACCTCAATCATGATGACGTCCAAAGCTTGCGCTATCTCGCAGGGATGGTTTTGCGTTACCATATAGAATTGAAAGATATTCCATCGGGCAATCGCATACAGGGGACATATGGAACAATTCTGGAATCCTGATCAGCTTGTGACCTGGTTTGAACAAACCATCATCTGGGTCGAAACCAATATCCTGCTGATCCCGATCCTGTTGCAGATTGCCGCCTGTATGGTCGCCGTTATCCCGGCCTATTTGTTGCGCGGGGTTGTCGCCCGTCAGCTTGCCCGCCTGCAAAACTGGCGGGCACTTTTACATTATGCCGGTTTCCGACGATTGATTGCGGTTTTGCCCAATCTTGCCTTTCCGGTCATTCTGGTCCTGCTGATCTGGTTGATTGATGCCATCGCCATACAGGCCGATTACCCGCACAATGTTCTGCGATTGGTCGCCAGTCTTTTAAATGCCTGGATCGTCATCCGGCTGGGCACGACGATGGTCAATGATCCGGTCTGGGCGCGCAGCATCGCGATCATGGCCTGGGGGCTTGCCGCGCTAAACATTGTCGGCTGGCTGGAACCCACCATTGAATTGCTTGATAGCCTTGCCCTGCATATCGGGCAGTTTCGGGTATCGGTCTTTGGCATCGTCAAGGCGATGCTGTCGCTGGCGATCCTTTTGTGGGTGGCGTCCTTTGCCTCGCGCTTGTTTGAACAGCGCATCCAAAAAGTCCACCGCCTGACCCCTTCAATTCAGGTTTTGATGGCCAAGCTGTTAAAACTTGTTCTGCTGTCGATTGCGGTTTTGTTTGCGCTCTCGACCATCGGTGTCGATCTGACCGCGCTTGCCGTCTTTGGTGGTGCCATCGGTGTCGGTATCGGCCTTGGCCTGCAACGGATTGTCGCCAACCTGATCAGTGGCGTTATCCTGTTGCTTGACCGGTCAATCAAACCCGGCGATGTGATTGCGGTTGGTGAAACATTTGGCTGGATCCAGTCATTGGGGGCGCGATACACCGCAGTTCGCACGCGTGATGGCACCGATTTCCTGATCCCGAACGAAGATTTAATCACCACCCAGGTTGAAAATTGGAGCCACACAGACGTTAAACTGCGTCTTAAAGTGCCGGTTGGCATTGCCTATCACTGTGATCCGCATTTCGCGATCGCGCTTTGTAACGAGGCCGCTGCAAAAGCCACCCGCGTTTTGGAAAATCCCGGCCCCAATACCCTGCTACGCGGCTTTGGCGACAATTCGGTCGATCTTGAAATCCGGTTCTGGATCAATGACCCGCAAAACGGGCGCGGCAATATTATCAGCGAAGTCTTGCTTAATGTCTGGGACAGCTTCAAGGAACACGATATCGAACTGCCCTTCCCGCAGCGCGACCTTCATTTACGCAGCACGGATGGCCCGGTTCAGATTGAACTGACCCGCAAAGACACAGGCATCAACAAAGAGAAAGAAAAAGAGAAAAACAAAGACAACGCCAAAGCCCCCCAGCCCGATACCCCGTAACGCCGCCACGGTATAAATTTCGTTCAGGTTGCTGTCAGTTTGCCCTGTCAGAATGCGCCATCGTCGCAGTCAAGGGCCACATAGGCATGCTTTACCCAAATAATACCGCCCCCGGCCATCCCGCCGCCACCCTCCGCCTTCAAAGCCAAGGCCCCAACAAAGATGGCCTTTCGACTTTGCCCCTGCATGTCACCACCGCGCATAAACGGCGGCATGAAAATGTCGCTTGATGGCAAAACGGTTTACCTGACCGGGGCGACCGGCGGCATCGGGGTCCCCTTGCTTTGCCTGTTGATGGCACGCGGCGCCAAGGTCAGCACCTATGATCGCGGCACACAGGGCGATCTGATGGAACATATCGACACCACATGTAAATCATTGCGTGAAAACACGCCCGATATCCTGATCAACATGGCCGGAACCACCGATTTCAATCATGCCGAACATCAGGATTACGACGCACTTTTAACCCTTAACCTGCTGGTGCCGATGCGCCTGACACAGGCCGTTCTGCCCGAAATGCGCAAGCGCAATCGTGGCCAGATCGTCAATATCGGCTGCATGACCGGTTTGATCGCGCCCCCCCATCTGACCGGCTATGTCGCGGCCAAATCCGGGCTAAAAGGTTTCAGCGACGCCCTGCGCCGTGAATTGATCGGCACGCAGATTACCATCAGTCACATCGCCCCGCGGGCGGTGCATACACCGCTTAACAATGGTAAGGCCGGTATTTTGAACCGGCGCAAAGACATTGCCGAAGACAACCCGCTGCATGTCGCCCTTCGCATCCTCAAAGCCATCGACAGCCACGAAACCGATGTTCGGATCGGCTGGCCCGAACGGTTTTGTGCCCTGATCAACGCCCTTCTGCCGACAATGATTGACAGGGTCTTGCGCAAAAACGCCGCCATTGGCGATGAAATCCTCAGATCGGAAAACAATATGGCGGCACTGGCGCTGGCCCCTTCGGTTTCTATACCGGCCCAAGCCCATGCTTTGGATCAAGTTCAGACCACAACAAATCCCGCCATAAGTCCCGGCAAGATAAACCGGCAGGCCTGAAAGCCGCCCGTTCTGGCCCTAATCAATGGTTTGCGCCATATCCTTTGGCCCGATCTCGTTTGGTTTTTCCTGATGTGCATCGGGTTTTACGATTTCAGGCACCTGATCATCGGGCTTTGGCAGATCAAGCAAGGCAGCAATATCGATATCAAGAACCGATTGCCGTTTCTTTTCAAGCTCCACCAACCGATCCCGCACCGCGCCAGGCCAGCCCCCATCGGCATTAACCAAAAGCAACCGGTCATAATCCAAAAACAGCCCAATCCGCGTCATCAACTGCACCAGCGTAATCCGCGACAAATCGCCCGACAAAAGCCAACGATGGCTTTCCGACCGGTCAATCAGCTTTTCCCGACGAAGGGCCGCCAGCGCCCAGTTAAGGTCGCGCCCCCCCAGTTTCAGTTCCTTCATTAACATGCGATAAGTCGGCGGTTTGGATGCGTCCTGGAAACGGTGCTGCAAATATTCCAACACGCGCAGAACCGCGATGATCCGCTCCATCTGGCCGGGAATTGCACCGCGCGGATCGGGGATCAGACCGGCGGATCGCGCCGCCCGCCATTCAGACCGGCCAGCCGCAACCTGCGCGCCAAGCAAGATCACAATCCAGGTGACATACATCCACAAAAGGAAAATCGGGACGATGGCCACCGCACCATAAAGCGTCTGATAGGTCGGGAAATTGGTAACGTAAAAGGCAAATCCCTTTTTCAGCGCCTCAAACAGGGCCGCAGCAACCAGACCACCGACAAAACCATCGATAATGTCGACCGACCGGTTCGGCATGCCGATAAACAACAGGGAAAACGCAATCGCCGACAACAGGAACGGCGCCAAAAAGGTCAATTGCCCGATCTGCGCACCAAGGGCCTCGCCCCCGACCAGATGGCGCATGGCAAAGATATAAGACGCCAGCGACAGACTAAGCCCCAACAGCATCGGCCCGACCGTCAACATGGTCCAGAACACGACAAGCCGCGATAAAAGTTTGCGCGGGCTGGTAACGCGGAAAACCTCGTTCATTGCGCTTTCGATGGCGCCCAGCAACATCACCGCCGTCAGGCCCAGAACAATGGTTCCAACGGCCGTCATTTGACCGGTATTTTTTAAAAAATTGCCCAGATAGTCGGTGACCTGCGCCCCGGTTTCCGGCAGGAAATTGTTTAACACAACCCCCATGATCTGGTCTTGCCACTGATCAAAAACCGGAAAGGCCGACAGAACTGTCAGCGCAATCGCCAGAAACGGCACCATCGCTAACAATGTCGTATATGATAATCCCGCCGCCCGCTGGACCGACTTGTCATACACAAACCGCATGGCTGCATAGCGCCAAAAACCGGTCCGGTCGTTGAGTATTTGCCCAAATGGAACCATTAAACACTTATCCCTACGCATTTTCCGGTTATAGTGTCGTCAATTAATCAGGATAGCGTGACGACACAAGATAAAACAGGCCAGATTGACCTTGGCCCGGCTTTGTGTAGGATGCGCCCAATGTCTAATGCCTTCTGTGACGGTCGCAGCTTTATTCCGCGCGGCAACCGTACCAGAGAGAGAGATCGTGGGAACGAGAGGGAAAATGAGCTTTTCCGCTGAAAATATTTCCGGCCTGATGGCCGGCAAACGAGGCCTGGTTATGGGCGTCGCCAATGATAAATCCATTGCCTGGGGTATTGCGCGTACTGTGGCTGCGGCCGGCGCCGAGGTTGCCTTCACCTATCAGGGCGAAGCACTTGAAAAACGTGTTCGCCCCCTGGCGGAGTCCGTTGGCAGCGATACTGTCCTGCCGTGTGACGTCACCGACGCCGCCAGCATGGATGCCGTATTTGAAACCCTGAAAGAAAAATGGGGCAAGATCGACTTCGTCGTTCACGCCATCGGTTTCTCCGACAAAAACGAATTGCGCGGGCGCTATGTCGATACCTCGCCAGAAAACTTCGCAATGTCGATGAACATATCGGTCTATTCCTTTACCGCGATCGCCCAGCGCGCGGAAAAGCTGATGACCGATGGGGGCTCGATGCTGACGCTGTCCTATTACGGGGCGGAAAAAGTCATGCCGCATTACAATGTCATGGGCGTTGCCAAAGCAGCCCTTGAAGCCAGCGTAAAATATCTTGCCAATGACCTTGGCCCGGATCGTATTCGTGTCAACGCCATTTCGGCTGGCCCAATGAGAACCCTTGCCGCGTCCGGCATTGGCGATTTTCGCTATATCCTTAAATGGAACGAGTTCAATTCGCCGATGCGCCGCAACGTCACGCTTGATGAAGTGGGTGGTTCGGCGCTGTACTTCCTGTCGGATCTGTCGACCGGTGTCACCGGTGAAACCCATCACGTTGATTGCGGGTATCACACGGTTGGCATGAAACAGGCCGACGCACCTGACATCAACGTTCAGAAATCCTGATCTGAACTTGATATGACGATACGGGCTGTCTTGCTGACAGCCCGTTTTGCCTTGAAACACCTGACTTCTGGATATCTGAAATGGCTGGCAACAGTTTTGGCTCCCTGTTTCGCTTCACCACCTTTGGCGAAAGCCACGGCCCGGCTATTGGCTGTGTCGTTGACGGGGTGCCGCCGCTTCTGGACCTGACCGAAGCCGACATTCAGCAGTTTCTTGAAAAACGCAAACCGGGCCAGTCGCGCTTTACCACTCAGCGCCGCGAACCCGATCAGGTCAAAATCCTGTCTGGCGTGTTCGAGGGCAAAACCACCGGCACGCCGATTGGCCTGATGATCGAAAATGTCGATCAGCGGTCCAAGGATTACGGCGAGATTAAAAACCAGTTCCGCCCGGGCCATGCCGATTACACCTATTGGGAAAAATACGGCATTCGCGATTACCGTGGTGGCGGGCGTTCTTCGGCACGCGAAACCGCGATGCGAGTGGCCGCTGGTGCAATTGCCCGCAAGGTTTTGGGCGATGACATCAAAATCCGGGGTGCGCTGGTCAAAATGGGCACCAAGGAAATCAACCGCGATAACTGGGACTGGGACGAGGTTAATAACAACCCGTTCTTCTGCCCCGATCCAGCCGCCGTTCCGGTCTTCGAAGAATACCTTGATGGCCTGCGCAAAGACGGTTCCAGCGTCGGTGCCGTGATCGAAGTCGTCTGTTCCGGCGTTCCGGTCGGCCTTGGTGATCCGGTTTATGACAAACTTGATGCCGATCTTGCCAAGGCGATGATGACCATCAATGCCGTCAAAGGTGTTGAAATCGGCAACGGGTTCGAAGCTGCCGAACTGACCGGCATCGAAAATGCCGATGAAATGCGCATGGGCGAAGACGGCAAACCGATCTTTGGCTCCAACCATGCTGGCGGCATTCTTGGCGGGATTTCATCGGGTCAGGATGTTGTCGTGCGCTTTGCCGTCAAACCGACCAGCTCGATCTTAACCCCGCGCAAAAGTGTCGATATCTTTGGCAAAGACGTCGATGTCGTCACCAAGGGCCGCCATGACCCCTGTGTTGGTATTCGCGGCGTCCCGGTTGGCGAGGCCATGGCCGCCATCGTTCTGGCCGATCATTTGCTGCGCCATCGCGGCCAGTGTGATGGCTGGAACCGCAACAAATAACCTTCTCCAACGCACCGTCAATTTAATCGGTTAACTTTGTCACAAGTCCGGTTTCGCATCGTCAACGGTGCATGAACCCGACATTGTACAAAGCCCTCATCATGCTGGCATCTG
This sequence comes from Thalassospira alkalitolerans, assembly GCF_002115745.1. Taxonomy (GTDB): domain Bacteria; phylum Pseudomonadota; class Alphaproteobacteria; order Rhodospirillales; family Thalassospiraceae; genus Thalassospira; species Thalassospira alkalitolerans. Next base: position 166,178 of record NZ_JFKB01000006.1, read on the forward strand.
CGAACAAACCGGCCTCGGCGTCAAAGCCTGCCGGTCGGGATACTGGTTTGGGCAATCGCACCGTCCTTTATGCCGATGAACCGGTCGACTTGCCCGATTGGGGCATTGCGGCCCTGCCCGCCATGATCCTTGGTGCCGCACCGCAAAGCTGCCTGTTCGTCAAAGACCTTGTCATTGACCCGATGCCCGATGATGACGACGATACCAGCATGGACACAGGCGACGAAACCACCCCGGCCACGCCATCGACCGTTTCCTTTTCTCTCACCGTCGACAGTGCACCCAAAAAATCCGAAAAACTGACCCAGCGCCAAATCACCTGGCAGCTTTCCATGCCGGTTTCGACATTCCGTCAGGTCACCACCAATGCCAACAGCACCCCCGTGCGTGCGCCCGTAATCCGCACCCGGATGCTTTTGCGAAATGTCGAATGCGATGTCGAACTGGGCCTGCTTGAAATGCCCGGTATCTCCCAGCCGCTGCTGATCGGGCGCGACACCCTGGCTGATCGCTTCCTGATCCGGCCCGATCACGACAAATCCGCCCCGGCAAAACCAGCCCCCTCGGCAACGCTATCGACCGCCCCTGATACCAAGCCTGATACCAAGCCAGACACCAAACCCGAAGCCCCGACGGGAACGGCAACACCAGCCGATGCAGCACCGACAGCGACAGCAGTCCCGGCAACTGCGGCAGCTACGGATACCGCCACGACGACACCTTCCACCACTCCGGCCAGCACCACAACGGATGCCAGCGGAACTGCGACACCTGCAACCGACGCGGCAACGCCCACAAACCCAACCGACGCAACTGCAGCGCCAGCCGTCAATGATACCGCTGCGACCGAGGCAGCGACGGTGCCAGCAACGACAGCAGAACCAACCGCCGATGCCACCACGAGCACTGCGGCTGATGCTGATGCTGATGCTGATGCTGATGCCAATGCAGATACGACCACAGCACCAACGGCCGACACAGCCGCCCCCACCCAATCCCCGGACGCAACCCCGGCATCGGACACCGCAACGCCCCCGGCCACAACAACCGATCCGGCAACGCCCGCGACCGGCGGCACGTCTGAGGCGGATAGCAACACCACACAGTCCCCGGATACGGATACCGCAAATAGTAATGCGGCGACGACCTCGGCGCCCGCACCGGATACGGACAACAAACCGGCATCAGATGCCCCCCCGGCCAAGCCCGCCACGCCGACCGAAACCACATCCGACACATCCAGCGCCACAAACGATGCATCGTCATCCGATACTGCCGCCAGCGCCAGCGACACCGCGCCCAAAACCACATCAAACAGCGACACCGACAAAACCCCGGACGCCAAAGCACCCGATGACGCCAATAGCGCCGATAACGCTGGTGCAGCCACCGACACAACGCCAACCGACGCCGCTACCAAGTCCTGAGCCAACACCAGGCGCCCCGGCTCACCGCCCGCACGCTCAGATATTTTGCTTTCCCCCGGTTTCCGACCCGGGGCTTCCAAATCAACGACATGCCTCCCCAGAACCAACTGGACCGCCCGATGGGCGGTTCTTTTTTGCTTGTATTTAGGGGATCAAGCCTATAATGTTAACAAAGTTAACATAAGAAAAACGAGATACGAGCTTATGGGGAAATACCACCACGGTGACGTCCGCAATGTTTTGTTGCAACAAGCTGAAAACATCCTGACCAAAGAAGGCCCAAGTGGTCTGTCACTGCGCCGTCTGGCACGCCTGACCGGAGTTTCAGAGGCCGCGCCCTATCGCCATTTTGACGGTAAGGATGGCATTTTGGCGGCAGTGGCGATTGATGCGCTGGAACGCTTTGCCGAAAGGCTGGAAAATGTTGCAGCACAGGTTGAAAACCACCAAGAACGCGTCATGGCGCTTGGCGCGGCCTATGTCCATTTTGCTGTCGATTTCCCGCAACATTTTCGCCTGATCTTTGGCCGGGAACGTCCGCCGCTTGATCAATATCCCGAATTGCGCGAGGCCGCCGACAATGCATTTGATGTCTTGCAACGCGCCGTCACCTCGGTTGATCGCAGCGCGAATATGACGCTTAACGAGGCCGCAACGGCCTATAACCGCGCACTTGCCGCATGGAGCCGCGCACATGGCATCGCCATGCTGGTGATTGACGGCATGATAGTGCCGCCCGCCGATCAGAATCTTGATGATTTTGTTCTGGGATTACTGGCCGAAGATTTGACCGCGCCTGAACACCATTAATTCAAACGCCAGACCCTCGGCAAAATCAAGAGACCCCGCACATGGAATACACCACCGTCAAATTCATTCACCTGCTGGGTGCTGTCTTGTTTCTGGGCAATATCATCGTAACGGCGGTGTGGAAAAGCCTTGCCGATCGTACCGGCAATCCGGTGATCATCGCCTTTGCCTGTCGGCTGGTGAATATCACCGATCTGGCCTTTACCGCACTAGGTGCTGCCTTGGTGGTGATTGGCGGCATTGGCCTGTTTCATGCCGGGGGCATCGCAATTTCCGATAGTCCGCATCTGACGATCGGCATCAGCCTGTTTGCCATGGCGGCGGTTTTATGGCTGACCGGCTTGCTGCCGTTACAGCTTTATATGTCAAAGCTGGCGGCCAAAACTGCTGCTGCGGGCCAAGCAACAATGCCTGAAGCCTATGGCAAATGCGTCAAGCTCTGGACCGTGCTTGGCATTATCGCAACCGTGCTGCCACTGGGCACATTATGGTTCATGATTGCGCGCTAAACTGCCCCTTTGCCCCCTGCCGCCTATAACGTTCGGCGACGCCTTGTTGCAATCAAAAGCGCAACAATCACCGATCCGCTGCCCATGATATGCCACTGGTTCAGCATCTCTCCCAGAATGACCGCGCCAAGGATTGATGCAACAAAGGGCTGCAACAGCAAAATCATCGATCCGGTTGCCTCGTCCACACGTTTCAGCCCAACCGAAACAAGCCCCTGCCCCAGCGCATGAACCAAAACCGCAAGTGCGAGCAACGAAAGCCAACCGGTTATATCGGGTGGCAAAACAAAATTGCCCTTGATCGCCATCATGATGCCAAGGGCAACCACGGTGGTCAGGGTGCTCCAAAACATGATCGAAGTCGCATTGTGATGGCGGCGCAACCGCGCAATCACAATTAGATACCCGGCATAGAAAAATGCCGCCAGAACCGCAAAGGCATCGCCCCGCATTGATCCCGCCCCGGCATCGCTGGCGCGAAACAGGAAATAGCCCCCGATAATCGCAAACGGCACCCCGCACCAAAACATCACACCGGGCTTGCGTGCCACCCCGAACAGGCCCAATAACCCGATAATCACCGGCGCCAGGTTATTAAGCAAAATGGCATTGCCGACCGTGGTCATTTCAATCGCCATATGACATGTCACCAGATCACCGGCAAATAAAAGACCGGCAAGGATCATCAGGCCCGCATCCCCCCTGCCGGTCAAAACACCGGCAAGGCGACCCACCCGGTTTGACAGGGGCGTAATCGGGCGATCAAGGGACCGGGATGATGATCCCGCCGGCATCAAAAAGACGACTGCGCCCAAAAGCGGGGCCGAAAGCGCAACACGCCAAAAAGCCGAGGCATCGGGCGAAACACCGCTAAACCGCACAAAGACCGGACCAAGCCCCATCAGAATTGCCGAGACCGCAAGGGCAACAACCGCCCAGATTGTGGACTGTACCAATGGTAAGACTCCGCTTTGGCCATGCCCCATTCCCGTGGTGGCGGAGGGAGCAACAGACGTACTTCCGGCTGAATGCATGGCTTGGGTCATGGTCGGGTCTTTCGAAACGGTGGCGATGTCGGCCCCGGGGGTTTCCCCGGTTTGTGCAAAACATGCCTTGGCTGATGCACTTATCTTGCAGCGATGCTATATCGAAGTGAAATTGCTTCGCCTTATCGTCGGGATAAATTGCGCTTATGGCCCTGCTTAATGTCGATATTGACCTGCTCAGAACCTTTCTGACCGTACTTGAAACGCAAAGTTTCACCAGAACGGCCGAACGGCTTTTGCGCACGCAACCTGCCATCAGCCAACAGATCAAAAAACTTGAAGAAACCGTCGGGGCACCGCTGATCACCCGTGATCGCCAACGCATCACCCCGACCACCACCGGCCTTGTCGTCAAATCCTATGCCGAGGGTATTATCGGCCTGAACGACAAAATGCTGGCCGATCTTCTGGATGCCGCACCTTCGGTTTTACGCATCGGATTGCCTGATGATTACGCGGCGGTCTATCTGCCGGAAATTCTGCGCGTGGCGGCATTGCGCCTGCCCGATACGGAAATAAGCTGCCATGCCGATCTCAGCCGCAATCTTGGCAAACGCGTTGCCAGTGGCGAACTTGATCTTGCGATCCTGACCGCCGATCTGGAAACACCGTCCCTTCATGTCATATCCGAACCGCTTGTCTGGGTGGCCGACCGGCAATTTGATCTTGATGCGCGGCCCTTGCGTCTGTCGGTGTTTCACGAAGGATGCGTCATCCGCAGTTCGGTCACCAAGATTTTAACCAGCCACAACATCCCGTTTCACATCAGCCACAGTAGCAATTCAAACTCGCTGATCATCACAGCGGTTGATGGCGGTCATGCCATTGGCGTCATGCCGCGCTGCACAGCACAACATGCCGGGCTGCATATTATTGACGATGCGCAGTTGCCTGCTTTGCCAAAGGTTGATGTTTCGCTTTTGGTACGTGATCAGGCGACACCGGCAATCCGCGAACTGGCAATTGGTGCCATTGCCGCCCTTGCACCAGCCGGAAGTGACGCCAGCGACCTTGGCAGGATGATCGCCGTTGCTTCCACGATGTGAAAAGACGTTTTATCAGGTTGATCCGTCATCAACCCGCCCCCTAAGATGCCGCAGATTTTAACCTAGAGCATTTTGCCCTAAAACCTGCCGGAGCCCCTCCAATGCTGACAATCAAACGCCTGTCGATCGACGATGCCAAAATCCTGATCGAAGGCGCGCGCAACCGTGCAACCGAAATCGGCATTCCGATGTGTATCGCAATTACCGATGAATCCGGTGTTTTGATTGCATTTGAACGTATGGATGGCGGCAAGGTCACCAGCACGACCATTGCCCAGGACAAAGCCTTCACCGCCGCAGGTGCGCGCAAGGCCACCCACGAATACGCCGCCGTCGCCCAGCCGGGCATGGTCGCCTTTGGGATTGATTCCGAATGCAACGGCCGCTTGTCAATTGTGGCCGGTGGATTGCCGGTTTCGGTAGACGGGGATGTCGTCGGCGGCATCGGGGTCAGTTCCGGCACCCCGCCCCAGGATCAGGATTGCGCCCAGGCCGGGATCGATCATTTCCTGAAAGTCATCGGCAAGTAAGACAAACATTTTGGCAGGAACCGGCAATTATAGCGCCGGTTTCCGCCCACCGATCAAAAACTCAACATTGCCTTCCGGCCCGGTAATCGGGCTGGTCGCGATGCCCAGCACTTCCCATCCCATCAGGTTTTCCAGCCAATCGGAAATCGTATCACAAACTTCCTGATGCAGTTCCGGTTCTCGGACCACACCCTTTTTCCCGACACGTTCCTTACCGACCTCAAACTGCGGCTTGATCAACGCAATCAGCCAGCCGCCCGGCTTGACCAGTTCCATACTGGCCGGAAGAACGGTGCGAAGGCCGATAAAGCTGGCATCGCAAACGACGATATCAATTGGATCGGGAATTTGTTCGGCGGTGATGTGGCGTGCGTTGGTCTTTTCCATCACCACAACGCGGTCGTCATTGCGCAGTTTCCAGTCAAGCTGCCCCTGCCCGACATCAACGGCAAAAACCTTGGCCGCACCGTTTTGCAACAATACATCGGTAAAGCCCCCGGTAGAGGCCCCAACGTCAACACCGGTAAACCCGGTAACATCAAGCCCGAACTCGGCCAGACCTTTTTCAAGTTTAAGCCCGCCGCGCGATACCCAGGGATGGGGTTGCCCGCGCAGTGTCAATGCGATGTCTTCCTTGCATTGCAGCCCCGACTTATCAAGCCGTTGCTCGCCGCTAAAGACATTGCCTGCCATTATGAAAGCCTGTGCCTTGGATCGGGTTTCCACCAATCCGCGTTCCACAAGCAATTGATCCAAACGTTTCTTTGCCATGCGCGTTTTTTAGCGCAAAGCCCGGCAAAGGTCACGCATGGTTTAAGAGAAATCATCGGGGAATTGTCGGAAAATTATCTGCTCAGCTTGCCAGTGGTTCCAGATAACCACGCGGGACAATCGCCAAAAGATCATTCAGCGCCTCGCCCTGAACCGCAACGTGCTGATGCATCAACTTGGCCGCCCGTTCGGCATCACCGGTCGAAATTGCTTCAAGAATACCGGCATGTTCAGCGTTGGATTTCTTGACCCGGCCCGGCCGGTGCAATTGCAAACGGCGATACGGTGCCAAACGGTTGCGCACATTCTTGGTCTGACGTTCCAGAAAACTGTTGCGGCACCCGGCATAGATCACTTCGTGAAAATTAACATTGGCCTCGTAATAGGCATCGGCATCGGCATGTTCTTGAAGCTTGTCACATTCACCACCAAGCGCCAGCAGCTTTTCAACATCAACACGCGCCATCCGGCGTGCGGCAAGGCGGGCACACATGGCTTCAAGTTCGGCCATGACTTCGAACATTTCAATCAGATCGGCCACCGTGATCGATGCCACAATGGTCCCGCGCCGGGGCATGGTCGCGACAAGTCCCGATCCGGCCAATGTTTGCAAGGCTTCGCGAACCGGTGTGCGGGAAACGCCAAACCGTTCGGAAAGGCTGCGCTCGTCCAGCTTGTCGCCGGGCTTTAAAACACCGGTAACAATATCGCGTTCAAGTTTTTGAACCAGATCGGTGGCGAGCTTGCCGTTCCGTGCCATAAAAAGCCTCATCCTTGCGCTGCATTCGTGGTATACCAGAGCACACAAAATGGTACTTCGCAAAGCCTTTTATATGCTGCTCCGCGTCGTTTTCATACTGCACTGCAAAAGAAAAACATCAAGAAACGGCCGAATTGGCAGCAATCCTTGAAAGCGCATCTGTGGCACTGCAATAGACATTTCTGGTATACAAAAACTCGTGGACAGCATGCCAGAAATCTGTAACGCTTTTGATAGTACGAAATCCGAACCAATAAAAAGAAGCGCAAAACGCGCCACGAACGCATCCTTAAACGCATGCTTCATCCGGGAGGAAACGATGAAGATTTTTAAACGCACTCTGACGGCCTCTGTTGCCGCCATCACGATGTCTGTTGCCGCTTTTGGCATGGCTGCAAACGCCAATGCAGAAACGCTTAAACTGTCACACCAATGGTCGACTGGCGATATCCGCCACAAAGTCGCACAGATCCTTGCTGACGAAGTCAAAGCCGCCAATGTCGATCTGGAAATTCAGATCTTCCCGTCCGGTTCGCTGTTCAAAGCCAAAGAACAATGGACCCCGATGACCCGTGGGCAGCTTGACATGATTGTCTATCCGCTGGCCTATGCTGGTGGTCGTATTCCGGCTGCGAACCTGACCCTGATGCCGGCACTGGTCAAAAACCATGACCACGCCAACCGCATCAACAAATCCCCGTTCATGGACAAGATCGAAGAACTCCTGAACGCGGATGGTGTTGTCACAGTTGCCAAAGGCTGGCTGGCCGGTGGTTTTGCCTCGGCCAAGGGTTGCATCCGCAAGCCTGACGATGTCAAAGGCCTGCAAATTCGTGCCGCAGGGAAATCCTTTGAACAAATGCTCGAAGGTGCCGGTGCATCCATCGCAGCAATGCCAAGCTCGGAAATCTATCCGGCCATGCAGACCGGCGTTCTGGATGCGACAAACACCAGTTCGGCCAGCTTTGTTTCATATCGCATCTACGAACAGGTCAAATGCTATACCCCGGCGGGCGCAAATGCTCTCTGGTTCATGTATCAGCCGGTTCTGATGTCGAAAAAATCCTATGACAAGCTGAACGATGCCCAGAAAGCAGCCCTTGCTGCTGCTGCTGAAAAAGCCGAAGCCTATTACACGACCGAAGGCCGCAAGCAGGATTCAGACAGCGTCGATGTCTTCAAAAATGCCGGTGTTGAAATCGTCGATCTGACCGACGAAGACTTCAAAGCATGGCAGGACCTCGCGAAAAAGACGTCCTATGCCAAGTTCGTTGAAGAAACGCCGAATGGTCAGGAAATTCTTGATATGGCGCTTGCCGTCGAATGATCGGTTGCGGTGCCGGGGGTTCCCCCGGCACCGCCCAATTGACCCTTCGATCCCGTCACAGGAGCATTTTGCGTGTCCAACGCCATACCTCATTCTTCATTGCCAATTGATTTGCCCGATGAAATTCGGCAGTCCGCCAAGGCGTTGAAATCAGCCGCAGCGAATTTTCCGCCGCCCCCTGATGTTGAACCGATTGCCGACAATGGCACTGCCAAAACCAAACAGCCCGTCCCGCCAAAGGGCGCTGTCAGCTCCTTCATCGCAACCGTCCATTTCCTGTCAAAAATTTGCGGTGTGGTGGCAGCCTCGATGTTTGCCATCGCGATGTTCATCATCTGCCAACTGGTCTTCATGCGCTATGTGCTGAATGCATCGACCACTTGGCAAACCGAAGCCGTCATCTATCTTATGATTGGCGCGACTCTGGTCGGCCTGCCCTATGTCCAGATGATCCGCGGCCATGTGAATGTTGATCTTTTGCCGCTTTACCTGCGACGCGGCCCGCGCAAAGTGCTGGCAATCATTACCTTGCTATGTGGCATCGGCATCAGTGCCCTGTTTGGCTATTACGGCCTTGAACTGGTGATCGAAGCCTTCGAAGGCGGCTGGTTGTCTGAAACGATTTGGGCTGTTCCTTTGTGGAAACCCTTTTCCTCTTTGCCTATCGGGTTCGGATTGTTGTTCTTGCAGTTCTGTGCCGATTTGCTGGGGCTGTTAACACAGCGCACCACCCCGTTCGATATTTCCGAAGACACCTTTTAAGGAGGCCGCCCGATGGATCCCCTGTTGCTTGCGGCCATTGTCGGTATCGCGACCACCCTTGTTCTATTTTCCGGCATTCCGGTCGGTATCGGCCTGTTGCTGGTCAGTGTTGGCTTTATCCTGATTTTCGATGGCACCGGATCGCTTCCGTTGTTGCCCGAAATCCTGTTTGGCAAACTTGAAAGTTTCGAAGTCCTCGCCATCCCGATGTTTATCCTGATGGGCGCGGTTGTTGCCTCGTCGCGTGCTGGCGGTGATCTGTATTCCGTTCTGGATCGCTGGCTCACCCGCATTCCGGGCGGCTTGGTCATTTCCAACCTTGGCGCATGCGCCATCTTTTCCGCCCTGTCGGGATCGTCACCCGCAACCTGTGCCGCCATTGGCAAAATGGGCATCCCGGCCATGCGTGAACGCGGCTTCCCCGATACCGTGGCTGCCGGTTCAATCGCCGCTGGCGGGACACTTGGCATCCTGATCCCGCCAAGCATCACCATGATTGTCTATGGCATTTCGACCGAAACCTCGATTGGCCGCCTGTTTTTGGCCGGTCTGCTGCCGGGCTTGATGGTAACCGCCCTGTTTATGGCCTGGTCGCTTTATTCAACCTGGCGCCAGGGCCATGCCAGTGCGGCTCTTTCATCTGTGAATTACAGCTGGAAGGAAAAGTTTGAAATCCTGCCGCGCGTCCTGCCATTCCTGGTCATTATTGCTGCCGTTCTGTTTGCCCTTTACGGCGGGGTTGCAACCCCTTCGGAAACGGCCGGTGTTGGCGCGCTGTTCTGCCTGATCACGGCGATGATTGTCTATCGCATGTGGAAACCGGGGCAGCTTTGGAATGTCTTCCGCGACACGACCAAAGAATCGGTGATGATCTTGTTGATCATCGGGGCTGCCGGATTGTTCAGCTATATGCTGTCATCGCTGTTTATCACCCAGTCGATTGCCCAGTGGATTTCAGCCCTTGAAGTCAATCGCTGGGTTCTGATGGGCTTCATCAATGTGTTCTTGCTGATCAGCGGCTTCTTCTTGCCGCCGGTTGCCGTCATCCTGATGAGCGCCCCGATCCTGTTGCCGGTGATCATCAATGCAGGCTTTGATCCGTACTGGTTCGCCGTCATCCTGACCATCAATATGGAAATCGGCCTGATCACGCCGCCGGTTGGATTGAACCTTTATGTGATTAACGGAATTGCACCTGATATCCGTCTGCAAACGATCCTCAAAGGGGCAATGCCTTATGTCCTGTGCATGATCGTTGCCATCGTGATCCTGTGCTTCATCCCGCAAATCGCCACCTGGCTTCCAGATGCGGTTATAGGAGGACGATAAAATGTCGGGAATTTCCGTCAGAAACTGGATTTCAAGCATTGCCGATCGTGGCCGGGAACTTCTTGAACTGCCACTGTCGACACCTCAGGATCCTTTCGCCCAACTAAAAGCCATGTGCAAGGACCTTGTCTCGCAAAAAGGCGAAGCCCGCGGCACGGCGGCGGCCCGCGAAGTGGTGCGGTTGTGGGAAACCCTGCCGGAAAAGGATCATCTGCGCTTTTTTGAAATGATGCAGAACGATTTCAGCGCCAATCACGCCACGGTCAAAAAAGCCGCCGACGCCTTTGTCGCGGATCCTAGCGAGGATAATCTGGCGGTTCTGACCAAGGCGTCCGAACCGGCCCGTCAGGAACTTTTACGCCGGATCAATATGGCACCGGGGGGCACGCGCGCGATTGTTGATATGCGTGAAACCCTGATCGGCCTGCTTAAGGAAAACCGCCACCTTGAACCGCTGAATGCAGACATGCAGCACCTTCTGACCAGTTGGTTTAACCGTGGCTTCCTTGAACTGCGTCATATTGATTGGGATACCTCGGCGGCCATCCTTGAAAAACTGATCCGCTACGAAGCGGTTCATGAAATTCAAGGCTGGGATGATCTCCGCCGCCGTCTGGCAAAAGATCGCAAATGCTTTGCCTTTTTCCATCCGGCAATCCCCGATGATCCGCTGATTTTCGTCGAGGTCGCGCTGGTTCACGGTCTGTCTGATAGTGTTCAGGCCCTTTTGGCGCCGGCAATCGATGAAACCGCCCCGCAAAAGGCCAATACTGCGATCTTCTATTCGATCAGCAATTGCCAATCGGGGCTTAAGGGCATTTCGTTTGGTAACTTCCTGATCAAACAGGTGGTCGAGGAACTCAAACGCGAATTTCCGAAACTCAAACAATTCGCCACTCTGTCGCCCATTCCGGGCTTTATGGGATGGCTGCGCACCCGTCAGAAAAGCAAGGCCGAGGACGCCAAAACCGCCGCCAAGGTCCTTGCCGCCATGGATGACGACAGCTGGATCAATGATGCGGAAAAAGTCGCCGAACTTAAAAAACCGGCGATGATGCTATGTGCGCGATATCTTGCGACGTGTAAACGCGGCAAATCGCCGCTTGATCCCACCGCGCGTTTCCATCTTGGCAATGGTGCACAGCTTGAACGCCTGAACTGGCTGGGCGATGTGTCGTCCAAAGGGCTGCGTCAGGCGGGCGGGATGATGGTCAATTACGCCTATCACCTTGATGATATTGAACGAAACCACGAAGCGCTGATGAATGACGGCCAGATTGCCGTTTCAAAATCGGTCATGCAGCTTGCGGGAAACTAGGACAACACCATGTCGGATAATCTTTTCAACGAATTCACCACACGTTTCCCCGCCGACCGGTCGCGGACCTTCCTGATCGAACGTGACGGAACCGAACGCAGCTTTGCCTGGTTGCTGGATCGCACCGCACGCTATGCCAGCGTTCTGGCCGATCACGGCGTGATCAAGGGCGACCGCGTTGCCGCCCAGGTCGATAAATCGTCTGATGTGATTGCACTATATCTGGCCTGTTTGCAGCTTGGCGCCATTCACCTGCCGCTCAACACCGGCTATACCGGCGATGAAATTTCCTATTTCCTTGGCGATGCCGCGCCGCGGGTCTTTGTCTGCCGCCCGGCTCATATCTCGGCGGCCAAAACACTTGGCGATCAAAACAATGTCGGCGCGGTTCTGTCACTTGGCAGCAACGGCGATGGCAGCCTGAACGACCTTGCCGCCACAGCCACCCCGCATGGCAATGTTACCGATGTATCCAAGGATGACATCGCCGCCATTCTTTATACATCGGGCACCACGGGCCGGTCCAAGGGCGCGATGCTGACCCATGGCAATCTGGGGTCGAACGCACTGACCCTTCACAAGGCATGGGGTTTTAAACCCGGCGATACATTGCTGCATGCCCTGCCATTGTTCCACACCCACGGTCTGTTTGTTGCGATCAACATCATGCTGGTCAATGGCGGCAAGGTCATCCTGCTGCCAAAATTCGATGCCGATGATGTGGTCGAACGCCTGCCGAACGCAACGGTTATGATGGGGGTTCCGACCTTCTATACCCGCCTGCTGGCGCATCCGAAATTTGACAAGGATCTGGTCGCAAACATGCGCCTGTTCGTGTCAGGTTCGGCACCGCTTCTGGCTGAGACCCATGATCAGTTCTTTGAACGCACCGGCCATAAAATCCTTGAACGCTATGGCATGACCGAAACCTGCATGAACACGTCCAACCCGCTTGATGGTGAACGCCGTCCGGGTGCGGTTGGCCCGACCCTTCCGGGGACCGAGGCGCGCGTTTGTGACAAGGATGGCAATATCCTTCCGGCGGGCGAAATTGGTGTGCTTGAAGTTCGCGGCCCGAACGTGTTCAAGGGCTATTGGCAGATGCCCGAAAAAACCGCATCTGAATTTCGCAAGGATGGCTTCTTTATCACCGGCGATCTTGCGACCATTGGCGACGACGGCTATGTCACAATTGTCGGGCGCGACAAAGACCTGATCATTTCCGGCGGTTTCAACGTCTATCCCAAAGAAGTCGAAGAAATCATCGGCGACTATGACGAAGTCGAAGAAGTCGCCATCTTTGGCCTGCCCCATCCTGACTTTGGCGAAGCCGTTGCCGGTGTGATTGTTGCGGCCAAGGGCAAAACCCCTGATGCCGAGGCCATCATTAAACGCACCCAGGACAAACTGGCGAAATTCAAGGTGCCGAAACGCATCTGGATGATTGACGAATTGCCCCGCAACACCATGGGCAAAGTCCAAAAGGCCCAGCTTCGCAAAGACTACGCCGATACGTTTGCCACCGCGTCCGACAAATAGGCAAACGGCCAAATCTTTTCTGTTTCTCCTGTATCTCCCTGCTGTCTTGCAGACAGCCCAACTCTTTCACCGGCCGGGTAACTGGCCGGTGATTTTTTTGATCTGTTTGTTGCGCACAGGCGGGAACAAGACCATGTTCTGGGACACTTCCCATCCAAACCGAACACAAGCAGGACAAAAATGGAAAACCATCCCGATCACAAGGTCGCCTTTATCACCGGTTCTGCTCAGGGGCTGGGATTGGCCATCGCCCAGAACCTTTTGGGACGAGGCTGGAAAGTCACCCTGTTTGATCTGGACGCCGAGGCTGGCGACGAAGCCATCACCGCCCTGCCCCGCGATCAACAGGACCGCACCCTGTTTTTCCATGGCGATATCGCCAAAGAAGCCGATGTCACCGTCGCTATTCAGCAAACCGTGGATCGCTTTGGCCGGATCGACGGGCTGGTCAACAATGCCGGTATTGCCGATCCGCATTGCGGCCCGGTCGAACATCTCGACTGGGAAAACTGGCAGCGAGTAATCAATGTCAATCTCGGCGGGGCGTTTCTGGCAACCAAGCACGCGACCCAGCATTTGCGTAAAACCCACGGCGCGATTGTCAATATCACCTCCACCCGCGCATTTCAGTCCGAGGCCAATACCGAAGCCTATGCCGCGTCAAAGGGTGGCATGGTTGCTTTGACCCATGCGCTGGCCGTCAGCTTATCGGGGGATGTACGAGTTAATGCCATTGCCCCAGGCTGGATCGAAGTTGGCGATTGGCAAAAATCAGCCAATCACGAAGACCCGCAACACCGCGATATTGATCGCGAACAACACCCTGCGGGCCGTATCGGCACCCCCGAAGACATCGCTAAAATGACCGCCTTCCTGCTCGATGATGAACAATCGGGCTTCATGACCGGCGAAACCATCCGCATTGATGGCGGCATGACCCATAAAATGATTTACGCCCAATAGGTCCTATGCGCCTATAAGAAGAAGCTCCAAAACGTAAAACGTCGCCCGATCGAGGCGACGTTTTACGTTTAATTTCACCGATCTAAAACCTCGGACTCAGGCCCGTGCCTTGGCCTCGGAAATTCCCAGTGCGCCCAGCGCGGTTTTTACAATGCTTTGCGCATCCAATCCGGCCTTGGCGTATTGAATATCGGGTTTGTCATGATCAATCAGGGTGTCGGGCAATGTCATCGTCCGGACCTTAAGCCCGTGATCAAGCAATCCATTCCCGGCCATATGTTGCAGCACCAAAGCGCCAAAGCCACCAATTGATCCTTCTTCGATCGTCATCAGGACTTCATGGTTGCGCGCCAGATCGGCAATCAACTGATGATCCAATGGCTTGGCAAAGCGCGCATCGGCCACCGTCGCCGGAAGGCCGCGTGCTGCAAGGTCTTCGGCCGCCAAAAGCGATTCTGCAAGCCGCGTACCGTATGAAAGTATGGCAATCTTGCCACCTTCGCGCAGGATGCGGCCCTTGCCGATTTCAAGAACCTGTCCCTCGGTCGGCATTTCAACGCCAACGCCCTCGCCGCGCGGATAACGAAACGCGCTGGGACGATCATCAATCGCCCATGCGGTCGTTGTCATATGCACCAGTTCGGCTTCATCGGCCGCGGCCATCAAAACGAAATTCGGCAAGCAGCCAAGATAGGCAATGTCATAAGCCCCGGCATGGGTCGCACCGTCTGCGCCAACCAAACCGGCCCGGTCCATGGCGAAACGCACCGGCAGTTTTTGAATGGCAACATCATGCACCACCTGATCATAGGCGCGCTGCAAGAAGGTCGAATAAAGCGTGCAAAACGGCTTGTATCCTTCGCACGCCATCCCGGCGGCAAAGGTCACAGCATGCTGTTCGGCAATGCCCACATCAAACGCCCGATCCGGAAACGCTTCGGCAAAGATATTGACCCCGGTGCCCGATGGCATCGCCGCCGTGATCGCGGTGATTTTATCGTCCTTATGCGCCAGCTTGGTCAGCGTTTCACCGTAAACCTTGGTGTAGGACGGTGCATTCGGGGTCGGCTTGGCTTGTTTGCCGGTCACGACGTCGAATTTGGCGACACCGTGATATTTATCGGCGGCATGTTCGGCCGGGCCATAGCCCTTGCCCTTTTGCGTCACGACATGCACCAAGATCGGCCCATCGACATCCGCATCGCGCACATTTTTCAAAACCGGCAACAGATGGTCCATATTGTGACCATCAATCGGCCCGACATAGAAGAAACCCATTTCTTCAAACAGGGTCCCGCCGGTCATCATCCCACGGGTATATTCTTCAAGCTTGCGGGCGGCTTCTTCAATCTGGCGCGGCAAATGTTTGGTCAGGCCCTTGGCCGCATTGCGCAGGCCCTGATACCCCTTGCCCGAAATCAAACGCGACAGATACCCCGACATCGATCCCACCGGCGGGGCAATCGACATGTCGTTGTCATTCAAAATCACAATCATGCGCTGATCGGCGGCGGCGGCATTGTTCATCGCCTCATAGGCCATGCCCGCACTCATCGAGCCATCGCCAATCACGGCAATGACGTTTTTGCGTTTGTCATCGGATAACTGATTGGCAACCGCCATGCCCAACCCGGCCGAGATTGATGTCGAACTATGCCCCGCACCAAACGGGTCATATTCGGACTCGGATCGTTTGGTAAAGCCCGACAATCCACCACCCTGGCGGATCGTGCGGATGCGGTCGCGCCGCCCGGTCAAAATCTTGTGCGGATAACACTGATGCCCAACATCCCAGATCAGCCGATCATCGGGCGTATCAAACAGGTAATGAATGGCAACTGTCAGTTCGACAACGCCAAGCCCGGCCCCCAAATGCCCGCCGGTGACAGACACGGCATCAATCACCTCGGCGCGCAATTCGTCTGCGACCTGCTTCATCTGAGCAGGTTGCAATGCACGCAAATCAGCCGGGATTTTAATCGTGTCCAGAAGCGGGGTCTTGGAGCTCGTGTTCATACCGATCTCGATTTTCAGTTTTTATGTGGCGTTTTTTATATAGTCATCAAACCAACAGGGTGACGTTTCCAGCCCCCTATTGCAAGCAGCGTAAAATAAACAGCTTCGCCACAATTAGCGACCCTGAATTTCACCTGTTTTCATGTCGTTTAAGAACTTCAGGATCACCTGTTCGACGGTCCGATGAATTTCATGTCGTTCCCGCCCAAAATCCCGGCATAAATAACCAAAGTTTTCCGCAATATAGGGCGTGCACGTTGGCAAGAATGAATAATGCCCGGCCCCTTTGACTTTTATAAACTTTGCCCGCCCGCGCAAAAGATTGCGAAAATGTGCGGCATTTGCCGCCTCGGGAAGGATTTCATCGGTATCGGCCTCGATAAACAGCATCGGCACCGACACGCCATCAAATCCATCCGCCGTTGCCGCCACGCCAAAGGCCGGGGCCACGGCAATCACCGCTGAAACCCGATCATCGCGCGCACTCACCACCGGGCCACCATATCTGGCATGCAATTGCCCAACGATGTCATCACCGGGCACATGCTGGCAAATCACCCGATCCAGATCGGCATTGATGTCGCAATAGCTTTGCCAAGCCGACGCATCAAAGTGCCAGCCCGCCATTTTCAAGACCGTCGCCCCGCCCGCCGAATGGCCCAGCGCATAAATCCGGTCGCGATCAATATGCGCGGCAACATCGCCATGGCTTAACAGCAAATCCAGCGCCAGCGTCATTTCCTGCGGGCGGCGTTCGATGATGGTTAATTGCCGCGCATCGGATGGATCAAGGTAATTGTCGCCAACATGCTGGGGGGCGGCCACGATATAGCCCCGCCGCGCCAGATATTCCGCCAGCCAGAACTGATTGAACCGATGGCCTTCCGATCCGTGCGAAAACATCACCAACGGATATGGCCCGTCCCCGGCAAAATCCCCGCCCCGTGCGGCCTTTGATGTTACGCCCATATGGCGCACCGGGCCTTCCTGCGCATGCGACGGATACCAGATCGCCAGCGGAAACGGGTCTTTGTCAAACAGCCGGTCGCGAAAACCGGCTGTATATCGGGCTTGTTCGCTCATGACAGGATGGATGTTTCCTAACGGCCGCGTGCGACCACAAAACGCGCAACCTCGCGAAGCGGTTCGGCCTCTGCGTCAAAGCATTTCAGATGGTTGATCGCCTGATCGCACAACATGGTCGCCTGCTCGCGCGCTTGTTCAAGGCCAAGCAGCTTCACAAAGGTCGATTTATCCTGATCGAAATCCTTGCCTGCTGTCTTGCCCAATTCCTCGCTGCTGCCTTCCACGTCAAGAAGGTCATCCTTGATCTGGAATGCCAGCCCCATATCGTGGGCATAGGACCGCAACGCCATCCGCATGCTTTTCGGTGCCTTGCCCAAAATGGCCCCGGCTTCACAGGCAAAGGCAAACATCCGACCGGTTTTCAACAGATGCAAATGGGTCACCTGTGCCTGATCAAGGTCTTGACCTTCCCCGGCAAGGTCGATCATCTGCCCGCCGACCATGCCATAAGGCCCGGCCGCACGTGCCAGTGCGCGGACAAGATCGGTGCAAACCCGTGGATCGGGATGGGTGCCTTCATCGGCCAGCACTTCAAACGCCTGGGTCAAAAGCGCATCACCGGCCAAAATGGCGGTCGCCTCGTCAAACTGCTTATGGCAGCTTGGTTTGCCGCGCCGCAGATCATCGTCATCCATCGCCGGAAGATCGTCATGGATCAACGAATAACTGTGCACCATTTCAACCGCAGCTGCGACTCGTAACGCGCATTGGCGCGATACGCGAAACAACCCGGCCGAACTCAGCACCAAAAAGGGACGCAGGCGTTTGCCATCCCCCAGGGTCGAATAACGCATCGCCTGAAACAGGCGTTGCTCAATCTGGCCATCGGCGCGCGGCAATATGCCGTCAAGCGTCTCGCCAAGATCAGCAGAAGCAGTACTTAGCTCAGCAAGAAGATCGTAACTCACCATATTCTCCGCGGGAATTATTCGATTTCGGTGGGGGTGGCGTTCGGACGACCATCCGCATTAAGCGTGATTTTCTCGATACGCTCCTCGGCGGTACGCAATTTATCGGCACAATGGCGTTTCAGCGCCGCACCACGTTCATAGGATGCAATGGCATCATCAAGCCCCACCTGCCCCTGTTCCAACTGACGAACAAGTGCTTCAAGCTCTCCCAATGCCTCTTCAAAGCTGAGTTTGGCGAT
Organism: Thalassospira alkalitolerans; assembly: GCF_002115745.1. Classification (GTDB taxonomy): domain Bacteria; phylum Pseudomonadota; class Alphaproteobacteria; order Rhodospirillales; family Thalassospiraceae; genus Thalassospira; species Thalassospira alkalitolerans. The sequence continues at coordinate 184,567 of NZ_JFKB01000006.1, forward strand.
ATCTTCGGGAAGGACGGTGGATGGGGTTGCCTCAGACATGTGTGCTCCATTGATTTGATTGGCGCGGAGTTTACGCTGACCATCTCAACAGGGCAACCGAACAGAACGGAAATTTGCATTTGCGAAATGCGATCCCGCCCCAGCCCACGGCCCCTGTCCCGGCATCGGGTCCAAACAACCTATGCCGTCATCAAAGTCCGAACATGGGTCACCACCGAACTTGCCAGCGACGGCAGGTCATAACCACCTTCAAGAACCGAAACGACCCGATTGTCGCATACATCGGCTGCAACTCTCAAAAGCTGCTCGGTCATCCAGCCAAAATCACTTTCAACAAAGCAAAGCCCGGCCAGCGGATCGTTGCGATGTGCATCAAACCCGGCAGAAATGATCAAAAGTTCCGGTTTGAAATTGGCAATACCGGGCAAAACAGTCTGTTCAAACGCCTGTTTCATTTCCGCGGTTTCCGCCCCGGCCGGAAGTCCGACATTCAGGATATTATTGGCACATCCCCGTTCATCGGGCGCCCCGGTTCCAGGATAAAGCGGCCATTGATGCGTCGAACAATAAAACAAATCCGGATCGTTAAAAAACAAATCCTGTGTGCCATTGCCGTGATGAACGTCAAAATCCATCACCGCAACCCGTTTGATGCCGTATTTATCGCGGGCATGGCGGGCACCGATCGCCGCATTGTTAAACAGGCAAAATCCCATCGCCCGATCATATTCCGCATGATGTCCGGGCGGACGCACACCGACAAAGGCATTGCGTTCGTGGCCATCCATCACCGCATCAACACCAACGCAAACCCCACCGGCGGCGCGCAATGCGGCCTCGCCCGATCCGGATGAAACATAGGTATCGCCCTCAAGCTCCTTGAGGCCTGATTTGGGAATGGCGGCCATCACACGATCAACATAGGCCGGATCATGCACCGCTTTGATCAGGGAAAGTTCGGCTTTGGCGGCCTCTTCGCGGTGCAAAAACATGAATTCCTCTGCCTCAAGCACCCTCTGGATCACTCGAAGACGGTCGGGCTGTTCCGGGTGCCCCGGCCCCGTGTCATGATTGATACAACTATGATGCGTGACAAATAACGTCGCCATGTTTTGCAGACACCTTCCCAAACAGACACAAGTTAAACACGGTTGATCTTTGCCGGTTGCCTTCCCATATGGGGGGCGCAACCAAAGTTATTATTATTCTATCGTGCCAGCCGAAGTTATCCGGCGCTTTGTCCTAGATCATCACAAATCAGGCAAAACCTGCAAGTTTTCCAGCAACAAATTGTCCTTCTGTACGAAACCGAACCGTTTTCAAGAAACAGGACGCCATTGGCGATTAAAATAACCGGGCCAAAATACAATGAATGATCAAGCTCCGCCCCTGTTTGAATGACCAAACTCAAACGATTGGGCACACTGTCTATTGTATACTGAGTATTACAGAACGAAATATCGCCATAATCTCTGCTCACAAGACAAAGACTGACTTGACACACCGTCATTATACTTGAGAATAGGAACTCTCCCATCCTCGAGATTGCATTGATGGGGTCGAGGCGATAAAAACCTCGTTGGTTGTAAAATGATCGGGGATACCCCATCGGAAATTATCACCCCCTAATACGGTAATTACCGATACCCCAGTTGGGACAATAGCCGAATACGGCTTGGCTAAAGGGAGCCAAATGGAACTAGACCATCTCGAAAAAAAGGCCGAGCAAGCAAGCGCGCTGCTTAAGGCCATGAGCAATCAGAGCAGACTGTTGATTCTTTGCCAACTTAACGAAGGCGAAAAATCGGTCGGTGAACTTGAACGGATCGTCGGACTGAGCCAGTCCGCCCTATCGCAGCATCTTGCACGGCTGCGCCGGGACAAACTGGTAAAGACCCGCCGCGAGGCACAGACGATCTATTATTCGCTGCAAGGCGAAGACGCACTCACCGTCATCAAGACCCTTTATGATCTGTATTGCTGCGACGAAGGCAATGCCGTCGCCGCCTAGATTTAAGGGAATTTCCCCCATAAAAAAGCCTGTCGGATGTGTCCGACAGGCTTTTTTGATATCAAATCACATATAATTCAACGATACGCCGCCCTGCTCACTCAGCAGACCAGCCCATTAATCACCCGCATTCCGGTGCCGGAATCCGGGTCACTTTCTGAAGCACCCCGCGTACAGAAAAACTTCCGTAATTCATCCGCAATTCATGGGCCACACCATTATCGCCGAAATCGACTGCAATCTCGGTCGACGGGCCGTTTTCGGCCGCGCCCAGCGGATAATACGCCAGATTAAGGCTGTGGAACGGGCTTTTGGCGATTCCATCGGTGTCATTGGCGGTATTGATCGATTTTTTAGCCGCTGAAATCACCGCCGCGACCCGGTTGGTCGGGGTATCGCCACTGCCATCAAATACCAGGTCATTGGCAAATTTATCACCGTCCATCGCCCGTTTTAGCAACGTAACCGTATGCTGGGTCGGAAACATGGTATCAGCGGGCAATTCTTCGGTAACCTCGACCGGCACTTCATAGGTCACCAGAACCTTGTCCGCCTTGCGCACCGCGTCACCGACAACTTCATCAACCTGAACACCGTCAAGATAGTCCCGCATGCGGAACCGGTATTGCGATCCGTCAAAACTTTCCCACTGGGTCATCGAATAGGCGGAATTGATCGCGCCCCCTTCGGCCCCTTGCAAAACCATCAGGTGCTGCATCTCGGTGATCCAGCCATCGCAGACCTTTTCAAAGCGATAACCAAGCGCGCCGCGCACCCCGACAACAGAACTGCCAACTTCCGACGACGTCATCGAAAATCGATATTCCGCCAGATGAGGCACCAGTTCTTCTGTTGTTTCCGCAACCTTGTGCGTATATGCCGGATTTAATCCGGCCGGGTCGGATGATGCCAATGGCCTCACCTGCCCCGCCTGTGCTGTGCAGCCCGATAGGACAACACAAAATATCAGCGCCCCATAAATGGAACGCTGACGATTTTCCGAACGAACTCGATGATCTCGCAAATTTACTCTCCGGCAGTGTCGATCCCGACAATCCATGGATCCTTGACACCCTTTTTGGCAGCAAGATGGCGCAGATCCCTTGCATGCTCCTGCGACAGCGGACCAACAGCAACACGAAGATACGCTGTGCCCTTGACGGTCGCCCTGATCAGACGCGGTTGATATTCACTATAAATGTTTAAGGCCTTTTGCGCACGCACCTGATCGGCAAAGCTTGCCAGTACTACATAGTCACCGGGCAACGGCACTGCAACAAGGCTATCCTGTGCAAGATCAGCCGGTGCAACCACACTGATCTCACCACTATCACTGCGGATTGCATCATCGGTCAGGGCTGCGGTGCGGGTTTGCGTCACCAGTACCGTCGGCTCAACATGATCAACATACCCGACAATCGCGGCATCAGCTTCGGCCTGCGGGTCTGCCGGGCCCAAATCGCGGCGGGATATTTTGTCATATTCCGGGGCAAATTGTTCCTGGGCACTGGCAACTTCAAGCGGCTTTTCGTCAATCCCCGGGGTGGGCATCGAATTGCCCGCCGGGTTGGTTATCGACGGGGATATCTGATCTGATACCGGATCTGATACCGGTTTGGCCATTGGCGGCAAATCGGTTCTGACAATAACCGACGATGTCCGGGCATCATTGGGCGGCTTCGACCACTTTTCCGCCGGGGCATTTACGGCATAAATCGCAGGCTGTGCTTCGCGGATGGTTTGTTTGACCGATGGTGCGCCCGGCTCGGCCAGCGCAACTGCATCTTCTATGATTTCTTCGTTTTCACGACAAACATCTTCTTCAAACAGCGGACGATGCAAGGCGCAATCCTGATCAGCAGCGATTGAAACCGCATGATCGGTGGTGCTTTTGCCCGTTGTGACATAGCTGATCAAATCCCCGGCAAGCTTGGCCACGGTCAATTCAACCGGACCACCACATGCGCCCAGCGCCAAGGGTGCAACCACCACAAGTATCTTTTTCAAAAGCCAGTCCCCCGCAGGATCAAATTCAGTACAAACTGATTCTACCGACTGACCTGTTAATAGAGAGTAACCACCTCCTTTCTCTTTGACACAATTACGCCCGACAAAAACGAGCAATGAGACATATTCCTACCCTTAAAGATTGTATCAATTTGCAGAACATTATCGGAAAATCATCGTCGGAATATCTTTCATCAAACCAGCACGGGTGCCGATATGTGTACGAACTTTCAGGTTAATGTTCCAAAGCAGGGCTATATCAACGGGCGGTCAATGGAATTTGGGATCGAACTAGAATCCAAGTTCTTTTTCCGCAAAGCAGGTCACACCTACGACCAAAAAATATGGGGTCCGAAGTACGGTCTTTCATGGCAGGGAAAATATGGATTTGTTGCCATGAACGTCCTCAATTTGCCGATTGTCACCGACGGCATGAATACACAAGGATTATCCACTGGAAATCTCTGGCTTCCAGGTACCGAATACCAAACAATCACCGATCCTCAAAAAGGGCTGAGCATTGATAATTTTTCGGCCTGGATACTCAGTAATTTTGCAGATTGCGACGAGGTAAAGTCCGCCCTTAACGCCAAACAGGTGCAGGTTGGCACTTCAAAATTCCTGCAACACCTCTTGCCGCTTCATTTCCCGATACATGATGCCAAAGGCAACTGCATCGTCATTGAGTTCATTAAGGGTGAAATGAAAATCCACGACAATCCGGTTGGCGTCCTCACCAATCAGCCGGAATTCCCCGATCAGCTGACAAACCTCCGAAACTACGTTGATCTTTCACCATGGAATAATCAAAGCACCACCTTCAACGGCTTTGAAGTAACCCAAACGGGCAATGGCACCGGTCTTTTGCATCTGCCGGGCGATCCAACACCCCCAAGCCGTTTTGTAAGAGCAACCGCACTCACAAGTTTCGCCGATCCGGTCGACACGCTTGACCAAGGCATTAACCTTGCCTTCCACGTTCTTAACGCTGTTGACATTCCCCGTGGACTGATTCGCAACAATGGCGAACACGGCACGGAAAAAGACTATACACAATGGGTTGTCGTCAAAGATATGACACGCCGCATCTACTCGGCACGCTTCTATACCTCTTTGCAGGTCCAATCTATTGATCTTGCAGCACTTGAAAAGAGCAAGGAACTCGACGCTCTTGATGGAAAACAGGTTGCTTTTCCTCTTTCGCCAATTCCAAACCTGAATCCGGAATTATCCAAACTGGCAACCCCCACGCTCCACCTTGCCGACGTCGCGTCATAAGACCGAACGCGACCAACGGCTCCGCACCTAACAAAAACGGCCCGGAAATCTCCGGGCCGTTTTGTGTTCTGTATCCTGCGTTCTGCTTTATACAGAAATCAGTCTTTTTTCGCTTTCGGCGGAAGCTGCACCCGCAGATGCAGTTCTTTAAGCTGTTTGTCATCAACACCGGACGGCGCGTTCATCATCAAATCCTGTGCCTGCTGGTTCAGCGGGAAGGCAATGACTTCGCGAATGTTCGGCTCGTCGGCCAGCAACATGACAATACGGTCAACACCCGGGGCCGAACCACCGTGCGGCGGGGCGCCGAATTTAAACGCGTTCAACATACCACCAAAGCGGTCTTCGACCACTTCCTTGCCATAACCGGCAATTTCGAACGCCTTATACATGATGTCCGGGCGGTGGTTACGAATGGCACCCGACGACAATTCAATACCGTTACACACGATATCATACTGCCAAGCCTTGATATCCAGCGGGTTCATGCCTTCAAGCGCTTCAAGTCCGCCCTGCGGCATCGAGAACGGGTTGTGGCTGAATTCGATCTTGCCGTCGTCGTCTTCCTCAAACATCGGGAAATCAACGATCCAGCAGAATTTGAACATGCCATCTTCGCGAATGCCAAGCTCGTCACAAACCTTGTCACGGACTTTTCCGGCGAATTTCGCCGCCGGAAGTTCCTTGTCACAGACAAAGAACACCGCATCGCCATCGGCAACACCGGTGATTTCCTTGATCTGTGCAATGCGATCTGCATCAAGGTTCTTGGCAATCGGGCCTTTGGTTTCGCCGCCTTCGGCAAAGACGATGTAACCAAGTCCTGCCGCACCTTCATCACGTGACCATGAATTAAGCTTGTCAAAGAAGCTGCGCGGACGGCTGGCCGCACCGGTTGCCGGAATGGCGCGAACCACCGAACCTTTTTCGATGTTGGCAGCAAAGATGCCAAAGCTCGAACCACGGAACGGCTCGGTCACATCGGAAATGATCAACGGGTTGCGAAGGTCGGGCTTGTCCGAACCGTATTTCGCCATCGATTCATCAAACGGAATGCGCGGGAACGGGAACGGCGTAACATCACGACCACCGCCGAACTCGACAAAGATGTCATGCAGAACCGGCTCAATCGCGGCAAAGACGTCATCCTGATCGGCAAAAGCCATCTCGAAATCAAGCTGATAGAACTCGCCCGGCGACCGATCCGCACGTGCATCTTCATCGCGAAAGCACGGTGCGATCTGGAAATATTTATCAAATCCCGACACCATCAGCAGCTGTTTAAACTGCTGCGGTGCTTGCGGCAGGGCATAAAACTTGCCCGGATGCATACGTGACGGCACCAGGAAGTCACGTGCGCCTTCCGGCGAACTTGCGGTCAGGATCGGCGTCTGGATTTCAAGGAAACCCTGCGCGGTCATTTTCTGACGCATCGCCGAAATCACCTGTGACCGCAGAACGATGTTCGCATGAACACTTTCGCGACGCAGATCAAGATAACGGTGGCGCAGGCGGATTTCCTCGCCATATTCGGCATCGCCAAAGACCGGCATCGGCAAAACGTCGGCCGAAGACTGAACTTCGATATTGGATGCATAAACCTCGATCTCGCCGGTCGGCAAGTTCGGGTTCACGGTTTCGGCTGTCCGTTTGACGACCTTGCCGTCCACGGTGATCACACTTTCGGCACGTGATTTTTCAAGCACGGCAAAAAGCGGGCTCGAAATGTCAATCACGATCTGGGTGATGCCGTAATGGTCGCGCAGATCGACAAATAGAAGGTTGCCGTGATCGCGCTTGCGGTGGATCCAGCCAGACAGGCGCACTTGCGCTTCGGCGTCAGAGGCGCGCAACGCATTACAATTGTGTGAACGATAAGGATGCATGGGCTTTCCAGGTTGCTTTCTATGCGTGGTATTTTGGGCCACAAAATTTGGCGCAAAGGGGCATGGCTGCACCGCGCTGTCAAACAAAAAAGCACCCCATTCGCGCCGCCACCTTTAAATCGTGGCGTTCAAATGTGATGGCCTGCCTGTCTGCTTTCGCACGGCGCTTGAAATTCTGCGGTATAAAACGCTGCCAGCGCCTCGGCGTCAAGTGCCCGTCGTTTATGACAGCCTTGCAAGACCGTATATCAGTTTACAGCGGCACTTGCGGCTTGCAAATCCTTAACCTTTACGAACCGGACAAGACGCCCGGTATCCGGGGCAACATCGGCCCAGTGATCGATATCAAATTCAAAATGGCACAGACCACAGGTCGGAAATTTGCGGTTCATTTCCAAAAGCGCCTCACCATCCCCGTCGCCGAACAATTCCGCGGCAAAATCCTCGAACCCCGGATTATGGCCAATCATCATCACGGATTCCGCTTCGTCATGGGTCTGATGAAGGCATTCCAGCAATGTCTTCTCATTGGCCATATAAAGATCTTCGCTATAGATCACATCGGCCTGATTGGCGAAATCGCGCCCCAAAAGGCCAAGCGTCTGAACCGTGCGCGCCGCCGTCGAACACCAGATCAGATTGGGCACCAACCCCTTATCACGCAGGAACCGCCCCATGGCGGGGGCAGCATTTTCACCGCGCCGGTTTAATTCTCGGTCATGATCGGCGCGGGCCGGATCGGCCCAACTCGATTTGGCATGCCTAAGCAAAAGCAGTGTTTTCATCAATACGTATCCGACCGTCGACCCAAATTTGGAAAGGCAGACTTTTGCACGCCATGATGGCCTCTGTGAAGCCATCATGAAAACTGACTTAAAAGTTTAAGAAAATTGCACCCCCGCAAGCAGTTATCCTATACTCCAACCGTAACCGGGAACTGTCGCTTTATTTCAAGGACACAAACCCACTTTCGCAGGAGGCATAGCGTGACACACGCCGCGGCAATTCAGTCAAGCGCGATCACCATTGAGTCGGAAAAGCGCTTTATCAACCGCGAACTTTCGTGGCTGGCCTTTAATGGCCGGGTCCTTGAAGAGGCGCAAAACAAACGTCATCCCTTGCTGGAACGCGTGCGTTTCCTGTCGATATCGGCCAGCAACCTTGACGAATTCTATATGGTCCGCGTCGCGGGTCTGGTTGGGCAATTGCGCGCGGGCATGACCAAGGTCAGTCAGGATGGCATGAGCCCATCCGAACAGTTACGCTCCATTACCTATGATGCGAATCAGCTTTTGCAGGATCAGCAACGCATCTGGCAGCAACTCAGCCACGAAATGGAAAACCACGGCATTTCCGTGATCGGTCCCGACGATTTGACCCAGACCGACCGCAAATGGCTTGATGGCTATTTCACGCGCGAAATCTTCCCGACTCTGACCCCGCTTGCCATTGATCCGTCGCATCCCTTCCCGTTCATTCCGAACTTGGGCTTTGCGATTGTCATGCAATTGTTCGATCCGGCCGACGGGCACAATATGCGCGGCCTGATCCCGGTTCCGCCAAAGATTGGCCGTTTCCTGCGCCTGCCGGGCCGAACGGAACGCTATCTGCCGCTCGAACAGGCGATTGTCCTGTATCTGAACAAGCTGTTCCCGGGCTTTGATATGATCGAACACGGCCTGTTCCGTGTGATCCGTGACTCGGATGTTGAGATCGAAGAAGAAGCCGAAGATCTGGTGCGCGTTTTCAAAACCGCGCTGAAACGTCGCCGCCGTGGCAGCATCATCCGCCTTAAAGTTAATGCAAAAATGCCAGAAGACCTTCTGGACTTTGTGCTTGATGAAATGGCCGTTGCCCCCGAAGAAGTCGTCAAGGTTGACGGCCTTTTAGGTGTGGTTGATGTCAAACAGCTAATCGATTCTGATCAGCATCACGATTTGCTGTTCCCCCCTTATGCCGCGCGCTATCCCGAACGGGTCCGCGATTTTGGCGGTGATTGCTTTGCCGCGATTGGCAAAAAGGATCTGGTGGTTCATCACCCGTTCGAAGATTTCGACGTGGTTGTGCAGTTCCTGTTACAAGCCGCCCGCGATCCAGATGTCGTAACCATCAAACAAACCCTGTATCGCACATCGGAAAACAGCCCGATCGTCAAGGCGTTGATTGCCGCCGCCGAGGCGGGAAAATCCGTCACCGCCATGGTCGAACTCAAAGCCCGCTTTGACGAAGAAGCCAACCTGCGCTGGGCGGCTGATCTTGAACGGGCTGGCTGTCAGGTGGTCTATGGCTTCCTTGACTGGAAAACCCATGCCAAGGTGTCGCTTGTCGTGCGCCGCGAAACCCACGGGCTTCGCACCTATGTCCACTTCGGGACCGGCAACTATCATCCGATCACCGCGAAATTCTATACCGATATCTCGTTCTTCTCGTGCGATCCGGCACTGGGGCGTGATGCGGCGGCCATCTTTAATTTCATGACCGGCTATGCCACACCGCGATCTCTTGAAAAAATCGCAATTGCCCCGCATACAATGCGCCCGACCCTTTTGGCCCATATCGATACCGAGGTTGAAAACTGCAAGGCCGGGAAACCGTCGGGCATCTGGGCAAAAATGAACAGTCTGGTCGATCCGGTGGTGATTGATGCATTGTACCGCGCCAGCGAGGCCGGGGTTAACATCGAACTGGTCATTCGCGGCATTTGCTGTTTGCGGCCGGGCGTTCCGGGCTTGTCCGAAAATATTCGCGTTAAATCAATTGTGGGTCGTTTTCTTGAACATTCACGTATCGTTGTCTTTGCAAACGGCGCAAAACTGCCATCACGCAAGGCCAAGGTATTTATTTCATCGGCCGACTGGATGCCACGCAACCTTAACCGGCGTGTCGAAACGCTGGTGCCGATCGAAAACCCGACTTGCCAGCGCCAGATTGTTGACCAGATCATGATTGCAAATCTAAAAGATACGGCGCAGGCTTGGTACCTACAGCCAGACGGGTCTTATGAACGCTGCGAAGCGGATGAAAATGCGTTCTCGTCGCATCAATATTTCATGACCAACCCATCCCTTTCGGGCCGTGGCAGTGCTTTGGACGAGGAAGATCCCAACGTCCCCGTACTGCAACTTGATGATTAACACGTGCATACCCTAGACAGGTTCAACCAACCGCATGCTGACTGACCAAAGGGTTTCCAACCGTATCGCCATCATTGATGTTGGCTCGAACTCGGTGCGTCTTGTTGTGTTTGATGGCATGACGCGCGCACCGGCCCCGATTTTCAACGAAAAGGTGATGTGCGGCCTGGGGCGTGACCCCGAAAACACCGGCAAGCTTAACCCCGAAGGCGTCGAAATGGCGGTTACCGCCTTGCGACGCTTTGCCTGTCTGCTGCGCGCGATGAAAATTGCCCGTGTCGATACTCTGGCCACCGCCGCCGTGCGGGCCGCCAGCGACGGTGCGGACTTCTGCGCGCGCATCCATGCCGAAACCGGATTGACCGTCAAGGTGATCGACGGGCTTGAAGAAGCCCGGCTTTCCGCCCTTGGCATTATATCGGGCGATCCACGTGCCACCGGTATCATGGGCGATATCGGCGGCGGGTCGCTTGAACTGGTTCTGCTCGAACAGGGCGAAATCAAAAAACGCGTCAGCGTCCCGCTGGGCGCTATGCGCCTGCATGCGGTCTTTGATGGCGACCGTGCCCGGCTTGAAGCCGAAGTCAAAACCCATCTTGATAGTATTGACTGGCTCCATGAAGGGGCGGGAAAACCACTTATCGCCGTTGGCGGCTCGTGGCGTTCCATCGCCAAACTTTACATCGCCCAGGAAAACTATCCGATCTCGGTTGTGCATAATTTGGCCATGCCACGTGCTGAAATTGCTGAACTGACCCATATCATTTCCCAGCAAAGCCGCGTGTCGCTGGATAAAATCGGCGGTGTTTCCAAACGCCGTATCGACAGCCTGCCCCATGCCGCCCTTGTGATGAACATGTTGCTCGGTCGCATGAAGGCCAAGGAAGTTGTGTTTTCCAGTCACGGCCTGCGCGAAGGCTGGATGCATGAAGTCCTGCCCGAAGAATTGCGTCAACGCGATCCGCTGCTTGATGCCTGCCTAAGCTTTGCCAAAGACGGCGAACGCTTCCACCAGCACGGCGAAGAACTGTTTCGCTGGTCGGCACCGATCTTCCGCGATCAACCCGAAAACCTTGAACGGTTGCGCCTTGCCGCCTGTATCATTGGCGATGTTGGCTGGAACGAACATCCCGATTACCGCGCGATACAAAGCTATAACCGCATCCTTCACCACCCCTATCTTGATCTCAACCATCATGATCGGGTGTTCCTCGCCTACACGATTGGCTCGCGCTATACCGGCAACTTCAAGGGTGACGAGTCAAGCAACCGCCTGTTAGACGATGAAACCCATGCAACCGGCCGCCTGTTTGGCCATGCCATTCGCCTTGGCCATACCCTGTCGGGCGGGGTCGAAGGACTTCTGACCAACACCGCCCTTGTCCTCGAAGAAGGCAAGCTTGTGCTGCAAATTCATGCGAATGCCTCATCGCTTTCCGGTGAAGTCGTCGATCAACGTCTGGCAAAACTGGCAAAACTGATGGACCGCGAAAGCGAAGTCAGGATTACAGACACGCTGTAACACGCTGTAATTTCCTGCAGAACCACAACCTGAAAGCGTGTTTTTTGACAAACCCTCTCTTTGGGTTCAATCTTGCCTGACGGTTTCACAATGGGGTTCAGCGGCATGGCCAGAAAAAAATCGACATCAAAAATTGCCGTCAGTGATGTCCCCGATAACATGCTGGCTCTTTTGGCTGCTCTTCGGGCCACAACGAACACCCCCATCAACAGCATGAATAAAATGAATACCAACACCCCATCCCCTCAGATAAGCATTCTGCACGCCCTTGCCGCATCCAACCTCGGCACATTGGCCGAACTCCTCGCCCTGCTGCCCAAGGACCCCAAACAGGTTGAAATCCTGCGCGACAAATTGTTTGAAGACATCACCGCGACCTTCGATGCCCTTCAAGCCCTGCGTCAGATGGAACTCGACACCCTTGCCGAACTGATCAACATGCTTCCCGAAACCGGTGCAAGCAACAAAATCGCCCAAAGCGACACGCCAGACACGATGCTCGCGCTTCTCTCCGCCCTGAAAGCCACCCAGATCTAAGACTGATGCATCGACAGGTTGCAATTTACCTTTGCCCCGTGGCAAATCGGATGCTATCCATTTGAACGCTTTGCACAAAGCGACCTGTTCGCGGAAAGGGCTGCGCCCGTTTCACCAAATCGATTTCCATAACGGTTTCCTTGCCTGTCAGGCGGACACAGGCTTTTACGCAAGGGGAATCGCATGTCCGCATCACGCGCATCGAAATCCAAAAACACCCCAAATGCCCGACGCAAAAGCCCGGTCTTTGATGGCCGTCTAAACCTTGAACAGCAACGCAAACGCGCCAAGGAACTGCTTAAGGCCCTGTACCATCAAGACCCCACCGCCCAACAACGCCTTGCCGCATATTTCCAGACCAAAACCGCCGATGATGCTTGTCTGGCCGATGCCCAATATGTCATCGCACGCGAAAATGGTTTTGCCAGTTGGCCAAAACTGAAATCCCATATCGACCGCATCACCGAACATAACCGCCAAATCGCATCGGGCCATATCCCCACCCTTGATGATCAAACCACCCTGCATCTGCGCTGTGGTTCTGATATCGCCCATGCCCTTAAACTGGCCGGATTTGTCGGCGACTTCCTTGAATTCGCCGATCCATTCTGTCAGGGACCGGTCCCCGATCTGCCTTTGCCGCAATTCATCGAAACCCGCGCGCGTTTTATCGCCGATGCCTATGACCTTGAATTCAAGGATGCATTGGCCCGCCTGCACCGCGAATACGCCGCCCTGCCCCGGCTGGGCGACTATGATCATGTCGTTTTATGGTTCGAACATGACAGCTACGATCAACTTATTCTGGCTTTCCTGCTTGATTTCCTTGCCATCCTGCGCCCGAAAACCCGGCTGGAACTGATCGCGGTTGATCATGTCCCCGGCGTGAAACGCTTTATCGGCCTTGGTCAATTATCGCCGGAACTTCTGATCTGGTGCTGGGAAAATGCCCGCCAACCGATAACAGATGACATGCTTTTAGCCGGGCAGGAATGCTGGGCCGCCATCCGTGCCCCGGCCCCCGATGCCTTAAATGCGATTATCCATCGCGACATATCCGCCATTCCCGGCATGATCCCGGCCCTTAAACGCCACCTTGCCGAATTGCCCGATCCACAAACCGGCCTTGGCCTGACGCAAAAACTCACCCTGCAAATCCTTGCCAAACACGGTCCGCTTTCGGCGGGCAAAATCTTTGCCCATTTGATGCAAACCGACGACCCCTTGCCCTATCTTGGCGATATGATGTTCTGGCATGTCCTGAACGATATGGGCAATGCCACGACACCGCTGTTTGACATCACACCACCCCCGGCACACACCCCACAACCAACCTCAAAACCAATCCCATGGCCCGACCGTATGCTTTCCCTGACCACAACCGGTCAAAACATCCTGAACGGCAGCTTGTCCTTCCTTGATGTCTACACGGGAAAACGCTGGGTCGGCGGCATCGGGATTACCGGCAAAGGATCGCACTAAAGCCGTCGTGAAATCTTGAATATTTCCCCGCGCAGCCATTTGTGCGGGGCGCTGGCAGCGTTGCGCACATGCCATGCCTGGGCAAAGCTGTACTCGGGGAACTCAACCGGAAAAGCACATTTGGCAAAGCCTGCCATGACGTGCCGTTCCAACCGCGATGGCAGGGATGCAATCACATCCGTGCCGCGGATCAGGCTGGCGATGCTGGCAAATGTTGATGCCTGCAAAACGGTTTTGCGTTTGCGCCCGATGGCCTGCAGGGCGTCGTCAACGGCCGAATGATCGTTATTGCCGATGATCACGCGCGCATGCGGTACGGCGCAATATCGGTCCAATGTATCGGGTGCCACATCATGATAATCGGCATCATAAAAGCACGCCATATGTTCGCGAAACAATGTCTGCTGCGCAATATCGCCGACATTTTCGATCATATGCAGGCCAATCGCCAGATCAAGCTGACCATTGCGCAACCGGTCAATGACATCGCCATCCCCGTGGATCGGTAAAACCTTAAGCCGAATATCAGCCGCACATCCCCGAACAATACGGACCAGCTCGGGCAGGATCACCGCCACTTCGTAATCATTAGTGCCGATGACAAATCGCGCTGACTGGTTCGAATCATGGGGGGCAAACCCGTCCACGCGTGCAAGATTACGTAAATCCTGCAAAACAACCCGCACCCGTTCGGCCATTTCATCGGCATGGGCCGTTGGCGTAATCCCCCGCCCCGACCGGACAAAAAGCGGATCACCAACAATCTGGCGCAACCGGTCAAGCCCGTGGCTGACGGTGGGTTGCCCCACACCAAGGCGATTGGCCGCCGCCGTTACCGATCCCTCATCATAGATTGTCAGGAAAAGCCGCAGCAAACGATAATCAAGATCTAACTCATCGATATTCATGCATGAATATTATCATCTTGATCGAATTGATCATATGGGAAATCAGGCGCAGTTTCAGATCATTGACGGGCCCATGCCCATAACCGAACTGGAAATGAAAACCATGAAAATCCTTGTCACCGGCGCGACCGGCCAACTTGGCCGCCTTGTCGTCAAACATCTGCAAAGCCGCGTTTCAACCGATCAGATCGCGGTCAGTGTCCGCGACACCGCCAAGGCCGCCGATCTGGCCGCAGCCGGGATTGATGTCCGTCACGGTGATTATGATGACCTTGCCCTGATGACCAACGCCTTCAAAGGCATCGATACCGCCCTGATCATTTCGGGCGAAACCGATAACGAAACCCGCATCCGTCAACACAGAACCGCAGTCGATGCTGCCAAGGCCGCTGGCGTCAAACATCTGGTCTATACCAGCTTCATTGATGCCCGCCCCGAAAGCCCGTTTACCTATGGTGCCATCCATGCAGACACGGAAAAACATATCAAAGAAAGCGGCCTGTCCTTTACCTTGCTGCGCAACAGTTTCTATACCGATCTTCTGATGGCGGGCATCCCGCATGCTTTGGAAACCGGCGATTTCGGTGCACCGGCCGGGACTGGCAAGGTAAGCTATATCCCGCGCAATGATCTGGCCGAAGCCGCCGCAGTTGTCCTTGCCTCCCCGGCCGATCACCTCAACAAAACCTATGATCTGTCGGGCACCCCGGTCAGCTTTGCCGAAATTGCCGCCGCCATTGCCGATGCGACGGGCAAGGAAATCCAATATACCAATCTGCCCCCCGAAGTTCATACCGGCATTCTGGCAAGCCTCGGCCTGCCCGGCCATCTGGTCGAGGCCCTGACCGGCATGTATACCGGCACCCGCAATGGCGATTACAACCAGACCAGCGATGATTTCGCTAGGATTGTTGGTCATCCACCCCAGTCAACCGAGGACTTCCTCCGCCACGCCCTCGCTAATCAGGCGTAGCATCGCCTATAAAAAAACAGCCGCCCTTTTGACCGGGCGGCTGTTTTTCATTTCTAACGCATGCAACAGGTTAGAAATCAAGCGACATACTGATCTGTGCGCGGCTTTCGGCACTTCCGGCTTGCGAGATATCATGCGCCAGTGACAGGCGGCTGGTCATCGGACCACTGATAAAGCCAAGCCCCCCGCTCATCGACTGGTTGCCATATTCATCAACATCACTGCCAAAGAACGGCGACATCAGGCCAACCGGCTGCCCGTCAAGGTCGCGCAGCTCAAAGCCATAGCTAACCGTCCCGGCGACGGTATATTCGGTATAGTCGGTTCGACCGGCAAGATAGCTACCCTCAAGCGCGGCATTAAGCCCCGTATCGCGATCCGAAAGGCGAACACCGCCGCCAACCGTAAAGGCCGTCTTGTCGTTGTTCAGCTCGTCGGTAAAGTCATGAACCATACCGGTTTCAACAAACGGCGTGACCGTCAGGCTGTCAAAGCCAAAGTCATAGGCCGCCTCGATTGCCGGTTTGAACTGGCGCGTATTGGAACGCGAACTGTCATTAAAGGTGCCGTCGCTTTCGGTATAGCTGTCGATGGTTTTGCGCGCCGCCAAAAGCGATACGCTCGGGCTCAGGGTCAATGGCGTATCTTGCATCGGACGATAGGCATAAATACCTTTAAGCGATGCATACCACATGGCGGAATCGGTTGATCCGTTAACCGCATCATTGTTGCGTGTCACATCGATGTTGCCTTGCGAATAGCCTGCTTCGGTGACGATGCTCAGGTTCTCGGTCGGGCTGATAATCGCATAGGGTGAAATGACCCAGGCATTTTCCTGATAAGTCCCGTCATTAAACGTCGTGGTCAAATCGGTATCGTTATAGCCCAGCGACAGACCGGCAACGATATTGTTGTCAAACCGGTAATCGGCCCCAATGTTATAGCCCCAGACATCGCCATCATACCGGTTATCCTGGGTACCGTTATTATAATCGTTATCAACCGAGGTATAAGACCCATGGCCCCAAACCGTGATCGGCGATGCGCTGGCAAGGGCAGAACGGCCATCAATCCCCGATGCACCACCTGTATTACCCTGATCGGTCGGGCCAAGCGCCAAGGCGCTTTTGCGGGCAAAATCAACCGCCATTACAGAACTGTCAAAGCTGGACGTCATCGCCAGACGACGCATGACATCACCGGTGTCGCTATCGGAAGTATTTAGTGCGCCGAGGCTGTCGGCAAAGCCGGACTGGGCAAAGGAACTGCCATCATCATCAGCAACCGGGCCGCTGCTGGTGCCCGCACTGCCGGTACTCCCCGTACCGCCTGTGCCACCGCTGCTGCCTGTGCCAACACCACCGGCACCGGCACTGCCAATCACGGTTGCGGCGCGCGCGCCGATATTTTGCTGGATCACGGTCGTTTGCGACCGCGCAACTGCGCTGGTCACGGCTTTGGAGGTGGTTTCGGTGCTTGGGGAACCTGTATTACTGCTGTTGTCCGATACCTGACCGCAACTGAATTGGATAATGTAGTTAGCAGTTGAATCCGAAGATTCCCCGTCAAGACTAGTACTTACTGAAGCAGTAGTCGTTTTGGATATCGTCAGTTTAAGGATCACATTGCCACCTGCCACCCCCATAGCGCTGGCAGTGTCGAGCTTGGCATTGCCGTTACTAGTATCTATTACATTTGCAGTTGGCGCAATACTATGAAGCGTGCTGTTTATCCATTTAATGGTAATGACTTCGCCTTCAGTATAAGATTTACTCCCTAAATTTTGGTAAAAAGTATCGGTTTCTTCATTTGGGTGTATGTTGCTGCTCAGCGCGTTGATATAATTACACCCCTCCGACGCTGCCGCCTGTGCAACCGATGCCCAAGACATGGCCCCCAACATCATGGCACCCGTTAATACTGGCTTGAATAGCTTCACCTTGTCCCCGCTCCCAAAATTGCATGACCCTGCCCAGAGACGGGCACATCGACGCATATGACTCTGATATAAATTTCCTGGCTCTTGATTTCAGCAAGATGACCAAGAGTCAATAAAGCGACTGAGAACTGTCAGAAAGTGTCAGGATATGTCAGAATTAACACGCCGAAATACGATTTTAAGCGAGTTATTTCATATGTTTGGATAGTCTTCTTAGCCTGAATCGACTTAGGTTTTTCAACTGCTCATTCGTCAGTTAATGCCGACGATTCCGTTAAAATTGATCAGGACAAGAACACTTCGGATGGCCGTTCAAAACGACATCGATGATCGCGAACAACGCATGCAGGCCCGCGCCAGATGACAGCCCGGCACAAATATCATCACCGGATTGGTCATGTTCAGCGGGCAATAAATAGTCGGTACAAACAAAAAAAACGGACCATCTGGCCCGTTTTTTCATATCGTCTGATCGGATGCCTAGGCTTCGTCGCCACCGCTAAGTTCGACAAAGGCAACTTCACCGTCTTTAAGCTTAAGCCCGATCTTGCCATGCTTAAGTTGCAAGGCATATTCACCGAACATTTCCCGCCGCCAGCCATGCATGGCGGCAACATCCGCATTGTCATCTGCGGCAATGTTTTGCAAATCATCGCTTGATGCGACAAGGCGCTGCGCAACACCTTTTTCCTCGGAACAAAGCTTCAGCAACACCTTAAGCAGTTCGACCGTCGGGCCGATACCAGCCGGCAATTCCGGCCGAAATTTGGGCTGCGGCCAATCTTCCTGCGGACTATCAAGTGCTGCCTGGATTGCCTCGACAATCGATTGTCCGGGTTTGCTGCTGCCAAAGTTGCGGCCAACACCGCGCGTCTTATCAAGGTCTTTTTCCGTCATTGGCTGACGCGCCGCGATATCAAGCAACGTGTCATCGCGCAAAACCCGATTACGCGGCAGGTTCTTGCGCTGGGCCTCGGTCTCGCGCCATTCGCCAAGCGCCCGCGCCACCGCCAGGAATTTCGGACTGTTGGATCGGGTTTTAAGCCGCAGCCACGCATCCTTTGGCTCGATCGAATAGATCGACGGATCGGTCAGGCGATCCATTTCCTCGGCCAGCCAATAGGAACGACCGTTTGCCGCAAGGCGTTCGTGGAATTCTTCATAGATCACACGCAAATGCGTCACATCCGAAAGCGCATAGCTTAGCTGCTTGGTCGAAAGCGGCCGGTGCGACCAATCGGTAAAGCGCATGGATTTATCGATATTCTTGCGCACCACCTTGTTGACCAGCGTTTCATAGCCAACCTGATCGCCATAGCCCAACACCATCGCCGCCACCTGGGTATCAAATACCGGATGGGGGACCTTGCCCGACAGATGAACAAAAATCTCGATATCCTGACGGGCCGCGTGGAACACTTTGACCACGCTTTCATCCTGCATCATATCGAATAACGGCGTCAGGTCGATGCCCGGTGCCAGCGGGTCAATCGCCGCACCATTATCGGTCGGGTCCGGCCCGGCCACCTGCACCAGACAAAGCTGCGGCCAATAGGTCGAATCGCGCATAAATTCCGTATCGACGGTAACATATTCGAACTGCCGGAGCTTTTCACACAGCGTGCGCAGTTCTTCTGTATTTGTAATTGGTTCCATAAACCCTGCTATAGCATTGCCCGCCAAGAACTGCCAGAGGCTTGGCGCACACAATAAAAGAACAGCCAAAATACAAAACCGGAGCCGCCCTGTTTCAGGCTGCTCCGACTGTTTTTCCTAAAAGAATCGGCAGATCATTTAGGGTCAGGACCCCTTAATTTGTTTGAAATGGTCAATCAGATTTGTGCGGATACGCGAAGCAAAACTGCAGGAAGATATTTATCTTTCAAGGTATTGCGACAAAGTAGCCCGTGCAAATCCGATTGATCCACAGGACAGGTGTTATATTTGCGAACTCCGGCGTCAAATCCCTTGTTCGGGATGCCGACCCGATCAGCGGGCTTTTTCTTGGATTTCGCAAATATAACACCTGCCATTCCAAACAAATTAAGGGGTCCTGACCCTAGATAATCTCGTCTTCATCCAGCAACGGATCAGATTGCAGGTTGGTTTCAATCGCGTCCATGCGTTCCTGCACTTCCGATGATCGTTTGATCGATGCAATATGAAATAATGCATCGCCCTGATTGATAATCGGAAGGTTGGTCCGCCCGATGATCAACCCGGCATAGCGCGCCACGACTTCAACATCACTAACGCCAAACGGGTCGGAAACAGCGGCAATCACATCGCCTTCATTCACAAAGTCACCGCATTGGTTAAAGGTCCGCAAAATGCCGCCTTTCGGTGCCCGCGCCCAATAACTGCTCGATGACTTAAACGATTTAACCCGTGATTCGCGGATCGACCGTTCGGCAATCATGCCCAGTTTGCGCATCACGCGCAAAACACCCGATACCCCGGCCCGGATCGACATTTCATCAAACCGGCGTCCTTCGCCTGCTTCATACAGCAGGATCGGCACCTCGGCTTCCTTGCCCGCCTGGCGCAATGATCCCTCGCGAAGCGGCGATGTCAGGATGATCGGCGTTCCAAAGGCCTCGGCAAATTCCATGATGGCGTCATCATCTTCATTCACCCGGACCTGCGGCAAATTAACCCGGTCCACCGCGGCGGAATGAAGGTCGATGCCAAAATCGGACCGTTCAACAATTTCCGTCAGAAAAAGATGCGCAAGCTGTGCGGCAAGCGATCCGCTGGAATTACCCGGAAAACACCGGTTAAGGTCGCGCCGATCGGGCAGGTAACGCGTATGGTTGATAAAACCAAACGCATTGACCACCGGCACCGCCAGCAACGTTCCGCGCATCGATTTCAGCACCGATGATTTCAACACCCGGCGGATAACCTCGACCCCGACAATCTCATCGCCGTGCACCGCACCGCTAACAAAAATCGTCGGCCCCGGCCGTTTGCCATGCACCACATTCACGGTCAAATTGACCGGTATGTGGTTCGACAACAGCGAAATCGGGATATCAACAATTTGCCGGGTTCCGGCCTTCACCTTGGTTCCGGCAATTTCGAAATCAGGCACCTTGACGCTTTTTTCGCCCGCTTTATTGCTCTCCGGCACGATGCTAGCCCTTACCCTTTGTCCGCACCTTGCCCGGGCGGCAATCTTTTTCCATGAAGTCAATGATCATACCGGCAATATCAAGGCCCGTCGCGCCTTCAATACCTTCAAGCCCCGGCGACGAATTGACTTCCATCACCACCGGCCCGTGATTGGACCGCAGGATATCAACACCACACACATTTAACCCCATCGCCTTGGCGGCTTCAACCGCCGTCGTGCGTTCCTGGGCTGTGATTTTGATCGTGCGTGCCGATCCGCCGCGATGAATGTTTGATCTGAAATCACCCGGCGCGCCGGTCCGTTCCATGCTGGCGATAACCTTGCCGCCAACCACAAAACACCGAATATCGCTGTTACCGGCTTCCTTGATGAATTCCTGCACCATGATGTCAACATTGGCCCCCCGGAAGGCCTCGATCACCGATTTCGCCGATTTTTCGGTTTCCCCCAGAACCACACCAATTCCCTGGGTGCCTTCCAAAAGCTTGATCACGACCGGCGCACCGCCAACGATTTTCAACAATTCGTCGGTTTTTTTCGGATCATGGCCAAACGCCGTTACCGGCAGGCCAATGCCCCGGCGCGACAGGATCTGCAACGACCGCAATTTATCGCGCGACCGGCCAATCGCCACCGATTCGTTAAGCGGATAAACCCCCATCATTTCAAACTGGCGCAAAACAGCCAGTCCGAAAAATGTCACCGACACACCGATACGCGGAATAACCGCATCGTAATCGTCCAGCGTCCGGCCATTGTAATAAATCGCCGGTTTACTGGACGTAATGTTCATCGTCGCCCGCAGGGTGTTAATCACATCAATTTCGTGGCCGCGCAGTTCGGCGGCTTCCACCAGCCGCTTGTGCGAATACAAATTCGGATTGCGCGCCATCATTGCGATTTTCATGAGAAAAACTCCCTGAGAAAAGGTTATCGACTATCGAGGGGTATGCAGGCGACGCCAGAGGATACCAAGGTCGTCCGGTGGTGCCGTTCGGCTTATTCAACGTCTGATTTTCCGGCCGTATAGACCGTTTCGGCTTGACCTGCGAGATAAGATTTCGTCGGCAGCACTAAAAACCTTCCGGCCTTCATCGCGGTGCGTCCCAAAAGCATGGGAAAGCCCATTAAGGACCGGTTTGCCAATGTCATTTCGACTTTCAGGTGATGTGCCCCGATGCCGATATGTGTGCTGATCACGATCCGTTCATCGGTTTCGCCGTTTGAACTGCGAATCTCGCGAATATCAACAAGTGGTGCCTCGCACTTTACCCGCGGATGCCCGTCACCGCGATAATGGGGCAACACGAATTTGACGAACTTTCCGCCGTCTTTCGTAACCACCTTAACATCTAATGCGTGCAAGGACGAGGTCCGCGCCCCGGTATCGACCTTTGCCTTGATCAGTGGCACATCAAAATCGGGCAAAGATACCCATTCGCGCCAGCCCAGAACATG
Organism: Thalassospira alkalitolerans; assembly: GCF_002115745.1. Taxonomy (GTDB): domain Bacteria; phylum Pseudomonadota; class Alphaproteobacteria; order Rhodospirillales; family Thalassospiraceae; genus Thalassospira; species Thalassospira alkalitolerans. Next base: position 206,838 of record NZ_JFKB01000006.1, read on the forward strand.
ACCGCTTTCAATAAGCGCATCCGTCTTGCTTTTCAGGCTGATTTTGGCTTTGGATTTAAGGGGTCGAACGATCATGGGCGAGGTCCGCAACGCTAATGGCAGAACATTTTTACGCGACCCTGCCGGGGTTGATCCGTTTTAGGAGATGTTAGAATGGGGACTGTAAACCCCAACTACAACAGACGTTTCTCAATTAATTCGATTTTTATTGGCCGTCCATCACGGACCGAACCAATGGTAACGTCACCGCGCGTTTTTCGGCCAATGCCTGACGATCAATTGCCGCCACCAAATCGGCCAATGCAACAAAGGATCTTTCGATCCGCGGCAGGATATAGGCAATGATTTGCGGGCTGGCCGGGATTTGCCGATCCGAAAACAATTTGATCAAAAGCCCGACCATCAATTCATCATCGGGCGGGGAAATTTCGCAGACCAGTGCCGCCCCCAAACGCGATTTCAAATCCGGCAAATCAACTTTCCAGCGCGCCGGGGGCTGTTGCGCTGTCATCAACATATGCCCGCCGCGTTCTTTGAGCATGTTGTAAAGATGAAAACACACGGTTTCATCAAGACCCGCATCAGCATCTTCAATCACAAGGCCCTGGGCATCCCCCAAAAGAACATCCGGGTTTGCCCCGACAAGATCACGCCCCAAAACACTCCGGGCTGCTGATCGTGCCCGCCAGACTTCCGCCAGATGGCTTTTGCCCGATCCCCTTGGCCCATAAAGGCAAAGTGCCGGTACAGGCCAATCTGGCCAATGATCGATCCAGGCAACAGCTTCGCGGTTACATTTGGCGACCATGAAATCGGCCCGCCCCAATGCCGGGCGCAGCTCCAGCGCAAGCGGCAATTGCTGCGGCGCGGCGTTCGGCAATCCGCCCTGCGGATCGTTTTCCGGGTCGCGGGCCGTCACATCAGATGCCATCTTTTTGGTCGCGCGGGTCACTATATTTTCAACTCTTCGCGTCTTCTGTCGGTTCTTGCAACGATGTGTGTCGTGCCTGATCCGAGCCATGATCATATAAACGACTACTCAGATACTGCCTTAATCCATAACGCACAAGCACGCCGATCACCGCCGCCACCGGAACCGCAAGCATCACGCCCAGCAATCCAAATACGGCACCGCCCGCCAGCAAGGCAAACATCACCCACACCGCATGCAGCCCGACCTTGTCCCCGACCAGTTTCGGCGTCAGGAAATTACCTTCCAGCAATTGCCCGATCCCAAACACCATCGCGACAAGTGCCAAATCAACACTTGGCCCAAATTGCGCAAGCGCAACCCCCATACCAATCGCAAATCCGGCAATCATCCCGAAATACGGCACAAACGATACAAGCCCGGTCATCAACCCGATGACAAAGCCAAACTCCAACCCGACAAAGGTCAGGCCAATCGCATAAAACAGGCCCAGCAACAGGCAAACTGTCGCCTGCCCGCGCACAAATCCGGCCAGTGTTTCATCAATTTCAGATGCGCATTGGCGGATATCCTTGGCAGATCGTCGCGGCAGATATCCATCAATCTTGGCAACGATCTTGTCCCAATCGCGCAACAGGTAAAATGACACCACCGGGGTAATGAACAACAGGCTGATGAAGTTCAACAATGCCAAACCGCCCGACAACACATTGGTCAGGATATTACCAACCCATTTGATCGCGGTTGCTGTCTGGCCTTTGACCGAATCCGATATGCCAGCAAGCGTTTCAGGCGCGATCCGATCGACAATATGCTGCACATACGGGCCAACCGTTATCCGCAACGCATCAACATAGCCCGGCAATCTTTCAAGGAAACCGGCAAGCTGGCTGCCGATCATCGGCACGACCAGCAACAGAACAAAGATAAACACCAGGAAGAACAGGAACGTGATGATCGTTGTCGCCACAGTCCGGTTAAACCCGCGTTCTTCCAGCCGGTCTGCCAGCGGATCAAGGAAATAGGCAATCGCCATCCCGGCCACAAATGGCAACAGGATCCCGGAAAACAGCCAAACCAGAAAAAAGAAGCCGACGACAAAAATCAGCCAGAAACGTGCCTGCTGCCGAAAAGTCATATCCACTTATTCCTTCGCTTGCGCTGAAATCAGGTCATGAATGAACCTAACCGCCGGTCGACAAACCCTGCAACCGGTCGGTTCCGGCGGGCTGAATAAACCACAAATCACCCATCTGGCTCAGGCTAAGATTCTGCTGTGCCAAGGCGGTGCGCAATTGCTCGACCGATCCGACATATTCAAGCGCCAATTGCACTTCGCGCCGCGACATCGCCACAACGCGGCTGGCGCGGACCACCGGCAAATCAAAAATCCGGCTCTCGATCTTGGCCCAATCGGCAAGGCCGGTAATCGGAACAAACACCATCAAGGTCCCGCCAGTGCCATAATTGATCAGGTTCGCCCGTTTCCAGCCATCTGCGATCTGGTCCTGCACGCTCTTGGCGGCTCGAACCAGCGTCTCATTCAGACTTTCACCGGCAACCGTTGTTTCGCGCACGCCAAAAATCTGCGGCGCGCCGCTTGGCTCATAACGTGTTGCGGTAACGTCAACAACCTCCGCCCCGGCATCCCCGGTAACGGTCGCGCTGGCAACCACGGAGACATTCGCCCCGTATCGACGCGCCAGATTGTTCAAACGATCCATCGCACCATTTTCGGCCTGCTCGGCGGAAACGGTTCCGATATCCTGCAAATCGCCAATCGGCGCCTTGATCGGCACCAGACCACTGGTCGCGACATTGCGGCTCCAGATATCGCGCCAGGGATTGGGATCATCCCACAGGCTGATATAGCCGCCCGAATGATAGACCGGCACAATGATCACCGGTTTGGATTGGACTTCGGCAAAGGAAACATCGCGGAACCGCATATAATTGCGAAGCTCGGTTTCCTTGAACCGCACCGTCATATCGGCGATATAACGCACCGACGATGTTTTCTCGTTCGATACACCGAAATCGCGGACCATATTGTTGATATCGGATTGATTAGGCGTGCCAAGGCGGCTGCGATCTTCTGGCAAGGCCAGACGCGCGACGATTTCATCAAAGGCGCGGCGTTGACCAATGGCAAGCGCCTGATCACGCGCAGCCGCGGCTGTTTCCGCACTTTCATCAACATGCACCCCCGATACCGTAAAGATATCCTGTGCAAATGCCGGAAAAGACAATGACGCCGAAACACCGACGATCCCCGCCAGCAACCTGATTTTTCTAAATCCTCTAAGCACGTTTGCCTCTTTGCCCATTTTATGATGGTTCAATGCTCTTTGTGGCATGTACCGGGGTTTTATTCCATGAATATGATTGCATTGTGGTGCCTGCCCCCAAGCATTCTGGAAAGAAAACCCTCCCATGCGCAGCTGATCATTGCATATTGCCCACGTTTGAGTATTTTCGGGCCAGCGGAAATTATCAAGCCCGCGTTTTTTATCAGCACGACGCACTCGCCGTGATCCTTGATCTGATTAAAGGCGTCACTATGGCGGTATGACCGGGGTCTATGGCTTTGCCAAACCCGGAACATCGCCCAAAGCGTCACAGCGGTGACACTTTAAAGTCGGTGCGTCCTGATAAAAAACGCGGGTTTCCCGCTTTGTTTTATCCATGCGCTTAAGCCGAGGATCACCGAATGACCACCTCCAACGGCCTTACCTATAAGGACTCCGGTGTCGATATTGATGCTGGCAATGCCCTTGTCGATGCCATCAAACCGCTGGCCAAAGCAACCACGCGTACCGGTGTGACCGGTGGTCTGGGGGGATTCGGCGCTTTGTTCGACCTCAAAGCCGCCGGGTATAACGATCCGGTTCTGGTATCTTGCACCGATGGTGTCGGCACCAAGCTCAAAGTCGCCTTCTTGGCTGACAAGCACGATACCGTCGGCATCGACCTTGTCGCCATGAGTGTCAATGACCTTGTCGTTCAGGGCGCAGAACCGCTTTTGTTCCTTGATTACTTCGCCACCGGCAAACTCGCTGTCGATAAGGCAACCGACGTTGTCGCTGGCATTGCCGAGGGCTGCAAACAGGCTGGCTGTGCCTTGATCGGCGGCGAAACGGCCGAAATGCCGGGCATGTATGCCGACGGCGAATATGATCTGGCCGGTTTCGCGGTTGGTGCGGCGGAACGCGGTGAACTGCTGGATGGCAGCACCGTTGCCGAAGGCGATGTGATCCTTGGCCTGGCCTCAAGTGGTGTGCATTCCAACGGCTATTCGCTGGTCCGCAAGGTTGTTGACCGCGCCGGTCTTGGTTACGCCGATGATGCCCCGTTCGCGCCGGGCAAAAAAGTCGGCGAGGCCCTGCTGGAACCGACCAAGATTTATGTCAAAAGCTGTCTGGCGGCGCATAAGGCCGGTCTGGTCAAGGCATTTGCCCATATTACCGGTGGCGGTTTGACCGAAAACGTCCCGCGTGTTCTGCCTGAAAACCTGACCGCTGTTTTTGATGCCAATGGCTGGGAATTCCTGCCGATCTTTAAATGGCTGTCCAAAGAAGGCGGCATTCCGTCGGTTGAAATGGCACGCACCTTTAACTGCGGCATTGGCATGTGCGTTGTGGTTCCGGCCGATAAAGCCGACGAAGCCGAAGCCTTGCTGCGCGAACACGGCGAAACCGTCAGCCAGATCGGTGTGATCGGCCCGCGTGCCGGGGATGGCCCACAGGTCATCATCAAAAACATGGGCGTTGCATGGGAAAAGTAACGCCCTTAAAGCTCGCCGTTCTGGTTTCGGGCGGCGGGTCCAACCTTCAGGCCATCATTGATGCCTGCAAGGCATCTGATTACCCGGCCGAAATCGTTCTGGTGTTTTCCAACCAGCTTGACGCTGGCGGGCTTGACCGCGGCCGTACTGCGGGTATCCGGACCGAAGCAATTTCGCACAAAGGCTATGCTGGCGGCCGCGAGGCCTATGACACCGCCGTCAGTGCATTGATCGAAGAAACCGGGGCTGATCTTGTCGTGCTGGCGGGGTATCTGCGCTTGGTCAGCACCAGCTTTGTCCAACGCTGGCAAGGCCGATTGATCAATATCCACCCGTCGCTTCTGCCCAGTTTCAAGGGCCTGCATGTCCATCAGGCCGCCCTTGATGCCGGGGTCAAGTTTACCGGCTGCACCGTGCATTACGTGGTGCCAGAGGTCGATTCCGGCCCGATCATCGCCCAGGCCGTCGTCCCGGTCCTGCCCGGTGATGATGCGGGAACACTCGCCCAGCGCATCCTTAAACAGGAACACCGCATCTATCCACAGGTGATCCGCTGGATCGCCGAAGGCCGCGTTTCAACCAATGATGCCGGTATCGTCACCATCGCCGATGCCACCGCCCCCGACTTCGCACAAATCAACCCGGTGCCTGAACCGAATTGACTGCGCCTGTGGCGGGCGTTCCACAAATGGTTTTAAGGGGTGGGCAAATGTCCGCCCCTTTTTTTATGTGCCCCAAACATGCCCCAACCGGTTAGTTCCCGCTCAGCGCTTTAAACTGCGCATCACACATTTTCTTCAGACTGTCGGGCAGCTTGGCATTTTCCTTATCCGTGGAATAATCCGCACAAAGTCCCAATGCCTTCAATGTCACATCACGGTCTTTCGCGGCAACCTGCTGCGCCAGAATTTCTTTTTCGGCTGTCATCCGCTGAACCCGAAGATTGGTGCTTAAACTGACAAGCTGTTTGACCTTGTCAGGATCGGCCAGAACCTTTTTACAGGTATCAATCAGCGGCGATGAAAAATTTGCGCCGCTAACCCCGACCAAGGCCGCCGCACCTGATCCGCGGGCCGATTTCAATCGAACCAACTCTTGTTGCGCCAAAGCAAGATCCCTTTTTTGATCCATCAGATCGCTCTGACTGGCGGTACGCTCACTTTCCGGAAGCAGCAAATCAGCGGAAGTCTTGGCAACTTCTTTGTCAAGCCTCTCAACAAATTCCTCCTGATCTGCTATCTGCGCATCAAGCTCGGCAAAAACCACATCAAACGAATTCTCCTTTACGGCGGCCAATTGCTCTGCCCGCTCTGCAAGCGTCGGCGCATAATCAAGCGCTGAAATACAGGCATCAATCAAAGTGCCGCTCTGATCATCGGAAATGAAATTCTGCTGAATGCGTTCAAGTGTACGGGCGATTTCCACCCGATGCTCCGAATTGATCGCAACCGTCGCTCCGCCGGGCACCGAAACCGGTCCCGAAACCGCCGCCCCACTGCCCTTGAACGCATAAAGCAGGTTCATCCCCTGCCGGGCGGCGACAAGCTCGGTCTGTTTGGCCACAACATCATAACGCGCAGCTTCGCGTTCGCCTTCCTTGATATTGGCACTGTCTTTGGCCAGAACCGCCTTTTCGTGATCAACTGCCGCCTGATAAGCCTTTTGCGCAGCCGCCAATTCGGTGCGCGCCTTTTCAATGTCTTCTTCGCTGCCGGTCGTGCCCCCGCCATAGGATGCATTGCCGCCCAGTGCCGCCAAATCACGGCCAAACGCCCCGGCGGCCATTTCCCCCATCATCAAGGACACCATCTTGCGATCAAGCTTGCTCAGCCGGACTGAATAGGTCGTGGCACTGACCGCGCCATTGGCATAGCTGCGGCACAAATCAGAAAATTCGTCGCGCAATAACATCACCGTCGCCAGCCGCTCCCCAAGCTGGGCAATGCTTTCGACCGATGAATGACCAACTTGCGCCCCAACTTCATCGCCACTTGAAAGGCTGACATTGGCCGCTGCACTCAAACTTTCCGAAAGGGCTTTGGCAATATCGGGACTGGGCTCCGGGCACACCACATGCTCTGGGCTAATAAAACCACGGACCTGATGCCCCTTCACATCACGGTCAATCGTCAACCGGCTGGCTGCATCCGACACCACGATCTGATCCTGCGTCGATTTGACGGTTTTAACCTGAATCCCCCCACCGCACCCCGATACCGTTAAAACCGCAACCAAGGCCGATGCCACTCCGATCCGCATTGTCTTGCCCCCAAACCCCCAAGTTGAAACATGCAAAAACATTAATTCAATCCAAGATAGAATATCAAGGGAAAATACCGACATCAAAACCCGGTCTCTCGGCCATAATATGCCCTTTTTTGCCAATCATTCTTGCCTTCCCGTCCCCTAACCGGCTGATCTCAGATGAAAACAAACTACCTTGGCCCGCATATAGCGCCGCGCATCACCTCCATCACCATTTTCCTGACCATGGCTTTGATGTTGCCGGGGGTGTTGCTCGTAACACCGGCCAATGCGACGGCACAGAAAACCGGTTCCGACTGGACAGAAAAGAAATGCACGCTCTATCAGCAATTCCGCGATCAAACACAGGCCCCTTTAAAACAAGATGACCTTGGCGCTGAGTTCCTGCAAAACGAGGCTGCATTTGTTGCTTCGGGCTGTACTGCACGCAGTTACGTCTGCCCGATCAGCGCAGCGGAACTGAAATATGCCAACACCATGTCGCTTCTGATGATGAACGCGGGTGCAACCGGGTCATTCCTGCCCTATGCCTGCAATTAACGCATAGGTTGGGCATCTGCGAACACCATAGGCTAAAAGGATGATATTACCGGTTAATCTGCGCCTTGCATCGCAACAACTTCGCGTCTATACACTGGAGAAATTCTAAACGCAGGAGGTTATTTTGCAGGGTAAAGATTACGAACTGACCAACACCCATGTCGATATTTATAACGGCTTCACGGTCTTCATGAAATGGGGCACTCTTTCAGTGATCGGCGTTCTGATCCTGATGGCGATCTTCCTGCTGTGATCTGCATCTGACGGATGCATTGATCCACGAAATTCAAAAAGCTGCCGGTTTTGGCAGCTTTTTTTATGTCTCAGATAATCTCTGTCTCATAGGTCACGATATCAAATCCTTCTTCGGCCTGGGGTGGCACGAAATACGACGATATCTGATCAAACTGTGCATCACTGGTGGCAAAGGCATGCGCCCCCGTCTGATTGCGCTGGCGTAACCGCGCCTTGCACCGCTCATCAGGCAGGTTCAGGAAATGAAGCCGATGATCCGCCCCGCCATCCTTGCAAACATCGCGCATCCATTGGCGAAGCCCCGGTGTATTGGCCGGAAAATCAAGCACAACCGAAACCCCCGATGCCAGCAACATACTGACATGTGGCCCCATCACCGCCCGAAGCTTCTTCGACATTCTTACATAATCACCCATGGTTCGCATCTGATCGCCAAACAGCGCGTAAAGCCATTCATCCTCGCAAATCAGAACGTTTCCCGGCTGCCGCGCCAGTTCCGCCGCAAGCGTCGATTTCCCGGCGGCAATCTTGCCGCAAAACAGATGCAGTATCGGCCGGTCGGCACGCAGTGGGGATGTTGAGATCATCGTCGTATCTCCTTGGTTTTAAAGTCCTGACAAACCGGAAGACAGACATAAAAAAACCCGCCTAACCGGCGGGTGGATTGGTGCAGTCGACTGCGCCTACCCCGCCATTTTGGGAATGGCGGTAATAAACAGGACATTTCTGACTGCGCTGACGTTTTTCATCGCCCAAACATGACATGACAAAACCGGCCTGTCCACCGCCAGATCACGGCAACAAACGACAACTTATCAAAAGATATTCACCTCTGGGTTATTTAAAGCTAAGCTTTCGATGTTGTCTTGCTTGATAACAAGGGGCACGGCCCGCCGCCTGCCCATAAATCCGAAACAATCGGGGAGGAAGCCATGCAAGGAAGCGATTACGATACCCAACTGGTCGAAGTTCATGAACACGGCTGGCATAACTGGACCAAATTCGTCCTCTGGAGCATCATTGCCATCGTGGCGATACTGGCCTTAATGGCGGCATTCCTGATCGACTGATCTGAAAGTCTCATTTGCCCCAAGAATAGAAAAGCACCCTGCATCTGCGGGGTGCTTTTCTATTCTGCAACACAGATTGATCCCAATCTCCCCTCTGCCGAACAGGGTCCCCCTATTGAAACGCACCTTTTGCGGCTCCATCTGACTTAATTATATTTTGTAATATCTCTTATGAGACTTGGGGACCGTTCAGAGTGTTTAGCAAACTAAAAATCAGCACACGATTACTGATGGCATTTGTCACCATGGCCTTGGTAACAACAGTAACCGGCGCAACAGGTTTTTATTTCACGTCAAGTGTCGGCAAAGAAAGCGAGGTCGTCGCGATTGATCTGGCCCCGCTGGGCGATGCGGCAATGGAAATCAAACTGTCCGCGACCAAAGCCCATCTGTTATTTGAAGAAATCATGGCGGGCGATGAGAGCGAAGATATCAATGAGGTTTGGCAGCTTCTTGATGAAAGCAAATGGTACGCCAATGCCATCTTGAATGGCGACAGCAATGACGAAGGCCAGTTTCGCCCCACCCAAAGCCCCGAAGTTCAGGCCAAGATGGGGCTTGTCATGGTTGCCATCAGCAGTTTCACCGCCACGGCGCGCGAACGCTATGCCATGCTTGCCGGCAAAGAAGGCGTTGGTACCGGCGCTGATCAGGAATTTGACGACCTGTACGAAAAATTACAGGATCAGCTTACAGCCTTGATGCCGACGGTCAAAAACAGCGGGCATCCTCAAATCATTCCGGCAATAGAGTCCATTGGCCTTGCCAAATTCCACCTCGCCAATGCCCATCTGTTTCTTGAAGAATTACTAAGTGGGGATGATGAAGTCGTCTTCGATGACGTTGCCGCAGACTTCAAAACCGCATTTGACATGATTTCAGCCATCAAAATTCCCGCGGCGGCAAACAATGTCAAACAACTGGCATCTGATATTTCCAAACTGGGAACGGCCGCACGATCCCGGCTGGACAACACATCCGGTACCGTTTCCGCTGGCAGCAAAGCCGACGCAAAATTCGATGAAAGTTTCAATAACTTCATCACGATTGCTGATGAGGCCGAGGAAATCATCCATGATGAAATGGATGCCGGTGTCAAAATCATGCAAAGCAAGGTCACGTCATCCAGCCTCAGCATGATCGTCATTACGCTGATCGGTTTTGCGCTTGCAATCCTGTTTGCGGTTTGGGCCCGCAAAAATATCACACACCGGATTACCGTCCTGTCACGCGATATGGGGCAGCTTGCCGCCCGAAACCTGAAAATTGAAATTCCGTTTATTAATGCTGCCGACGAAATCGGCGATATCGCCAGAACCGTCAATGTCTTCAAACAAGCCATGATTGACGCCAACACCGTTTCTGAAGAAAAAGACCGCGATCAACAGGAACGTGACCGTGGAAACCGCGAACGTGAGAACGCCATCCGCAAGTTCGACGGGGAAATCGCAACCGTCATTGCCGACGTCACAACATCGGTCAACCAGATTGGCAATACATCGGTTGTGATGACCGATGCTGCCCACGCCAACGCCTCGATGGCCGATGATGTTTCTGCGGCTTCCGCAACAGCCAATAGTAACGTCCAAACGGTTGCCGCCGCCGCCGACGAACTAAGCGCGTCGATCAACACGATCATCGATCAGGTCAACTCATCGTCAAAAATATCTGACGAAGCCGTCGAACAGGCCCGACATACCAACGAACTGGTCGAAGGGCTTGCCGCCTCGGCATCTCAAATTGGCGAAGTTCTGGGACTTATTTCCGATATCGCCAGCCAAACCAATCTTCTGGCACTTAATGCAACAATTGAAGCCGCCCGCGCCGGAGAAGCCGGCAAAGGTTTTGCCGTGGTTGCATCCGAGGTCAAAAACCTTGCCACCCAGACCGCCCGTGCCACCGATGAAATTGGCAGCCAGGTTACCGGCATTCAAGAAGCAACAAAGGATGCCGTCACCGCCATTCAGGAAATTTCACGCATCATTTCAAGTATGAGCGAGATTTCAGCATCCATTGCGGCGGCGATGGAACAACAGGGCAGCGCCACCAATGAAATCGCCACCAGTGTTGCAAATGCATCGGATGGAACAAATGTGGCGTCGCAGAAATCAATTGATATCCGGGCTGCAACTGAAAGCAATCTTCATCGCGCGGATGAATTGTCGAAAGCGGCCAAAACACTTGAAACCAGCACCCTGTCGCTTCGGACATCGGTTGACGGCTTCCTGGCCGATGTGCGGACCTAGACCAAGCACATCATAGCCTGCAACATCCATTCCGTTCCCGGACGGGGAAAATCATAAAAAAAGCGCCCTTGCAAATGCGGGGCGCTTTTTTATCTGACAAAGCCAGAAGCAGTCTATTTCGGATCGCTTAGCCGACGATTTCGGTCTGAGCAAAGAAATAGGAGATTTCGATTGCAGCATTTTCAAGCGAGTCCGAACCGTGGACCGAGTTCGCTTCGATGGATTCTGCAAACTGTTTGCGAATGGTGCCCTCATCGGCATTTGCCGGGTTGGTGGCGCCCATTACTTCACGATACGTGGCAACAGCGTTTTCGCCTTCCAGAGCCTGGACAACGACCGGGCCGGAAATCATGAAGTCAACCAATTCGCCAAAGAACGAACGTTCTTTGTGAACGGCATAGAAGCCTTCAGCCTGCGCACGCGTCAAAGCGACACGTTTCTGCGCGACGATGCGAAGGCCTGCGTCTTCGATGACGGCATTGATTTTACCGGTCAGGTTGCGGCGCGTTGCGTCCGGCTTGATGATCGACAGAGTGCGTTCGACAGCCATTGGGTTCACCTAGCTACTTAAAAAAAATTCGGTACCAATATCGGACCTGCGGAAGATAAAAAAGCCGACGACAAAGCTTCCTTATCATCCGCAGACCCTAAGGTTGGCGGTATATAAACGCCCTTTAAACGCAACGCAACACATAGTTCGGTCCGCGCAATTCAGACCTGCGTTACCTGCATCTGCGGTTGAACCCCTTAAAACCCGGCGGGTTTCCCGCAAAACTGCGATTTACAGGCATTGGCACCCCCTACCCGGCACAGCCATACCCCATGATGACAGTTTCAAGAATCCTTGCGTTTGCGCCATCCCTGCCCTATTGAAAGCACAGATTTTCAAACGATTCTCTCTAATCCGGTCAAAACCGGTGCGGATATAAAAACGCGGACCCCGAAATGCTGCAAATTACCGACCTGACCTACCGCATTGGCGGACGTATGATCCTTGATCATGTCACGCTGACCGTGCCCGATGGCTATAAACTTGGCCTGATCGGGCGGAACGGGGCGGGAAAATCCACCCTGTTAAAACTGATTTCCGGGGAAATCGCGTCCGATGGCGGCGATATTACCATGTCGAACCGCACCCGCATGGGGGTTGTTTCACAGGAAGCCCCCGCCGGGTCGCGTTCCCTGCTTGAAACCGTTCTGGCCGCCGATACCGAACGGGCGGCCCTGCTGCACGAAGCCGAAACCGTCACCGATCCAAACCGCATTGGCGATATCTACACCCGTCTGGCCGATATCGATGCCCATACCGCCGAAGCGCGCGCCGCATCGATCCTGTCCGGTCTTGGTTTCGATGCCGATGCCCAGCGACGCCCCTGTGACGATTTCTCGGGCGGCTGGCGCATGCGTGTTGCCCTTGCGGCAACCCTGTTCTTGCAGCCAGACCTGCTGCTGCTTGACGAACCAACCAACCACCTTGATCTTGAAGCCACCATCTGGCTTGAAAACTATCTGATCAACTATCCCGGCACCATCGTCCTGATCAGTCATGACCGCGACCTTCTGAACAAGGCGGTCAAACAGATCGCCCATCTGACAGATGGCAAGGTCACGATGTATGGCGGCAATTACGACAAATTCGCCAAGACGCGCCGCGAACAGATGGAACTGGCGTCCAAGCATTACGAAAAACAGGTCGCCCAGCAAAAACACATCCAGTCGTTTATTGACCGCTTCCGCGCCAAGGCCAGCAAGGCCAAACAGGCGCAAAGCCGGATCAAGATGCTGGAAAAAATGGGCCCGGCGATTGCCGTTGTCGAAGACCGCAGCATTTCGTTCGACTTCCCAAGCCCAAAAGAACTGCCGCCGCCCCTGATCAATATCCATAACGGCGACGTCGGCTATTCCGAAGGCAACCCGGTGCTCCGCAATATCAGCCTGCGTATTGATATGGATGACCGCATCGCGCTTTTGGGCGCCAATGGTAACGGTAAATCGACACTGGCCAAACTTCTTGCCAACCGGCTTGAACTGATGGCTGGCGAAAAGATTTCATCGAACAAACTGCGCATTGGCTATTTTGCCCAGCATCAAACCGATGAACTGCGCGGCGATGAAACCCCGTATCAACACATGGCATCCCTGATGCCTGATGTGATCGAACATAAAGTCCGCGCCCAGCTTGGCCGCTTTGCCTTTGAAGGCCAAAAAGGCGACACCAAGGTCAAAGACCTGTCGGGCGGCGAAAAAGCCCGCCTGCTGTTTGCGCTCATGACCCTTGATGCCCCGCATATGCTGATCCTCGATGAGCCGACCAACCATTTGGACATCGACAGCCGCGATGCGCTGAACCATGCACTAAACGCCTACGAAGGCGCTGTCATCATCATCAGCCACGATCCGTATTTGATCGAAGCCTGTGCCGATCGCCTGATCCTTGTTGCCGATGGCGGGGTCAATGCCTTTGACGGCGACGTCGCCGAATATCGTCAGTACCTTTTGAACCGGGCGCGTGATGAACGCCGTGCGGATAAAGCCGAAGCCAACGAAAACGGCACCGCCACCAAACCCGAAGAAAAAGGCAACCGCAAAGCCTTGCGCCAGCAGGCTGCCGAAAAGCGCAAAGCCGCCGCCCCGATCAAGCGCGAGGTTGAAAACCTTGAAAAGCAGATGGAAAAGCTGGCCGCACGCCGCGACAAGATCAAAGAAGAAATGGCCGATCCGGCGCTCTACGAACCCAGTAACGCCGATCGTCTGACCGCCCTGCAAAAAGACCTCGGCAAGATCGAAAACGACCTTGCCCAGACCGAAAGCCGCTGGATGGAAAAGCAGGAAGAATACGATCAGAAAGTGGCGTAAAGCCCCATCTTCTATCACCGGGCCCCGGCAAACTGCCATTTCCGACCCAGCCCACAGGTCCTTGATAAAAAGCCAGCCCGATTAACCGGGCTGGCTTTTTGTTATCATCCTTCAAACCGCAGAATACGGTTAATGCGCGGTCCGCTGTTCGCGTTCTTCAATCGACTTGCGTGTTCGCTTTTGCTGAGACATTGCGCTATCGGCAAAACCAAACAATGTGGCAACGTCGCGACTGTCATTGGGGAAAATAGAAATCCCAATGCTGGCACTTATCTTGATGGTAATGCCATCCGTTTCGATCTTGCGCTGGATCGCCGCGGTCACCTTCTGCGACACCCAATCTGCCTCTTCCGGGTTTTTGATATCACTGACAATAATCGCAAATTCATCCCCACCAAGTCGGGAAACCGTGTCGCCATGGCGCACTGTATTCGTAATCCGCTGTCCGACAGTGGTCAGAACAACATCGCCAACCTCGTGCCCGTAACGGTCATTGACCGGTTTAAATGCATCCAGATCGATATAAAGAACGGCAATCATATGGCCTTCTTTTTCGGCATGGGCACAGGCAACTTCAAGACGGTCTTCAAACAACGGCCGGTTCGGAAGCCCGGTCAGGGCATCATGATTGGCCAGCCGCCAAAGTTCCTTGGCATTTTCCATATGGTGCGAAATATCAACGCCCATCTCGACAAAGCTGACCGCCTCGCCATTTTCATTGCCAATCGCGCTGACCACCACATTGGAATAGAAAAAATCACCGCTTTTGCGACGATTGCGAACCTCGCCTTCCCAAATACCATTCGACCGGGCGGCCATCAAAATATCATCGAGATTTTCGGTGTTTTCACGCGCCGCCCGAAGAAATGACAACGGTTGTCCAACCGCCTCGGTTGGCAAATAGCCGGTCATGGCGGTAAAGCCCGGATTAACCGTCTTGATAATCCCCGCCTTATCCGTCACCACAACGCTGTTTTTTGAAACCTTCAACACCTGTGACGACAGGCGGGCATCAAAACTGTCGGCAAGTTGGCGTTGGCGGGTCCAGGCAAATGCGGCACTTCCGACCGCAATCAGCACAATAAATGCGATTGAAATCGTCACCATCATCGACCGTTGCGGCCATAAAAGCGCGTCCAGCACATCTGGTGCCACACGGGCCCCGATATAAAGGTTCAATCGGCTGCTGGCTTCAGCATCATCGCTCAGCAACACCGAAAGCGACCGACTGCTGTCGCGCATCATGAACATATCGGCCACACCAAGCTTCTGCACGGTGAACAGGCCATTCTCGGTCTGGAAACTTTGCAATCCCAACCGTATATTTTCCCAGCCTTCGCTGTACCGGTCGACAATAGATGCCGGATCGTCCCCCAGCACCATCGACCAGTTTTCCTCCCGATTGCCCCCCCGTATCCAATTGCCTTCCTGATCAAGGACAAAGGGTTGGGCATGTCCGGCGGCAAGTGGTGCAAGCACATCGTCAAACAGCGGTGTCGCCCGCAAGTTCAGGACAATCACCCCTTGGTGATCCCCCAAACGGTCAAAAACCGGGGCCGAAAGGCGAATGACCGGTTTTATCGGGCGTTCGATTTCACCCAATTCACGATTAAGATCGATACCGGAAATATATACCGTTCCACGGGGCGCACCTGCGACCAACCTGAAATACGGCCTGTCTGCTTTATCCTGAAGATCACGGCCCGGAACAATATAAGGAACACCGCCGCCGTAATTGACCCGGACAGTTTCTTTTCCATCGTTGTCGATGAACCGGATCTGGTCATAGACCATGCGGCGTTGGGAAAACAGGACATATTCCTCGCCAAGTCGGGCAAATGACGATGTCCCGTCAAAGGTCGCGTCAAGGCTAAGGCTTTCCGACAAGATCAAAAGATCGGAAACGACATTGCCAATTTTTTCCTGCAACTCAGACAGTGATTTTTCAAGATTAAATTTCTGCTCGTCGGAAACCGTTTTCAATCGTGTAGAACTGCCATCCCACACCAGAAACGTCATCAACAGGCCAAAAACCGTACAAAGGGGAATAAAGCAAATCAGGAACGATTTGATATAACCTGCATTGCCTATGCCACGACGGAACTTCATTCAATCACCTACCATCTGCCTACTAACCATAGATGGGCCCGGCAGGCGATTTTACACGCTTCAGACCCTTAAATTTTCCAACTTATAATTTCAAACCATACCCTGATCCCTCGCGCATACAAGTATAACTCCACGCCATCCTCCAAAATCTGTTCCCAATATCCCTTCCCCCTGAACCATACCGGCCCGATACACTACCAAAGGATGCACAACCCTTTATCGCCCGGCCTCTCGCCCCGCACCATTTCCGAAATATACGGCCATCATCCCCCCGCAAACTCGGCGGTCCTGACCCTCCGCGGTCATACCGCGCTTCGCGAAAAACGCATCGACCGGCGCCCGCCCGGTTGCCGCCTGACCACCCCCGCTATCCGTTCAATGGAACCGGTACAGTTTTAAATCCGGCTCAGTTCAGCTCTTTCAAACCGGTCGGGGTTTCGATTTGTGCGCGATAACGAACATCAGCCCCCCGGACAACCACAGGCGGCCGATCTATCGAAAGCTCGCAATACAGCGCCTCGATGGAAGCTGGATCGGGATGTTCAAGGATCATCGAAAGAAGACACGCCCCAAAATCGGGAATATCGGCCATAGATGTCGGATCATCCTGATGATCAATAATCGACGGCACGCCACCATCCAGAGGCAACGATCCATTCGCCGGGATGGCAAAGGCAAAAGTCGGGTTCACCGTCGGCAAAAGAACCTTCTCGCCAAAAATCGCGCCATGGGTTGAAACAAGGGCATCAATCGTCTCTGTCGCAGCAACCCAGCCTCTCAAACGACGGCCATCCTCCCAATCCGACCTGATCCTGTCCTGATCATCCAGACCAAACCAGCGTGCTCTGCCCGGCGCAATACCGTCCGGGTTCAGCGCCACAATTTCCAGATAAACATTGTTGCCAAGCTGAAGCCGGTGATTATGCGTCCCCATATAATCGTGGCACGTCCCGAACGGCACGTCGAGATCAAGACAATTCCGAACATGCCTCACGCCTTCGGCCAATGATGGCGCGATAACGGTAATATGATCAAGTTTCAGCATGCTTGGGGAAAACTCCGATGCAAGACCGCTCAGTTAAGGTTTATCGACGATCAATCTCTGATTGCATTTGAAACATTTGATCCGTCGTTTGGTTTTTTAATCAACCAATTTCAAACAAGAGGAAAAATTGGCGGTTCATTTATCCGTTTGCCTGCCGCCATCGCCCCCGATCAGGCCCGCGCTACCATCAGGGCAAAGGCAATTGCCGCAATTTGTGTTGTTTCGATATTTTTTTGCCAATTAAGGCACCGTAAAGCTTGCGAAAGACGATTTTTGGCACAGATGATCATTTGATACTTTGACAGAAACTTTGTTCTTTCGATATCAGCGGCGCAGACGGTATGCCGCCCCCAAATCCATTCTGAAACCGGTCGGTAGCCTGGCCGGAAGTGCGGAGTAAACCGATGCGAACACCCGAACTGCCCCCACGCCTTGAAAGCAAACGCTTTGTCTTGCGTGATTTCACCGAAACCGACCGCGCTTCTTTTGTCAAATACCGCATGGATTCGCGCTATCGCGCCCTGCATGGACAGGATTCCAGCAAGAAAACCCGCCTGTCAACAAACGCCCTGTTTGACCGTTTTCTTGCCTGGCAGCACGATGTGCCACGCCGCAATTACCTAATCGGGATTTTTGATAAATCCACCGGCGCACTGGTTGGCTGCACCGGGCTTCGTGGTGACGGCCTGCCGATTGACACGGCTGTTTTTTCCGTCGAACTGGCCCCCGATCATTGGCCGCATTACCGCATCGCCGTCGAAGCCAGCATGATGCTGGTTTCCTATGGCTTTCGCGTTCTGGATCTTGCGGCAATTGTCGGCGACACCGCCAGCAGCCACAAACGCATCACCAAACTGGCCCGCTGGTTCGGCGCTGAAATCACAGCCGAACATACCTATTCCTATTGGATGGAAACCCCCGACGCCAACACCCCCCTTCCGGCTTTTGACCAAAACATCCACACCATCAATACCCCCGCCACAAATCCCCCCTGTAAAGACCTTTGCCAAGAAGCATAGCCTTGACCAAGCCATCGGTTCATCGCCTCATCCCTTACCAACGCCAACGCAAACGACAACGCCAAGTCGGTGAATAACCGCATCAAGTCATCGGGAACATGATCATTCCCGATGCCGGGCACAGCATCGCACACGGCCTCCCGGCTCTACCCCCCTGCAAAGGCAAGACAATTCTCTTTTTCGCGCTATGATGGCGGAAATTATCGCGGGCAAAAAATCCGCACACCGCACGAGCAATGCGAAAAAGAGGATTCAATGGAGCTGATTTTCACAGGTGCCATCAGCCTGACCATACTGGCCGGGGCAATCATGGGCATTTTCGCCTTTGTCCAGGTGCGCCGTTTCAAAAAGAACCTGCAGGCAGTGGAACAACAGCTTGCCTTGATCCAGGCCAGCCTGTCGGGCGTCTCTGTGAACCCGCCCGCGACACAGCCACAATCCGCCGCCGCCCGGGCACAAGATGCCCCGGCCCAAACCGGGCAGAACACCGCCCCAACACCGCCATCGGGTGAAACAACCATCCCCGTCTCCCCGGCGCCCCCCACCCCGCCGACCACAAACACAGCCACACCGGCAAAACCGGCGGCGGCAGCGATAGCGCAAAAAATGCAAGTACCCCTTTCACAATCGCCCAAAACACAGGCCATTGGCTTTGAAGAACGGATCGGCACCCGCTGGTCGGTTTGGGTCGGCGGGATTGCGCTGGTGCTGGGCGGGATTTTCCTTGTGCATTATTCCATCGAAGCCGGGTTGATCAGTCCGGTGATCCGCATTTTGCTCGCAGCCCTGTTTGCCACCGCCCTGTTTGGCGCGGGCGAATACCTGCGCCGTCAACCGGCCTTGCTGGCGGCCAAAACCGGCAATAACGCGGGCTATATCCCCGGTATTCTGACCCTCGCCGGGACGACCACGGCCTTTGCCACCGTCTTTTCGGCCCATATGCTCTATGACCTGATTGGTCCGGCCACCGCCTTTATCCTGATGGCGATTGTGGCACTCGGCACGCTGGCCTTGGCCCTTTTACAGGGGCCATTGGTCGCCTCGACCGGGCTTTTGGCCAGTTACATCGTGCCGTTTCTGGTCCAGTCAAATGATCCCGCACCTTGGGTTTTGGCCTTTTACGGTTTGATCATCACCGCTGGCAGCTATGGCATTGCCCGATTGCGCGGCTGGCACTGGTTTGCCATGACAACCGCGATTGCGGGTTTTGTCTGGGGGCATGTTCTGGCCTTTGTTGCCTCGGCCAATATCGGCGGGGCATTGGCCTTTTATGACATTGCCCTTCTTTTGGCGGCGATTGCGGCGTTTGCCGTTGGTATTTATCCCCGCGATCCGGCGCGCATTCCGGCCCGGATGGATTGGAAATCATCCCTTTTGATTGCCGGGAATGGCTGGCTTGTCCTCTATCTTCTCCATAACAATGGATATGACGCCAGTGCCACCGCGACCATGGCAATCATGCTGGCCCTGTTGCTGGCAAATGCCGCCGTTTTCCCGGCCTTGGCCCCGGTGGCACTGGCCGCCCCGGTGCTGGCCCTGATTGGCTATCTGGGATGGGATATTCGTCTTTCCATTGATCCGCTATTGTTTGATCAACCGATCATCACCGATGCGATAGATAAATTCGGGGTTCTGCCCGATGCGCAATCCTTCTTGCTGACCGGGCTTGGCTTTGGCCTGTTGCTTGGGCTTGGCGGGTTTGCCGGGGCGATGTTTTCAACCGCACGCCTGTTTATGGCGGTGGCCGGGGTCTCTGGCCCGATTGGTTTGTTCCTGATTGCGCTATGGCGCAGTGAAATTCTCGATGTTGATCTGTTCTTTGGCGGTTTTGCCCTTGCGCTTGCCGCCGGGTTCCTTGGCGCGCTTGCAATCATCGAACGCCGTGTGCCCCCGTCTTCCCATCACCGCGACGGGGCGCTTGCCACCTATACGGTCGGGACAATCGGCATGATTGCGACGGCGATGTTTATCTTGCTTGGCGATGGCTGGTTGCCACTGGGCCTTGCCGCCCTTGCGGTGGCAACGATCTGGGTCGGCGGGCGCTGGCCCTTGCCGGGGCTTGCCAAAACCGCCCTTGGCATCGGGCTTCTGGTCCTTTTGGCAATTTACTGGCAACCGACCATTGTTCCGGTTGATCAATTGGGCACAACGCCAGTTTTCAATGCCCTGCTGTGGGGTTATGGCGGCCCGGCGCTGGCGTTTTGGGCCTGCGTCTGGAAACTGCGCCAGATGGGGGGCAAGTCCGGCGATCCCCGTCATCGTTTTGCCTTCGAAGGACTGGCAATTTTCACAAGCCTTGCGACCGGTGCCGTCATCTTGCATCACGCCACCAATCAGGGGGATTTCTATGCAGCGCCCGATACCCTGATGGAATGGAGCCTGCAATCCCTTCTTGCCCTGTCCGCCGCGATTGGCCTGCAACGTCTGGATCGTTCGCTTGGCAGTCCGGTTATGTCGCGCTGTATTCTGGGGCTGGGGATTATCGGGTTCTTTTTGCTTGGCATGTTGAACCTTGTCTTGCTCAACCCGTTATTTTCCAACGAATTTATCGGAAACGGGCTGTTTTTCAATTTGTTGCTGGCGGCCTATCTTTTGCCGGCCATCCTCACCGGCCTTCTTGCCACCCGGCTTTCCGGCGGCAAACCCGAATTTTATCGCCGCACGGCGGGCATTTTGTCGATCCTGCTGGCCTTTTGCTGGGTCACCTTTGAAATCCGCCATGCATTCCATGACGGTTATATCGGTATGCTCCTGCCCTGGAAATCGCCGGAACTGTACAGCTATTCCGCCGCATGGCTTGGCTTTGGCATTGCGCTTTTGGCTTATGGCGTCTGGCGCGGGTCGCTTCATCTGCGCATGGCATCGGCGGCTTTTGTCTTTCTGGCGATTGCCAAGGCCTTCCTGTTTGACATGTCCGGCCTCGAAGGCATCTGGCGCGCCTTGTCATTCATCGGACTTGGCGTTGTTTTGATATCCATCGGTCTGTTCTATCAACGCCTGCTTGCCCGGCAAAACAACACCGGCCCGAAAGATCCGAAAGATCCAAAAGACACTTCTGACGACACCACAAACCGCGCGCACTCAGGCACCGAAAACGATGATCCGAACGGATCGATGAAATCGTCCCAAAACGGATATCTCTGACATCCAAAACGGCGATTGTATATAATCATACTATTGATTTTGGCCTGTTTTCAAAAACCGGCACATAAAAAATCCCGCAAGGTTGAAACCCTGCGGGATTTTTCACAACAAATGAACAATCAGTCGGATTATTCAGAAATTTTGAAAACTGGAATCACCGATCCCTGGTATTTCGTTTCGATGAATTCGCGAACTGCGTCATCGTGATAGGCTTCAACCAGCGTCTTGACCCAAGGCGCATCTTTGTCCTGGGTGCGGGTGACGATCACATTGGCATAGGGGCTGTCATTGCCTTCAATCGCAATCGAATCCTTGATCGGATTAAGACCGGCTTCCAGCGCGTAATTGGTGTTAATCGCCGACGCATCCAGATCGGCAAGCGACCGCGGAAGCTGTGCCGCGTCAAGTTCTATGAACTTGATATTCTTGGGATTTTCAATGATATCCAGTGGGCTGACAACCAGCCCGGCTTCCGGATCAACCTTGATCAAACCGCGTGACTGCAACACCAAAAGTGCGCGTCCGCCATTGGTCGGATCATTCGGAATACCGATTTCCGCGCCGTCTTTCAGCTCGTCCAGGCTTTTGATTTTGTCAGAATAAATGCCCATCGGCGTCAGGATGTTATACCCGACAACCGCAAGGTCATAACCGCGATCCTTGATCTGGTTATCCAGATACGGCTTATGCTGAAAGCTGTTGGCCTGAAGATCACCATCATCAAGTGCCTGATTCGGAATAACATAATCCGAAAAGCTGATGATTTCGATGTCCAAACCCTTGGTCGCCGCGACTTTGACGACTTCTTCCATGACTTCTTCATGCGCGCCCGGGGTCACACCAATTTTGATTTTTTCATTGGCAATCGCCTGGCCGGTAAAGGCCGACATCAGAACGGCCGCAGCCGTAAGTTTAAGCAGAAACCGCATGGTAAAACTCCTTGTTTACGTGGGTGTTTTGCGGGAATTCAAAGATGAAAAAAATATCAGATATTACGCTTGTCCGCCTTGCGCGCCATCCAGTCGCCAAGGCTCTGCACCAGCTGCACCACAACAATCAGCGTGATAACAACCGCCGCCATCACATCGGGGCGAAACCGTTGATAACCATACCGAATACCAAGATCGCCAAGCCCGCCAGCACCAACCGCACCGACCATCGCGGAATACCCGATCAGGGTCACCGCAGTCAGGGTCAGACCGTGAATAATGCCCGGCAAGGCTTCGGGCAGCAGCACCTTGGTCACCACCTGAAGCGGGCGTGCGCCCATGGCCTGTGCGGCTTCGACCAAACCGCCGTCAACTTCGCGGATTGCGCCTTCGATGATGCGCGCGATAAACGGGATTGCCGCCACGGTCAACGGCACGATGGCCGCCGATGTGCCGATGGATGTGCCGACGACCAAGCGGGTAAACGGAATGATCGCAACGGCTAAAATGATAAACGGCACAGACCGGGTTGCATTGACAATCGGGCCGAACGTTTTTTGGAAAATCAGTGCTTCAAAAAGCTCGCCGCGCCCGGATGTTGCCAGCAACACACCAAGCGGCAGGCCAACCGCCGTGCCAAGCACAAGGGCCGCCGTCACCATGGCAAAGGTTTCAAGCGTCGCCTGAAGCAGGATCGGTGCAAGGGTTGCAAACATGGTCTAAGCCTCCTGCCCGGTAGTCGCCGTCACCGTCGCAGCATCCGCCACAACGCCGGGCCGCGCCGGGTAATCCAGAAATTCATCGGCCAAAAGCGACTGCGTCGTGGCATGGGTCGGATTGGCAAAAATGCCATCGACCTTGCCTTCTTCGACGATCACGCCGCCATCCATTACCGCAACCCGATCACACAACTGTTTGACCACCGCCATTTCATGGGTGATCACCACCATGGTCAGGCCAAGACGCTTGTTGATATCGCGCAAAAGGCCAAGGATCTGACGGGTGGTTTCCGGATCAAGGGCGGAAGTCACTTCGTCACACAGCACCACTTTGGGATTGCTTGAAAGCGCGCGCGCAATACCAACCCGCTGTTTCTGCCCACCCGAAAGCTCGGCCGGGTAACGGTCGCGCTTGTCTTCAAGCCCGACAAGCGGCAACAACGGATCAACCGCAGCGGCAATTTCCGCCTTGGTCGCACCGGCCAGTTCAAGCGGCAGGGCGATATTGTCAAACACTGTGCGCGACGACAGCAAATTGAAATGCTGGAACACCATGCCAAGCTGGCGGCGAAACAGCGGTAAATCGCGCTTGGAAAGTTTGGTGACATCCGCGCCATCGACAATCACACTGCCCGATGTCGGAACTTCAAGCAGATTGATACAGCGGATAAGTGTTGATTTACCCGCACCGGACCGGCCGATAACGCCGACGATTTCACCGGCTGCGATATCAAGATCGATACCATGCAACGCCGTATGCGCCGGGTTTCCGCGTCGTGCGGGATAGGTCTTCTGGACGTTCGAGAGCCTGATCATGGATCCCAACCTTTTCCGAACATAAAAAAACCGCCGCGGCGAAACCGAGGCGGTCGTACATGTCGGAGCGTGCACGCCCTCTCGCTTTAGCCGCATTTTTATCGCGCCCGCAAGCTGAGGAGCAAATCGGCGCGTTCGATAAGACGTGTATAACGGACACAATCGAATTCATCAATCCCCATTTACATGCATTTTACGCATAGCTTTTATGATACACAAAATAACAACAGTATTTACTTGTATTAACTGATTTTCAAAAATCTGATCACAAATTATTTTCCATCGCGTCATTGGGGGTCTTCACCAATGCGGGAATGGACAGATGGCCTATGCCGACAGGATCAGCGACCTTGCCCGAACACTGGCGCAATACCCGACCAATGTCACGATCACCGGCGCCAAGATCGATATTCGCACCAAGACGCAGCTTGATAGTCTAACCGCGCAAATCAGCAGCAATGAAGCCCTTGCGCACGAAGGGGATGCCCTGATTGCAGCGGCCAGCGGCAAGGATGCCAAGGCACTTTCACAGCGCATTGCAAATGCCGCCCCGCAAATCACAGAGCTTTTAAAAGCTTTTGCTGCGCAGGATACCGAACGCCTTAAAACGCTCAGCGTCGTCAGTAAAAACAAATTCAACGGGGCCAGCACCAACCGCCTGCAGGCCGAAAAGCGCTTTGCCGATGAGGTGTCCCAACTGTTAACGACCGAGGCCAGCACGGTTGCCGACCTGCCAACCGCCCCCTACGGCCCTAAACCGCAACCAACCCCGACGCCAGCTCCATCCCCCACGCCATCACCTGTTCCATCGTTACAAGATGTTATCGCATCCCTGCCGGGCTATTTGCAGATCACCATTCCCGATGCCGTTGCCGGGTATGACGCCGACAGCCTTGCCACCGCCTGTAACGCGTCCGGGGATGCGGCGATCAAGCTGGGCGTGAAAACACCCGACGGGATTAACGACTATGCCACCGTGCAGTTCACAGGCGGCCCGGACATCACCAATCAGCCCTGGGCAACCGCCATCCTGAAAGATACCGGTCTTGGCACCATTGATGATCGGGTTGCCATTCTGAACAACGCGCTTCAGGCGCAACTATCGATTGCCGACGCGATGAACGACGGCTCATCTTCCGAACCCACCAGTCGCTGAGGACGCCATGCCAAATTACACCGTCCAGCTCACCGCCCCCATCGGCAACTATCCATTCAGTCGCGTCAGGGTTTCATTGACCTCGGCGGCTCACACTCAACAAACGCAGGAACTAACATTTACACCGCAGGCCAGAACCAAGGCACGTACCTTTACCATCGCCAATGGCACTTGGAATTTAAGGATCACCGGGGCAGGGTTTGCGCCAATCAACGAGGCCAATATCAATGTCGCAGGCGATGCAACCAACGCCAAAGATCTCAGCGTGATCTTCTATAGCCTGCACACCGACCGGGATCGCAACGGCACCGTCGACCTGGCAGTCGGTGCGCGAAATAGCAGAACACCGGAAAATATCAGCTTTGGGCCCAATGGCATGGGCGCCATCATTCCCGTCAATTGCAATCAGGACGGCGGCAATACCGGCGCGGGTTATACCGACAATCAGGACAATCACGTCAATGGTGATAACGACCTTAATAGCGGCGTAGCGCACCTGAAAATCACCCGGCAATCCTTCGGCCCACCGGCGGACACTCCACCCGGATGGGGTTTGCGACTCAGAATCAGCCCTGCCGGACAAGGCGAGGCGCCTGCCAGCCGCCATTTCCGCATATTTGATGGCATCGCCAATAATAGTGCCGAAATTCTTGGCCCGGAAACCGTCGCGACCGAGATTCCACAAGATAAGGCCATTGTCGGCGCAGAAAAGACCTATGGCATCGAAGCTGTGCGTTTTGCTGGTCAGGGGTTTGAAAGCGGCCGTGCCATCATCGGTCTTTTGGTTGTTCAGCCCGAAGTCGCTGGCCTCAATACCGCAGCCTACTATTTTATTGAGCACGTGATGGCAGCACGCTGGATTGCAAATCATCACCAACAAACCGTGACAGGTATTTATGTCGAACAAGGTAACAACAATCAATTTCGAACAGACCTTGGTAATGCTGTTGCCGCCGATGCAAACCCTTATAATCCATTAACGCTGGCAACACCCGACACGGCTGCGCAAACCAATATCCCCTATCTCAACGGCAATGCATGGAACAACTTTACAGCAGCAGGCCAACCTGGATTGCCAACAGCAACACCGGATCAATGGCTACGCGATACCATGGTATCTGGTTACAGTTCATGGCCTGGTAATGGCGGCGATATAGAACGCAAAGACGTCTTTATGAAAGCTCATCGCTGGCACCACCTGCAAAACTGGGTCTACCAAACATTGCTGGATCGCGATATCGGCATCTTTTATCCCGCCGCAGGCAGCGCCGATGCCATCAATGATGGCAATTCCGGTGGCAATATCAGTGTCACACCGCCCGTACGGAAATCCCACTTGATCGGCACAACCGATTACCGTTTCGGGCGCATTTATTACGGCCACCACCGCGAAAGCACCCTTGATAACAGCAGCCGTCAGTTTCTTGCCGCCCAAAACATGCAAGCCCCAATCGTCCTTAATGCCGATTGGCTAAGGGTCGGCCATGTCGATGAGATGATGACATTCGTCAAAGCCAACAACCCGGGAAATCCTTTCAAAAGATGGAAGCTGTTGGTTGCAAGTCCGGCAAGGGCCTATCAAATACTGCGCGACAATCAAGTCGCTCATGGCAATGCCACATTGCTTGCCCGTCCACCACAATCACCGGGCAATCTCACTCCCAATTTTGCCGGATTTCCTGCCCAAGGAACAGCGGATGCCTCGGCGACCATCACCGACTTTCTTGGTAACGGGCAAGCGCAGACCAAATGGTTAAACTTTGATGGCTATCGCGAGTATACCTACCAACAACTGCGGACTTGGAATATCAACGGGATAGAAAAAGTCATCACCGACAATGTCGATAAGATGAAAGGCGCCTTTGACCTTGGCAATGCCGACATCATCAAAGTCCCGGTGATCTTCATCCCCGAAATCCGTATTGATGGTGCATTTGGACTGACTGACAAGATCGATTTCTGGACGAATGGTGCCGATGGCGGTTTCAATATCTATCCCGGCAGGAACAGCGGATTTCGCTGTTCTGCCCTGACGGGCGACATGCCCAATCTGTTTTCCGGCAATAATCATTTATTTATTCCCAAGCCGTTTGGGCCTTGGGTTATCGATAATACGGTTGCCAATAATGGTTATGACCTGTTCGAAGACGACCTTCAGCAACAGATCGCCAATCTTGGTAACGGCCTTACTTGCGATTTTATCGACGATTGGGATTACTATCACGCCCATCATGGCGAAATTCATTGCGGCACCAATGAAACACGCGCGCCCTTTAATGGTCAGGTAGCCTTTGGCAATGCACGCTTTAACAACTGGTGGACGGCGCTTGACGGTTGATGCTGTCAATGATTTGCAAGGAGAAGAATGATGACGGCGCAAACCGATTATCAACAGGCCCTGACCGACATCGACAAACTGGTCAAAGACCGGGCGCAAGATGTTGCCGCCAAACCAACTTCAAACGAGGTTGGTCAAATATTTTGCCGTTATCAGGGCACCATCGCCACGCCGATGATCGAAGACCTTGGCAAGGGAAGTTGGAAAAAATGGGAAAGCTGGCAACTGGGCGGGGCAATTTCATATCTGTCAAGCTATGGCACATCTGCCGCCGTCGCCCCGTTACGTGACATCGGACAGAATTATCCGGTTACCGATATTCAGATTCAGGCAAAGGACCTGGCCGATTTACTGGCAACGCTTGATACGGCCGTATCCCAGGCCAAACAAATCCCGCAAGTGCAAGACGCGATCAAAAGCGGCAATGCCGATCAGATGGCGCGTGCGATGTTGCTGGGGCTGGCGCAAATTGATCCGGACTGGCCGGTGCGGGCATCGGAAATCCAGTCAAAGCTGTTTGACCTGTCCGCCGACAGTTTCCCGGCGATCAATGAAATGGCAGACGGGAAATTAACCCAGAATGACGTGACCAAGGCATTGGTCGGGATTTTGTTTGAGGATGTAACCGATGAGGCAAGCGCAACAGGTTCGACAAGCACAACAAATTCCACAAGTACCGACAAGCAACCCTGATCGGACTCAGCTTTCGGCCTTTTTGTCCCACGATCCTTGCGGGGTTTGCTGCCAATAAGACAGCTTGTGCCCGGCGTCTTTCCAGTTTTTCCAGCGGGTGCGCGCATCGGCCACCGCTTGCGTATCTCGATCATCAAACAGCATGATCACTCGTTCGTAATCCGCAATCTTGTCGCTGATTGCGCCTTGGGTCAGAAACAGGAATTGCGCACCATTGGGGTTCTCATCCTCGGCCGTGATCCAGACCGGCTGCATTTCTGCATCGCCATCAGATTTGGCGCCATGCGGCAACCAGCTTTGCGCGTCATAGGTCCACAGCAAGGTATTGAGCGCTTCGATCCGGTCTTCGTTCCCCGTCATCACAACAGCACGCTTTTCCCGCTCCAACGTCTTGGACAGCAGGGTCGGCAATGCGCGTTCCAGCGGGGACGCGGTCAGATGATAGAACCAGATGTCAGCCATAGGGAAATCAGTATCGCGAATGCAAAAACGGGGCAAGGTGATCATCACCCTGCCCCGCATTTATTTGATCAAAAGCCCCGGGGATCAGGCTTCGTGATTGTCGGCAACAAAACGATCGAGCAGGCGCACGCCATAGCCGGTACCGCCTTTGGGGACGACTTCGCTATCTGCTGACGACCACGCCATTGCCGCGATATCAAGATGCGCCCAGGGGCGATCTTTGGTGATAAAGCGTTTCAGGAACTGGGCCGCGGTGATCGAACCGGCCGGACGACCGCCAACGTTTTTCATATCGGCAATGTCGGATTTGATCTGTTTGTCATAAGCCGATGACAGCGGCAGACGCCAAACGGTTTCATTCACCGCCAGGCCCGCCGTGGTAATCTGGGTCGCCAGATCATCATTATTGGAAAACAGACCGGCATTTTCATGACCAAGGGCGATGATGATTGCCCCGGTCAGGGTTGCCAGATCAACGATCAGTTTCGGATCGTATTTTTCCTGCACATATGTCAGCGCATCACACAAAACAAGCCGGCCTTCGGCGTCGGTATTGATAACTTCAATCGTCTGACCTGACATCGAGGTCACCACATCGCCCGGGCGCTGTGCCGTGCTGGACGGCATGTTTTCAACAAGGCCGATAATCCCGACCACATTGCATTTCGCCTTGCGCCCGGCAAGCGCCTTCATCAGACCGGAAACAACACCGGCACCGCCCATGTCCCATTTCATGTCTTCCATGCCACCGGCCGGTTTGATCGAAATCCCGCCGGTATCAAAGGTGACCCCCTTGCCAACGAAGGCAACCGGTGCGTCTTTTTTCTTGCCGCCGTTCCAGCGCATGACAACGATATAAGGCTTGTGCGCCGAGCCCATGGCAACGCCCAAAAGCGCGCCCATGCCAAGCTTTTTCATTTCCTTTTCGTCCAGCACCTCGATCTCGATACCGAGTTTTTCAAGCGCGCTGACTTCTTTCATGAAGCTTTCAGGATAAAGCACATTGGCCGGTTCAGACACCAGATCGCGGGTAAAGAACACGCCTTCGACGACCTTTTTGGCACTGTCGAACTGTTTTTTAGCTTCCTTGTGGTCGCGCGCAGCAATCGAAAGCGATTTCAAAACCGGTTTGTCTTCTTTGGTTTCGGTGGTGCGGTATTTATCAAAACGATAATCGCGTAACATCGCCCCGGTGGCGAAATCGCACGCCATGCCTTCCATATCAAACAGGATGGCAACATCCTTTTCACCGGTCGAAAGCGCGCGCACCGTGACGCTGCCGCCAAGTTTCTGGGCGGCGATCACGTCAAATTCTTCTTCTTTGCCGATCCCGAACAAAATGATGCGCGACAAATCGACATTGGCCGGGGCCAGCAGTTGCAGGCTTTGACCCGCCTTGCCCTTAAACGTCGATCCCTTGATGGCCTTGGCCAGCGCACCGCCGGTCGCCTCGTCCAGTGCGACCGCACTGGGCATCAGATCGCCGCCGTCGGTGGCAAAGGCGATCACAGCGCCCGAGGTCGGAATGGCAAGATCGGAGAACGTGATCTTCATGGTGAAAAAGGCTCCTGTCATGGTTGGGCATAGGTGGGGTCTGCACCGGCATGTTGGCCTGCGCATGAATGCTTTCCCTAATCTAGCGCGATATATGGCGAAGAAAAGGCTTATCATCTTAAAAGTCCGATGATTTTCCAGAATATCGTCACAGGTGATCGCCATTGGCAATATCACATTGTTGCCGCCAGACCGTCAAAACACCAGTGACACGTTCTGGAGACCGGCATGGCAGATATCACGCAAACCATCCAATCCGCACACACGCAAACATTGGCGTTGATCAATCTGATCGAACAACGTCCTTCGATTGATCAACAAGCACAGGGAATGCTTTCGCAGCTTAATCTGTTGCAGCAAAACCTTTCTGATCTGGGCAATGACAAAAGCAGAATTGCCGCCGCAAGCGCCTTGCAAAGCACAATGACGCCGCTTTTCATCACGCCACTGGAATATCTGATCAGCATGAACCTGAATATGTCAAAGCTGGGGCCTCTTAACCGGTCAAAGACAGTGCCGGACAATCAGGCCCTTAAGGAAAATGCCCTTGCCAAAGGCTTGGTTGCCAATCTTCGCGACATCCTGTCGTCCCTTGGTGGCAACCCGTTTGTGCCAAATCCCACGCCACCGGGCCCGATTGCAATTTAAGGAGGTCGCATTATGACAGCTCTCGACAATCTGAAAGCCGCCACCACGGCTGTCTGGGATAGCATTCCCACGACCGATTTACCGCGAATGAAAGCCGCCCTGCAAAATGTCGGCCCAAACCGCACCCTTGTTCTGACAAATCTTTACCGTCAATTTTATCAAGCCTTCAGCACACCGGCAAACATGCCCCTCAATCCACATCACAACCTTGGCTTTGACGCCATCAACACCGTCATCGGTCAACTCGGCTCCTGCCAAAATCAGTTCGTGCAAGGCAATGGAACGACTGTCACCATTCAGGACAATGTATTTCGTGAAGTCACATATCAAAATCGCGCGAATTACCCGCAATTATTCTGGTCGCTGCCCGGTGCGCAGCTTTACAGATGCTTCTATCATTTCAACTTTCCCCGCCTTCAGGCGCAACGCGATGCGATCCGCCTGGCAATCAATGTGCCCCTGGGTCAAATACCGGCGGCGATAAACGGGTTCCTGGCGCAGGCCCGAACCACGGATCCGGACGTCCTTTCATTCAAAGTCGGTGGCCCCGGTTTGTATCGCAAACCTGATACGGCACTGATTTATATCCTTAAACCAACCAACCAAACAGAACAGGGGCGGCTGAACACCTTGGTTCAGGCAGTAACAACATGGGCAGGAAGCGCCCCGGCGAATGCATTGCGTGATTGGACACATCCCCTGATGGAACGCTTGGCGGCAGGTGTGGCAACAGCCGATGATCCACCGCATGCGCCACAATATCGCGGCGTGTCTTTCACCTCTTTACGGGCCGTGATTGCAACAATTGTCATCGGCAATCTGATCCGCCTTTATAACGGCCCGTCAAATGTTCAGGGGAAAACCGAGGGCGAACTTGCCGCAATGGCATTGGTCGGCCAGTTGGACAATTATGGCATTGATGACCAAAACCCCAGCCGCAATGCGGCCTTGCCAGACAGTGGAACACGTGACCAGATCAGAGAGTACGGCCTGCTGGTTGGCGGCATCGTGACTTAACGGATACTTTCCGCACGGACACTTTCAGCCCGGATACGATCCGGTTGGATTGACACGATCCGCGTGACTTTTGCATACCGCTTGCACCGGTTGTCCATTATCAAGGCAGGCCCGCACAAGCCCCCTATTGTGGAAGCATTCCAATTCATATCATGGTGTTGATCATGACTGCCAAAACCACGCCGATTACGATTTCCGAACCCGCCCCTGCCCCGCATCCGTTCTGGAGCGGCGCCTTTCGTCCGATGTTTCTGTTTGCCGGGTTGACTGCCGTGGTCGCCGTTGTGTGGTGGGTGGCCGGGGTGGCGCATGGTGTTCCGACACCGTCACTTGGCACAGCATCGCTTTGGCATGCCCATGAAATGATTTTCGGTTTTGGCGGGGCGGCGATTGGCGGTTTTTTGTTAACCGCGATTGCCAATTGGACGGGACGCCCCGGTGTTCAGGGAAAATTGCTTATGCTGCTTGCCGCATGCTGGATTATTGCCCGGCTGGCAGTTGGCTTTGGCACCGCATTACCGGCAAGTCTCGCCATCATTGGCGGGATTGGCTATTTCATGGCCCTGATTGCGATTGCCGGGCGGGAACTTATTCTGGGCCGCAATTATCGCAACCTTAAAATCCTTGGCATTCTGGGCCTGATCATGACGTTGGACGGGCTTTTTATTGCCGGCTCGCTGGATCTGATCGCGCTTGACCCGATGGCTGTTTATCAAACCGCGATCCTGTTGATCGTGTTTTTAATCAGCCTGATCGGCGGGCGGATTATTCCGGCATTCACGCGCAACTGGCTGATGCGCGAACGGCCAGATGTTTCGATGCCGGTGATGTTTAATCGCTTTGACGGGCTGTGCCTTGCCGCTCTTGGCCTTGCCATTGTGATCGGCCTTTTTGATACCAACGGCATTTTCTTTGGCGGGGCATTGCTGATCACCGCCGCCCTGCATGGCATTCGCATGGTGCGCTGGCGCGGGGTTCATACGTTGCGCGATCCGTTGGTCGCGATGTTGCATTTTGCCTATTTCTGGGTGCCGGTTGGCTTGGCCGCCCTTGGCGTTGCCCTTATCTGGCCCGATGTTCTGGCACCGCGTGACGGATTGCACGGCCTGACCGGCGGGGCGATGGCCTGCATGATTATTGCGATTAGCGGGCGGGCTGCCCTTGGCCATACCGGCCGCGAATTACGCGCCAGTTTTGCGCTGAATATGGCGTTTGGTCTGGTTTGGATTTCCACCGCGCTGCGCCTGTCGATCGGGCAGTTTGACGATGCCTATATCCCGGTTCTGGCGGCGGCAACGCTGTGCTGGCTGGTTGGGTGGCTGGCGTTTTTGATCGGCTATGCCCCGGTTTTGCTGGGCCCCAGCCAAAAGAAAACCCGCGGCATTCCGGTTAAGTAAACTGCGTTAACCGTTACGCGCCAAAATCAAACAACGACAGGGTCGGGTTGGATTTAACGTATTCGATCTGACCCTTGTCGGCATCCCCCGTGCAATGCCAGCCATGGCTTTCGTAAAAGCCATGGGCGCGGATTTTGGGATCGGCTTCGGTGGTCAACGAAATATCGTCACAGCCTTGGGCGAACAACCATTCCTCGGCCACGCGCAATAATGCCGCCCCCACCCCGCGCCCTTCAAAATCGGGGTCAACAAACAGCGCCCAAAGGGTTGCTTCCTTGGGGATGGCAATGGCAAATCCCGCCGCCGCCCCATCAATATCGGCCACCCAAATACCATAACCATCCGTGATCCATTTGCCAAAGGCGGTTTTGGTAATGCCGCGTTCGGCCAGTTGATCGGCGGAAAGATGGTTTTCGCGCACCCGGCTTCGGATCGCGAAAATGGCACTGACATCAGATGCGCGTGCTTTGCGGATTTTCATCGGCGTTTTGATCCAATCGGCACATAAAAGATCGCGGCAATCTAGCCTGCTTTGATGGGAATACCAGTAAAAACGCCTTAAGCACCGCCGGTGATCAAGGCATTGTCTTTGGCACCATCAACCGCACCGGCTGGCGTTTTGGCCCCCATGTGCCGGGGTGCCGTTGAAACACGCCCGCGCAATGGGTGCCGCACTTGGTACAGGCCCCCTGCGCATCAAGGTTCCAATCCGATAACTGATACCAATCGCGCCCGATCAGGATGTGGCCGCAGTTATGGCAAAACGTACTCGACCCGGCCTTGTCATGGACATTGCCGACATAGGCATAACGAATGCCGTTTTTCATCGCGATATCACGCGCCCGGATCAGGGTTGCGGGCGGGGTGCGCGGGTGATCCATCATTTTCCAATCGGGATGAAAGGCCGAAAAATGCATCGGTACATCGGGGCCAAGTTCATCATGGACCCATTGGGTCATTTCATCGAATTCGGCGTCGCCATCATTTTCGCCGGGGATCACCAGATTGGTCAGTTCAAACCACACCCCGGTTTCATGTTTCAGGTATTTAAGCGTTTCCAAAACATCGGCCAAATGGGCGGAACACAGCTTGTGATAGAAATCCTCGGTAAAGCCCTTAAGGTCCACATTGGCCGCATCCATATGGCGGAAAAACTCTTCGCGGGCCTTATCCCCGATATAGCCCGCCGTCACGGCCACAGTCCGAATACCCGCCTCACGGCACGCTTGGGCCACATCAACCGCATACTCAAGGAAAATCACCGGATCGTTATAGGTAAATGCGACAGCGGAACAGCCATAGGCCTTGGCCGTTTGGGCAATCATTTCCGGGGTGGCAAGCGATCCAAGCTTGTCCATTTCACGGGCTTTGGAAATCTCGTAATTCTGACAAAACTTGCACGTCAGATTACAGCCCGCCGTACCAAAAGACAGGATCGGGGTGCCGGGCAGGAAATGGTTCAGCGGCTTTTTCTCAACCGGATCAATGCAAAAGCCCGATGACCGACCCCAGGTGGTCAACACCATCTGATCGCCTTCGCGCTCCCGAACAAAGCACAAGCCGCGCTGCCCGTCGTTTAACTTGCAAAAACGCGGGCAGACATCGCACTGGATACGGCCATCCTCAAGATGATGCCAGTAACGGCCGGGAACCGTATCAATTTGCGGGGTCGTGACATTCATGGCGTTTATCACCCCAACGGGACGTCATTATTCGAAGCTTGTCCTTTCAAAGTGTAGCCCTGATCGCTATCTTTTTCAAAGGAAGCCACGCGACAGGAACAATGATGACCCTCATCCGCCCGCCTGCCATTGCCGGAACGTTTTATCCCGCCGCGCCCGATCAGCTGCAAAGCGAGATTGACGGGCTGATCCATGCGGCGGTTGAGGCGGAGACCAAGGGTGATGCGCCAATCCCAAAGGCAATCATTGTCCCCCATGCCGGATTGATGTTTTCCGGCGCGATTGCGGGTTTGGGCTTTGCCACCGTTCGCGCGTTAAAGGGCATTGTTAAACGCATTGTGATTATCGGCCCGGCGCATCGCATGGCGTTTCAGGGGATTGCGCTGGCCAAGGCCGATGGCTTTGCGACACCACTTGGGGATCTGCGCTGTGATCTGGCCGCCCTTCAAACGGCCCTAGCCCTGCCACAGGTTCAGGTGCTTGACGATGCGCATCGGATGGAACACGGGCTTGAGATTGAATTACCCTTTATCCAACGACTGTTTGGCGAGGATGCCGATATTGGCATTGTGCCCCTTTTGGTCAGCCGTTGCGCCGCACGGCAAGTGCATGAAGTGATCGAGGCCTTGTGGGGCGGGCCGGAAACCCTGATCGTGATTTCATCGGATTTGTCACATTTCCATGATTACGACACCGCACAGCGCATGGATGACCATACGCGCCAGATGATCGAACGCTTTGATGCCGAAAGCATTGATACCAACGATGCCTGCGGCGCGTTGCCGGTTGCCGGAATGTTGATGTCTGCGCGCAAACGCAGCATGCGGATCAAGACCCTTGGCATGCGCAATTCCGGCGATGTGACCGGCGATAAATCCCGTGTGGTCGGCTATGGTGCATGGGCAATTTATACGGGAACGGAAAAGATGCGCGATCCGAATGCGGCGGGCAATGCCTCGGCAAGCACTGGTGATCCTGCCGGGGGTACTGGCGGAAGCACCGGCAAAAGTACTGGCGGCGGCTTTGTTGGCGCGACCGAACAGCTTCTGACCGATCAGGGTGCCGCGATGATCGACCTTGCGCGCCGATCCATCTTGCACGGCATTGCGCATGGCAGGCCGCTTGAGGTTGATCCATCAACTGTTTCCCCGGCCCTTTTGGCGCAGGGGGCGTGTTTTGTAACGCTGAAAAAAGCCGGTCAGCTTCGTGGCTGCATCGGATCGGTGATGGCGCATCGTGATCTGGCAAATGATATTTGCATAAATGCGTTCAAGGCCGGATTTGGCGATCCGCGGT
Organism: Thalassospira alkalitolerans; assembly: GCF_002115745.1. Lineage (GTDB taxonomy): Bacteria > Pseudomonadota > Alphaproteobacteria > Rhodospirillales > Thalassospiraceae > Thalassospira > Thalassospira alkalitolerans. Next base: position 242,809 of record NZ_JFKB01000006.1, read on the forward strand.
TTCCGCAATTGCAAGAAAATGAACTGAATGACGATCTGGAACTGTCAATTTCGGTGCTGTCGCCCCCGCGTGATTTTCCGTTTGAAAACGAAGCCGATCTGATTGCCAAACTGACCCCGTTCGAGGATGGCATTATCCTGTCAGATGGCAACCGGCGGGGATTGTTCTTGCCGCAAGTATGGGAACAATTGCCCGAACCGGCCGCATTTTTGGCCCATCTGAAACGCAAGGCCGGGCTGTCGATGGATTACTGGTCGGATCATATGCGCGCCCAGCGGTTCGTCACACGCGGTATATCGGGCACCGATATCGCGCCAACAGGTTTCTGGAATACCTGAAAACAAAGGCCCCATCCGGGGACTTACCCCGGTGCCGATTACGCAACATTGCGATTGCGGGTTTGGGCAATTCGTTCCAAAGCCTTGGCGTGCAGTTCCGGGGTTGCCGCGGCCAGGACCTGTCCGTTTGATGACAGGTCAAGCACATTGCCATCCCAATCAGTAATCACCCCGCCCGCCCCGGTAACAATCGGAACCAATGCCAGAAAGTCATAAGGTTGCAAGCTGGCCTCTAATATCAAATCGACATGCCCAGATGCCAAAAGGCCATAGCTATAACAATCACCGCCAAACCGGCGTTCGATGCAGGCCCGACTGAGGTTTTCAAATATATCGGCTTCGGCGCCAACGAATTGATCGGGTGACGTGGCAAACAAAATCGCATCGTCAAGCGCGGTGATTTTGCCGGTCGTACATAAATCATCACCACAAAAGGTGCCACTTCCGGCACGGCCAACCCATGTTTCGGCCAAAAGCGGCATATCGATCACGCCCAAAACAGGACGCCCATCGTCAAGCAACGCAATCAGGGTGCCAAAAACCGGCACGCCAGAGATAAAGCTTTTTGTGCCGTCGATGGGGTCAATCACCCAGACATATCGGGTATCAAGCCCATGACCACCGTGTTCTTCGCCCAAAATGCCATGATCGGGCAAATGCTGGCTCAATACAGCCTTCATCGCGGTTTCAATCATGCGATCGGCAAATGTCACCGGGCTTTGATCGGATTTACGTTCAACGGTTAACGGAGCCCGAAAATATTGTCGGGCGATGGGCCGCGACGCCGCCAGCATGGCATGGGCAACATCACAAAAAGACGTCAGCATATTATTCATCACGCATGATCATCCGCGCCATCGGTGCCATTCGTCCCATCGGCCAAAAGCACATGACCATGTTCAAGTTCGGCGGCGATGCCATCGGGAACTTTGTCAGACACCAGCACATCAACCTCGGACCAATCGCAAACACGGATCAGCCCGGATTTTTCGAACTTGCTACTATCCATCAACACGATGGTTTGTTCGGCCTGCGGGATCATGGCCTGTTTAAATTCGGCCTCGAACAGATCAAAATCATAACATCCGCGCGGTGAGCCTGCGACCATCGAGGTCACGAAATAGGTCGGCGTAAAACGCGACAGAAATTCGATTGTGCGCACGCCGGTCAATGTCTGATCCTCGGCGCGCAATTCTCCGCCCGGCAGGATAACCCGGTGCCGACTGTTGGCGGATGCGAAAATACGCGCGATTTCCAACGAAATCGTCAGAACCGATATCCGTTCGCGATGCACCAGTTCGCGGGCCAAAAAGCAGGCCGTGGAACTGTTATCAAGCAAGACAGTTGCGCCTTCGCAGATATATTTCGCGGCACGGGCGGCGATTTTTGCCTTGGCGTCTGCGGCCTCGTTCAAACGTCGTTCGAACGGGGGTTCGGCCGATGATTGCGACAATCGGACGCCGCCATGAAACTTTTCAACAATCCCATCCGCAGACAGGACTTTCAAATCGCGACGAATGGTTTCATCAGAAACATCAAATTTCTCGGCAATCTCGCTGATTGCGGCGATGCCCTGAGCTTCGAGCAAGGATAAAATCTGTTGTTGGCGGGTTGTTGGTGCCATTTCTATGCGTTCTCCAGCTCAGTCTTGCAGGTCAACTTGCAGATCAATTGCATGACCCGTTTTACCGTGAAACAACCTTACACGGGACAGGTCAAAATCAAGTCCAACTTCTGTGCCGGGTTCCGGCGCACCGGCAACTGCCCCGCGCACGGTGATGCGTTCGTCCCCAACCGCAACTTCCAACAGGGCCTCGGCACCGATTAATTCGGTTCGTTCAACCCGTCCGCGCGCCATGCCAATGCCCTGTGTCAGGCTGACTTCTTCGGCGCGCACCCCCAAAATCAAATCATCCGGAAGCCCCGCCTGCCCCATATCAATACCGGCCTGAAATGCCGTATGCGACAACATTCCAGTGCCATTGGCCTTGCACGGAATCAACCCCATTTCAGGCGACCCGATAAAGGTCGCAACAAAGGTATTGGCCGGATGCATATAGATATCCATCGGCGCACCGACCTGTTGCAAGCGCCCCTTGGACATCATGGCAACGCGGGTGCCAAGGGTCATGGCTTCGATCTGATCATGGGTGACGTAAATAACCGTTAGCCCCAATTCACGGTGCAAACGTTTAAGTTCGCCGCGCATGCGATTGCGTAATTTGGCATCCAGATTGGAAAGCGGTTCGTCAAACAAAAAGACTTTGGGTTGACGGACCAAGGCGCGGCCAATCGCCACGCGTTGGCGTTCACCGCCTGATAATTCTTTGGGCCGCCGGTCCAAAAGATCATTGATGTTCAGGATCTCGGCGGCCTCGTGGATACGGCTGTCAATCTCGGCCTTGGACAGTTTGGTGGTTTTCATCAGGCCAAAGGCCATATTGCGATAGGCGGTCATATGCGGATACAGGGCATAGGACTGAAACACCATGGCAATATCGCGCTTTTGCGGGGCGGCATGGGTAACATCCACACCATCAATCACCAACTGACCAGCCGTGATGTCTTCCAATCCGGCAACCATGCGAAGGGTTGTCGATTTGCCACATCCCGACGGGCCGACAAGAACCATAAATTCCCGGTCCTCGATTGTCAGGGATACGTCATGCACAACGTCACGCTTGTCATAGGACTTGCAGATATTCTGAAGAGTAACGGTAGCCATTGCGGGGTCTCCGAAGAAGCGTCACTTGACGCCGGTATGCATGAAACTATCGATGAAGCGGCGCTGGAAAATCACAAACACCAACAAAAGCGGCGACACAACAAGCGTGGTCCCCGCCATCAAACGGGTCCAGTCTGCACCGCTGTCTGATTTGGCAAGCAGTCCAAGACCGATGGGCAATGTGCGCACGCTGTCGGAATTTGTGACCAGCAAGGGCCACATGTAATCATTCCAATGGGTCACAACCGAAATGATGCCAAAGGCCACCAAGGTGGGTTGCACCAAAGGCAAATAGACATGCCAAAGAATGGCAAGATGACCACAGCCATCAAGGCGGGCCGCGTCGGATAATTCGGATGGTACCTGGCGAAATGCCTGACGCAGCATGAAAGTGCCATAGCCAGAGGCAACAAACGGCACGATCATCGCTGGCAGTGTATTGATCAGCCCCAATTCACGCAGCGTGACAAAATTGGTCAGGAAAATCGCATAGATCGGGAACATCACCTGAAGCAGGAACAGGGTGAACAAAAACCGTTTCAGCGGAAATTCCAGCCGGGCAAAGGCATAGGCCGCCAGCGTAATCGTTACCAGTTGGGCAATCAGGATCGACCCGGTCACCAAGATTGAATTGACCAGATACATCCCGAACGGGGCGACGGCCAAGGTTGCCGGATAATTGGCAAAATTCAAAACCGCGGGCAAAATACCGGCATCAGGATCAAAAACTTCGACCTTGGTTTTAAGCGAGGTTAGAACGATCCAGATCATCGGGCTAAGCCAAAGCAAAACCAAAGGCGCCAGAATGAAATGCTGCCAGCGGCGCGACATCCACCGCAGAACCACAGAAAACGGCGATGGAACAATGGCGGCAACAGTGTTGGCGGCGGTGGTGGCGGTGCTCGCGGTGGTCGCGGTGCTCGCGGCCTGTGTGTTGCGAACGATGTCAGTCATTACCGTTCCCCCATGTAATGCACGCGACGGCCAAGGGTCAGCGCAACCAAACCAATCAACCCCAGAACAAAGATCAGCAACGTATTGGCAATGGTCGAGGCATAGCCGATATCCTGATACTGGAAACCGTTCTGATAGATATAAAATGTCAGCACATTGGTGGAATCCGCTGGTCCGCCCTGGGTCATGACATAGACGTAATCAAAAATCTGATAGCTGTGCAAAAGGCCGATCACGATCACAAAATACAAGGTCGGCGATATCAACGGCACGGTGATGTGCAGCAATCGCGATACCGGCCCGACCCCGTCCAGACGGGCGGCTTCATAAAGGTCCGAGGGCACAAGCTTCAACGCGGCCAGCAAAATCAGCATGAAATATCCCGAATATTTCCAGATGCTCATCAGGATAATTGCCGGAAGCGCCCATTTGCTGTCGTAAAGCCAGTCAAGGCGCGGCAACCCAAGGAAATTAAGCGCCTCGTTAATCGGGCCATAACCCGGTGCATACAAAAATACCCACACCATGCCCGCCGCAACAGACGGGATCATCACCGGATAGAAGAATGCCGATCTGTAAATCGCCATCCCGCGCAATTTGCTATCCATGGCCACGGCCAGCAAAAGGGCGACGATGATCGACAGGGGAATGGTTGTCAGCGTGTAAAAGGCCGTATTGCCCAGAACTTTCCAGAACAACCCGTCATCAAGCAGCCGCAAATAGTTTTCAGCCCCCAGCCAGAATATTCTGGGGTCCCCCAGTGCAACATCATGAAGGCTGAACCAAAAGGATCGCAGGATCGGCCAATAGGTAAATGCCGCCAGAAAAATCAGCGACGGCAGAAGCAGCGCATAGGCCAGAAAAACTTCCTTGCGCCACACTGTTGCAAAGCGGTGCGACATAATCGGGTATCCAGGGGAATTATTGAAAAAACCCGGGGCGCGCAAAACCAATCCCGCGCCCCGGATATCGATTTTGCGTTAGCCTTTCTGGCGACGCATCAAACGCTCAATTTCGCGATTGGAATTGTTGTTTGCCTCGACCAGCGCACTCGCGGCATCGACTTCACCGGCAAGGGTACGATCAAGCGCACTTTTAAGGTGCTCACGCACACGGTGATACCCCGGAACCTGAAGGAAGGCACCGGCATAGGCAGCCTGATCCAATGCAACCTTGGCCGCAGGAACCTCGACAAGGTAGCTTTGCATTTCGGCTGATTCCCATGCGGATTTACGCACAGCAAGATAGCCGGTTGCGCGGCTCCATTTTGCCTGATTTTCGGTATTGGTCATCCAGCGGGCAAAGGTCCAGCTGGCTTCTTTCTTTTCATCCGACTGATTTTTGGCAATCATCAGCGGACCACCGCCCTGTGCCGCGCCATAGGTTTTGTTTTTCGGCATGAAGGCAACGCCAACATCAAACGATGCCGAGGTCCGCAGATTGGTCAGCGACCCGGTCGAGTGATAGAGCATCGCGGTATGACCGGCGAGGAAATCATTGGCCGATCCCTGCCAGGTTGACGCCGCAGGCATGACACCGGCATCGACCATTTTTTTCCAAAATTCAAGTGCCTCGATTGCTTCGGGGCGATCAAACAACACTTTGTCTTTCTGCCAGGGCACCAGTTCGTTCTGACGGCAATAGCATTCGAAAATCCAGTCATGCCAGCCACCGCCAACGGTAAGGCCCCAGCGTTTAAGATCGCCACCTTCGCGCAGGGTCAATGCCTGTGCCGCGACCAAAAGCTCGTCCCAGGTATCGGGTGCCTTGGTAATACCGGCAGCCTTAAAGGCATCCTTGTTGTAATAAAGCACCGGGGTCGATGGCTGGAACGGCAGACCGTACAAACGATCATCGGAAATACAGGTATTGAGGAAGCCCGGCAGGAAATCGTCATAAATATCGTCGGCCTTGGCAAGGTCGGTGATATCTTCAAGCGCATCAAGCCCAAGGAAGGTCTGAAGTGCCGAGTTGATCGGCAACCAAAGTGATGGCGGTTCGTCGATACCAAGGCTTGTGATAACTTTTTGCTCGGTATTATCATAGCTACCGGCATAGATGGCTTCGACTTCGATACCCGGGTGCTGGGCATTAAAATCCGCAACCATCCCGGAAACGATCCGGTTGATGTCACCCGATACGCCGACCGGATACATAAATTGCAACTTTACCGGACCAGAAGCCCGGGCAGAACGGATCAGCCCCGGTGCCAAACCGATAACGGGAATTGCGGCACTCGCGGCAAGAAACTTGCGACGCGACAGGTTAAACTTCGAAGGGTTCATGACAAGCATCTCCATATTCGTTTAGACCAAGGACGATTGCCCGCAGCGGGCCGTGGAAAATCTGAGGCTTTCGATGATTTCAACGAAATATTCCCACAAAATTCGCCGGAAAATGGTGACATTTCCAATACAATTCCATGACATCGCCAAAAACCAGTCCACTTTTGCCTTCAGACATGGCTAAATCCACAAATCCTTGGCACCTGCTTTGACACCTTTGACCACAAGAGCCCGAAACAATGTTGATAGCGCAATTGAGCGACACCCATTACCTGACGGACGGACGCAAACTTGGCGGGGAATTTGACACCGGCAAAGCATTTGACGCGCTGATTGACAGCATTAAACGCCAACCTGTTCAGCCGGATCTGATCCTGTTTTCAGGGGATTTGGGCGAACGCGCCACAGCGGCGGAATATGCAGATCTTGGCCGGGCATTGCGACAATTTGGCATCCCGGTGCGCGCGGTACCGGGCAATCATGATGCCCGCGGACCGATGCTTGCCGAACTTCCCGATATGGTTAAATCCACACAATCGGGGCATTTATGCCTGCTTGAAACGGGGTTTGACCTTGCAATCATTGGTCTGGATACAAGCGTCGAAGGCCAACCGCATGGTGCGCTCTGCGCGCAGCGGCTTGGCTGGCTGGAACAGACATTAAAAGATTTGGGCGACATCCCGGTGTTGATCTTTATGCACCACCCGCCAATCAAAACCGGCCTTCAGGCGATGGATGACATGGGATTGATCGAAGGCCGCGCAGAACTCAGAGAAATTCTGGCCCAACATGGCAAGATCCAAGCCATTCTGTGCGGGCATATGCACCGAACAATACAGGGCTGTTTTGCGGGAATTTCCGTTCGGGTTGCCCCGTCGTCATCCCACCAGATCGCTTTTGACATCCGCCCCGATCAGCCCTATCGACTGGTTGGCGAACCCGGCCAATACATGATGCATCTGTGGGATTGCGAAAATGGACTGATCAGCCATACAGTACCGGTATGACAAACAGCCACCAAAACACCACTCCACGTGACATCCGGTACCAGTATTTCATCGAAAACGTGATTGCGTGGGAAGGTGTCTGGGCGCTGTATAACAATGGCTGGCTGATTTGCCCCGGCGAGGGCGAACAACGGTTTTGCCCGTTCTTCGCAAGCCGCGATCATGCGATGGCATGGAACGAAAGCGCACAAACGGGATATATCCCGACCGCGATTACCCTGATTGAACTAACCGAAAACCTGTTGCCCGATTTGGCCCGCCATCAGATCGAACCGGGTATTTCGCCCACCGGGGATGACGGCCCGATCCTGCCCGGTCATGATCCGTTGCATCATGACCTGATAGCAGCCCTGAAACGATCCATAGCGGGTAGTGCCAGCTAGCCGGAAATCTGTTTTGAAAAGCGCAGCTTGGCCTGCCCAACCGCATCATTGCGGCGGTAAAACCGCGCCGCGTCTTCGTTCCAATCAGGCGTCTGCCATTCCATCCAGCCAAGGTTTTGCGCCCGCGCCACATCGGCAAACGCGGCCAGCATGCGGGTTCCAAGCCCAAAACCGCGACTTTGCGGTGCCAGATACAGACAATCCAAATGTAAAAAACAGGCGGCACGCCATGTTGAAAACTCCACACTGGCCGTGCCATATCCCACCAATTCCCCACCGCATTCCGCAACCAGAACCCTGGCACATGCATCATCCCCGAAAAAACAATCGGGCAAGGCATGCACCAGATGGGCCTTATCAACCTGTTGGCGTTCAAACGCCGCATGATCCGCAATCAAATTGATCAGGGTCGGCATGTCGGCCCTTTGGACCGGCCGGATATCGGGCAATGTTTTGGATCGGAATAAAGATCGGGACATGACTTACCTGACGTAATGTTTCTTGTGCCAGCGTTCCTTATGCCTTGGGGGTCACAAGGTTAAACCCCTCGTCAAGCCAGCCGGTGATGCCGCCAATCATCAATTTAACCGGCAGACCAAGGGCGGCCAGACGACATGCGGCCTTGTTCGCACCATTGCAATGCGGGCCGGCACAATAAACCACAAAGGTTTTACCATCAGGATATTCGCCCATGCGGCGTTCGGTCATCTTGCCATGCGGGATGTTAATCGCCCCCGCGATATGGCCGCTTTGGAATAAGGCGGGGGACCGAACATCAACCAGAATAAAGTCATCCGCCCCGGCCGCAAGGCTTGCATGCGTGTCCCAGCAATCGGTTTCAAAACCCAGCATCGCATCAAAATGCGCACGTGCAATATGCGAGGGGGCCGGGGCAATTTCATTGATCAGACTTTTCATCTCGATACCTCGGTTGGCGGGCATTGCCCTGTTTGATGATCTGATCGTAACGATTGCCATTTTTCGCGATAGTGGCCAAAGTGACATTGTTCAGTAATTTTTCGCCAAAGCATCTCAAAACGGGAACTTGCCACCCATGGCCGACCATCCAGCCGCATCCACGCACCAAACTGACGCCCTGCATCATGTGGTGGTTCTGGCCTATGACGGGCTTTGCACGTTTGAATTTGGCATCGCGCTAGAGGCCTTTGCCCTGCCCCGGCCGGAATTTGATTTTCCGTGGTATCGATGTTCGATTGCCGCCATAGACCCGGAAATTCGGGCGATGGGCGGGTTTCGCGTTGCGACCGATGCCGGGATCGAATTGATTGATCAGGCCGATACCATCATTATCCCCGGCTGGCGCGGGGCGGATGTCGTGCCACCAGCCGCGCTTTGCGATGCCCTGTGCCGCGCCCATGCACGCGGGTGCCGGATCGTGACGATTTGTTCCGGGGTGTTTGTTCTGGCCGCAAGCGGGTTATTGCGGGGCGGACGGGCGACAACGCATTGGCGCTATACCGACAAGCTTCATGCGATGTATCCCGATATCGAGATTGTCGATGATGTGCTTTATGTCGAAAACAATCAGATCATCACATCAGCAGGCAGCAGTGCGGGGATTGATGCTTGCCTGCATGTTATCCGATCCGACCATGGCGCACAGGTTGCCAATGTGGTGGCACGGCGTTTGGTGATGCCGCCCCATCGCGATGGCGGGCAGGCACAATATATCGAAGCCCCGATACAGGAACGCCCGGGAAAATCAATTGCCGCCGTGTTGGACTGGGCACGCGAAAGGCTGGCCGAGCCAATTGAGATCGGCGAAATGGCCGCCTTTTCAGGATTAAGCGAGCGGACGTTTTTACGGCGTTTCCGCGAAGGAACCGGCATGGCACCGCTTAAATGGTTACGCCGCGAACGGATCCTTCGGGCCATGAAACTGCTGGAAGAAAGCACATTGTCGCTTTCCGATATTGCGCAGCAATGCGGCTTTCAGTCGATCGAGACATTTCGCATCGCATTTGGCGATATTGCCGGTGTGCCCCCGGCCCGCTATCGCAACCGGTTTAGAACCCATCAACCCGCATGACCGGAAATGCCACATTTACGCATTACCCCATTCAACGATAAGCCCATAAACGCATGTGCGGGCTGGACCTTGGACGCAAAATTCCCTATGCCCTTTTAACGCATTTAGTACATCACAGTTTAGCCAAACGAGATTGCCATGACGATTGCCCTTCCGGCCGATGCCAGCGCCCTTGAAAACGGGCTGATTGAAATTGCGCGCCGTGCCGGTGCTGCGATGATGGAAATCTATCAAACCGATTTCGAAATCCGCTCGAAAGACGATGCATCGCCGGTGACAGAGGCCGATGACGCCGCCGAGGCGATCATCCTGCCGGGGCTTCGCGCCCTGACCCCGGATGTCAAAATCGTGTCCGAGGAAAGTGCCGCTGCGGGCGATATTCCTGATGTTGATGGCGATACTGATTTCTTCTGGCTGGTCGATCCGCTGGACGGAACCAAGGAATTCATCAAACGCAACGGCGAATTCACGGTTAATATCGCCCTGATTTCCAAAGGCAGCCCGGTTTTGGGCGTGGTTTACGCCCCGGCGATTGAAAAGCTTTATTACGGCGGGCCGGATGGCGCCAAACTGATTGATGGCAAGGGCGATGTTGATGACACCACACGGGACATCACCGTGCGCAACATGCCCGAAGATGGCGTTGTGGTTGTCGGATCACGGTCACATGGCGATCCCGAAGCCATGAAAGCCTTTTTGGGCGATCTTGCGGTCAAGGAACTGCGCCCGGCGGGAAGCTCGCTTAAACTTTGCCTGATCGCCGAGGGCGTCGCCGACCTTTACCCCCGCCTTGGCCCAACCATGGAATGGGATATTGGCGCCGGTCACGCGGTTTTGGCCGCGGCCGGGGGTGTTGTTGAAAACATGGATGGGACTCGGTTTGCCTATGGCAAGGCTGATTTCCGCAATCCGTTCTTCATTGCGCGCAGCCCGTCGGTACCGGTAAAATACCAAAGCTGATCTACCGCGCAGCGGTACGAAAAACGAATTCCAAAGCAATCCTAGCGGCTTGTCGTTTGTGCATCGCAACAAAGGCAAGCCGCTCTGTTTTTCCGGCCTTTCTTTAACCGTTACAAACCGCAGTTTCCTTGACATTTCGGGTAATTTCGGCTATAAGAAAGTCATCGCCACACAGTGATGTTGGTGACGTAAATAGCCGCCGGAATAACGGCGACGCGGTCCGGGTCACTACTGCAGAGCGACCACCGGACTAGAGCGTAAAATGGAGCCGCCATCTTTTATGGCGGCTCTGCGCTGTTTGGTTCAGATCAAAATTTCCCCCGCCCTTTCTCTGTTCATCTCGCATCAGGAACATCATTCAATTCTATTTGCACACCAAAAGTCCTTATCCTTCATGCTTGTCATCAGGCCGTATCGTCGCTAGGTATTTCAGGTGACTGCATTTTTTTAAGATGGAACGCTTGATGTCCCCGGCTTTGACGATCCGCCCCTATTCCGAAGGTGCCCTGACACAGGCCGCAGCAAAATTGCGCGCCGGCGAGCTTGTCGCCTTTCCGACCGAAACGGTTTATGGCCTTGGGGCGGATGCGACAAATGATGATGCGGTGGCGGGCATTTTTAGCGCCAAACAACGGCCAAGCTTTAATCCGCTGATCAGCCACTTTCCCGACCGTGACGCGGCGGCAAAACATGCGGTATTTGATGCCCGTGCCGATAAACTGGCGGCGGCATTTTGGCCCGGTGCATTAACACTTGTGTTGCCCAAACGCGATGACAGCACGGTTTCCCAACTGACCACCGCCGGGTTGCCCAGTATTGCGGTGCGTGTTCCGGCCCATGACATGGCGCGCGCCTTGTTGCGTGCCGTCGGTCGCCCGATTGCCGCCCCCTCGGCCAACCGATCCGGCCGCATCAGCCCGACAACCGCCGCCCATGTGGCAGCATCCCTTGGCAATGCCATCGGCATGATTTTGGATGGCGGGCCATGCGGGGTCGGGCTTGAAAGTACGGTGATTGATTTAACCACCGATCAGGTGGTGATGTTGCGACCCGGTGGCATTACCGGTGATCAGGTGGCCGAAATTCTCGGCACCGATGTTGTCATGGCAGAAACCGATGATACCGCGCCCAAAAGCCCCGGCATGATGACCAGCCATTATGCGCCGGGCCTGCCGGTCCGCCTGAATGCGACCGCGCCTGACACCGAAAAATACGGCCATGAAATCCTGCTGGCATTTGGTCCTGATTGCGTGACCAAGGGATTTGATAAAGTCCTGTGGTTATCAAAAACCGGCAATGACCGCGAAGCCGCAGCCAATCTGTTTGCCAAATTGCACGAAGCCGATCAGCCGCGTTTTGATGGCATTGCCATTGCGCCGATCCCCGATACCGGCCTTGGACTTGCGATCAATGACCGGATGAAACGCGCCAGTGCGCCGCGCGCGCCAGTCCAATCCAATCCATAACCCCAATCTGAGCGGAAACCCCATGCCCATCCTGCCCGCCACCGCGATCAAGGAACTTCAGGATGCCCTTGGCCCCAAGGGCTGGAGCATGGAAACCGGTATTCTGGCGACCCATAACACCGAAGCACGCGGCAAGTTTACCGGCGATGCGGGCATGGTTTTGTTTCCAGCCAATACCGATGAAGTCGCCAAATGCGTTGTCATCTGCGCGGCACATGGCATTGCGATTGTCCCGCAAGGCGGCAATACCGGGCGATGCGGCGGGGCGGTTGCCAATGGGGCGGAAGTTATCCTGAACCTGAAACGCATGAACCGGATCATCGAAATTGATGCCCGCGATTTCACCGCCACGGTCGAGGCCGGTGCGATCCTGAAAACCATTCAGGACGGCGCGCGTGATCGCGATCTTTTATTCCCGCTCAGCCTGGGTGCCGAGGGAAGCTGTCAGATTGGCGGCAACCTTGCGACCAATGCCGGCGGGCTTAACGTGATCCGTTATGGCAATACCCGCGATCTGGTGCTGGGGCTTGAAGTCGTCCTGCCCGATGGCAGTGTCTGGAACGGCTTATCGAAATTGCGCAAGGATAATACCGGCTATGATTTGCGCGATCTGTTTATCGGGGCTGAAGGCACGCTTGGCATTATCACCAAGGCAACACTGAAACTGTTTCCCCGACCCAAACATATCGCCACCGCCTGGGTTGCCGTGCCCACACCTGATGCCGCGCTTGACCTTTTGGCACTGGCACGACGCGAAACCGGCGATGGCATTGCCGCGTTCGAACTGATTTGCGGCTTTGCCCATGACATGACGGTGGCGCATTTACCGGGGCTTTTGGCGCCGCTTTCGGCCCCTGCCGATTGGTATGTCCTGATCGAGCTGACATCACCCCGGCCCAAAGATGATCTGGATGCCGTTCTGACCGGGCTTTTGGCAACCGCCCTTGAAAACGGGCTTGCCAGCGACGCAACATTGGCGCAATCCGAGGCTCAGCGCGCCAACCTTTGGGCGATCCGCGAAGGCATTCCCGAGGCGCAAGGATTTGAAGGGGGCAGCATCAAACATGACGTTTCCGTGCCGGTGTCCAAAGTACCAGAACTTCTGGTGCGCGGAATATCCGCCGCTGGTGATTTGATCCCGGGCATTCGTCCCTGCCCGTTTGGTCATGTTGGTGATGGCAATATCCATTTCAATTTCACCCAGCCGCTTAAGATGGAAAAGGATGCCTATCTTGCCTGTTGGGAAACCCTGAACCGTTTGATCCACGATATTGTTGCCGATCTTGGCGGATCGATCAGTGCCGAACATGGCATTGGCAAGCTGAAACTTGATGAACTGGCCCGCTATGCATCCCCGGAAAAACTGAAACTGCTCCGCGCCATCAAGGGCGCGATTGATCCCGATGGAATGCTAAATCCTGGCAAGATCGTGAAATAGCCCCAATAGTCAGCGACCCCATCCCCAAAAGGTCCGCGATGTTTTCGATTGATACCTATGATCCGCTCAACGTTCCCAAGGCCATTGGGGATGATATCTGGATCATTGACGGCCCTGTGATCGGATTTCAGTATCTTGACATGAAACTGCCGTTTCCGACCCGGATGACGATCATCCGGCTGGCATCAGGCAAGCTGTTTATCCATTCACCGATCCGTTTGACGCCGGAGCTCAAGGCCAGTGTTGATAAGCTGGGCGAGGTTGCCTGTCTGATTGCGCCCAACACCATCTATTATGCCGGGGTGCCTGAATGGCAGGCGGCCTATCCGACGGCGCAAAGTTTCTGTGCGCCCGGTGTGATCAAGCGGGCGAAATCGATCGGCACGGCAGTATCGTTTGATGCCGAACTTGCCGACAGTGCCGAACCGGAATGGGCGGATGAAATCAAACAGGTGATGGTGCGCGGCGGTTATTTGTCCGAGGCGGTGTTTTACCATCCGAAATCAAACACCCTGATCCTGACTGACCTGATTGAAAATTTCGAGGCCCACAAGATCAAAAGCCCGATCTGGCGCTGGCTGATACGGATGTTTGGCTCAATGGACCCGGATGGCTGCGCGCCGCGCGATATGCGCATGACCTTTGCAGGGCACAAGGAAAGCCTGCGAAAAGCGGTCAATCAAATGATCGCATGGGCGCCGGAACGGGTGATTATCGCGCATGGCCGCTGGTATGATTACAACGGCACTGCCGAGCTTAAACGCGCATTCCGCTGGGCGATGCGATAAAGCAGCAGCATTGCGGTCATTGCCGAAGCGATATCACCCCTGCCCCGACAGTCGCCCCAACACCAATATCCGTGAGTGCCAAACTCAACAAAGTTGACCAGCAAGCCTGGCTGACCAATCTTCTCACCAGAATTGCAGATCACAAGATTAATCGTATTGATGAACTTCTACCTTGGCATTACGCTCAAACATGAGCGTAATGTGATATCTTCAAGTCGTTGAGGGGAGGTTCGCCGTACGATCATGGGCAGAGATATGCGTATGGATTTGCAAATGGTGATTTGATTTTGCAAAATATTTATCAAAACAACCACTGAAATAAAAAATATATAATACTCCGGTATTTCCATATCAAAGGACGTCATTGTGAGATTCGCCTTTATTATACCAGTTTTTCTATTAATAATAATGTCATTATCTGGTTGCGCCACTCACTTCCAAAAGGGGGTAATTGCTACACGAAACGAAGATTTTGCAACTGCATTAAAAGAATTTACTCCTCTTGCTGAACAGGGCTTTGCCGAAGCACAGAACAATCTTGGGGCGCTGTATTACGCAGGAAAAGGTGTTCCACAGGATCACAAAACTGCTCTGAAGTGGTATACCCTTGCCGCTGAACAGGGGCTTGCCGAAGCGCAAACTAATCTTGGGACAATGTATTACTTGGGACTAGGCGTAGCACAGGATTATAAGACTGCGGTGAAGTGGCACACCCTTGCCGCTGAACAGGGGCTTGCCGAAGCGCAAACTAATCTTGGGACAATGTATTACTTGGGACTAGGCGTGTCGCTGGATGATGAGACTGCTCTTAAGTGGTTCTCCCGCGCTGCTGAACAGGGCCATGCAAAAGCACAAAACAGTCTTGGACTGATGTATGACGACGGACGCGGTGTACCACAGGATTATAAGACTGCTGTGAAATGGTACACCCTTGCCGCTGAACAGGGCCATGCAAAAGCACAAAACAATCTCGGGGTGATGTATGCCAACGGAGAAGGTGTTCCAAAAGATGATAAGACTGCCGTGAAGTGGTACACCCTTGCCGCTGAACAGGGGTACGCAATAGCACAAAACAATCTTGGGGCCAGGTATTACTTCGGACTAGGTGTTCCTCAGGATGATCAGACAACTTTTAAGTGGATCTCCCTTGCCGCTGAACAGCGGCTTGCCGAGGCACAATTCAATCTTGGGACGATGTATAACGACGGACGCGGCGTAGCACAGGATTATAAGACTACTGTGAATTGGTACACCCTTGCCGCTGAACAGGGCCATGCAAAAGCTCAAAACAATCTTGGGAAAATGCATGAAGACGGAGAAGGCGTTCCACAAGATGATAAGACTGCCGTGAAGTGGTACTCCCTTGCCGCTGAACAGGGCCATGCAAAAGCTCAAAAAAATCTTGGATTCATGTTTGCCGACGGACGCGGCGTATCAAAAGATATCGTCTCTGCATACATGTGGCTTAATATTTCGGCATCTTTAGGGGAAGATATTGATTCAAAATCTCGAAAAAAGGTTGAAGAATTTATGACACCTGCTGACATCTCCGCAGCACAGATACTTATGAAAGAGTGTGTTGCAAAAAACTATAAGGGTTGCTGATTTGATTTAGCCCCTCTCTGAAATGCCCATGCCCTCTTTTGACATGCCCCCAGAGCAGTCAAAGCGTGACCGCAAGCCCGAACGACCTCTCAATCACTTGGCCGTGGCTGTAGCAGATGTTTGTTGCCTCGATGGCCCCGGATGGATATACGCATGGCCGCTGGTATGATCACAACGGCACGGCCGAGATCAAATGCGCATTCCACTGGGTCATGAAATAAGGGGCGCGCCGATCATTGCACGCCCCTTTCTATCGTCAGATGTGAAAGAAATTATTCTTGCGGCCCCGACCAGCTATTAAGCGCGTCAAGCTTGTCCTGACGGCGGGCTTCGGGGGATTTTTTCCAGTCATTGCCAAATGCCGAGGATTCCCATGACCCATAGGTCGGGTTCGGCAGCATGAACCAGCGTTCCCCCCAATAGGTTGCGTATTCGTCCATAACTTCGAGGCGTTCATCAATGGTGCCATCAACATCATCGGTGAAGTCGCCAAAGTTATCACCAAACAACATGATAACGCGATAATCCGCCGCCACAGCCGAACGACGGGTTGCCTTGGCGGACCCCCATTCTTCCTTTTCACCGCGCAGCATCACATGATCTGCATCGGCATAGGGGAAACCATATTGCTGAAGGTTTTTAATCGTTGCGGCTTCTTCCGGTGCCTTGCGGTTCGACACATAGAAAACCTCAACACCCTTGGCCGCAGCCGCCTTGGTCAGTTCAAGCGCCCCCGGTGTCGGAGTTGAAATCGCATCATTAACAAATGCCGCCCAGGTTTTGGAACTATAGGACGTATTGGCAGTGACAACCCAAGACTGATAGGCCGAGTTATCAAGAACCGTCTCATCAACATCAAGAATGATCGCGGGGGGTTTGGATGAATAATTGCCATCCTGTTCAAGGGCGGCTGTCCAGCTGTGATCGCCAATGGCGTCATCAAGAAGGCGCGTCGCCCCGGCGTAAACAGAAATGGCCGTGGTTTTGTATTCAACCGCGGTCTGATACCAAAGCGATGCGTTCAGGCCGTCATTCTGTGCCGGTTCCTGAGCCTGTGCGCCAAAGGCACAAAAGGCCGAGCCTGCAAGAATGGCGACAACGCCAAATGATTTCGTCGTCAACTTCATGTGTTTTATCTCCCTGTTTGGTTCCCGGTTCCGGCCAGTTTGCGATGATATAACCCGAAACATATAACCTGACTGCCCGGACAGGATGACAACAGCATGCCACCGCATCGCATCAAAGAAAAAGCCTTTTCCGCGACAACGCAGAAAAAGGCTTAAACGGCTGATCTGAAAATGCCGTCCTAAAATCCGGCGCGTGTCCCTATGCGCTTGGGCGTTTTTCAAACACCTCAAAACTCTCTTCCAAACCGGGTTCTTCATGTACACGGCTGACTTCGGCCCGCGACGGCCCGTCATGACAGGCGGCAATCATCGATTGCACGGCGGGAACCGGGCCACAAAAAACGGCCTCGACCGTGCCGTCTTTGCGATTGCGCACCCAGCCGGTCAGGCCGCGTTTTTGCGCTTCTTCCACTGTCCAGGCGCGATACCACACGCCCTGAACCCGGCCTTCGATCCGGGCATGAACCGATATGTTTCCGGTGCCGGTTTTCGGATCAGGTTCGGTTGTGGTCATATCGCCATCCTTTGACCTGCCAATTATTTTGCACCGGGGATTTGCGCGTGCAGATGGGCTGTATCCTGATATTTCTGTTTCTGTTCGGCACTTGCCGGGGCCTGATGATTGTCTTTCCAGTTATCATAGGTCATACCATAGACGACTTCGCGCGCACCATCATAATCCATCGCAACATCGCGTTCGCGTGCGGCGGCCAGATACCATTTGGCAAGGCAGTTGCGGCAAAAACCGGCAAGGTTCATCAGATCGATATTCTGAACATCCTTGCGATCCTGCAAGTGTTTTACCAACCCGCGAAACGCGGCGGCTTCAAGTTCAAGCCGCGTCTGGGCATCAAGCCCGGCGGCGGGCCCGGTCGCCAATGACGCCTCGGTCGACATTTCAGAACCGGCGCAATCAGACATGTTCGATCCTCCCGGCGGTGCCATATACTGGCAGGCCGCGTTCAAGTTTTTCGATATGTTCGGGCACATGTTTGATGCTTTCGACCTCGACAATCTTGTCGCTATCGATTTCGGTCTGATCAACCATTTCATGCACCCAGGTGATTTCATAGGGGATGTGGATCGCCGTCCCGCCGCATTCAACAACCGGCAGAATATCGGATTTCATCGAATTGCCAATCATCACCGCCTCGTCGGGTTCAACCCCATATCGGCCAAAGATATTGCGATACGTCAGATGATCCTTTTCCGAAACGATCTCGACCCCGTCAAACAGGTTTTCAAGACCGGACCGTTCGATCTTAAGCTGCTGGGCGATCAAATCGCCCTTGGTGATCAGAACCACCTTGCGATCAGGCTGTGCAGCATAATGGCGCAACACATCGCTGGCCCCGTCGATCAAACGGGTCGGTGCGCGCAACATCGATTTGCCGATTTCGGCCAGTTCGTGAATATCGGCAGCACCGATTTTTTTATCCGAAACCTCGATCGCGGTTTCGATCATCGACAGCGCAAACCCGGTGATGCCATATCCATAGATCGAAAGATTGGCCAATTCGGCCTCATACAGACGATCATTGACGGTTTCAGCATCAACATAATGACACAGCATTTCACGCAGACGGATATGTGCGTCGCGGAAAAGCGGCTCGTTGTGCCACAGCGTATCGTCGCCATCAAATGCAATCAGTTTATACATGCTCTAAGCCTCGTTTCTTGTTCTTGGATGGCCATGCACAAAGCATCTCGCCTCAATCGGTGACCATAGGTCAGCCCGAAATCGCCGTAAAGCCCCGTTTATTGTATTTAATATGCGTTGCAACTATTCGAAAGGGGTTGAAAGCACAAGTGGTTGAACAGGTTAAAAGAAAAGACGCCAACGATCTGATCGCCAGCGCCTCAAACTTTTAGAAATTTGTGAATCAGTGAGTTACGGCATCCAACTTGTTTTGGAGAAAGTCACTGATGTTCCTTCGGGAACCAATAGACACGAGGTGGAGCATTTCGTTAAGATCATTATCCTCAAGAATGATGATCACCCCACGACCGTCCAAAGCAGCATCCTTGCATTTTTGAAGTAATCTAGCTCGGTCATTGACTGACCTACACAACAAGAAACCCAGAAATCCACGCGTATGACCAAACCTTCCAGTCAGCTGATCTAGCTCTGGATTGTTAATGTCCGTTGAGTAGTTTTTACATTCCACAGGCACGGATAGGGCTCTCGTTTGTGGAGATTGGAGTATCGAACTGAAAAATCCTCGCTCTCCTGTATTTGTATACTTAATATCCAAGCGCTTGCGGCCCTGATGTATCGCCATTTCCTTTATTGGGTTAATGAGGTTTGGATAAAATAGGAAAGTGAGAATGCCCAAAACACAGTTGTGGTAAACATCTGCATCGTTGTTTCCTGTTGGTATGCCAGCAAGCACTCGGGGCAACTCACGTGCAAACTCTCTCTCATCAAACGCCGCATCAAAGTCTGTTGCACTCAAAGCGCCCTCAGCACCCTTCACTTGCTTATACAACTCAAGAACATTTGGATTATCTCGAACGAATTCTGCCAGAGCATCCTTAACGAAAGGATGCCTCTCTTTAACATCCTTCTTGAAAACGTGTGGTCTACCATCCTTGAAGAAGTGAACGATACCCGCTCCTGCTTCAAGATATTCTGCACGGAGATGCTCAATCATGTGGAAGTTATAGAACTCTTGCCCATCTAGACATAAACGTTGTCGAACACTGAACTTCGGCACCAAAAGAATTGGCAATCCCTGATATACAGGCAAATTAAGGGCTCTACTTTCCCATCGGCATGTGACCGGGTTCCAACATGGTGGCAAGGAGCTAACCTGCACGGTCTCAACATCATGAAGCTCACATTGATTTAATGTGTACGTAGCCAAGGGCTGTCTCAGTACATTGGTAGTAAGGTCTGAAATCAGATCCGGACCTACCCCGTGGATAAAAAGCTCTGCTTCTGCAACATCTGCGAGCAAACCTGTCTCAAATGCCCGGCTGTTTCGAAGCGCACCAGCTAATTTTTTCGCTTTTTCAGTGCCGAACCCTCTCCCTCTCGGACTCCCCTTTGATTGGCCCAAATGTGTTTCATTTGGCTCTCCTAAATGAGATAGCAGGTGCACAACCTGCTCATCATTTCCAGCCCTTAGGCCTTGAAGAACCTCATCGAAGAAGCTCCGGATATGGTCTCCACACACCTCTGACCATTCATCCTCTCTAATTTGGATTGCATAGGGGTCCAAATAAAGCGGAACATCGCCATTAAGCTCAATATCTACGAAATCGAGCTCTGCTTGAGAATTCGACAAATGGAAAACGCTACTGAACCGAGCCATAAAAATCCCCCAAAGTATAAATAAAGTATATCGCCTCTGGAGACGCTAAGAAACTACCACTAATAGTAGTTACCGAATTTAGTTAACAACAAAGGCACTGACCGTTTCAAGTCAGCGCCTTCATCAAGCATCGTCCAAGAGGGACACTGACGGCTTATTCGTCTTTCTCGAACTCGATGATGATCGCATCAACCGACAGGTTGCCCCCCTGTTCGGCGTGGATTTTTTTGACCACACCTTTGCTTTCGGCCTTCAGCACATTTTCCATCTTCATCGCTTCAAGGATGCACAATTCCTCGCCCGGCTGAACGGTCTGGCCTTCCTCGACCGAGACCTTGACCAAAAGGCCCGGCATCGGCGACAGCAGGAAGTTGGACATATCTGGCGGGGCCTTGAACGGCATCAGTTTTTGCAATTCGGCCACACGCGGCATCATCACCTTAAAGCTGCGCTGAATGCCATTGGCCGACAGGCGATAACCGATCCCTTCAAGGTCAATCTGCACACAGACCGGGCCGCCATCAATGTCGCCGACAAACATCGCATCACCGATTTTCCAACCCGAGGATACGCCATAGCTGCGATCCCCGATGGCGATAATATAATCATTGTTAACACCGTCGATTTCAATATCGAACGCAGTGTGATCATCACCGCAAACCGCGACCCAGCTTTCGGCAATTTCCAGCGGATGGTCGCTGACCTGGCCGGTAATACGGGCATTGCGTTCGGTCACGCGCTGGTTCAAATAGGCCGCAACCACAACAAGGGTTGCCGGATCATCATTGGGCAGATCATCGGCCGAGAACCCATCGGGGTATTCTTCGGCGATGAAATTGGTGGTGATATTACCCGACTGGAACCGTTTATTGGCCATCACAGCCGCCAGGAACGGGATATTGTGCGAAATACCGCGAATGTAATAGGCATCAAGGGCCGCGCGCATTTCAGAAATCGCATCGTCGCGGGTTTCCCCATAGGTCACGAGTTTCGCAACCATCGGATCGTAATACATCGAAATCTCGCCGCCTTCGAAGACACCGGTATCGACACGCACCGACGCACTTTCAACAGGCGGCTGATAATGCACCAAACGCCCGGTTGACGGCAGGAACTCGCGGAACGGGTCTTCGGCATAGACGCGGGTTTCCATCGCCCAGCCGGTCAGTTTGACGTCATCTTGCTTAAGGGTCAGCTTTTCCCTATCGGCGATTTTGATCATCCATTCAACAAGGTCTTCGCCGGTGACAAGTTCGGTCACCGGGTGTTCGACCTGAAGCCTTGTGTTCATTTCAAGGAAGTAGAAATTCTTGTCTTTATCAACAATGAATTCCACCGTCCCGGCCGAGCAATAATTGACCGCATGTGACAGCGCCACCGCCTGTTCGCCCATCGCCTTGCGGGTTTCTGGATCGATGAAAGGCGACGGGGCTTCTTCAACAACCTTTTGATGGCGGCGCTGGATTGAACATTCGCGTTCACCCAAATAGATGCCGTGGCCGTGCTTGTCACACAGAACCTGAATTTCGATATGGCGCGGTTCTTCGACAAACTTTTCGATAAAGACGCGATCATCGCCAAACGAATTGGCGGCTTCCGACGTTGCGCGTTCAAACCCTTCGCGGCATTCGGCGTCATTGCGCGCGATGCGCATGCCTTTGCCGCCGCCGCCCGCCGATGCCTTTAACATCACCGGATAACCGACGTCATTGGCGATTTTAACCGCCTCGGCGGTATCCTTGATCACGCCCATATAGCCCGGCACGGTCGAAACCCCGGCGTCGGCGGCGATTTTCTTGGAGGTGATTTTATCGCCCATCGCGGCAATCGCGCCAACCGGCGGGCCGATAAAGGCGATGTTTTCCGCATCCAGCGCCTTGGCAAAGGCCTGATTTTCCGACAAGAAGCCATAGCCGGGATGGACGGCTTCGGCACCGGTCGATTTACACGCGCCAATGATTTTATCGATAATCAAATACGATTGGTTGCTCGGCGCCGGGCCGATATGCACCGCTTCGTCGGCCATCTGCACATGCAGGGCATTTTTATCGGCGTCGGAATAAACCGCCACCGTGGCAATGCCCATCTTGCGGGCTGATTTGATCACACGGCAGGCAATTTCGCCGCGGTTGGCAATCAGGATTTTCTTGAACATGAAAGTGCTCTCCCCAATGGATTGTCGCGACGTTACAACGGAATGTTGCCGTGTTTGCGGGCCGGGTTTTTGATGTCTTTGTTGCGCAGCATGGCAAGCGATTTGCACACGCGACGGCGCGTGCCATGCGGCATGATGACATCATCAATGAACCCCTTGCGCCCTGCGACAAACGGGTTGGCAAATTTTTCGCGATATTCTTCGGTGCGGGCTTCAATCTTGGCCGGGTCGTTCATATCGGCCCGGAAAATGATTTCCACCGCGCCCTTTGGCCCCATCACGGCAATTTCCGCTGTCGGCCAGGCATAGTTGACATCGCCCCGCAGATGCTTGGATGCCATCACGTCATAGGCTCCGCCATAAGCCTTGCGGGTGATCACGGTGACCTTTGGCACCGTGGCCTCGGCATAGGCATACAGCAGTTTCGCACCATGTTTGATGATGCCGCCATATTCCTGTGCGGTGCCCGGCATAAAGCCCGGCACATCGACAAAGGTCACAATCGGAATGTTATAGGCATCACAGAACCGAACGAACCGCGCGGCCTTTTTCGATGATGCAATATCAAGACACCCCGCCAGAACCATCGGCTGATTGGCGACAATCCCCACCGTGCGACCATCCATGCGCGCCATGCCAACCAGAATGTTTTTGGCATGATCGGGCTGAATTTCATAAAAGTCGCCTTCATCAACGACCTTTGCGATCAGTTCCTTCATGTCATAGGGCATGTTGGGATTTTCAGGGACCAGCGTATCAAGCGAGAAATCATCGCGATTTAACGGGTCTTCGCACAGGCGTGCAGGCGGCTTTTCCTTATTGGACAGCGGCAGGAAATCAATGAACCGGCGCGTCTGCAACAACAGATCAACATCGTTTTCAAACGCCAGATCGGCCACACCGGAAATGCTGGTATGGGTCATCGCCCCACCGAGTTCCTCGTGGGTGACTTCTTCATGCGTCACGGTTTTAACCACATCCGGGCCGGTCACGAACATGTATGAACTGTCCTTGACCATAAAGATAAAGTCCGTCATCGCCGGGCTATAAACCGCACCGCCCGCGCACGGGCCCATGATCAGGGAAACCTGGGGGATAACGCCCGATGCCTCGACATTGCGTTGAAATACATCGGCATAACCGGCAAGGCTTTCGACACCTTCTTGGATCCGCGCCCCACCGGAATCGTTAATCCCGATCACCGGCGCGCCGACTTTCATTGCCTGATCCATGATCTTGCAAATCTTGCGCGCTTGGGCACCCGAAAGCGCGCCGCCAAATACGGTGAAATCCTGGGAAAAGACAAACACCAGACGGCCATTGACCGTGCCATGGCCGGTAACCACCCCATCGCCGGGAATGCGATTTTCCTGCATGTCGAAATCAACGCAATCATGTTCGACAAACATGTCCCATTCTTCGAACGAGCCATCGTCAAGAAGAACGTCAAGACGCTCGCGCGCGGTCAGTTTGCCTTTGCCGTGCTGATTATCAATGCGGCGCTGACCGCCGCCCATTGCCGCTTCGTCGCGCTTGGCTTCGAGCTTGGCGATAATATCCTGCATATTGCGTGATCCTTACTTTGGGCCGCCCGGAATACGTTGATGCCAGTTCTGTGTTCGGAATATTCCAATGGAATAGCATTATTCGGTACTGGAATGCCAATTATTTTTAACACTCTGGTACAAGACAAAAATGACGCCCAACCGCCTGATTTCCCTAACGTCATCAAGATATGTAAGTTCGGGCTGTACTAAAGTCTAGCAGGGTCGGCAAAACAGCGCCGACACAATCACCCGTCGATGGGAAGATCTGACTGCGCGCAGGAATTGCAGGGCGGA
Organism: Thalassospira alkalitolerans; assembly: GCF_002115745.1. Taxonomy (GTDB): domain Bacteria; phylum Pseudomonadota; class Alphaproteobacteria; order Rhodospirillales; family Thalassospiraceae; genus Thalassospira; species Thalassospira alkalitolerans. Next base: position 267,248 of record NZ_JFKB01000006.1, read on the forward strand.
TTGGCCTGATCAGGGCAGGCACCAGCATTATCCGATTCGAAATAGCAGAATCGGTTCCGACCACAATTTTTGGCCTGATAAAGTGCAAGATCAGCTTCGCGATACAGGTTTTCGCTGTCGTCATGGCAGGCCGCAATGCCGATGCTGACGCCGATATGGATATCATGGCCATCGATCACAAACGTTTCCGATATCGCGTCAATGATGCGCTTTGCCGGGATCGCAGCATCCGTGATTTTATCGACGAGCGGTAATATGATCGCAAATTCATCCCCGCCAAGCCGCGTGATGATATCGGCCTCGCGGGAAAATTTGCGCAACACCTGTGCGACTTCGATCAACAGCTTGTCACCAACCGGATGACCGAATGTATCATTCACCGGTTTGAAATGATCAAGGTCAAGCAGCATCAGCACAACATTCTTGCCCAGCCGCTGGTTTATCTTAATCACCTTGGCCAACATCGTATCGAATTGATGACGATTGCCCAGACCGGTCAACGTGTCGGTCTGAGCCATGCGGCGAATTTCCTGTTCAACCTTTTTGGATGGCGTGATGTCGGCAAGCATGCCCGACATGCGCAAAGGTCGGCCATCCTTGGACCATTCAGCGACCTTGCCGCGATTCAACACCCAAACCCAGTCACCATTCTTGTGACGCAGGCGGCATTCATATTCGAAATAACCAAGTTCGCGATCAAAGACCTGTTGCAGTTGCTCATTTGCCTGCGCCAGATCTTCGGGATGGCAAAACTGCGCCCATGTATCAATCGTGGTCTCGCCAAGTTCGGCCAGTTCATAACCGATGATTTCCGCCCAGCGTTCATTCAGATGCAATTTACCGGTCTGCACATACCATTCCCAGGTCCCGACATTGGTGCCCCAGATGATTTCATTCAAACGCTGTCGTTCCGCAGAAAGTTCAACATTCACATGTTCAAGTTCGTGTTCATAGGCATTGCGTTCGGTGACATCGAAAATGACCGAATGGATATAGTCCTGCCCGTCGATCTGCACCGCGCCACAATGGGCAACAACATCACGGATATCGCCACTGGCAAGCATGTGCTTGAACGAAAATGTGCCTTTCCCATCGGTAAGGACCTTTGCCATTGACCGCCTTACAACCGTGACCGAAGACCGGTTGATTTGCGTAACCTTCATCTTGCGCAGTTTATCCTCGGGATAACCGTAAAAGACACAGGCCGCATCGTTCACATCGACAATATCACCCGTGGACGGATCGATCAGAAGCTTGATCGCCGTGGTCCGCTCAAACATCTGGCGATACATTTTTGCGTGCTCAATCATGGCAACTTCGGCGCGTTTCAATTCCGAAATATCGGCAAAGGAAACGATCACACCATCGGACTGGCCATTGGCCTCGTCCCGCAGCGGTTCTGCATTCAACCGTATCCAGACCCGATCCCCGTTTGCATGGTTGACACCCACCACAACACCAAACTCACCGCGCCCGGTTTTTAACACTCGGGCGGCAAGATGCACGCCATCGGCAAAGGACGCACCGTTTTCATACACGCAATTCCAGCGCGGATCGGATGGCATTGCGCCACTCAGTTCGGCCCGCGTCAGACCCAATATTTTAAGGGCGGCGACGTTGCATTCAACAACTTCGCCCGACGGGCCAAAAACCACAACCCCCTCGGCCAGGGCGCCAAGCAGATGTTCGTAACGGCGACTGGACTTTTCCAAGGCGACGGTGATCTGGCGGCGCGAACTTAGGTCGCGCAGACTGCCCAAAATAACCCCGACACCCTTGGCTGTGGTTTTACGAATAACGGCTTGGTCATAAACCTCGATCCAATGGCCATCGACATGGCGCAACCGAAATGTCCGGCGCATTTCGCCGTCCGGCCAATTGGCGGGGTTTCGGGTTCGAACGATCTGGTCGGCATCATCGGGATGGACGTAAAAACGCCACCACTCTGTCGCGGAAAAATCGATATCACTGGCCGCGTAACCAAGCATCCGTCCGATTGCCGGACTGACATAGCTTTCGGTCGGATTATCCAGATCAATACAATACAAAAGGTTTTCAGGGATATGGTTTATCCCATCCGCGTCACGGCATGTGTCAAAATCCTGCCCGATCAAATCGGCAGGACAAGACACATGATCATCTGGCCCCTTCCCGTCCAACCGGGACAGAATCAGCTCTTTGATGCGATCAGCATTCGACGACGGCGACATATCGAACAGTACCTTTAAAACTATTTTCCAAGGGCCCGTGATGGTGGCATGCCAGAAATCCAATTCATTGGCGCACCAACCCATGCCGACGGGACACCCTATTCTTTAGGATGTAAATTCTTATCATAAAATACCATTGTATAGTATCGATTACGTTGATATCGAGCAAACACAAAGCCGAAATTTTTCGCAACCTATCTCAACCGCCCGTCACAAGCAAAACTAAGAAACCCGCACAAAATCAGCTGAAAACCCAAAACCGGGTCTCGCCCCTGCTATTTTGGCAGGCGCTTATTCGCCCCGCAAAAGCCAATCCATGCATCGGGATGCACGTTATAATCAACAAAATCCGGGAAGCTTCCAACACCAATGGATAGGCAATAAAAAAGGGGAACGGCAATGCCATCCCCCTGTGCAATCAGATATTCCGATATACAGACCCAATCCGGTTACGGCAGCAGGTCCAGATACCGCCCCGCCGCCAGCAATTCCGCCCGATGACGATCCCGGCGCACAACGGCCTCGGCATCCGCCCCCCATTGCTCGATGGCATAAATCTCGTCAAGCTGGGAATATTCAAACGCCTGTTCCGCACTAATCCGCCCGCGCAGGGTCGCAAGCCCGATAATCACCGATCCCGACACCGTGGTCAGGGTATGCAGGGCCGTCAGATAGTAATCATCAAGCGTCTTGATCGTGTCTTGTATGTTGATCAGGGCTTCGTCATTTTGCGATATCGGCATGACGCCTTCAGTCACCGACAGGGCCACTCGCAAGTCATCTTGCGCCCAATCAAGCAGGGGTTGCCATGCTTCGGCCTGTCGCAAAACAAGATCATCGGGGAACGATGCGCGATAACATAACAGGTCAGACCGGCCAAAACCGGTCAGCTCGGCAATCACGGCATCACGGTGCGGTCGCACACGGTCAATTGCCGTTGCCGCCAGCTGCATGATCGGCATGGTTGCGGGCACAACCTTTTCGCCCTGCGCATCCCATTCGGTGGCAATTTCATGCGCAAGCTGTTCAACAGGCAAGACAAATTCGGCCTTGCCCGGGGTTTTTACCGCCCGGTCGTCCAGGTGAATGCGCCATCCCTGTGCCGCGTCATCCCGCACAGCTTCGGCTTTTTTATAAAAACGTTTGATCGATTTTCTAAGCATCATGGCGATATGCCCAAATCCAGTGCCTTGTGCAAGTGATTTGACTCCTCCGCCCCTTTCTCGGGCGATTATCAAGAATTTCTGTATAATTTTTGGTCAAATTACCCCATTGACCATTTATTCAACACCCTTACTCTACCTGTAACGATCCCTTCATATGAGCAAAAACAAGCAAATCGGGGATTTGGCACAGCCATTGCTGTGTAATCGGGGTATCATTCGGTCAATGGGTCGCCAAAAAGACCCAAAACAGGAGGCTTCATTAAATGGTTAAATTGAAAGCGCGGTTGCTTGGCGCGACCATCGGCGTTGCTGTGGCGCTTGGTGCGCAGTCGGCCATGGCTGAAATGGCCATCAAATTCACGCTCGACTGGAAATTCGAAGGCCCGGCAGCACCCTATGTTCTGGCCAAGAAAAAAGGCTATTTCGAGGAAGAAGGTCTGGACGTCACGATTGATTCGGGCAACGGATCGGTTGGTGCCATCACGCGCGTTGCCAGCGGCGCCTATGATGTTGGTTTTGCCGATATCAATTCGATGATGGAATTCAACGCATCCAACCCGGACCGTGCCATGAAGTCGATCTTCATGGTCTATGACCGCCCGCCGTTTTCGTTGTTTATGCTGAAATCAAGCGGCATCACAAAACCCGAAGACCTGATTGGCAAGACCCTTGGCGCGCCGGTCTTTGATGCGTCCCGCAAGTTGTTCCCGGCCTTTGCACAGGCCACCGGCCTTAAGCTTGACGATGTAAAATGGGAAAGCATGGACCCGCCGCTTCGCGAACCGATGCTGGTGCGCGGTGATGTCGATGCGATTACCGGACATTACTTTACCTCGATCCTGAACCTTAAGGCACAGGGCATTTCCAAGGATGACCTGACCGTTTTCAAATATTTCGATTACGGCATGGATTTCTATGGCAATGCGCTGATTGCATCACCCGATATGATGAAAGACCATCCGGAAGAATTGCGTGGCTTCCTGCGCGCAGTTGTCAAAGGATGGCGTGATGCAATTGCCGATCCGGCCGAAGCCATTGCCGCCCTTAAGGAAGTTGATCCCCTGATCAGTACAGACCTTGAAATTCAGCGCCTTCAGATGACGATTGATGAAAACGTCGTCACCGAAGTCACCCTGAAAGAAGGCATGGGCCAGATCAAAACGGATCGCATGGCCAAAGCAATTGATCAGGTCAGCCTGGCCTTTGGCATCGAGAAAAAGCCGACTGTTGGTGATCTGTTCACCGATATCTTCATGCCCGGTCAAAAAGACCGCATGTTGAAATAATTTCCGTCAGTATTTTAAAAAACGGGGCCGGGAAACAACCGGCCCCGATCCATAAGAAATCCATAAGAAACCAACATGATCCGCAGGGGGATTGGCTGCCATGTCGAACAGCTTTGTCGAATTGAACAATGTCAGGCTTCGTTACAACGAAGGCGACGAACTGGCGTTGGAAACAACCAATCTGAAGATCAACAAGGGCGAATTTATCGCCGTTGTCGGACCTTCGGGATGTGGCAAGTCTTCACTGCTTAAACTGGTATCTGGCCTGATGCCGCCCAGCGAAGGAACTGTGATTGTCGATAACAAAGAAGTCGCAGGGCCTCTTAAAATCGTTGGCATGGCGTTTCAGAACCCGACACTTCTGCCCTGGCGGACCACGCTTGATAACGTTTTATTGCCGATGGAAATCGTCAAGCCACACCGCAATCTGTTGCGCAAAAACCGTGCTGAATACGAAGACCGCGCCCGCAAGCTTTTGGCCAGTGTCGGGCTTGAAGGCCATGAAGACAAATATCCGTGGGAATTATCCGGCGGCATGCAACAACGTGCATCCCTGTGCCGGTCGCTGATCCATGAACCGGATCTTTTGATGCTCGACGAACCGTTTGCGGCCCTTGATGCGTTTACCCGTGAAGAACTGTGGGACATCTTGCAGAACCTTTGGATGGTGCGGCCCTTCACCGTCATTCTGGTGACCCATGATTTGCGCGAAGCGGCCTATCTGGCCGATACGATCTATGTAATGTCCAAACGCCCGGGCAAAATCATTGCCGAACGGGAAAATACCCTGCCCCGTCCGCGCGATCAGGAAACCACATTCACCCAGCCGTTCACCGATCTGGTCCACGATTTGCGCAATCACATCCGCAACGTTCGCGCGGCATAACGGCAAAGGTTGGGAAAAAATATCATGACCAAGAAAAAAGATTTCTCGAAAGCCACGCCATGGCTTAGCGCCATCGGACTTTTCGTCTTCTGGGAACTGATCGTCCGGATTTTCAATATTCCGGTCTATGTCCTGCCGACCCCGTCCGAAAGCATTATCGTTGGCTGGGAATTTCGCGCCGCAATCTGGATGCATGCGATGCAGACGCTTTATACGACCCTGGCGGGCTTTGCCATTGCGGTTGTATTTGGCGTCGTACTTGGCGCGCTGGTCGGGTCCAGCAAGGCAATCTATGACGCCGCCAATCCGCTTTTGGTTGGGTTTAACTCGGTCCCAAAAGTCGCATTGGTGCCGGTCCTTGTCATGTGGTTTGGTATTGGCACCGCACCGGCAATCATCACCGCCTTTCTGATTTCATTCTTCCCGATTGTCGTCAATGTCGCGACCGGGCTTGCAACATTGGAACCGGAATTGCGCGATGTTTTGCGCTCCCTTGGCGCGACACGTACCGATATCCTGTTCAAGGTCGGTTTTCCGCGCGCCATGCCGTATTTCTTTGCATCCCTTAAGGTTGCGATCACGCTGGCCTTTGTCGGTTCGGTCATTTCCGAAACCGTGGCATCGAATTTGGGTGTTGGCTATCTGATGCTATCGGCATCCTCAAAATTCAATATGCCGCTGGTCTTTGCCGGTTTGCTGGTCATCGCGGTGATGGGGATTGCAATGTACGAGATGTTTAACGTGATTGAACGCCGTTCAACCCGTTGGGCGAACCGGGCCAATCCGACCAGTTGACACCTTAAAAACAATCTATGCAAAAGGCCGGGTCACATCCCGGCCTTTTGTCGTTTTACATACTCACAAAGATCAGCTTAGATTTTTGTCAAAGAATCCCATCGTGCGGTCCCAGGCCAGCATCGCGTCCTCGGCGTCATAACGCCCGCCGGTTGGATTGGCAAAGGCATGGTCGGCTTCGTACCAGTAAATCTGGTAATCGGTTTTACCCGCCGTTTTAAGCGACTGCTCAAACCCACTGACCATGTCCTTATTGATGCTTTTATCCAACGTGCCGAAATGCCCCATCAACGGTGCATTCAAGGTCGCAACCTGTTCCGGTGTTTTTTTGACATTACCGTAATAGACGACAACCGCATCAACATCGGCCGCAAGTGCAGTATTCAGCGACCAGCCGCCGCCAAAGCACCAGCCAACCGTTCCGACCTTGCCGGTTGCGTCCTTGTGCTTTTTCAGAAAATCGACCGATGCCTGCAATTTTTGGGTTGCGACAACCGGATCGGTCGCAGCCATCAATGCCTTTGCCCCATCCGGCGTGGTTGCGGCCGGTTTACCATACAGATCAACCGCCAATGCGATATAGCCCTGCTTGGCATATTCCGCCGCCACGGCGCGGATTTGATCATTTAACCCCCACCATTCATGGATAAGGATCACGGTTGGGGCAGGAAGAACTGCTGGCATGGCAATTTCAGCGACCATTTGATCACCGCCGGGCGTCGTGATCGTCACAGGTTCAAGCATCGATCCGGCCGCATGGGCCAAAATCGGATCGGCCAGAACAACCGCAAGCGGCAGGGCAACAGCACCCTTAAGAAACAGACGACGATCTTCGTCCGTGGCCTTGGGCCGCGGGCCGAGATGTTCATCCGAACCACATCCGTCAAGCGTACACATATTCAAACCTCCTTTGTCAGTTCAAAACCGGCGTGATGTTATGGCGCGATAATATGGCGCAATGTTATTGGCGTTATCATTTCCCCGATTACAATTCGTTTGCAAATCACACTCCCGTCATAGATTTGATTTTTGCCCTTCCGGGCGGATCTTTGGCGATACGGCAACCAACCAAAACCGGATCAGAAAAATTCGATACGCAGACCGGTTTTGTGCAATTGGCGGCTTGCCCCGCCCGCCCCTGCCTGCTTTAACAGAGGGGCGTCACACCCATTCAAGCCGAGGAAACAATGCGTAAAATCGAAACGGTTCTTTTTGATCTGGGCGGGGTTCTGGTCGATTGGGATCCACGCCATCTGTATCGCAAGATTTTCACCGACCCGGCCGAAATGGAACGTTTCCTGACCGAAGTCTGCCACCCGCACTGGAACTTTCTGCATGACAAGGGGGCGCTTGGCTTTGCCAATTCGATCCCCGATCTGCAACATCGTTATCCCGATTACAGCGACCAGATTGCCGCATGGATGGACCGCTGGCCGGAAATGATGAAAGGCCCGATTGACCGGACCGTTCATATCCTTGAAGAACTGAAATCACGCGGCAATGTGCGTTTGTTTGCCCTGACCAACTGGTCGGCTGATACTTGGCCATACGCGCTGGAACGGTTTGAATTCCTGAACCATTTCGAAGACATTCTGGTGTCTGGCCGTGAAAAACTGGCCAAGCCCGACCCACAGATTTTCGATCTGGCCGCATCCCGGTTCAAATTCGACCCGCGTGAAACCCTGTTTATCGATGACAACGAAAAAAACATCCAGCAAGCCCGCGAAATGGGCTTTGTCACCCACTGGTTCCGCGAACCACTCAAACTGCGTCGCGACTTGATGGAATATGGCCTGCTGTAACCGGCACACATCAAACATAACAAAGGGGCGCCCGATCAATCTGGCGCCCCTTTTGTCTTTAACCCGATGCCAAAGCCCTTTTGGGCAGCGTCCCTAATGGCGTTTGGCCATCAGATAATTGGCAAAGCATTCTTCAAAAACGTATTTCCAGCCGGTTTGATAGCCATCGCGCATCGTCTGGGCAATTTCACCCAGATTGCCCCATTCCCAATGTTTAAGCCGGATCACGCAGCGCCCGAAAGCGTTCTGTTCAAAGGTCACGCTAATCCTTGTATAGGCCCCCTCATCCCAGCCGGGATGCCAAGCAAAGGCAACATGTTCCCCGACCTGCCAGATTTCGACCGTGCCCCAGGTAATCGGATCGCGGCCCTTGGCATGTTCGATGATCTTGCCCCCAAGCCCGGTGCTCATTTCAATTGATTTGCAATTCTCGCGCGCCAGCGAATGGCTGTCGATCGGCCACCAATTGCCAAACTGGGCCGTAAACGCATCAAACGCATGTTCGGGTTCGACGGGAACGGTAATTTCAAACTGGATCGGTTGCAGATCTTTGGCCTCATGCGGCATTGCGACTGGTTCCCCACATGGTTTCCAACACCCCCGGCAATTGATCGAAATGATCAATCACGGCATGTGCCCCGGCATTGTTTAACGTATCGACATCATGATAGCCCCAGCTAACCCCAATCGCCAGCATCCCCGCCGCACGGCCCATTTCAATATCATAGGCCGTATCGCCGATGATCACGGCATTGGGTGCCTCAACCCCGGTTTCATCCATGGCGGAATGCAACATCGACGGATGGGGTTTGGACGGATGATTGTCGCAGGTCTGAAGCGTCACAAAACGTTTTTCAAGCGCATTGCGCGCCAGTACCGCATCAAGCCCCCGGCGCGCCTTGCCCGTCGCAACGCCAAGCAACCAGTTACGGCTATCAAGTTCGGCCAGCATTTCATGCACACCGGGGAAAAGCGGCTCGTGGAAATCCGGGGCCTGGCGCAATTCGAAAAATGCCGCTTTATAGGCCGCCGTGACGCCCTCAACAATCGCCGCATCAACTGTGCCCGGTGTGGCAAGTTTGGTGATCGCCTCGGGCAGGCTCAGCCCGATGATGGTCCGCGTTTTTTCAAGTCCCGGGCAATCCAGACCATGCGTCGCAAAGGCATGATCCATGCAATGCGCAATCGCGTGCTGGCTATCAACCAGCGTGCCGTCACAATCAAATACCACAAGCTTAAGCGGATCGTTCACCATCAAAAGTCATCCAGTTCTGTTTATATCGGGGCGGACATTATGCCAAAGCGTTTGAAAGATCGAGTCTCCTGCCAATCTAATCGTGATGCTGTTTTGTGCTCTGCGGGAAACGACGGAAACTACAAGTGAATTTAGGATGACTTTCGGTCACCCTGAGATAAGCGTAGAATAACCCTGTTGGCACGCGAACAGCGGAGGCTAAGATGCTCACACTTAGGGACTGCATCGATTTCAGCGACCTAAGCGAAGAAGAGATTCTCGCGATTGCCGAGTGTGAACACATCCCCCTTCTTTCTGCCCTTGAGGAAGGCGAAAGTCTGGTCCATACGCCGCGCGGTCGGAAACAAATCGCGGTTATGATTGACGGTCAGGCCGAAATTTGTGAACGCACGGGAAATACCGTCCATGCCCGGCATTTGCGCCGGGTCCGTGATGTTTTTCTTAACCGTTTCGGCAAAGTGGTCGCGGGCCCATAACACAATCAATTGTCATCAACACCGTTGACAGGGACGAAAAAGCCGACGCACTGCGCCGGCTTTTCGCATTCTGACAAACCATCAGACCGATCTATTTCCGGCGCAACCGCGACGGTTTTTCTTTTGGTTTTGGCTTAACTTCCTTTTCCCGGTGGATTTCCGGGGTCACGAACTTCGTCGCCGTTTTCGGATCGAAATTCAGCGCCTTGAATGTTTCGCGGAAATGTTCCGGCACCGGGGCCTCGATAATCACGCGATGGCCGGTAACCGGATGCGGAAAATCAATGGCGCGGGCATGCAAATGCATCTGGTTGGACAACCCATCGCGGAATGCCTGCGCACCGCCATATTTGCCATCCCCAAGGATCGGACAGCCCATCGCCTGACAATGGGCGCGCAACTGGTGAGTACGCCCGGTTAACGGCGATAGCGCAAGCCACGCAGCCCGGCGTCCGGCACGGGCAAGCTGGCGATAGACGGTCTGGGCGGATTTGCCCTCTTTCTCGTCGATCACCATCTTTTCGCTGCCCTTGCTGCCATGTTTGGCCAGCGGCGCATCAATCAGGCCTTCGCGTTGATCCGGCGCACCGGAAACGATTGCCCAGTAAAGCTTGCGAGTCGATTTATCCTTGAATGCCTTGGTCAGCGCATTTGCCGCCGATGCCGAACGCGCCAGCAACAAAACCCCACTGGTGTCTTTATCCAGACGATGCACCAGTTTCGGACGTTCCTTGGAATCGAGCTTCAGCGCATCAAGCATGCCATCAACATGAAGGGCGGTATTGGTGCCACCCTGTACGGCCAGTCCGGCCGGTTTGTTGATCGCCAGCACAACTTCGTCATAGAAAATGACGGAATCTTTCAGCGCCTGAAGGTCTTCCTCGCTGGCGTTGGAACGCGCAGGGCCGGATTTGGCGTATTCGCCCCCGGCGGCCTGATCATATTGGCCGCCTTTCTGCCAGGGGCCAAGACCGCCGCCCGACATGACAGGCGCCGGCGGAACACGAATTTCCTGCCCCGGTTCAAGATTTTGGCCTGCCTTGGCACGTTTGCCATCGACACGGATTTGACCGCCGCGCAGCATTTTTTGAACCTGCCCAAAGGTAAATTCCGGGCAGTTGCGCTTAAACCAGCGATCAAGCCGCATCTCGGCTTCATCCGTCTTTACCTTGCGCAGAGTGACGCCACTCATTGCAGAACTCCTCTTACCAGCGCGATTGCGCCAAACAATGCTGCGATGCCAACGCAGACCGAAACGGCAACATACAGGGCCGAAAGGCCAAGGTTACCACGTTCATATAAGGTCGCGACATCGAGCGAAAAAGTCGAAAACGTTGTAAACGCCCCCAAAAAGCCTGTCACAAGGAAGGCCCGCATTTCAGGGCTTAGTGACAGTTTAAGCGCGGACAGTTCGATCAGAAGCCCCATCAGGAACGATCCGACGATATTAACCGTCAACGTCCCCCAGGGAAAACCATGACCAAGTGTCGCGCCCATCAGGGCCGAAACACCATATCGGGAAACCGCCCCGATAGCCCCGCCCAATGCGATGGATGCGATAAACAACGGTGAAAATTGCATGGCGCGGAACCTAGGGTCAGGACTCATTAATTTGTTTGAAATGGTCAATCAGATTTGTGCGGATACGCGGAGCAAAACCGCAGGAAGATATTTATCTTTCAAGGTCTTGCGACAAAGTATCCCGTGCAAATCCGATTGATCCACAGGACAGGTGTTACATTTGCGAACTCCGGCGTCAAATCCCTTGTTCGGGATGTCGACCCGACCGGCGGGCTTTTCCTGGGGTTTCGCAAATGTAACACCTGCCATTCCAAACAAATTAATGGGTCCGGACCCTAGTCCCTCAGTTTTTAAAAGTCACGTGTGAAAACATCATAGGCGGGTCGCACAACCATGCGCCATACCGCCTTTGCCCAAAGGCTGTTATCCGTTTGGCCCCGATGTCGCCCCGCTCATCCTGGCAATAGCCGCCGCCATCCAGGATTTCAGGCGTTTTTCATTCTTGCCGAAATCATCATTACCATAAACAGATCGGGAATAGGCAAAGATGCGGCTGCCCCCCTGCCCGTTCGGAACGACCTTGATATCAACCCAATCGGGAAAGCGCATGATGGGTGTTCGGGTCAGAAACCGAAACTCCAATGACAATGCATCACCTTCGATCAGATGCATGTTAAAGGCGTTTGCGGTGCCCTGAAGTGCCGTTGCCAGAACATCCGGTGCAACTTTGAAATCCGGGCTTGGGGCGCGGCGATGGGTCTTGGGGCAGGCATCATGCGGACAAATAACAAAATAATTGGCGGCTTTGGGAAGTTCCATATCCGGGCCAAAGCGAATATCAGCAGGTTCACCAGCCAATAACATGCTGTCAAGCAGGCCGCTAAAGCGGATGACAGCAAACGTCAGCGCTCCGACAAACAAAAGCCAAGCCAGAATGATTACCATGCGTCTCACAAAAATCCCCCAATCCCGACAAGACAGCCCAAGGCCAGAACGCCCTAAATAGGCTTAGGACTCCCTAAATACCGGTTAATTCTTGTAATTCGTCAAGTTAACAAATGCAAAAATACCCGAACGACGATCTCGTTCGGGTATTATCAGGAAATCAACAAACCGCAATGCGGGGGGGGAATGCTTGCGTTTAGTGATTTCCTGCAGGATCGGAAAGGCTTCCAATCCTGCGCGAATAAATCTGTTTGATATCAGGCTGCTTTTGGCAAAGGTGCGGCGGCAACATTGGCAATCGCACGTGTCATGGCTTCTTCGGCATTGACCGCAAAACCGGACGCATCGATCACTTCAATATCGGCAATCCCGACAAAACCAAGAACCTGTTTCAGATACGGGGTCGCAAAATCGGCCGCACTGTTGACCGGCACACCGCCAGTGGCAACAACGAGATAGGCTTTCTTGCCTTCAAGAAGGCCTTTGGGGCCGTTTTCGGTGTAGTTAAAGGTCACGCCAACACGCGCGATCAGGTCAACCCATGCCTTAAGGGTCGACGGTACCGAGAAATTATACATCGGTGCGCCGATAACCACGACGTCTGATGCCTTAAGTTCGGCAACAAGTTTGTCGGAAACAGCAATGACGTCTTTCTGGGCGCCAGTGCGGTTTTCAGCCGGGGTATAAAATGCGCCGACAATTTCGCCGGTCAGGGCCGGGATTGATTTGTCATTCAAATCACGTTCAACAACATTGGCGGCTGGCGTTGCGGCAACAATGCGTTCGATCAGCTTGGACGCGATCTGACGCGAGTTGGAATTTTCACCATTTACCGAGGCATTGATATGCAAGATCGAGGTCATGAAAGGTCTCCAAGTCTGGAATTGTTTCTGTTGCCCCGACTTTAACAGTTTCCATGACGAAGATTATCCAATGAGGTTTCACCAGATTGTTGACCAAACGCGAACAATACACCTTGCGATTAATCTTCCCCGCGCTGCTTTTGACGTTCCCGGCGTAAACGGTCGAAATATTCGGTCCGTTTCTTCAAATCGCGTTCAAAGCCGCGTTCAACCGGTTCGTAAAAATTCTGGCGGCGCATACCATCGGGGAAATAGTTTTGCCCGGAAAAACCATCTTCCTGATCATGGTCATAGGCATAACCGGTGCCATAGCCGATTTCTTTCATCAGCTTGGTTGGCGCATTCAGGATATGGGCCGGCGGCATCAATGACCCGGTATCGCGCGCAACCTTAAGCGAGCGTTTATAAGCCGTATAACCGGCATTGGATTTTGGCGCCAGGGCCAGATAAATCACCGCCTGCGCCAAGGCCAATTCGCCCTCGGGGCTGCCAAGGCGTTCGTATGCTTCCCATGCGCCAACGCAAATCTGTTGCGCCTGTGGATCGGCAAGGCCGATATCCTCGACCGCCATACGGGTTATCCGACGGGCAAGAAATTTGGGGTCCTCGCCCCCGGCCAGCATCCGGTTGAACCAGTAAAGTGCCGCATCCGGGTCCGATCCACGCACCGATTTATGCAGCGCACTGATCAGGTTGTAATGGCCGTCATCGCCTTTGTCATAAAGCGGCACCCGCTTTTGTACGATCCGCGACAGCTCGGCAACGCCAAGCGGCCCCTCTTCGCTGGGCGGTAACAAAAACAATTCCTCGGCCAGGTTCAGCAAATAACGGCCATCACCATCGGCCATGGCGCGAAGCGTTATCCGCGCCTCGGGCGACAACGGCAATTCAAAGCCCATTTCCTTTTCGGCACGCACCAAAAGCTCGTCAAGGCCCGGGTCATCAAGCCGCTTAAGCACAAGCACCTGACAGCGCGACAACAGGGCAGCATTCAGTTCAAATGACGGGTTTTCGGTTGTCGCCCCGATCAGGGTAATGGTGCCATCTTCAACAAACGGCAAAAAACTGTCCTGCTGCGCCTTGTTGAAACGATGGATTTCATCAATGAAAAGCAGGGTCGATGCCCCGGTTGCCCGGCGGCCCTTGGCCCGGTCAAACACCTTGCGCAGATCCGCAACGCCCGAAAAGATCGCCGATAACGGTTCAAACGCCATATCGGCAACATCGGCCATCAGACGCGCCAGTGTCGTTTTACCGCACCCCGGCGGCCCCCACAAAATAACCGACGGCACGCGCCCGGTCTTGATCATCCGCGTAATCGGCCCGTCATCGCCAAACAAATGCCCCTGCCCGACAACTTCGTCCAGCTTGGCCGGACGCAGCCTGTCGGCCAAGGGACGGGACGCCTGACTTTCAAACAAGGAAACCATATTAGACCGTTGATCTCCGTAACACTTCAACTGGGTTGGCACGGAACCTATCACGAACATCGAATGGGTTATAGCCATAAGGCAAGCATATTGACACCTTGATGGTCGAGGTATAGCGTCGCCGCCAGATCAGCCAGAGGCATGACATGAAACAGGTTGTCGATTATACGAGCCGTTCTTATTGGCAGGGGACAATCAAGATGTCCTTGTCAAAGTTCTTTGTCCTTTCCGTCCTGCATCACAAACCCATGCATGGCTATGAAGTTGTTCAGGCGGTCGAGAAAACGACAAAGGGCTGCTGCTCTCCGACCGAAGGAACGGTATATCCGGTTCTGAACGAATTCGAGGCTGGCGGATATATGACGTCGCATCTGGAAGTCGTGCAGGGCCGCCAACGCAAAATTTATGATCTGACCGACAAAGGTCGCGACGCATTTAAAATTGCCACCGATGCCTGGATGGATGTCACGCAACATATCCTTGCGGCACGCGATGCCCCGCGCAAAATATCCCCCACCTTGTCAAATCCCCAAAGCCCCTCGAAAGCAACCTGTTGTGATTAATCTATTTTTTACCCTATATACCTCGATGATCGAGGCATAAATCATGGCAACACCCCCGAAAAAACTTCCGATCATTCTGGCTCTTGGCACGGTGCAGACACTTGCTTTTGGTTCAACCTTGTATTTGCCCGCCATTCTGGCCGAACCGATGGCTAATGACCTTGGCTTTGTGCCGGGTCTGGCATTTGGGGCATTTTCACTGGCTCTTATTGTTGCGGCTTTGCTTGGCCCGGTTGCTGGCGCACGAATCGACCGTTTCGGGGGGCGCAATGTGATGACAATTTCCAGCCTTGTTCTTGCTTGCGGGCTTGCCCTGCTGGGCTTGGCCCAGGGCATAACTGGCATATGCATCGCCTGGCTGGCCATCGGGATTGGCATGGCGACGGGGCTTTACGAATCCGCCTTTGCCACGCTCACCGGTATTTTCGGCCGCGATGCACGTGGACCGATAACCGGCATCACGCTGATTGCCGGATTTGCCAGCACGATTTGCTGGCCGATTTCAGCATGGTTTGAAATCGAATACGGCTGGCGCATAACGTGCTTTTTCTGGGCTGGTATGCATATCGTTCTTGCCCTGCCGTTAAATCGTTTTCTTATTCCATCAATCCGGGATGTCGCGGCGCCTGCCCCAACACATCAGGATCATACCGGTGCTCACCCCCGTGATCAGGACAACAAGGCGCAAACATCCGCCGTTTTCAATTCATCACAGTCAAATACATCAACAAAGCCAAGCCAGAAATATTTCACCCTGCCAATGTTCCTGTTGGCGTTTGTTTTCGCCGCCAGTTGGTTTACGGCGACCGCCATGGCCGCCCATTTACCACGTATGTTACAAATTTCAGGTCTGAGCACAGCGGATGCGATTATTGCGGCCTCGCTGGTCGGCCCGGCCCAGGTCATCGGGCGGTTGCTGGAATTTGGTTTCCTGCAACGCATGCATCCGTTGATTTCAGCCCGCCTCGCATCGATCACACATCCGCTTGGCGCGGCAATACTGTTGATTTTCGGTGGTCCCGCGGCAATGATTTTTACCTGCCTGCACGGAACCGGGAACGGCATTCTGACGATTGCCAAGGGCACCTTGCCGCTGGCAATGTTTGGCCCGAACGGATATGGACGGCGACAGGGTTTTCTAATGGCTCCGTCCCGGTTTGCTCAGGCTGCGGCCCCATTTTTGTTCGGAATTTTGATTGACGGCTATGGCGTGCAGGCACTTTGGCTAACAGGTGGCCTAGGTTTGTTAACGCTTTTGGCCCTGATGAACCTTAAAGCCGCAGCATCAAAAAAAGACGGGATTTAATCCCGCCTTTTCCTGAAAAACATCAAACAGTTCCGCGATATCAAGACAGCCTGATCAAGGCGCAAATCAAAGAGTAAATTGCGCTGTCAGAACCTTGCCATCGCGTTTTACCGCAATTTTCCATTCCTGGCCGCGTTCACCAGCGGTAAGAACTTCCTTAAGACGTGCGACCGTATCAATCGGGGCGCCATTAACCTCGACAATATAATCGCCGGGCTTGATGCGCGCCCGAAGCGCCATGCTATCGCGCAAAACGCCAAGAACAATCACGCCCTCGCTTAACGTATCAATGCCAATTTCATCGGCAAGTGCCGGGTTCACATTGGCAACTTTGGCGCCGCTAAACGGGTTTTTGCCTTTGATCACGCTTTCATCACGTGCGGGCAGTTCCGGCGCCACTTCAAGCGGCATTTTCAGGCTGATTTCCTGTCCCTTGCGCAGGACAGACAAAATCCCGTCATTATCCATTTCAAGCGTCGCAATCCGGAACTTCAGTTCGTTCGGGTTATCCACCGGCAGATCATTGACCGCGATCACCACATCACCGGCTTTCAATCCGCCGCGATCGGCCGGGCTGCCTTTGCGAACTTCGTTGATCAGAACGCCATGCGGGCGATCAAGGTCAAGCGAAGCCGCCAGATCACCGGTCACCGACTGCCCCGCAGCACCAAGCCACGGCCGACGCAAATCACCACTGATCAGGCCGCGCATCACGACCTTGACCATATTAACCGGCACGGCAAAACCAATTCCGTTTGATCCGCCCGATTTGGTAAAGATCGCCGAGTTAACCCCGATCAGCTTGCCATCGATATCAATCAACGCCCCGCCCGAATTGCCCGGATTAATCGCCGCATCGGTCTGAATAAAGGATTGATAATCCTGACCGGTGACACCGGCACGCGCCAGGGCGGAAACGATGCCACTGGTCACGGTCTGACCAACGCCAAACGGATTGCCAATCGCCAGCACAAGATCACCGACCTCGACCGCATCCGAATCGCCCAATGAAATGGCGGGCAATTCGTCCTTTACATCGCGCAACCGCAGAACGGCCAGATCGGTACGTTCATCCGACCCGATCAGTTCCGCATCAAATTCGCGGTTATCATGCAATACCACGCGAATTTCGCTGGCCCCGTCGATAACATGATGGTTGGTGACGATGGTCCCATCCGACGACACAATCACCCCCGAGCCAAGCGAGCGTTCAACGCGTTGACGCGGGGCACCAAAAGCCCCGCCGAACCGTTCGCCAAAGAACTGCTTGAAGAACGGATCATTAAAGAACGGCGTGCGCTGCTGGGCGGTGACGACTTTTTTGGTATAGATGTTCACAACCGTCGGGGCGGTTTGTTTAACCAGCGGCGAAAACGACATCTTGATTTCCGCATCGCTCGTCGGCAGGTGCCGATCCTGCGCCTGCGCCATTCCAACCGGGCCAAAAACAGCCCCCGATACAATCATGAACCCGGTCATGACGGTCGCAATCAATCGTGCCTGCACGTCGAACTCTCTCTTTTTTATCAAAAACCAAAATCAGGATCTATTTGTTCCGCACGGAAAACGGTCTGGCTGATACGGAACCAAAATTAGGGCTATCAGGAATTGCGCGCAACCTTGGCGGAAATATGATGAATTTCAAAATAATTCTGAAAGGTTCCAAATGCACAAGCCCCAAAAGAAAACGGGCGGCACCCATGGCACCGCCCGTTTAATATTAAAGGCCGAAACGTTGCTTATTCAGCAACAGATTCTTCGCCTTCGCCCTCTGCTTCGATACGAGCGCGGTCTTCTGCGCCTTTAGCTTCCGGGTTGCGATCAACAAGTTCAATCACAGCAACCGGAGCCGCATCACCATAACGGAAGCCAGCCTTAAGAACGCGGGTGTAACCACCCGAACGCTCTTTATAGCGTTCAGCAATTTCGCCGAACAGCTTGGCAACGACTTTATCGTCACGCAGGATCGAAATAGCCTGACGGCGTGCATGCAGGTCGCCCCGCTTGCCCAGCGTAATCAGTTTTTCGACATACGGGCGAAGATCCTTGGCCTTCGGAAGAGTGGTTTTGATCTGCTCGTGAACGAGCAGCGAAACCGCCATATTTGCGAACATCGCCTTACGATGGGACGAAGTACGATTAAGCTTACGGCCGTGCATACCGTGACGCATTTGAACTCTCCTTATTGCCTTGGCTTCGCGCACGAAACCGATTGTGATACCGCGCCGCCACCCTGAATAATCAGGTCATGCACGTGCGGTGTTGGGCACCAGCCCACCGGGGTTCCAAACAGTTTGTTGCCCTGGCTGGGGCGAAAAATCCGCCCCGAGTATCAAATCAAATCATCCGACCCGAAGGCCGAAGACCCGTATTAGAACGGATCTTCGAACTTGCGAGCGAGTTCTTCGATGTTTTCCGGCGGCCAGCCGCCGACTTCCATACCAAGATGCAGGCCCATCTGAGCCAGAACGTCTTTGATTTCGTTCAGCGATTTACGGCCAAAGTTCGGGGTACGAAGCATTTCGGCTTCGGACTTCTGAACCAGATCACCGATATAGATGATGTTGTCGTTCTTGAGGCAGTTTGCCGAACGGACCGAG
This sequence comes from Thalassospira alkalitolerans, assembly GCF_002115745.1. GTDB lineage: Bacteria > Pseudomonadota > Alphaproteobacteria > Rhodospirillales > Thalassospiraceae > Thalassospira > Thalassospira alkalitolerans. The sequence continues at coordinate 286,352 of NZ_JFKB01000006.1, forward strand.
AGCTCGAGCTCGTCGACCTTGCGCAGCAAATTGCGGTTGAACGGCAATTCGTCTTCTTTTTTCTCTTCGACAACCGCTTCCGGCTCGTCAAAGTTGACGAACAGCGACAGCTGGTCCTGAAGGATACGAGCCGCAAGGGCCACTGAATCTTCCGGGGTAACCGAGCCGTTGGTTTCAACGGTCAGCGACAGCTTATCGAAATCGGTTTCCTGACCCACACGGGTGTTTTCCACCTTGTAGGCCACTTTACGGATCGGGCTGAAGATTGCATCAATCGGGATAAGACCGATCGGCGCATCCGACGAACGATGCGAGGTCGCAGCAACATAGCCTTTACCGTTATCAACGGTAAATTCGATGTTAAGCGTCGCACCATCATCAAGATGGCAAATCTCGAGATCCGGGTTAAGGATTTCGATGTCGGCACCGGTTTCAATCTGACCCGCAGTGACAGCACCCGGACCAGTCGCCTTAAGCGACATCTTCTTCGGACCTTCGGCGTGCATACGCACACCCATGGTCTTGATGTTCAAGATGATGTCGGTGACATCTTCTCGTACGCCCGGAATCGACGAAAATTCGTGCAACACGCCGTCGATCTGGATCGCAGTAACCGCCGAACCCTGGAGCGACGACAGCAGAATGCGGCGCAGCGCGTTACCCAGAGTCTGGCCAAAACCGCGCTCCAGCGGTTCTGCCATGATCGTACCAACGCGGCTGGCGTCTGTACCCGGAGTAACATCAAGCTTGGCCGGCTTAATCAGTTCCTGCCAGTTCTTTTGAATCACGAGACCCACCTTCGCAACTGGAGCCTATGGTAAGGGGCACAAAATTGGCCCCCAACGAGAAACGCGAACAGGCCCGGTCGCCCGGGCCCAAACGCGGGGTTGCCCGCAGATCGGCGCGATTAAACGCGACGACGCTTACGCGGACGGCAACCATTGTGCGGAATCGGCGTTACGTCTTTGATCGACGTAATGGTGAAACCAACAGCCTGCAGCGCACGAAGAGCAGATTCACGTCCCGAACCCGGGCCTTTGACCTGAACTTCAAGAGTTTTCATACCGTGTTCAGCAGCTTTTTTACCTGCGTCTTCGGCAGCCATCTGTGCAGCATAAGGTGTTGATTTACGCGAACCGCGGAAACCCATACCACCAGCAGTCGACCAGGCAATTGTATTTCCCTGAACGTCGGTGATGGTAATCATGGTGTTGTTGAAGGTCGCGTTTACGTGCGCGATACCATTCGTAATGTTCTTCCGCTCGCGGCGACGCACGCGAGTCTGAGGAGCTTTTGCCATTGTCTGTCCCCTACCTTACTTCTTCTTACCAGCGATAGGCCGGGCCGGACCCTTACGGGTGCGAGCGTTGGTGTGGGTACGCTGACCGCGCACCGGGAGACCGCGACGATGACGCAGACCGCGATAGCAGCCCAAATCCATCAGACGTTTAATGTTCATTGCGGTTTCACGACGAAGGTCGCCTTCGACGGTATAATCAGCGTCGATGACTTCACGCACCTTGAGAACCTGGTCATCAGAGAGCTGATGAACACGGGTTGCTGCTTCGATGCCAACCTTTGCGCAAATTTCTTTAGCTTTAGCCGGACCAATGCCGGTGATGTAGGTAAGCGCAATCACGACGCGCTTGGCGGTCGGGATATTTACGCCAGCAATACGAGCCACTGTGTGAGACTCCTGTTTCCTGGTTAACAAACCCTGCGGCAGATCCGATAGGGCGGGGCGCTGCAAAAGCGGGCCAGCATTACTGCCAACCCGCCAGCAAAAAAACACCCTGCCCGGGAAATTACCCCAGGATGGCTTCTATTTCGCGCGTAACTTCGTCGATTTCGGCCATCCCGTCAACTGTTTTCAGCTTACCGGCATTCTCATAGTAGGGAATGATCGGTGCTGTCTGCTTGTGATAAGCTTCCAGTCGCGATGAGACCGTCTCGGCGTTGTCATCCGCACGGCGTTTGAATTCAGTGCCTGCGCATACATCACAGACACCTTCTTTCTTGGGTTTCTGGAACTCGTCATGGTAGCCCTGCCCACATTTCGCGCAGGTGTAGCGACCAACAATACGCGCCACAAGGGCGGCATCATCAACCCGCAACTCGACCACATAATCAAGTGCCAGTCCCTTTGCTTCCAGCATCACATCCAAGGCTTCTGCCTGGGCGGATGTGCGCGGGAAACCGTCCAGGATGAAACCATTTTTGGTATCATCCTGATCAAGTCTTTCAGAAATCAGACCGATCATCAGATCGTCAGATACGAGCTTGCCCGCATCCATGACTTCCTTTGCCTTCTGTCCCAGCTCGGTCCCGGCTGCAACAGCTGCACGCAGCATGTCACCGGTTGAAAGCTGAATCATCCCACGTCCCGTTTCAAGACGCTTTGCCTGGGTCCCTTTACCAGCACCCGGCGGGCCAAGAAGGATAATGTTCATTGTTTGCCCCCTGACGGTCTTCGTGGCGCCGCCTTAGCGGCGGCGTCCACGCAGTTTCGATTTCTTGATCAGGCCTTCATACTGGTGAGCCAGCATATGCGACTGGATCTGTGCAACGGTATCCATGGTTACCGTGACAACGATCAGCAAGCTAGTCCCACCAAAGTAGAATGGCACCGACCATTCAGCGATCAGCAATTCTGGCAGGATACAAACAAATGCCAGATAAGCCGCGCCAACAACCGTCAAACGGGTCAGGATGAAATCCAGATAATTGGCGGTATTCTTGCCCGGACGGATGCCCGGAATGAAGCCGCCATGCTTTTTCAGGTTGTCTGCCGTATCTTCCGGGTTGAACACAACCGCAGTATAGAAGAAGGCAAAAAACACGATCAGCGCAATATACAAGGCGATATAAAGCGGCTGGCCACGGCCAAGCAATGCCGTCACGGTGCTAAGCCACGCCGGGGCATCGCCACCGGCCGTGAACTGTGCCACCGACAGCGGCATCAGCAAAAGCGAACTTGCAAAGATCGGCGGGATCACACCGGCGGTGTTGATCTTGAGCGGCAGATGCGAGCTCTGACCTTCCATAACCTTCATGCCAACCTGGCGTTTCGGGTATTGGATCAGAACACGACGCTGGGCACGCTCCACGAACACGATGAAGGCAATAACCGCAACCGCAAGCAAGATAATCGCAATGATCACCATTGCCGAAATTGCGCCGGTACGGCCAAGTTCAAGCGTGCCCGCAATTGCCGCAGGAAGACCGGCCACAATACCGGTGAAGATGATCAGCGAAATACCGTTACCAATGCCGCGCTGGGTGATCTGTTCCCCAAGCCACATCAGGAACATGGTGCCGCCAACCAGCGTAACAACAGCGGTCAGACGGAAGAACATGCCCGGATCATGGACAGCCGCACCGGTCGAACCGCTCATGCTTTCAAGACCAACGGCAATGCCCCAGGCCTGAATCGTGGCGATCAGAACGGTCAGATAACGGGTATATTGATTAATCTTTTTACGCCCCTGCTCGCCCTCTTTTTTCATAGCTTCAAGGCTGGGCGAAACAGTTGTCATCAGCTGAATGATGATCGAGGCGGAGATATAAGGCATGATGTTCAGCGCGAAGATGGTCATGCGCCCAAGCGCACCACCAGCAAACATGTCAAACATGCCCAGGACGCCACCTGCATTCTGCTGAAAAATATCAGCAAGAATGGACGGGTCAACGCCGGGAATCGGGATGTATGTTCCCAGACGGTAAACTATAAGCGCGCCCAACGTGAACCAGATGCGCTTTTTAAGCTCGGTAGCCTTTGAAAAAGACGACCAATTCAGGTTCGCGGCAAGCTGCTCGGCGGCCGATGCCATGCACTCATCTCCCAATACGCTAAAACTGGAGGGTCCGGTCCCGTAAACTTAGGAACCGGACCCTCACGTAGTCATAGAGGCTTATTCTGCGGTTTCTGCTACGGCAACCGGAGCAAGAACCTTAACCGAACCACCAACTTTCTCGACAGCTGCAATAGCTGACTTGGAAGCACCGGTGATTTCGATGTTCAGTTTCGCCGTCAGTTCACCTTTAGCAAGAAGACGCAAACCGTCTTTCTGCGGACGGGCCAGGCCTTTTTCGACCAGAACGTCGATGGTGACATTTGCACCTTCTTCAAGAACGCCGTTATCAACAGCAGTCTGAAGGGTACCAATGTTCACAACACCGAACAATTTCCGGAAGATATTCTTAAAGCCGCGTTTCGGAAGACGGCGATAGATAGGCATCTGCCCGCCTTCGAAACCATTGATCGCAACACCTGAACGGGACGTTTGACCCTTCTGACCTGCGCCAGAAGTTTTGCCTTTGCCCGAACCAATACCGCGACCGACGCGGGTGCGCGCTTTGCGGGCACCCGGGTTATCGGCAAGTTCGTTGAGTTTCATTAATCAACACCTTTTCGATCTAGAGGCCAATCAGGCCTCGTCCACACGGACGAGATGCTTGACCTTGGCGATCATACCGCGAACAGCCGGAGTATCTTCCAGCTCACGAGTCCGGTGCATTTTGTTCAGGCCAAGACCCACAAGGGTCTGACGCTGATCACCCGGACGTCCGATCGGCGAACCCGTCTGGGTAACGCGAACGGTCGCTTTTTTCTTAGCAGCCATATCGAATTACTCCTTTTCGAGAACGGCGGCCGCAGCCGAACCGCTATCGCGACGGGCAACAATCTCGCCAACCTTCAGGCCACGCTTCGCAGCGACCTGACGCGGTGAAGCGCCGTTGACCAGAGCGTCAAGAGTTGCGCGGATAACGTTGTGCGGGTTATTCGAACCGGTACATTTGGACACTACGTCCTGAACGCCCATGGTTTCGAAAACTGCGCGCATCGCACCGCCCGCGATGATACCGGTACCAGCCGGAGCGGAACGGAGAACAACCCGTCCTGCACCAAAGTGGCCCTTCACATCGTGGTGAAGGGTACGGCCTTCACGCAACGGAACGCGGATCATGTTGCGTTTGGCTGCTTCGGTAGCCTTGCGGATCGCTTCTGGAACTTCACGGGCTTTACCCGTTCCGTACCCGACGCGACCGCGCTGGTCACCGACGACAACCATTGCGGAGAATGCAAAACGACGGCCACCCTTAACGACTTTCGCGACACGGTTGATACCAACCAATTTGTCGACGAGTTCGTTTTCTTCACGGGCTTTCGGCGCCTGCTGCTGTTGTGAATTCTGATTACGTGCCATGGTCGTGCTCCTTAGAAGTCCAGACCGCCCTCACGGGCGGCATCGGCCAGAGCTTTCACCCGGCCATGGAACAGATACCCGCCACGGTCGAAAACGACCGTTTTGACACCAACAGAAACAGCACGCTCGGCAATTGCTTTACCGACAATGGCAGCCGCATCAGCATTGCTGCCTTTGCCACCGAGAACTGTCTCGGCGGACGATGCACAAGCAAGAGTCTTGCCTGCGAGATCGTCGATAATCTGCACATAGATGTGTGCGTTTGAACGGTGTACGCTCAGGCGCGGGCGACCGGCCGCTTTTTGGCGGATCGCAAAACGAACGCGACGCTTGCGGCGTTCGAAGAGGTTTCTCGCGTTTTTCATCGTGCCAGTCCTTACTTCTTCTTGCCTTCTTTGCGCAAGATATACTCGCCCTCGTAACGGACACCTTTGCCTTTGTAAGGCTCCGGACCGCGCCAGCTGCGTGCATTTGCAGCAAACTGACCAACGAGTTGTTTATCTGCGCCAGAGATGGCGATAAGGGTCGGCTTTTCTGCGACGACGGAAATACCAGCTGGAATTTCCATTTCTACGTCATGAGAGAAGCCAAGCTGCAGAACCAGTTTACTGCCCTGGACCTGCGCACGGTAACCAACACCGGTGATTTCCAGCTTTTTGGTAAAACCGTCCGAAACCCCGGCAAAGAGGTTTGCGATATTAGCACGTGTGGTACCCCAAAGGGCACGGGCGCGCTTGCTATCGTTGGCCGGTTTCACAACAACCTGGTTGTCATCATGTGAAACAGTTACGTCCGAGGTCAAAGCAAGACGAAGCTCACCGAGCTTGCCTTTTGCACTGATCTGATCTTCGGTCAGGGTGATGGTAACGCCGTTAGGCACAACCACCGGATTTTTTCCTACTCGCGACATCGTTGGCCCTCCCTAGAATACCTTGCAGAGGATTTCGCCGCCGACATTCTGTTCGCGAGCCTCCTGATCCGATAGAACCCCTTTCGGAGTGGATAGGACTGCGATGCCCAAACCATTGTATACCTTCGTAAGATCTTTGATCTTCGAATATACACGACGACCCGGGGTCGAGACGCGGTCGATCTGCTTAATCACGCCGTCGCCCTCAAAATATTTGAGTTCGATGCTGATTTCGCTGACGCCCTTGCGAATTTCATTAATGCTATAACCGCGGATATAACCTTCGCGCTGGAGAACATCCAGAACGCCGGTACGCAGTTTCGAAGCCGGTGAAGCAACGCTGGTTTTACCAACGCGCTGACCGTTGCGGATACGCGTGAGCATATCGCCTACTGGATCAGTCATCATGTGATGGGTGCTCCCTTACCAGCTGGACTTCACCATGCCCGGGATCTGACCACGTGAAGCAAGTTCACGAAGCGCGATACGGGACAGGCGGAATTTGCGATAGACACCGCGCGGACGACCAGACACCGCACAGCGAAGACGCTGACGGGTCGGAGCCGAGTTACGCGGCAGCTGGGCGAGTTTGATCACACTCACGATACGCTCTTCAGGAGAGGTCTCGCGATTGTTAATGACCGCTTTGAGGGCGGTACGCTTGGCGGCATATTGCTTAGCCAGGCGCTCACGTTTTAGTTCGCGCTGGACGGCGCTTTTCTTGGCCATGGGCCAACCTCCAGTTAGTTTCCGAACGGAAGATCAAAACCCTTGAGCAGGGCGAGAGCTTCGTCGTCGGACTTTGCCGTGGTGCAAATGATGATGTCCATCCCGCGGACCGAGTCGACTTTGTCGTACTCGACTTCAGGAAAGACGAACTGTTCCTTGAGGCCCATGGCAAAGTTGCCACGACCATCGAAGGATTTTTTGTTCAGGCCACGAAAATCACGGACGCGCGGAAGCGCAACAGTGACCAAACGGTCCAAGAACTCGTACATACGGTCGCGACGCAAGGTCACTTTACAACCGATGTTCATGCCTTCACGAAGCTTGAAAGCCGCAACCGACTTTTTCGCTTTGGTGAAGATAGGCTTCTGACCGGTGATAGCCGCGAGATCCGCAACCGCACCGTCCAGTTTTTTGCGATCCTGGGTGGCGTCGCCGACACCCATATTGATCACGATCTTCTCGAGGCGCGGAAGCTCCATCGGGTTCCCATAAGAGAACTCCTTCTGGAGTGCGTCACGCACCACTTCTTTGTAATATTCGCGCAGGCGCGTCATTTTCCGTCCCTCAGTTGTCGATGACTTCGCCGCTGAGCTTCGCTACGCGAACCTTGCGACCATCATCGAGGGTCTTAAAACCGACGCGGGTCGGCTTGTTTTCTTTCGGATCAACAATCGCAATGTTGGAAACGTTAATTTTCGCTTCCTTCTCCACGATCCCGCCAGCATCAGTACCGGACGCACGCTGGTGACGTTTCACCAGGTTAATGCCCGAAACCAAGACTTTGTTCTCGGTCGGGAAAGCGGCGATAACTTCACCGGTTTTCCCTTTGTCTTTACCCGTCAGAACAATAATGCGGTCGCCCTTTTTAATCTTGGCAGCCATTACAGCACCTCCGGGGCAAGCGAAATGATCTTCATATAACCACGCGAACGAAGTTCACGGGTTACCGGGCCGAAAATACGCGTACCGATAGGCTCGCCGTTCGCATTAATGAGAACGGCGGCATTACGATCAAAGCGAATCGCCGAGCCATCGGCACGACGAATCTCTTTTGCGGTCCGAACGATGACAGCTTTGTGTACTGCACCTTTCTTAACGCGACCACGCGGAATGGCTTCCTTAACGGAAACCACGATAACATCACCGACGTTAGCAGTTTTACGCTTCGAGCCGCCCAGTACTTTGATGCACTGAACACGGCGAGCGCCGCTGTTATCAGCAACGTCCAGATTAGATTGCATCTGGATCATGGGTTTACCCCTTGACTATGATTGGGCTGAGGAATCACTCCTCGACCACTACTTCCCAAGACTTCAATTTGGAGATCGGTCGACATTCGCGAATACGAATAACGTCACCCGTCTTGAAGCGGTTCTCTTCATCGTGCGCGTGGAATTTCTTCGACTTACGCACATACTTCTTATACAGCGGGTGCATGACTTGGCGTTCCACACGGACCACCACAGTCTTGTCGTTTTTTGTCGAAACGACTGTCCCCTGCAATACACGCCTCGGCATGTGTCTTAACTCCTATGCGTGTCCAGTTAGGCCGCAGTAGCACCCTTCTCGTTTCCGAGAAGGGTTTTGATGCGGGCGATATCACGGCGGACCTTACGGACCTGCGCAGTGTTCTCGAACTGACCCGATGCCTGCTGGAAACGCATATTGAACGATTCCTTACGCAGGTCGAGCAGCATTTGTTTTAGCTCATCAGCGCTTTTCGCGCGGAGATCAGCAATTTTCATCACTAATTACTCCCCTTCACCAAGACGCGTGACAAACTTGGTCTTGATCGGCAATTTCGCCGCTGCGAGCTCGAAAGCCCGACGTGCAAGATCCAGCGGAACACCGTCAAGTTCAAACATAATCCGGCCCGGTTTTACCCGAGCAGCCCAATATTCAACAGAACCCTTGCCTTTACCCTGACGGACTTCAGCAGGCTTCTGCGATACCGGGAGATCCGGGAAAACGCGGATCCACACACGACCTTGACGGCGCATGTGGCGTGTGATCGCGCGGCGAGCCGCTTCGATCTGACGCGCCGTTATACGCTCCGGCTCCAAGGCTTTCAAGCCATAAGCGCCGAAATTAAGTTCCGTACCACCTTTGGCCTCACCTTTAAGGCGGCCTTTGTGTGCTTTACGAAACTTTGTACGTTTTGGAGAAAGCATCTCTGGATCTCCTTACTTACGGCCTGAACCAGCCGACTCGAGCGCTTTACGCTCGGATGCCAGCGGATCGTGAGCCATGATTTCGCCCTTGAAGATCCAGACCTTCAGACCGCAAACACCATAGGTGGTGTGAGCTTCTGAAGTGCCATAATCAACGTCCGCACGCAGAGTATGCAGCGGAACGCGACCTTCACGGTACCATTCGGTACGAGCGATTTCAGCACCACCAAGACGACCAGCAGCATTAATACGAATGCCACCAGCCCCGAGACGCATTGCGTTCTGAACCGAGCGTTTCATCGCACGGCGGAACGAAACACGGCGCTCAAGCTGCTGGGCGATGTTGTCAGCGACCAGCTTGGCATCGATTTCCGGCTTGCGGATTTCGATGATGTTAACCTGAACTTCTGACTTCGTCAGTTTCTGCAGGTCGTTCTTGAGCTTCTCGATATCCTGGCCTTTTTTCCCGATCACAACACCCGGACGGGCACTGTGAACTGAAATACGGGCTTTTTTCGCCGGACGTTCGATAATCACCTTCGAAATACCGGCCTGCTTAAGACGGTCGAAGATGTATTTACGTATCGCCAGGTCTTCATGAAGAAGGCCAGCGAAATCGGTCTTGTTGGCGTACCAGCGGGAATCCCACGTACGGTTGATGCCAACGCGTAAACCGATCGGATTTACTTTCTGACCCATTACTTGGCCTCCTCACGTTCGCAGACGACGATGCGGATGTTGGAGAACGGCTTAATGATCTTGCCGACACGACCGCGTGCGCGGGCCCGCCAACGTTTCATCACGAATGCCTTACCAACAGACGCCTCTTTAATATAAAGGCGATCAACATCAAGCTGATGGTTGTTTTCGGCATTAGCAATTGCCGATTCCAACAGCTTTTTGACGTCCTGCGAAATACGTTTATTGGAGAAGGTGAGCTCTGCCAAAGCAGCCTCTGCCTTCATACCACGGATCGACTCAGCGACGAGGTTGAGCTTACGCGGAGAAATACGCAAAGCTTTGATAGAAGCTTCAGCCTCGTTATCCGCCAGTCGACGGATATCAGCTTTCTTACCCATCGTTTACTTCCTCTTCGCCTTTTTGTCGGCCGCGTGACCATAGTAGGTACGGGTCGGCGAAAACTCGCCGAACTTATGACCGATCATATCTTCGTTCACAAGCACCGGCAGAAACTTCTGGCCATTGTAAACCCCAAAGGTGAGGCCTACGAATTGCGGCAAAATCGTCGAGCGCCGCGACCAGGTCTTGATTACCTCATTCCGGCCTGAAGCACGGACTGTATCGGCTTTCTTAAGAAGGTATCCGTCTACAAACGGACCCTTCCAAACGGAACGCGCCATAGTCTAGCCTCCTCCGTTAGCTCTTATGACGACGGCGCATAATCAGCGCGTCAGTCTTTTTGTTAGAGCGGGTACGTTTGCCTTTGGTGGGTTTACCCCACGGCGTAACCGGGTGACGACCACCCGACGTGCGACCTTCACCACCACCATGCGGGTGATCGATCGGGTTCATGGCAACGCCACGAACCGAAGGACGCTTGCCAAGCCAGCGATGACGGCCAGCTTTACCAAGGTTGATGTTCTTCTGGTCCTGGTTGGACACGGCACCAATGGTAGCCATGCATTCACCACGAACCAAACGTACCTCACCGGAGGACAGCTTAAGCTGGGCGTAACCTTGATCCTTACCGACAAGCTGCACATAGGTGCCTGCCGAACGTGCGATCTGACCACCTTTACCGGCCTTCAGTTCGACGTTATGGATGATGGTACCGACCGGAATATTCTTCAGCGGTGCGGCATTACCCGGCTTAATGTCTACGCGTTCAGCGGCAATAACTTTGTCGCCGATTGCAAGACGCTGCGGTGCTAGGATGTAGGCCAACTCGTCATCGGAATAACGAACCAGGGCGATAAACGCCGTGCGATTCGGATCATATTCCAGACGTTCGACCGTACCGACGACATCAAACTTATTACGTTTGAAATCGATGATGCGGTAACGACGCTTGTGACCACCACCAATACGGCGGGCGGTGATACGACCAGTGTTGTTACGGCCACCTTTCTTGCGAAGACCTTCGGTCAACGCTTTAATCGGCTTGCCCTTGTGGAGATCGGAACGATCGACAAGAACGAGCTGACGGCGACCAGGAGATGTTGGTTTAAACTTCTTCAAAGCCATATCTTTAGATTCCCGTCGTCACGTCGATGGACTGACCCTCTTCGAGGGTAACCATCGCTTTCTTGAAATCGCTCCGGCGACCGACAGTACCACGAAAACGTTTGGTCTTGCCTTTCACCACAGAGGTGTTGACCGCCTTGACCTTCACCCCGAACAAACCTTCCACAGCAGCCTTAATCTCCGGCTTGGTGGCGTCGATCGCAACTTTGAACGCAACAGCGTTGTGTTCAGAAATCAGCGTCGACTTTTCAGTGATATGCGGGGCGCGGATGACTTCGTACATCCGCTCTTTGCTGATGATCGTCATTTGAGACGTGCCTCCAACGCTTCGATTGCACCCTTGGTCAAAACCAGGGTGTCACGACGCAGGATGTCATAGACGTTAGCACCGATCTCAGGCAACACATCAATTTGCGGGATATTGCGCGCAGCGCGAGCAAAGCCCTCATTGATCTGCGCACCATCAATAATCAGTGCCGACTTCCAGCCGAGTTTAGCGAAAACAGCGACCAGATTCTTGGTTTTGGCATCCGAGAATTCCGCATTGTCCAGAACGATAAGTTTACCGTCCTTTGCTTTAGCCGACAGAGCGGTTTTCAGCGCGAGCTTACGGAATTTCTTGGTCAGATCGTGCGCATGATCGCGAACACGCGGACCATGAGCTACACCACCACCACGGAACTGTACGGCTTTCCGGGAACCGTGACGTGCACCGCCACTACCCTTCTGACGTACGAACTTTTTCGTGGTCGCAGAGATCTCGCTTTTTTCCTTTACCTTATGGGTACCGGCGCGGCGCTTTGCCAACTGCCAGTTCACCATGCGGTGCAGGATGTCACGACGAACTTCCAGGCCAAAGATCTCTTCTGCAAGATCAATATTACCAGCCGTGGAAGCGTCAAGTTTAAGAATATCGAGCTTCATGATGCTTATTCCTTATCCTCGGCGACAGCTTCTTCAGCAGCCGGGGCAGCACCCTTTAGCGCGGCCGGGAACGGCAGGCCTTCCGGCGCAGCGCGTTTCACGGCATCCTTAACAAGGACATAGGCGCCGTTATGACCCGGGACAGCACCGTAAACAAACACAAGACCCTTGGCTTCGTCCGTAGAGACGATTTTAAGAGACTGAATGGTTACGCGCGCCGCACCCATATGACCTGCCATCTTCTTACCTTTGAAGACGCGGCCTGGATCCTGGCACTGACCAGTCGAACCATGCGAACGGTGCGATACAGACACACCGTGCGACGCACGCAGACCAGAGAAGTTATGGCGCTTCATCGCACCGGCAAAACCTTTACCGATGGAGGTGCCGATAACGTCAACGTACTGACCTTCAACGAAATGGGCGGCCGAAAGTTCGGCACCGACTTCGATCAGGGCATCATCGCTGACGCGGAATTCAGCAAGTTTGGCTTTCGGCTCAACCTTGGCTTTGGCGAAATGTCCACGCATCGGTTTCGATACGTTTTTAACTTTCGCTTTGCCATAGCCGAGCTGAACAGCAACATAACCATCCGTATCACTGGTACGGTTAGCTACGACCTGAAGGTTATCGACCTTCAGAACGGTTACAGGAAGGTGCACGCCTTCGTCCGTGAAGACACGGGTCATGCCAACCTTCTGGGTGATAAGTCCACTACGCATTGCGGCTTACTCCCGATTAAAGCTTGATCTCGACGTCAACACCGGCAGCCAGGTCGAGCTTCATCAGAGCATCAACAGTCTGCGGAGTCGGGTCGACAATGTCGAGAAGACGCTTGTGCGTACGGATTTCGAACTGTTCACGCGATTTCTTATCGATGTGCGGAGACCGCAGAACAGTATATTTCTCAATGCGGGTCGGCAGCGGAATCGGGCCGCGGACCTCTGCGCCAGTGCGCTTCGCCGTATTGACGATCTCACGTGTGGACTGATCCAGCACGCGATGGTCAAACGCCTTAAGGCGAATGCGAATGTTCTGACTATCCATGTAATTATGTACCGGAGCCCTCAAAAGGACACCGGCCCCTCAACTGGAGTTGACGATTGCCGCTAAAAGTGAAGCGGGCGGCTTATGTAACCGCCCGCTCCTCAAAGATCAAGAGAAAAGATTACTCGATGATCTTGGCAACAACGCCCGC
>NZ_JFKB01000060.1 GCF_002115745.1 Thalassospira alkalitolerans
CCTGATGGGGCCGTTGCAGGTTATAAACATCACGCCACCGATCAAATGCTGCTTGAGCTTCCTTGAGCGTGGAAAACTGACGCCCTTCAAGTACTTCGGCCTTGAGTGAGCGATGGAAACGCTCAATCTTTCCATTGGTTTGTGGGTGGTAAGGGCGGCTGAAACTGATCCGAATACCCAGACGAATCAACCAGATACTCAGCTCTGTGATTTCACCAGGGTTACGTGGAGAGCCCCAAGGCGGTCCGTTATCAACGTTGATGCGAGCCGGTAATCCGAAGCGCTGGAATACCTCGGTCAACCTTTCTTTCACCGTGGCTCCACGCTCGTTATCACAAGCTTGAATAGCCAAACTGAAACGTGAATGGTCGTCCAGTAAAGTCAGGGGATGGCATCTGCCTTCTTGCGTCGGGAAATGCCCTTTGAAATCCATCTGCCAAAGATTGTTGGGC
>NZ_JFKB01000061.1 GCF_002115745.1 Thalassospira alkalitolerans
GTGTACAAGGCCCGGGAACGTATTCACCGTAGCATTCTGATCTACGATTACTAGCGATTCCGACTTCATGGAGTCGAGTTGCAGACTCCAATCCGGACTACGACGTACTTTATGAGGTCCGCTTGCTCTCGCGAGGTCGCTTCTCTTTGTATACGCCATTGTAGCACGTGTGTAGCCCTACTCGTAAGGGCCATGATGACTTGACGTCATCCCCACCTTCCTCCAGTTTATCACTGGCAGTCTCCTTTGAGTTCCCGGCCGAACCGCTGGCAACAAAGGATAAGGGTTGCGCTCGTTGCGGGACTTAACCCAACATTTCACAACACGAGCTGACGACAGCCATGCAGCACCTGTCTCAGAGTTCCCGAAGGCACCAATCCATCTCTGGAAAGTTCTCTGGATGTCAAGAGTAGGTAAGGTTCTTCGCGTTGCATCGAATTAAAC
>NZ_JFKB01000062.1 GCF_002115745.1 Thalassospira alkalitolerans
CTTCGGTGCCAGTGGCATTGGTAACGTCCAGGGTCGGAGCATCAGCTACTGCTGCAACATCAACAGTAAGTTCTGCCATTACGACGGCAGTATCATTCCCGTCAGCTGACGAGACCAGAACGGTCAAACCAATTTCACCGCTGAAATCAGTTGGCGGCGTAATGGTCAGTCCTTCGAGTTGATCAGGTGTTAGAGACCATGTTCCGTCACCATTGTCAGTACCGGTCGACAATATTGCCCCGTCAGGTACGTCGGTTATGGTGATTTGGAGGCTTTCACTGTCATCAAGCAGGGCTGTATCGATATCAAGTGCGACAGCACTGTCTTCCAAGCCGCTGGCATCAGACACATTAAGAATTGCACCATCGGATACACCAGTGACATCAACGGTCAGGGTGTCAGATACAGATGCTGTGTCGGTGCCA
>NZ_JFKB01000063.1 GCF_002115745.1 Thalassospira alkalitolerans
ATTCCTGATCCATGATGGTGATCATGCCATCCATGACCATGACGCGAATGCGTTCGTCTTCAAGCTCCTTTTCAAGGCGCTTGATCTTCTGTTCCGGGGTTTCTTCCGATTTTGACATGGCGGTATGCCTCGCTGTGGACCAGTCAAGCTTATCATGTTTGCGCAACCACTTCAGGACCGTACTTCTTCCCTGAATGCCATACCGCGATTGCGCCTGCTTATAGGTCATCTCGCCTTTTTCGACCTGATCAACAACGGCCAATTTAAAGCCCATGTTGTAGTCCCGTTGTGTGCGCTTGCGGCGCTCTGTACCTGAACTCGACATTGTCTGCTCCTATAGCTGACAACGTATTTCAGGACGAGACA
>NZ_JFKB01000064.1 GCF_002115745.1 Thalassospira alkalitolerans
GAGCGTCAGCTTCGCCTTCAACGGAAACCGAGATGGTGTCAGAAACTGACGCAGAGGTTTCTCCATCGGTTGAAGTTGCCGTTATGCCAAGATCAAACGACCCGCTGTAATCCGCCGGTGGCGTGATGGTCAGACCATCGAGCTCGTCAGCGGTCAGGGTGACGGTGCCGTCCGGGTTAACCGTTCCCGCCGAGAGGGTTGCGCCGTCTGGGATGTTGGATACGGTGACCGACAGCACTTCCCCAGCATCAGTGAGGCCTGCATCGATATCAATCGCAATGGCGCCGTCTTCGGTGCCGGATGTATCGGCGACATTGAGGGTCGGAGCGTCAGCTTCGCCTTCAACGGAAACCGAAAT
>NZ_JFKB01000065.1 GCF_002115745.1 Thalassospira alkalitolerans
CTTGCATGTGTTAGGCCTGCCGCCAGCGTTCGTTCTGAGCCAGGATCAAACTCTCATGTTCAATCCAAGCTTGCCTCATAGACAAACTCTTAAAATCGACGTCTGCACATTCATTTGGTGGTTACCACAAACCAATCAATCAAAATCAAGGCCGAAACCTTAATCAAACCAACCGGTCCGTCGTCTCCAGGATGCACAGACTTTTGCGCCATAACGCTGCCCGCGCATCCCTTCCTACTGATCAACAATGTCAAAGAACTCTAGGACCGAAGCCCCGAACCGTCCGGTCCGCGTCGCCGTCTCGTTGGCGCTGCACCCCGTCGGTGGAGGCGGG
>NZ_JFKB01000066.1 GCF_002115745.1 Thalassospira alkalitolerans
GTCAACCTTTCTTTCACCGTGGCTCCACGCTCGTTATCACAAGCTTGAATAGCCAAACTGAAACGTGAATGGTCGTCCAGTAAAGTCAGGGGATGGCATCTGCCTTCTTGCGTCGGGAAATGCCCTTTGAAATCCATCTGCCAAAGATTGTTGGGCGCCTCGTGTTCAAACCTCAGCTTTGCCTCTTGCTCCTTCGTAGTCGGCTGAATCAGCCCGTGCCGGTGCAGGACATTGGTAACGGTGCTGGGAGCAATCTGCTTTTTCAAGAGGCTGCTGATCGTGCGCCCACCCCATGCTGGATGGTCTTGTCTGAGCGCTATGACCT
>NZ_JFKB01000067.1 GCF_002115745.1 Thalassospira alkalitolerans
GAAGGGCCATCGCTCAACGGATAAAAGGTACTCCGGGGATAACAGGCTGATACCGCCCAAGAGTTCATATCGACGGCGGTGTTTGGCACCTCGATGTCGGCTCATCACATCCTGGGGCTGAAGCCGGTCCCAAGGGTATGGCTGTTCGCCATTTAAAGTGGTACGCGAGCTGGGTTTAGAACGTCGTGAGACAGTTCGGTCCCTATCTGCCGTGGACGTTTGAGATTTGAGAGGGGCTGCTCCTAGTACGAGAGGACCGGAGTGGACGAACCTCTGGTGTTCCGGTTGTCACGCCAGTGGCATTGCCGGGTAGCTATGT
>NZ_JFKB01000069.1 GCF_002115745.1 Thalassospira alkalitolerans
TTCCCCACTGCTGCCTCCCGTAGGAGTCTGGGCCGTGTCTCAGTCCCAGTGTGGCTGATCATCCTCTCAAACCAGCTATGGATCGAAGACTTGGTGAGCCGTTACCTCACCAACTATCTAATCCAACGCGGGTCCATCTCTTAGCGATAAATCTTTCCCCCGAAGGGCGTATGCGGTATTAGCGGTCGTTTCCAACCGTTATCCCCCACTAAAAGGTAGGTCCCCACGCGTTACTCACCCGTGCGCCACTCTCCAGTTCCCGAAGGAACCTTCTCGTACGACTTGCATGTGTTAGGCCTGCCGCCAGCGTTC
>NZ_JFKB01000007.1 GCF_002115745.1 Thalassospira alkalitolerans
CAATCACATTTGGCTCCACCATGCTGTCATCGTCGCAGCCTGCACATGCCTGCGACGAAGAGGCCTATATAGGATCAATTTGCGCCACCGCCGCAAGTTATTGTCCTGACGGCTATTTTTACGCCGATGGTCGAAAAGTCGACATCCGGCAATTTAACGTATTATATGCCGTGATTGGCCAAAAATATGGCGGCGACGGCAAAACCGAATTTAACCTTCCAAATTTGTCTGGACGTAGCGTCATCGGCGCGGGGCAAGCGCCGGGGTTGTCCCATATCTCATTAGGAGAAATGGTCGGGCAAGAAACCATGACCCTTACAACATTCGAATTACCATCCCATACCCACGGAGCAAAATTCGATCCTGTCACCGCAACCAATATGCTAACTATTCCCGCGCAGCCGGGCAATTTTTCCATAGATGTCAAAGTCGGCGCATCAACTGCGACCGGTGTAGATACAACCCCCAGCACCACAAACAATGCACTTTCGACCGTTGGCGGCCCCGGCGCACGCATTTACGGGCCGGGCGGTGGAACTGACGTTGCCCTGCAAGGCGTATCGTCCACGGCAACCGGCACCCCGGACTTGCCGAAAATTGAAGCGCAATATGACGCGGTTATAGGCGGCGCAGTAACAATAGGCGAAACTGGGTTAGGCCAGGCATTCGATATTAGGCCACCGCAACTCGCGCTCATCTATTGCATCGCGTACGATGGCACGTACCCGGAGCGGCCGTAGGATGTGTTTGTAAAAATCCAAATGGAAAGCACTGTGCTGTCCTAAAAACCGTCAACGTAACTCAGGATGGCACCCGGTTGTTGATCAGGTTGAAAAAGGGGAGTTAACCTATAAGCAGGCTCAGGACCGCTATGGTATTCAGGGAAGAAGTACAGTTCTGAAATGGCTGCGCAGATATGGTAAGCTGGACTGGTCCACAGCGAGGCACACTGCCATGTCCAATTCGGAAGAAACCCCGGAACAAAAGATCAAGCGTCTTGAGCGTGAACTTGAAGATGAGCGGATCCGCATCATGGTTCTTGATGGCATGATCACCATCATGGATCAGGAATACGGAGCCGGTCTGCGAAAAAAGTATTTATCTGAACTGCAAGAACATTACAGGCGCAAGGCAAAGTCAGTCTGAGCAGAAGTTGCCATTGCTTTGGCCTGTCACGGCAATCGGTTTACCAATTGCTGCAACGTCGTCGACAACGACAGTCGGAGCTTGAACCTCTGTATGCATGTGTGATGCGCCTGCGTCAGCATATGCCCCGGCTCGGCACACGCAAACTCTATCATCTGCTTGCGGATGATTTGCACCGTCTTGGCATCAAGCTGGGACGGGATGGTTTATTTGACTGGCTTAGAGAGCATCGCTTGCTGGTCCAGCGGCGCAAAAACGTTACCAAAACAACCAACAGTCGGCACTGGATGAGAAAGCATCCTAATCTTTTGGCCGACCATAAGGCATACCGCCCCGAGGAAGTGTTTGTCAGTGACATCACCTATATTGAGAGCGATCAGGGTGTTCACTACCTGTCTCTGGTAACAGATGCCTTCTCTCGCAAAATCATGGGGCATGTTCTCAGCCATGAAATGAAAGCGTCCGATGTCGTCAAGGCGCTGAAACAAGCGGTGCGCAATCGCATCACCACATATCCTCTGATCCATCACTCGGACCGGGGATTGCAATATTGTTCCGGGCTGTATCAATCCGTGTTGAAGGAGAACAACATCACCGCGTCGATGACCGACGGCTATGACTGTTATCAGAATGCTTTGGCAGAGCGGGTGAACGGAATACTCAAGCAGGAGTTTCTCTTGCATCGCTGCAAAACTTTTGAAGATCTCAGACAGCTGGTCAAGGAAGCGGTTCAGACTTACAATACAATGCGACCGCACCTCTCCCTGGCTATGCAAACGCCAGAAGTCGTGCATCAAAAAGCCAGCGGAATACATCCGCTGGCTCCATGAAAAAATGTCAACTTATTTTAGGACGGGACATCCCGGACGGTCCCGCTAAAGCGTGTCGCACTTAATCTAAACGTCAGTCACTTTTGAGGGCCCGCGGATGCAATACCGGTTCCCAGTTCAATGATCTCGGCGGTGATTTCTTCTTGCCGGACTTGGCGGAGTTTGGCGCGAAACAGATCAAGTTCACGTTCGATTTGGCTTCCGGCAGAGGACATAGCTTGTAATCGCGCTTCATTCTCTGCGGCAAAGGCATGCAGGGATGCCTTGCAGACCTGCGCATGGAAATAATCTGCGCTGAGGCTGTCGACTAAGGCGGTATTTGAAAGCTGTGTCATCGGAGCTGGGGTGTTGGCCAATGTGAACACGCTTAAATCAATGGGGAAAAGAGTATGACGCATGATTTCACTTTGACCGGAATTCCACCCAGAATAGATGACATCGAGGGTTTCGATTTTGCCGTCATTAACACTCTGATAGATGGCTTTGGAAATGTTATCTGCCATTTTGGGAATGCCCGGCGTATGGGACGGCATGGCGGTGCTCCAAATCGGGGAAAGTCCACGCGTCTTGGCGATGGATACCCCACGTGTCCCAACTAGAAACAGCGTTGTTGTCGTTAGATCATCGTCAATGCTTTCAAGTACATGTTCGCTATAGGCGCCGGCAAAGCCTTGTTCAGCACAGAAAACAAGAAGACCCGTTCGGGGCGTTTGGGATGTTGTAACAACGCGGGGTGGCGCGTTATGGGCAAGGACGCCACTCATGGCTTTTGCGATGGTGGTGGCGTAACTGTCGATGGCGGCGATTTGCGTTCGTGCAACACGGGCACGGGCTGCAGCAATGCCTTTCATGGCGTTGACGACAGCACCAAGTTGTTCGATGCCATCAATGCGGGCGCTGACATCGGCGAGACGGTCGGTCATGATGTCTCTTCCTGCTTGTCAGAGCGGCCATGTGGGGCATTTTTCATGGGATTGGCTTCTTTTTTGTCCTCTGCTTTGACATGGGGTGGGGCTGCTTTGGTGGCGGTATCGGACAATGATGATATGAGGTCATTCATCGCCGTCATCAAAAGGGCGCGTGCGTCATCATCTAATTTACCGGTTTGAGCGATTGCTTGAACGCATTTCGCGGCATTCTTGTTCAATATTTCAGGCAGGCGGGCGCGAAAGTTGGCAACCGCGTCAACCGATAACGGATCAAGCAGGCCTGCTTGGACGGCAAGCATCAGGGCAACAGTGTCGGCAAGACGAAATGGCGTGTGTTGCGGTTGTTTGAGGATTTCGCGAATTCGTGCCCCTCGTTTGAGTTGCTGTTTCACCCGTCCTTCGGGCATGCCGCCAAACCGTGTAAAGACCTCAAGCTCCAGAAATTGTGCGTAGTCGAGCCGCAGTGTACCGGCAGCATCACGCAATAGCCGTGCTTGCGTTTTACCTCCGACACGGCTGACGCTTAGCCCGATATCGACAGCGGGTTTTTGGCCTTGATGAAATAAAGTTGCATCAAGAACAATCTGCCCATCGGTGATCGAAATCAGATTGGTCGGGATATAGGCCGAAAGATTACCGGCATCTGTTTCGGCAACCGGCAGGGCCGTAAGAGAACCGCCCCCAAGCTCCTTTGACAGTTTTGCCGCACGTTCAAGAAGACGGGCATGAATGTAAAACACATCACCGGGATAGGCTTCACGACCCGGCGATTGTCGGGTTAAAAGGGCAATCTCGCGATGGGTTGCGGCGTGTTTTGACAGATCATCAATGACGACAAGGGCATGTTGCCCCTTATCACGGAAGTATTCCGCCATGGTCATCCCGGCATATGGGGCAATCCATTGCAGTCCCGGCGCGCTGGCGGATCCGGCAACAAGGACGATACAGCGGTCAAATGCGCCTTCTGATTGCAGGGCATCTATGGCGCGGCGCACACTGGATGTTTTTTGTCCGACGGCAACATAGATACAAATCATATCGCTTTCGCGCTGTGCGATGATCGCATCAATTGCCAGTGTGGTTTTTCCCGTTGAATGGTCGCCAACGATCAGTTCGCGCTGCCCCCGGCCAAGCGCAAATAATGTATCGACCACCACCAGTCCGGTTTGAACCGGTTCGGTAACCAGGTCACGGTCAATGATGGCGGGGGCGGGGCGTTCGATGGGCAGTTTTTCCGTGGTGGAAAGCTCACCCTTATCATCAAGTGGGCGGCCAAGTGGATCGACGACCCGTCCAAGCAAAGCCTCGCCAACCGGAACCTGAACAATCTCGCCTGTACCAAAGACCGCATCACCGGCCTCAATGGTTGTCGTGCCATCAAGTAAAACACACCCGATAAGGTCAGGGTCAAGAACCCTGGCAAAGCCGACTTGTCCACCTGCAAAGCGCAGAACTTCGTCAAGGCGAACATCACGAAGGCCGGAAATCATGGCAACGCCATCACTGATTTCTTCAACCCGGCCTTTATGTTCGGCGCGGGGGCCGACAGATGCCTTGTCAATCGCGTTCCGGGCCGCAATGCGCCAATCTGCATCATTGGGCTGCATTGTTGAGCTCCTTGAGAATCTCGGCGAGATCAGATTGCCAACTGTTATGCAGGACGAAATGCGAGGTTCGGATTTCCATCCCGGCAATCAAATCGGTATCGGTAACGAATGTGATGGTGGGGGTGCTGCCAAGTGCCTTTTGCACGGATGTGGTGATTTTTGCTTTGTCGGCCGCTTTGATATCCGATGCACTGACCAAATCAA
The DNA here is from genome assembly GCF_002115745.1 of Thalassospira alkalitolerans. Lineage (GTDB taxonomy): Bacteria > Pseudomonadota > Alphaproteobacteria > Rhodospirillales > Thalassospiraceae > Thalassospira > Thalassospira alkalitolerans. Next base: position 4,717 of record NZ_JFKB01000007.1, read on the forward strand.
TGCCATCTGTGGTTTGGGCCAATGCCGCCCGGTCACTTTCGGGCATGTTTGTGATGGCCTTGATGAGGCGCGAAACAAAAGCTTCCTGAATGCTTGATGTGCTAAGCCGTTGCAAAAGTTTTGCCGCGATTTCGGTCGAAAGTTCGGCGGCCTGTTTGGTGGTTTCGATGCGTGCGGTATCTGTATCACGCGCGAGGGATGCCTTTTCTGCGGCAAAGATTTTTTCGGCTTTTTCGCGCGCTTCTGAAAGCGCCGCTTTGGTTGCCGCATCTGCTTCGCATTTTGCAGAACTGAGAATAGTGTCACGTTCTTTGGTTATGCCGTCGCGGGCCGCGGCGACTTGGGCAAGGGCCGCATCGGCTTTGGCTTGCGTTTCTTTGGCAGCGTCAAGCATGGCTTTTACAGCGTCTTTGCGCTTGCTAATTGCCGCGGCAACCGGGCGCCAGAATACACGTGACAACAGCCACATCAGGATTAAAACATTGATCGCCTGAAGGCCCAGAGTCCACCAGTCAATTGTCATGGTGTCATCCCAGCAACGGATTGGCAAATAGCAATAAAAGCGCGATCACCAGACAGTAAATTGCCGTTGTTTCAATCATCGCAAGACCAACAAACAGGGTCCGCGAGATAGTATTGGCCGCTTCTGGTTGACGGGCGATCGCGTCCATTGCTGCGGCAACAGCCCGACCTTCGGCCAGCGCAGGGCCGATGGCACCAAACGCCACAGCAAAGGCCGCACATATGATACTCGCAAGGTTCAGATATTCCATTTCATATCCTTTTAGTTGGGGGAATGAGGTGGCTTGTGTTTGGAATGATGCGCGCCATCTTCGACGGCAGATGTAATGAATACCATCGCCAGAACGGCAAAGATGTAGGCCTGAACAAGCCCGGTCAGTAGATCAAGTGCCATAAGGGGGATGGGCACAAGAAGCCCGGCGAGTGATGCAACAATCCCGATGACGAACACCCCGCTCATCACATTGCCAAACAGACGCACAAACATGGAAAACGCCCGCGTCACACTTTCAATCATATTAAGTGGGATCATTACGGGATTGGGGGCGGCAAAAGATCGCAGATATCCCCTGACGCCAGAGCCTCTTATGCCGAACCAGATGACAGACAGGAACACCAGTGTTGCAAGTGCAGCATCGGTTTCAAGTTGGGCCGTCGGTGGCTCAATACCAGGGACCAGTGATGACCAGTTTGCGATCAGGATAAACAGGAACAATGAGCCAATAAAACCGCGATAAGGTGCTGGTTCTGCGCCGCTTGTTTCACGAATTTGGTTGTCAATGGTGTCTACCAGAAGTTCGAGGGCCGCCTGACGTTTGGTGGCGGTTAGATCAAGTTGCCGGGTCAGTAGAAAAGCACCCGTGATCAGAATGATCATGATCCCCCAAGTGGTGACAACGGCAAGCGTGATGGGGACGGGGCCCAGATAAAAAAGAACTAGGGATTCAAGTGGCGAGGTCATGCGCGGACGCCCCATTTACGACGGATGATGAGTTCGCGTCCTGCGATGACACCAGCCAATGTACCAAGAATTCCAATCCCACCGGTTGGAATAGCAATGGCAAACCCCGCCGCCAGAACAATCAATCGGGCGAATGCCAAAGCGATGACAAGTGCAGGTTTGTGCCCTTTGACGATCAGATCGGCCGTCAATTGCAGGCTGCGAAAATAGACAGCCCCCAAAACACCCCCGCCAATAAAACAAACCGGGAGCAGCAGTAAAATTGGCCAAGTATCAGGATGCATCATCGCGTATTCATCCATTTCCAAGCAGACCATCCGCCGATTAACAGCCCCACAACCAAAAGGGGGCCTGTCCAGAAAATGCCGGTTTCAAGACGTTTATCGATCCAGTGCCCCAAAAACAGCCCACCAAGGGTCGGTACAATAATGATCCAGCCCAATACCCCGATTTGCGCCAAACGCCGCCCGATTGACATGTCGCCTTCGCGCAACCAGCGCTCTTGTCGATCGCGACGCAGCCGGACTTCGCGCACCAATGGGTCTTCGTTTGGTGATGGCGAATTTGGGTGTTTGTCCGATGTTTCTGTCACCGGAAAGATTCCTTGTTTGCTGTTGCGCCAAGACGCGTGATCATTCGTCGAATGGCGTGCATCTGTAAACGCATTGCCTCAACATGCTCGACCCGTTCTTCGTCGGCTTCTGACTGAAAGCGGAGCAAGACTTCCTCATCAAGTGTTGAAAGGTCGTCGCCGGTGACAGCTTCGCGGGTTGCGATGGCGACGTTTGTTTTCCCGCTCACGGTCATGACACCTTTGCGCACGGCACAAAACCGATCTTTGTCTGCAACGCGCCAGCTAACGATTGAAATTGAAAGTGCGGTTAAAAACGGAGCATGGCCGGGAAGGATGCCAAAACTTCCGCTGTCATCTTCTGCGCGCAGACTTTCAATTTCTTCGTCAACGATAATTGAAAGCGGGGTGATGATCTCAAGCCTCATGCGCGGGCCTCCTTATCGGCAATACCTGCGTCTTGCTTTTTCTCTGCCGCATTTGCTTTGGCTTCTTTCGAGCGGGCATCCTCGAACGTTCCGACCATATAAAGCGAGCTTTCCACCCAGTCATCTGCTTCACCGCTTAGAATAGCCCGACATCCTGATAGGGTATCGGCAAGCGGAACACTGGTGCCCGGGGTGCCGGTGAAGGCCTGTGTGACCATGAACGGCTGGGTTAAAAAACGTTGCAGTCGTCGGGCTCGTTTGACGATTTTTCGGTCCTCAGCGCCCAGTTCTTCGATACCCAGTAACGAGATAATGTCGGTCAGTTCCCGAAACCGTGCCAGAGCCTGACGGACGGCTTCGGCAGTTGCGTAATGTTCTTCGCCAACGACCAGCGGGTCGAGTAACATCGACGATGAACCAAGCGGATCAATCGCTGGATAGAAACCTTCGGCGGCCTGGCTTCGCGACAGCACGATGACGCAATCCATATGGCTTGAAATGGTGGTTACGGCCGGATCGGTAAAATCATCGGCGGGCACATAGACGGCCTGAATTGCGGTGACAGCAGCACCTGCAACCGATGCAATGCGTTCCTGAAGTCCGGCAACTTCGGTTGCCAGGGTTGGCTGATAGCCAACACGTGATGGTAAACGGCCCAACAGGCTTGATACTTCTGCACCGGCTTGGACAAAACGAAATACATTATCCATCAGTAACAGCACATTTTGATGTTTCTGATCGCGAAAATATTCCGAAACCGTCAGGGCAGTCAGTGGGGCGCGCCAACGCGCACCGGGCGGTTCATTCATCTGCCCATAGACAAGCACTGTTCGTTCCAAAACGCCCGATGCTTGCATTTCGGTCAGAAGTTCATGACCTTCGCGCGACCGTTCGCCAATGCCGGCAAACACCGAAATGCCTTTGTATTTCTCGACCATGGCATGGATCAGTTCCATCACCAGAACCGTTTTCCCAACACCGGCACCCCCAAACATTGCCGCCTTGCCGCCCTGGGCCATCGGGGTCAGAAGATCAATGACCTTGATCCCCGTTTCGAAGATATCGGTTGTGCGTGTTTGTGATTGCAAAAGTGGCGGTGATGCATGGATCGGACGACGTGGTGTATCTTTGGGAAGTGCGGGGCCGTTATCTTTCGGTTCGCCGACAACATCAAGAAGTCGCCCGAGAACAGCCTCTCCAACAGGAACAGTGACAGCGGTTCCGGTTGCGTGAACAGCCACACCACGTGCCAATCCTGCTGTGGATTGAAAGGCAACAGCACGCAAGGTGTTCAGGTCAAGGTGACTGTGAACTTCCAAGGTCAAGGGAGTTGGCCGATCCCATGCCACTATCAGTGAAGAATTGATCGGCGGTAAATCTGTATCGCTGAAAACCACGTCAACAACCGCACCGCGAACTGCGGATACGATACCGTGTAAGTGGTGAATGTTTTCGTCGGTTAGGGCGTCATCCGATTGCATGATAGTAAGCCCTCCTGACCAGTGACGGTCACGGCATTGATGAACTTTGACAGTTCATTCATCAATATCATAGCTGCAAATGGTGAGCCGAATATTGATTTATATTAAGTTTTATTTCGTCGATCGGTTTTCATGTCACGGGCTGCAATGGTGGGGCACTTAATGACCCAATGCCTGCTCGCTCTCGTGCGGGCTTTTCAAATGTTCGTTTGTCGGGTGCAGGGGTACAAACTGGCGATGCCTTGAATGCGCGCGTGAGCGATAAACGATCAGTATAAACTTCAAGTTGAGCTGATTGCGCTCTTTCTTATGTATATCAGCGCTGTTTTCGGGCTTGTTTTCTTGGCATGTTAATTGCTGTTTCCTCAGTCCTTATCAACTTAGGGAGGAAACAATGCATAAATCAAAAATACTCATCGCAGCGTCGGTCATTCTGGGCATGACCAGTGCAACAGCGGTTCAAGCCGAAGACCGGTTTGCATCAAAATTTGGTCCCGAAGATCAGATTGGTGCGGCGAATAATCTGAGTGCGGATACGACCTTGGCTGCGAGCAAACTGATTTCGACGGGCAAGGTTTATTCGCTGGGGATGGTTATCTCGCGCGAGACACCGGCCTTTGCGCCGCGTGGTGTTGCGGTTACGGTTTTCTCGCCAAGTCAAAGTGGTAACAAGACCATCGGCAGCAATTCCGGAACATATAATGATGATATGTTCACAGGCTGGTTGGGGGTAGGCACCCAGATTGATGGCCTTGGTCATCTTGGTGACCATCATACCTATTATAATAACAACCATGCCGAGGACTTTGTTTTGGCCACCGGCCTGACCAAGCTTGGTATTGAAAATGTGCCACCAATGGCAACCCGTGGTGTGTTACTTGATATCGCGGCGATCAAGGGAACCGACCGTCTGGAAGGCGGGTATGTCATTAGTCTTGATGATGTGATGAAAGCCCAGAAAGCCGCCGGGACGGAAATCCGCAAAGGTGACGTGGTTCTGTTCCACACGGGATGGCTTGATCTGGTGGGCAAGGATGATGGCCTATATGGTCGAACCGAACCCGGTGTTGGTCTTGAAGCGGCTGCATGGTTGGCCGACAAGGGCGTGGTCGCCGTGGGTGCCGATACATGGGGGCTTGAAGCCGTCCCGCATGAAGACCCTGATGCGTTTTTCCCGGTCCATGTTAAACTTCTGGCCGAGAACGGGGTCTATATCCTTGAAAATATTGTAACCCGTGACCTTGCCGCTGATGGTGCGCATGAGTTCCTGTTTGTGCTTGGTCAGGCCAAGCTTAAGGGAGCCGTGCAGATGATCATTAACCCGGTTGCGGTGCGTTGATCCAGGGCTGTTAACGTTAAAAACGAAAACCGGCGGTCCATCGGGATCGCCGGTTTTCTTTTGGATGATCGATCTTCTGGGCTTAGTAGACTTGCCGATAGATGGCCTCGATCTCGGATGCGGTCATATCACGCGGGTTGCTTTCGATCAGGCGGTAAATCTTGGTAAAGACCTCATCAGCCATTTCAGGCAAGGCGTCTTTGGTAACGCCAAGATCACGCAGGCGGGTTTCAAGGCCGCTGGCCGGAACCATTTCTTCGATGCGTTGAACAAACTTTTCTGCGGCTTCTTCGTCGGATTTAAAGTCTGTCTGATCGAGAATACAGGGTGCCAATTCGGCGTAAAGTTTGCCTGCTGCGGGCAGGTTAAAACGCAGAACCTGCGCCATGACCAGTGCATTGGCATGACCATGCGGAATATGAAAACGCGCACCAAGCGGATAGGCCAAACCATGAATGGCGGCAACGGATGCATTGGCAAAAGCCATTCCGGCAATCAGGGATCCTTGCAGCATGGCCGAACGGGCATCCTTGTCCGACGGGTTTTCAATCACCTTCATCAGGTTCTTGCCCAGCAAAGACAAAGCAGTCACCGCCATGCCATCGGCAATGGGGTTTTTGCGCGTGCGACTTGTATATCCCTCAATCGCGTGGACCATTGCATCAAGGCCGGTGGCCGCAGTTACTTTTTGCGGCAGGCCATAGGTCAGTTCCGGGTCCAGAAGGGCGATATCGGGCATCAGTTGCGGGGTATAGACAACCTGTTTGAGGTTATCGGGATCGGTAATGACCGAAACCCAGGTAACCTCGGATCCAGTACCGGCCGTAGTCGGGATTTGGATCAGGGGCAAGCGATCACCAACCGCCTTGTCGATGCCGTAGATTTCGTTGATGGTTTGATCTGAATTGATCAGAAGCGCAACCAGCTTGGCACTGTCAAGCGAGCTTCCCCCGCCAAGACCGATAACGCCATCGGCCTTCCAGTCTTTTGCCCCATCGATTGCCTTTTGGACAATATGCTGGGGGGGATCTGCGGCAACCTCGGAAAATATCTGTACCGCGATCCCAACGGATTCCAGTGATTTTTGCACCTGATCAGCAAAACCAAGTGCGACAATACCCGGATCGCAGACGATGGTGACACGGGTGGCACCCAGTTCTTTCATCAACGGGCCGGTTTTGATAATGCCACCGGCTTTGCAGATGATGCGCGGGACACTTCGAAACATGAAACTCATGATTGGTTTCCTTATCCGGGATCAGTTGGCTTTCCCGGCGAGACCGCCGAGACACATATATTTGATTTCAACAAAGTCATCGACGCCGTATTTCGACCCTTCGCGGCCGATACCGGATTCTTTGACACCGCCAAACGGTGCTGCCTCTGTTGAAATGATCCCTTCATTAATGCCAACAATGCCGTATTCAAGTGCCTCGCCAACCCGCCAGATGCGCCCGATGTCACGGGCATAGAAATAGGCTGCCAGACCAAACGGTGTATCGTTGGCCATGCGGATGGCTTCGTCTTCATCGTGGAACCGAAACAATGGTGCAACCGGACCAAAGATTTCTTCGGAGAAAATCCGCATATCGGCTGTGACACCGGTCAGAATGGTCGGAGTGAAGAAATTGCTGTCTGGTTTTTCGCGCTTGCCACCAAGGACGGCTTTTGCCCCCTTGGAAACCGCATCGGCGACCAGTGTTTCAACCTTTTCGATGGCCTTGGTATTGATCAGCGGACCCTGTGTCACGCCATCTTCGGTGCCGTTGCCAACGCGCAGTTTGGCAACCGCGTGACTAAGTTTTTCAGCAAAGGCATCATAAACACTGTCCTGTACCAGAATGCGGTTGGCACAAACACAGGTCTGACCGGCATTGCGGTATTTTGATGCAATCGCACCAGCAACGGCTTCGTCAAGGTCTGCATCATCAAAGACGATAAACGGGGCATTGCCGCCCAGTTCAAGGCTGACTTTTTTGACGGTATCGGAACATTGCCGCATCAAAAGTTTGCCAACCTGCGTCGATCCGGTGAAGGATAATTTGCGCACAATCGGATTGCCGGTCAGCTCGTTTCCGATTTCCGCCCCGTGCGATGCCGTCACAACATTGATAACCCCATCAGGGAAACCAGCACGACGGGCCAGTTCAGCCAAGGCCAGCGCGGTTAGCGGGGTGTCTTCGGCCGGTTTGATGACAACTGTACATCCCGCAGCCAAGGCCGGGGCACATTTGCGCGTAATCATCGCCATCGGGAAGTTCCACGGCGTAATGGCGGCAATAACACCGATGGGTTGTTTGACGGTGATGATGCGTTTATCCGCACCATGCGATGGAATGACATCGCCATAGATGCGTTTGCCTTCTTCGGCGAACCATTCAATGAAGGATGCGCCATAAGCGACTTCACCGGCGGCCTCGGCAAGGGGTTTGCCTTGTTCGCGGGTCATCAGAAGGGCAAGGTCGGCCTGTGCCGCCATGCAAAGGTCAAACCATTTACGCAGGATGTTCGCACGGTCTTTTGCCGTTCGTGCACGCCATGCTGGCAGGGCGGTGTTCGCACTTTCGATGGCGTAACGGGTTTCAGATGCACCCATATCAGGCACATCGGCAAGATGTTCACCCGTGGCCGGATCAAGCACGGCAAAGGTTTTGCCAGATGTCGCATCTGTCCATGCGCCATTGATGTGGCCTTTGGTTTGCCAAAGGGCGGGATCATTCAGGGTAAGGGGCATTGTGGGGCTCCGTCGTTAAAGTACGGTGGCGTAGATATCGCGTGCGGCGGCAAAGGTCATTTCGCGCGGATTATTGATCAATAACCGTTCGACCTTCATCGCATCGGTTGCCAACATGTCCAGGTCGCTTTCTGATACACCGACTTCGCGCAATGTTTTGGCAAAGGGCATGCGTTGCACCATGTCGGTCATAAAATCGATGAAACGATCACATGCGACCTTGTCATCGGCAAAACGTTCGGCTGGCAGCACCGCACGGGCAAGTTCGGCGTACTGGTTGCGTGCAGCGTCACGATTGAATTTCAGGACTTCGATCAGGACCAGTGCGTTGCTGTGACCATGCGGAACATGGAAATGACCGCCCAGCGGATAAGCCAGTGCATGGACCGCTGCAACCGGGGCATTGGCAAAGGCCATTCCGGCCATCATTGATCCCTGAAGCATGGCTTCGCGGGATGCCTGACTTGGGGTCGTCGAAACTGCATCGTCAATATTGGTGGTCATCAGTTGCAGCGCGCGGATGGCCAGACCGTCAGACAGGGCATTTTTCTTGTACTTCGTCGTATAGGCCTCAATCGCGTGGACCATTGCATCAATGCCGGTCATCGCCGTGATCGATGCCGGAAGACCCATGGTCAGTTTGGCATCCAGAAGCGCGATGTCAGGATACAGAAGGCTTGAAACAACACCCTTCTTTTCCTGTGTCGGGGTGGTGACGATCGAAATTGGTGTGACTTCCGATCCGGTTCCTGCCGTTGTCGGAACCTGTATCAGTGGCAGGCGCGGGCCTTTGGCCAAACCGATACCATAGATGTCGGAAAGTTTCTGATCGTGACCGCATAAAAGCGCAACCAGCTTGGCGGTATCCATCGATGATCCGCCGCCCAAACCGATAATGATATCGGCATTGAAATCAGTCGCACCTTTGACAGCGTCAAGAATGGTGGATTCCGGTGGATCGGCTTCAACCCGTGTCCACAGAAGGGTTTCAATTCCTGCCTGTTTAAGGGCATCAAACGGGGCATCAATCAAACCGACCTTTTGAAGGCCGGGATCGGTGATCAGTATCGCACGCTTTGTGCCCAGTTCGGAACACAGCGCCCCCAGTTTCAGGGCACCATCAAATTCACAAATAACGCGCGGGGTGGTTTCAAATGTAAAATCAAACATCGGGGAACCTCTTTTCAGGCGGGCTGCATTTCGGCGGCGTGAACCGTGCCGCGTTCTATGCGGTACGATCCATCGACCAGATCGGCGGAATGGATGTCGTCGGATTCAGAAATCAGGACACATAACCCACTGCTGCCGAGGCTTGCGATTACTTCGCTTAATCGACGCGACAGAACCGGGGCGACGCCTTCGAACGGTTCATCAAGTAACAGCAACCGGCGACCGGGCATCAGGGCACGGGCAAGTGACACCAGTTTTTGCTGGCCACCGGAAAGCTGAAGGGCGCGACGATGACGGAACTGGGCAATTTCCGGTAACAGATCATAGGCCCATTCAAGCCGTTCGGCCGCATCCTTGATGCCATTGGTCCATGCAGGCATCAGGATGTTTTCCTCGACCGTAAGGGACGGGATCAGGCGCCGGTCTTCGGGCATATAGCTGATGCCGCATCTCGCACGTCGGTAATCGGCCATCTTGCGCAGGTTCTGGCCATCAAATGTGATGGCACCGTCTTCTGCGTTAAGCAGGCCCATGATCGCCCGCATCAAGGTGGTTTTGCCGGCCCCGTTATGACCGATCAGGCCAATCATTTTGCCTTCGGGAACGCTTAGTGTTACATCGCGCAGGATCGGGATGTTGCCGATAGAGACATTCAGATTGTTGATATCAAGGGTCATGATGCACCGTTCCCTTTTTTCTGTGTGGGGCGATGCCCGGTCACAAGATCGCGGACCCGTTCATCGGCCAGAACGGCCGATGGTTTGCCATCGGCAATGATTTCACCGCTATAGAAGGCAAGAACCCGCGAGACATAGCGTTCGACGACATCCATGTCGTGTTCGACAAACAGCACGGTCACACCATGCTGACGCACGGCATTCATCACCGTATCCATCAGTCCGGTTTTTTCATCCATGCTGACACCGCTGGTTGGTTCATCAAGCAGCAGCATCTGCGGATTGCCGATCAATGCCATTGCAATATCGACCAGTTTGCGCGCGCCTTGCGGGACGGCGGTGACGGTCGAATTGCGATAATTGACAACCCCGAATTCGGTGAGGATTTCTTCGGCACGTGCTATGCGCGCATCACTGCGAAGCGGGCTTAGGAAACTGGGGCGGGGGCTTTCGGCAGCGGCAAGGGCAACGACAAGATTGTCGATAACCGACATTTCCGGGAACAGCTGCGCGACCTGAAACGACCGGGCCATTCCTGCACGGGTAATCGCGCGCGGGGAATGACCAAGGATGGATTTGCCATTGAACAGGATTTCACCACGCGTCGGTTTTAAATAGCCGGTGACCATATTGATGAAGGTGGTCTTGCCCGCACCGTTGGAGCCGATAACACCGACAATTTCGCCTTTTGCGACCTTCACATTCAGGTCCTTGGCCGCAATGACGGCGCCGAATTCCTTGTTCAGGGATCGGGTTTCAAGAATGTTGGTCATGCGCGTTCTCCTGACTTTTCACGTGAGACCAGGCTCCAAAGGCCCTTTGGCAAGAACACGATGACGCCAAGCAATGTGAAACCGAGGATCATCTGCCAGGTGTGGGGGACAAACTCGATTGCGTAGGTCCGAACGACCGAGAAGACAATGGCAGCAATGAACGGGGCTGCGACATGGCCAAGTCCGCCCAGAAGGGCAATGAAGATGAATTCGCCCGATGTCGTCCAATAAGCCATTTCCGGGTCAACATGACCGGTTGCAAGGGCGGTTAACCCGCCGCCAAGTGCCGAAACGGATGCTGCTGCGACATAGTTGCCGTACAAAACCCAACGTGGGGACAGGCCAAGATATTCCACCCGGACTTCGTTTTCACGTATGGCTTCGCAAATGACACCGATACCGGCCTTGGTATAACGATGGATTAAAACCGCAATCACAAGACCGGAAAGAACTGTCATGGTGAAAACGGTTTGCTGGCTTCCGGCGCCGACTTCGGGGGCCCAGCCAAATACGGTCCAGTTATGAACGTTAAAGCCATCCGTGCTGCCCAGACTCTGACTTTTGACCAGAATGCCAAACAGGATCATGGAAAAGGCCAGTGACAGCATCGCAAAGAAGATATCGCGATATCGCGTCAAAAGCAGACCAAGGATCATGGCAACGACAATGGCAACCAAGACACCCAGCGCAAGGGCGGCAATCGCATCATGAATGCCAAAAAATTGCCCGCCCATGCCGACGGTATAGCCGCCGATGCAATAAAACAGGCCCTGACCAAATGAGACCAGACCGGAACGCATCTGCATGACCACGCCTTGTACAACCAGCGCCTTGGCAAAGGCGATGGTCATAAGGAAGATCAACCAGCCGGGCGATACAAACCCGAAGAGTACACAGGCAATTGCGACCGCCGCCAGCGAGATTTCAGTTTTATCAAAACGCATGTCAGATTTTCCTCGCGAGCGTTCGGCCGAACAGGCCTTCAGGGCGGAACGCCAGAACCAGCGACATCACGCCATAAATGACGAAAAGCTCGAATTCCGGGGCATAGTGCACAGCGGCTGCACGGCTTAGCCCGACAAGAAGAGCACCAACCGCAGCACCACCGATGCTGCCAAGTCCGCCAATTACGACGACGGCAAAGGCCAGAACGATAACTTCAATCCCGATACCCGGGACAACCGAAATGGCAGGGGCGGTTAACGCACCAGCGAGCGCGCCAAGTGTCGTGCCAAGAACAAAGGTGATGGTAAACATCAGGCGGACATTGACACCCATCGCGACCGAAATTTCGCGGTCGTGAATCATGGCACGCAGGACCTTGCCCTGATTGGTGCGTTCAAGCCATGCCCAAAGGCCGAGCCCAAGCAGGGCCGAAACGCCGACAAGTGCAAGATCGTAATTGGAAACCTTTAAAAGGCCGAGTGACGTTCGACCCAGTTCGGAATAGGGCTGATACGCGAAATACGGACTAACCCCCCAGACGATTTTCATCGTGTCTTCCAGGATCAGCAACAGCGCATAGGTAATGATGACCATCAGGATTTCGTCGCGGCCATACATCAGGCGCAGTAACCCGCGTTCAACGATCACACCAACAATCAGCCCGGCAACCAGTGCGGCACCAACAAGTAAAAGATAACTGATCCAGGCTGGACCAACACCATTGTTGAAATACCAGCCGACAAGCGACGCAGCAGAATAGGCACCGATGGCATAGAAGCTGCCATGCGCCATATTCAGGATGCGCATTACGCCGTAAATCACGGTCAAGCCGGCAGCAACAAGAAACAGCCACGAGGCATAGATCGAGCCATCGATCAGGACGGCAAGAAGACTTGTCATCACGAAATTCCAGTACACGAGAGAAAGGGCGGGCATCCCGCAAAAGAGATGCCCGCAGTCTCAGGGAAGCATGGGATTAGTTACAGGTAGCACCCGGGAAACCTTCGGAGATCCAGGTTGCTGCATCCACACCTTCTGGCGGGGTTACGCATTCACCATCGAACGAAACGGCATTGACGATGGATGCTTTGCCGTCTTCGTAATGGTATTGCCCATAGGTGATGCCCTGCATGGCTTGATGACCATTAGCACGCGCCATTTCAACGGTACCTGATACCGATTCAAATGTTGCGCCCTTGATGCCCGATGCAAGCTGTTCTGCGGTTGGGATTTCCTTGTCGGCAACGCCGGCATTCTCGGCCGCAAATTTCAGACCAAGGATGGCCTGCACCATTTTGGTTGCCGGATAAACCGGATCAAGATCATAGGCCGCGTTGTAGACCCCCTTGAACCAGGTGTTGAGTTCGTTGTTCGGTGCAAAGGCACCAAACGGACCACGTGCCCCAATGATCATGCCATTCGGGGCTTGATCTTTATAGTTGGCAAAGCTTGCTTCGCCACAGGTCAGAAGGCCGGTTGCATCTTCAAGAAGGCCACGGGCATTTGCCTGAAGGACAAGTGCTTCCATGTCACCACCCCAGAAGGAGCTGTGAAGGATTTCCGGGCGTTTCACTGACAGGGCAGAAATTTCTGCGCCGTACTGACCCTGATAGATTTTCGGGAACTGTTCTTCGACGATTTCTGCATCAGGAAGAAGTTTTGCTGCGGCAGCGGTGAAATCAGCCCAACTGTCCTGGCCCCAGGAATAGTTCTGCTGGATACCCGAAAGACGGGTTACGTCCGGGCGGGTCGCTGCGAGGTAACGCGCTGCACCGATATTGTCGACCGATGCGTCAAGGCCGGTACGGAACATGTACTGGGCGTCGGCATTGTCGGCAAACAGACGGGGAGTACCGCAATCATATGCGATCGTGAAGGTTTTCAGCTCTTCGGCAACCGGTGCGATGGCAAGGCAATCACCCGACGAAACATAACCAATGACAGCATCGACTTTCTGACGCTGAACCAGGTTGCGGTATTCTTCGACCTGTTTGGTCGCGCCACCGGCTTCGTCAATGATGACGGCTTCGATTTCCAAGCCATTGATGCCCATTTTATTGTATGGGGCCGGAACGTCGCCTTTGTTTAGTGCTTCAACAAGCACTTTGGCGGCGTTGGCGGACGGAACACCAAACGGACCAGCAGCCGGACCGGACAGGAACGTCACGATACCAACACGGAACTTGCCGTTTTCAGCGGCCGATGCGCCGGATGCGAGACCTGCCGACAGGGCCAGAGCCGCGACGCCCGAAACCAGGTATTTGCTGAAGTTTGATTTATTGTTCTTCACTTTTTCCTCCCTAGGAAAGGTTTATGGTGTTGGTGGTGGAACAGCCTCTGACCCGCCCGCCACAGCATCGCGGCGGAGTTTGACCATCTTTTTTGATGGTTTGAGGTCTTCGGCGTCATAGATCGCCCAATTTCCAACCATCAATTTTGACGGCGGAAAATCTTCGTTATGGACGACGGTGCCCACGGCTTGCGCCTGGACAATCTGGTGGGTGTCTGGATCGATATAGGATGCAAAACCCGGCGGATCTTCGGGCAGGGCAAGTTGCAATCCTTCGAGTGCCTTGATCAAGGCGCGGTCATCGTCTGCGCTGCCTGCTTTTTCAATCGCACGTGCAATCGCCATGATGCCGGTATATGCGCCTTCGGCGGCATAGGTCGGATAGCGGCCGGTCATTTCATGAAACTGGGTGACAAATCGTTTGTTGCGTCCGGTATCGGGCCAGTTGTTATGGTGGCGTGCCGACAGGATCAGCCCCGGATAAGGTTGATCGCCCAGCGCCATCATCACATCGTAATTTGCCCCGGTATCAAAATTGGCCAGCCGAGTGGTTTCAAAGAAACGGGTGGTTGCGGCCTGTTTGATAAAGGCAATGAAATCCCCCCCCCACAGTGCGGTGACAACGATGTCGGCCTTTGCGGATTGAAGGGCGTTGATATAAATCGAATAGTCCGGCTCATACAGTTTTGGCCACAGTTCCCCGACGCTTTCATATTCAACACCCAGTTCGTTGAGTGCCAGTTGAAGGTCGGACCAGGAAACATGGCCGTAATCATAATCCGGGCCAATAAAAGCCAGTTTGCGCCAGCCGGTTTCTTTTTGCAGGTCACGCAGGTACCGCGCACCTGCCGCCATCGAGGTCCAGCTGTCATTGGTGACACGGAAATAATATTCATGCCCGGCTTCGATGCTTAGCCGTGATGATGCATGATCGGTACCGACCATGATGATTTTTTCGCGCAGGGCAAGATCACTGACCGCGTGGGCCACACCGGATGAAACAATGCCACAAAAGAACCGGACCTTGTCATTGGTGATGAAGTCCTGCGCCAGACGCACGGCATAGGATGCCTTTGACCGTGGATCGTCGGCAATGATGCGCAATTTGGGGGCAGGAAGACCGGTTGCGGCTTCGGCAGCAAGGTCATCAAGCGCAATCTGGATGCCGACAATGCTGTCACGGCCATAAGTCGCCGATCTGCCGGTCATCGGGTACAAACAGCCTACGACCGCGTCCGCCTCTGCGGGCGTCGCGCCGAGTTCAAAACGTTCTGCCTGTGCAGGTTTGCCTGTCAACAGGATCAACGTTGCTGCAATGATGGTGATGCACCCGGAAACCGGGCGATATCGCATCTCCATGACTTTCCTCCCTACGAATGGTTGTTCCATTCGTGTTTGTACCTTTGTCGAGCTATTCCGCAAAGGCTGTGCCAGTTCAGGGCAATCTGGTTGGAAGTCAGTCAGGACGCGGTTTTTCGCGTTTCAGGGTGTTTTTAGCGCATCAGGTTGATCGCCGTGTGGAGCGGTTGTCGCTCCAAATGGAAAACCCGGATGAGCGGTTTTCGCTCACCCGGGTTTCAGGTCTTGCAAAGTCAAAGGGTCGTTACTGCAAGCCAAGCCGCTGCAAACGTCGTTTCAGAGCATGGCGCGAAATGCCAAGAATTTCTGCCGCACGTCCTTTGTGACCATCCGCCTGTTCAAGTGCATCCTGCACAATGTGGCGTTCGGTCACATCAAGACGATCTTGTAGCTGGGGGTGTGGGGGGCTTGTCGAACGATTTATTTCATTCGTCTGGTGTACGTCATCCTGATGGTGAAATTCACCTGGCAGCAAGTCGGCAGAGATTGTCTTGCCCGGATAGAGGATTGTCAGGCGTTCGATCAGGTTTTTCAGTTCACGCACATTGCCGCGCCACTGATGGGCGTGCAATATTTCCCGTGTTTCGGTGTCAAACTGGATCGGGTGGCAACCTTCGGCCTGTGCCTGTCGATCCGCGAAATGGGTGACAAGGCTTAAGATATCTTCGCCGCGTTCCCGCAGGGCCGGGATGTCGATGGTAATGACATTCAAACGATAAAACAGGTCTTCACGAAAATGACCAAGACGAACTTGTTCGGCAAGGTCGCGGTTGGTCGCGGTAATCACGCGCACATCGGCCGATGCAGATCGTTCTGCGCCCACCGGGCGATAGTCACCATTTTCCAGAAAGTGCAAAAACTTGGCCTGAAGAGCGAGGGGTAATTCGCCAATTTCATCCAGGAACAAGGTACCGCCATCGGCAAGCCGGACCAGACCGGTGCGTTTTTGATGCGCGCCGGTATAGGATCCTTTTTCAGCACCAAATAATTCGGATTCAATCAGTTGTTCGGGCAATGCTGCACAGTTGACTTCGACAAAGGCGCGGTCTTTACGGGGGCTTTGGCTGTGAATGGCGCGCGCGACCAGTGCTTTGCCGGTGCCTGATTCACCAAGAAGTAAAATGCGGCTTGCACTGCTTTGGGCGACCCGGTCAATGGTTGTGCGTAATGCGCTCATGGCGGCACATTCGCCGATCAGACCGTTGGTCGGGACAACGTCACGACGGCGATGATAATCAAGTTCAAGCGCAACCTGGCTTTGATCCAGCGTGGTCTTGATGGTGTGGATCAGTTCATCAAGTTCAAACGGTTTGCTAAGATAATCCGCCGCACCGTTTTTGACGGCGTGAACGGCGGCGCGTGTATCGCCATGTGCCGAAATCATGATGACCGGGATGCTGATATCAAGTTTCTGGATGCTGGCAAGTACTTCCATGCCGTCCGCGCCGGGCAAACGAAGGTCCAGCAAAATGATATCGAATTGCTGTTTGCGCACGACAAGAAAGGCGTCTTCGCCGGAATGTACACCGGTGACGTCCATTCCTTCTGTGCGTAACGCAAAGCTTAGTGATCGGACGAAAGATTCTTCATCGTCGACGATCAGTATGCTGATCCTCTTTGACATTTCCTGATGTTTCCTCCCGACTGTTTCCCGGTTCTGTTGCCGGGAACGTCAATATTATCGTCGTGCCCTCTTGCGGGGCGCTTTCGATGTTGATCATACCGTGATTGGCTTCAACCAATTGCTGACTGATTGTTAATCCCAATCCGGTGCCTTTGCTTTTCATCGTAAAAAATGGCTGGGTTACGTCAAGTAAATGCTCGCGCGGAATACCACAACCATCATCGGTTACGCGAATTTCGACCGTTTTGCCATGATCCTCGGCCCGCAAGTTGACCGTGCCGCCCGCATCGCACGCCTGCACAGCATTGATTCCGAGGTTAAGCAGAATTTGGAATATCTGCTCGGGATCAACATAGATGTTGAGACGGGAATCACCGCTTGTGAAAAATCGCACATTTGCTTCGGCAGCAACAGGTTCAAGTAACAGGGATGTTTGCCGGAATAATTCGCGGATGGCTGTTGGTTGCGGTGCGGCCTCGCCAGGGCGCCCATATGATAACAGATCATTGACCACACGCGACAGTCGATCAATCTGGGTCCCCATATCGTCAAGAAGCGTTCTGCGTTCTTCGTCTTTTTCACGACGGGTCAGGGCCTGAACCGTCGTTTTCATTGTGGCAAGCGGGTTGCGGACTTCGTGGGCAACCCCGGTGGCAAATTGGCCAAGCACGGCAAGCTTTTCAGCGCGAACCGTGCGATCGATCAATTCCTTTAACTGCCATGCCATTGTGTTGAAGGCTTTGGCGACGATGCTGATTTCATCACGTCTTCGGCCTTCGGGCAGGCGGTAATAAAGGTCACCTGATGCGATGCTGTTGGCGCCTTGAACAAGGGTGTCAACCCGTCGGCGCAGGCTGCGCGACAGGGCAAAGAATATGGCAAGGATCACCGCAATAATCAGAATGGCAGCGGCATAAAGCCACAGGCGCGTTTCATCAATCGGTTGCAGAATGGTGCCAGGGTGAACGCTCATGACAATGTTCCAGCCCGGAAGGATGCTTGGTCCTTCAACCAGTTCGCCGGTAACCTCGGCGGGGCGACCTGACGGGTCGAGAACCGCACCGCCCGGTGTGCGCAGCAGCGGTTCGATCACCCCGGCAACACCGGCACTTGCCAGAAGTTCTGTCAGGGATGACAGACGGACATGCAGTGCGACTGAAACATTCTGGCCAAGTCCCGAATCACGGATTTGCTGGCGCATTAAAAGCCAGCCGGAATTGCCATTTTCGGGCAATTGGGGACCAATAAATTCGACCCCTTCGTGGGTGACGCGTGGCAGGCTGCTAATATCCCAGTCGGTTTTGGACCAATAGGGCGGGCCGGAAGCCGCCTGACCGGCGACAAGACGATCAAGCCGGTCTTGCCAGTCAAAAAACAACACGCCATAGAGGTCGGGAGAATCTGCTTCGACCCTCAAAAGCGTCAGGGCTTCATCGGCTTGTGGTGAGTCAGGTGCATCAATAAACGCCGGAAGTGCCGGGTGGTTTGACAGGGTTACTAACTGGTAGATACGCGAATCAAGAAAAGCCGAAAGTTTGTTTGATGTCGCAGCAACCTGCGCACTTAACCGTTCACCTGTCAGCCGATCAATCAGTTCATTTGAAAAACGCTGATAGAGAAAGCTTAGGGCAATCAGGGCACAAACAACCACACCGACCGATAAAAATGTATATCGGGCGACGAGGCTAAGACGTTGATTGCGTGACCAATGAAACCCGGACACAGCCGTTCCCTGCAACAGTATGATGTTATTCTGGTGTGGTGCCGGTTCCTTTTGTGGCGGATTCGCAACAAGTCAGCAACCCAAACTGCGATATTTACAGTTCCCCGACCCGAACACGCCGTTCTTCACGCGCCGATATCGCGATGGCATGAATGACTTTTTCGAACTCAAACGCATCATCGAAACTTGGATAGGCCGCGTGATTGTCGCGGATGGCGCGCAGAAATGCGGCAGCTTCGATCACCTTAAGATCATTAAAGCCAAGCTGATGTCCCGGTGCCGGGCAGAAATTGCCATAGGGCGGGTGTTCCGGACCGGTCAGAATGGTTGTGAAGCCCTGTTTGCCGGTCGGGCCGTCATTGCGATAAAGCTGCAATTCATTCAGTCGTTCCTGATCGAAGCACAGCATACCTTTGGTGCCGTGGACTTCCCACGCCAGTCGGTTCTTGCGACCCCAGGCTGAGCGCGATGTTGAAAGGCTGCCCTGAACACCATTGGCAAAGCGGACCAATGCGGTGGCGGTATCTTCGTTTTCCACCTTTGCCCGGCCTGAACCATCGGCAAGCGGGCGGGTATCATGGATTGTTTGCATGTCGGCAATCAAACTGTCGATTGGCCCGACAAGGCCATAGGCCATTGACACCAGATGACATCCAAGATCGCCAAGTGCGCCCAGCCCGGCATCGGCAATTGTGCTGCGCCAGGTCCAGGGCAGTTCCGGGTTGGCCTGATAATCTTCATCGACCCAGCCGCGGAAATGCACGATATCGCCGATGGCACCGTCGCAGATCAATTTGCAGGCATGGGTAAAGGCCGGGTTTTTGATGTAATTATACCCGACCATGGTTTTGACACCGGCCTTGCGCGCTGCATCGCGCATTTTATGTGCCTGATCAAGGGTCAGGGACAGTGGCTTTTCACAGTAAACATGTTTGCCTGCCGCAATCGCGGCCAATGCCATATCGAAATGCAGCATATTGGGGGTGGTGATCGAAACGATATCAACTTTCGGGTCCGAAATCAGCGTCTTCCAGTCATCGGTGGCGCGTGCAAAGCCGAATTGGGACGCCATATCGGATGCCTTGTCGGTTGGCGTATCGCATAATATTTCCAGACGTATATCTGGTACATCGCCCATTACCGCACGGACGGCGCCAAATGCAAGAGCATGTGCCTTACCCATGAAACCGGTGCCGATCAGGCCAATTCCGATTGATCCCATTTATCTGGACTCCTCGCTGATATCAAAATAGAATTTTTATTCTATAAAATGGATGGTCATGGAACGCTATGAGCGTCAAGAAAAAACAAAAACAGGAATAAAATACGCCATGACAGAGCAAACGGCCCCGGTCTCGCTTGAAGAATTCAATCATCGCCTTGCTGAAATCTCGGAAGCAATGCCAAAACGGTTGCGCCAATGTGCCGAATTCGTTGCACAAAACACGGATCGTATCGCCGTTTCAACTGTGGCAGAGCTGTCAATCGGAGCGGGCGTACAGCCATCAGCCTTCATGCGATTTTGTCAGCTTCTGGGCTTTTCCGGCTTTTCCGAAATGCAAAAGATGTTTCGCGAAACCTATGCCCAGAAATGGCCGGATTATGCCACGCGGCTTGAAAATTTGCGGGCCAGCGGTGCCGATAGCCCCAGTGCGCTTTTGGCCGAATTTGTCGAGGCCGGGCGGTTGTCGCTGGAAAATCTGGCATCGTCGATTGATGCCGTGTCGCTTGAACAGGCTGTTAATGTTCTGGCCGCGGCCCCAATGATCCATGTTGTTGGCTTTCGGCGTGCCTTCCCTGTCGCAAGCTATCTGTCATATGCCTTTGAAAAAATGGATATTCCGGCGGTTCTGCATGACGGCGTGGGCAAACTTAACCCGCGTCATGCGATCCGAAAGGGCGATGTCATGATTGCGATTACGTTCTCGCCCTATTCACAGGAAACCATTGATCTGGCGGCTTATGCACGGGGACTCGGTAATTCGGTCGTCGCGATTACCGATACGATGACAAGCCCGTTGCGCCGGATTGATGCGCTGACACTTGCTGTTTCCGAAGTCGATGTCGGGGCCTTCAGGGCGTTGTCTGCCACGCTTTCGCTGGCAATTTCATTGGCTGTGGCCATTGGTGCCAAACGGGATCAGATGGATGAATAGAAAAAATTTGTTGCATAAATAAAATAATGGAATAAAAATTCTATTCATCGATTTCGGGGATCTCGCATCCCCGTAACGAGGCCCGGCAACGTGAGGTTTTAAAAAATCACGGCCCGGACCGCTCACTGAAATATCAGTTGACGCAACGGGGCGTAAAATGCGGCCCGTTTCAAAGCCACTAGGGAGGCTAACGATGAAGAAGACTTTGACCGCAATTGCGGCCGCTGCCATTGCTTTTGCCGGATTGACCGGCACCGCATCTGCAGAAGGCGAAAAATTCGTTCTGATCAGCCACGCACCGGATTCAGACAGCTGGTGGAACACGATCAAAAATGCGATCAAGATTGCTGGTGACCAGATGGATGTCACGGTTGATTACCGCAATCCGTCGACCGGTGATCTGGCCGATATGGCCCGTATCGTTGAACAGACCGCCGCGACCAACCCGGATGGTATCATCGTGACCATCGCGGATTTCAACGTCCTTAAAGGCCCGATCATGGATGCGGTTGATCGCGGTATTCCGGTGATCACGATCAATTCCGGCACGGTCGAACAATCGGTTGAACTTGGCGCGCTGATGCATGTTGGTCAGCCGGAATATGACGCCGGTTTTGGTGCGGGCAAACGTGCGGCTGCGGCCGGTGCAAAATCCTTTGTCTGTGTAAATCACTACATCACCAATCCGGCATCGGTTGAACGTTGCCGTGGCTTTGCCGATGCACTTGGTGTCGAACTTGGCAGCCAGATGATCGATAGCGGCATGGATCCGTCGGAAGTGAAGAACAAGGTCGCGGCCTATCTGAAGACACATAAGGATGTTGATGCGATCCTGACCCTGGGCCCGAATTCGGCCCATCCGACCCTTGCTGCTGTGCGTGATGCCGGTCTTGCCGGTGAAATCATGTTTGGCACCTTTGATCTTTCCGGTGAAATTGCCGATGCGATCAAAAAAGGCGAAATCAACTTTGCCATCGATCAGCAGCCTTATCTGCAGGGCTATCTGCCGGTCGTGATCCTGACCAATTATGCGCGTTATGGTGTTCTGCCATCTGGGAACATCAATTCCGGTCCCGGTTTCATTACCAAGGACAATATTGCGCTTGTTGAAAAATACGCTGGCGAATTCCGTTAAGCATTCCTCCCGTCAGGGGGCAGGCATCTGATGCTGCCCCCTGACAAAATCTACCTGCTAAATATAAAGAGTGATGTCATGACGGACGAGCGCCTCAAGCAAGTCTCAACCCTTCGACGTGCCATGATACGGCCGGAACTGGGCGCGATTTGCGGTACGATCCTGGTCTTTGTTTTCTTCTTCATGATCGCGGGCGACAGCGGCATGTTCTCGCCCGAAGGGATCCAGAACTGGGGGGTGGTTTCTGCCCAGTTTGCCATCATTGCGGTGGGTGCCTGCCTTCTGATGATTGCCGGTGAATTTGATTTGTCGGTTGGTTCCATGATCGGCTTTGCCGGTGTGGTGATTGCCATCCTGTCGGTCCATATGGGCTGGCCGGTCTGGCTGTCGATTATTGCGGCCTTTGTGGTGTGTGTGGCCCTTGGTGCCCTTAACGGTTTTCTTGTGATCAAGACCGGCTTGCCCAGCTTTATCGTGACACTGGCCTTTCTTTATATCCTGCGCGGGTTGACAATCTGGCTATCGGTTATGACCACGCGCCAGACCATCATCGGCGGGGTCAAGGAAGCGGCTATTGGTGATCCGCTGGCCTTTCTTTTCGGCGGGGTGATTTTCAAAGACCTGTTCCAGTGGTTTGCCGATATGGGCTGGATCGATGCCTTTACGCGCGGTTCGCGTATCGGTCAGCCGGTTGTCGAAGGAGTACCAATGCTGGTCGTATGGGCCTTGGCGCTGGTGATCTTTGGACATTGGCTTTTGACCAAAACCCGGTTCGGGAACTGGATATTTGCCTCGGGCGGGGATGCGCAGGCTGCGCGCTATGTCGGGGTGCCGGTTAACCGGGTCAAAATCCTGATGTTCATGTTTACCGCCTTTTGCGCGACGGTCTTTGCCACCTGTCAGGTGATGGAATTTGGCTCGGCCGCAGCAGACCGTGGTCTTTTAAAAGAATTCGAAGCCATCATCTGTGTGGTAATCGGCGGCGCGCTTTTGACCGGTGGTTACGGATCGGTCATAGGTGCTGCACTTGGCGCGCTGATCTTTGGCGTGGTTCAACAGGGCCTGTTTTTTGCCGGGGCTGAAAGTTCGTTGTTCCGTGTGTTCCTTGGCACCATTCTGATCCTGGCTGTTATCATGAATACCTATATCCGCCGCATGATCACGGGAGAACGGTAATGACCACACCATTGATTGAAATGAACAATATCGAAAAGCATTTTGGTCCGGTGATTGCGCTGGGCGGGGTGTCGTTCGATGTGCGCGAAGGTGAATGTCATTGTCTTTTGGGCGATAATGGTGCGGGTAAATCGACCTTTATCAAAACCATGTCGGGTGTTCACAAACCGTCAAAAGGCACGATGAAGGTTAGCGGCACCGAAATTGCGTTTGACAGTCCGCGCGATGCCATGGAAGCCGGTATTGCCACAGTTTATCAGGATCTGGCGATGATCCCGCTGATGTCGGTGACCCGCAATTTCTGGATGGGCCGTGAACCGCGCAAAAGCTTTGGTCCGTTCAAATGGATCGATTTCAAACAAGCCAACACCGTGACGCTTGATGAAATGGCACGTATGGGCATCAATCTGCGCGAACCCGAGCAGGCGGTCGGCACCCTTTCGGGCGGGGAACGCCAGACGGTTGCAATTGCACGTGCGGTCTATTTCGGGGCCAAGGTCCTGATTTTGGATGAACCGACTTCCGCCCTTGGTGTGCGTCAGACATCGAACGTTTTGGCGACGATTGATCGGGTGCGCAAAACCGGGATCGGGGTGATTTTTATCACCCATAACGTGCGCCATGCCATGGCGGTCGGGGATCGTTTTACCGTTTTGAACCGGGGCCAAACCCATGGTACGGCCAATCGCGGTGAAATCAGCCCCGAAGAATTGCAGGATCTGATGGCCGGCGGGCAGGAGCTTGCCGAACTTGAAGGATCCCTTGGGGGGACGATCTGATGAAGACGATTGATGTCATTACCATCGGAAGATCATCGGTTGATCTGTATGGCGCGCAGATCGGCGGCCGGCTTGAAGATATGGCATCGTTTAATAAATATATCGGCGGATCACCGACCAATATGGCGTGCGGGACGGCGCGACTTGGATTGAAATCGGCCCTGATTACGCGGGTCGGTGATGAACATATGGGACGTTTCATTCGCGAACAACTGATCGCCGAGGGTGTTGACGTTCGGGGTGTGATTACCGATCCGGATCGACTGACCGCGCTTGTCCTTTTGGGGGTACGTGATCAGGAACAGTTTCCGTTGATTTTCTATCGCGAAAACTGTGCCGATATGGCCCTGTGTGAAGACGATATTGATCCGAATTTTGTTGCGGATGCGCGTTGTGTGACGGTGACAGGCACGCATCTTTCCCATCCGCGGACCCGTGCAGCCGTGCTTAAAGCATTACGTTTGGCGCGTGAAAATGGGGCGAAAACCGCGCTTGATATCGATTACCGTCCAAACCTTTGGGGATTGTCTGGTCATGGGGACGGTGAAAACCGTTTCATTGCATCGGAAAAGGTCACCAAGGAACTACAAGCAACCCTGCATTTGTTCGATTTGATCGTCGGCACAGAAGAAGAATTCCACATTGCCGGAGGCACAACCGATACCCTACAAGCACTTGAAAATGTGCGGGCGGTTTCGTTGGCAACATTGGTCTGCAAGCGCGGGCCGATGGGGGCGGTGGCCTTTACCGGTGATATCGGTGCTAATCTTGATGACGGTATTTCCGGGCCTGGTTTCCCGGTCGAGGTTTTTAATGTGCTTGGTGCCGGGGATGGCTTTATGTCCGGCCTGCTTAAGGGGTGGTTGACCGATCAGGATTGGCAAATATCGCTTAAATATGCCAATGCCTGCGGGGCCTTTGCCGTATCGCGCCATGGCTGCACACCGGCTTACCCCAGTTGGGAAGAACTGCAATTCTTCTTTGATCGCGGCATAAAAAATCCGTCACTGCGCCATGATGCCGAGCTTGAACAGATCCACTGGTCAACCAACCGAATTGGCGATTGGCCGAAAATGCGCGTTTTCGCATTTGATCATCGTATGCAGCTTGAAGATCTTGCCGACGAGGTTGGTGTGTCACGTGATCGGGTCGGACCGTTCAAGAAGCTTTGCCTTGCGGCGGCAACCGAAGTTTCCGGGGGCAAACCGGGCTATGGCATTTTATGTGATCCGCGTTTGGGGCGGGATGCACTTTATGCTGCTGCCGGTTCGGGGTTGTGGATCGGACGCCCGGTTGAACTTCCGGGATCGCGCCCGCTGCAACTTGAAATCGGCCCCGATATCGGCAGCAAGCTTGCCGAATGGCCGGTCGAGCATGTCGTTAAGGTCCTGTGTTTCTATCATCCCGATGATGACGTGGCGATGAAGGCGGCACAGGAAGAAACCATCCTGCGCCTTGCCGATGGCGCACGGGCCAACCGGCTTGAATTCCTGCTGGAAGTTATCCCGTCCAAAGTCGCCGAATGTGACGATCATACAACGGCCAAGATTATCGAACGGTTCTATGAAATCGGGGTTTATCCTGATTGGTGGAAGCTGGAACCGATGAAAACAGACGCGGCTTGGCGTCATGCCTGTGACGCGATTTCGCGCCATGATCCCTATTGCCGTGGCATTGTTGTTCTGGGCCTTGAAGCCCCCGAAGCAGAACTGGTTGCCAGTTTCGAGGTCGCGGCAAAGCATGACATGGTCAAAGGCTTTGCCGTTGGCCGAACGATATTTGTCGGGGTTGCACGTGACTGGTTTGCCGGTAACATCGACGATGAAACAGCCGTTGCAAAAATGGCCGAAAAATATCGCACGCTTTGCACCACATGGGATGCGGCGCGCCAAAAAGCGGGAGGAGCGGCATGAAAACCGTTCGACTAACCGCCGCCCAAGCCATGGTGCGGTATCTGAGCCAACAGCAAAATGAAGACGTCGTGCCGTTCTTTGGTGGATGCTGGGCCATCTTTGGTCATGGCAATGTCGCGGGAATTGGCGAGGCATTACATGGTGCGGGGGATGATTTCCCGACCTGGCGTGGTCATAACGAACAGGGCATGGCGCATGCCGCCATCGCCTATGCCAAGGCATCCAATCGCAAACGCGCGATGACGGTAACGACCTCTATCGGCCCGGGGGCAACCAATATGGTCACGGCGGCGGCCTTGGCGCATGTCAATCGCTTGCCGGTTTTGTTCGTGCCCGGTGATATCTTTGCCAACCGTGCCCCTGATCCGGTTTTGCAACAGGTCGAGGACTTTGGTGATGGCACGATATCGGCCAATGATTGCTTTAAACCGGTCAGCCGGTATTTCGATCGCATCATGCGCCCCGAACAGCTTTTAACCGCATTACCGCGCGCGATGGCAACCTTGACCGATGCCGCCGATTGTGGCCCGGTCACGCTTGCCTTCTGTCAGGATGTGCAGGCAGAGGCCTTTGACTGGCCCGAAAGCTTCTTTGCGTCCAAGGTTTGGAAAACACCCCGTCCGCGTGCCGATCTTGATCAGTTGGCGGATGCGGTGGCTGCCATCCGCGCCGCAAAACAGCCGATGATCATTGCCGGGGGCGGGGTACATTACGCCGATGCCTGTGATGATCTGGCCAAATTCGCTCATCGTCATAATATCCCTGTGGGTGAAACACAGGCCGGTAAATCTGCCTTGCCATGGGATGATAATCTTAACCTTGGCTCTATCGGTGTAACGGGGGCCAGCAGTGCCAACGCGATTGCTGAAGATGCCGATCTGATCATTGCGATTGGCACAAGGTTGCAGGATTTTACCACCGGAAGCTGGGCCTTGTTCAAACACCCGGATCGCCGCATCCTGTCGATCAATGTCTGCGGTTATGACACCGCCAAGCATAACGCGATTGCCGTTACCGGCGATGCCAAGGCAACGCTGGCTGAACTTGACAAAATGCTGGGCGATCATCGTGCGCCTGCCTTTGATGCATCGCTGAAATCCGATTGGATGGCGGCGTTGGATGGTGTCACAGCAACACCAACCGGCAATAACCTGCCGACGGATGCACAGGTCATCGGTGCGGTTCAGCGCAGTGTCGATGAAAATGCGATTGTGGTTTGTGCGGCGGGCGGATTGCCCGGCGAATTACACAAATTGTGGAAGGCCTCAAAACCCAACGGCTATCATGTTGAATATGGCTTTTCCTGTATGGGGTACGAGATCGCCGGTGGGCTTGGTGTCAAGATGGCCAAGCCGGATCGCGACGTCGTCGTGATGGTTGGTGATGGCTCCTACATGATGATGAATTCTGAACTCGCGACCAGTGTGATGCTGGGTCACAAGATCATTACTGTGATCCTTGATAACCGTGGTTATGGCTGCATCAATCGCCTGCAAATGGCAACCGGCGGCGAAAGCTTTAATAACCTTCTCGATACCGCGCGCCATGTCGTGCCGTCGGCGATTGATTTCACCGCCCATGCCGGGGCGATGGGTGCGATTGCCGAAAAGGTATCGTCGGTGACCGAGCTTGAGGCCGCGATGGAACGCGCGCACAAGGCCGATCGGTCATACGCCATTGTCATTGATACCGACCCACTGCCAAGCACCGATGCCGGTGGAAATTGGTGGGATGTTGCCGTGCCAGAAGTATCCGTTCGCCCGACGGTGAACGAAGCCCGCAAAAAATACGAAACCGCGCTCAAGGCGCAGCGCCCCGGAGATTAATTAAAAATGATCCTTTATGGTACCAATCCGATTGCCTGGTCCAATGACGATGATCAGACCCTGGGGGCTGACATCTCGCTTGAAACTTGCTTGTCCGAAGCGGGGAAAATCGGTTTTGACGGGATTGAAAAAGGCCACAAAATGCCGACCGGTCCGGTGGCTTTAAAAGCCGCCCTTGATCCGCATGGCCTTAAATTCGTGTCGGGCTGGCATTCGCTGAACCTTCTGACCCATTCGGTCGCGGACGAGAAAAAAGCTATTCAGCCGCATCTTGACCTGCTTAAAGCCATGGGTTGCAAGGTTTGCATCGTGTGCGAAACCAGCAACGCCATCCACGGCGACGATAATGCTGCCCTTTCGGAAAGCCCGGTTCTGCCTGCTGACCAATGGGCGAAATTCGGCGCCGATGTCGAAGCCATTGCGGTCTATTGCGCTGATCAGGGTGTGACGCTGGTGTATCATCATCACATGGGCACCATTGTCGAAACGGCGGATGAAATTCATGCATTTATGGCCAATACCGGCCCGAAAACGCATTTGTTGCTTGATACTGGTCATGCATGGTTTGGCGGTGCTGATCCCGAAGAACTTGCCACCCGTTATATGGACCGGGTTGCTCATATTCATTGCAAAAACGTCCGTCCTGCCATTAGCAAGCAGGTCCGCGATGAAGGGCTGAGCTTTCTGGAAGGTGTTCGACGTGGCGTCTTTACCGTGCCGGGCGACACCGAAGGCGGTGTTGTCTTTGAACCGGTTTTGAAAATCGCAGGCGAACATGGTTATTCCGGTTGGCTGGTGATCGAAGCCGAACAGGACCCATCTGTTCGCAACCCGTTTGAATATCAGTCATTGGGTCTGAAATCCTTGCGCGCAATGGCAAAATCATCTGGTTTGGATAAAGGAGCCGCCTGATGGCTGATCTGCTCAGAAAACCTTCCGGCACCATCGGCAAGGTGCATGATATTACGGCCGAAAATGCCAATTGGGGCTATGTCGGGTTTGGGCTGTATCACCTTAAGGCCGGTGAAACCGCGGCCGAGCCAACCGGCGATCGTGAAGTGATCCTTGTCCTTGTCGAAGGCAAGGCCGAAGTCGCGGTGGGGGATCAGAATTTCGGCGAACTTGGCAAACGCATGAATGTGTTTGAACGCATTCCCCCGGCCTGTGTCTATGCGCCCAATGATACAAATTGGACGGCAAAGGCCACGACCAATTGTACGCTTGCAGTTTGCACCGCACCGGGCAAAGGCAATTATCCTGCCCGGGTGATCACCGATATCGAACTGGTCGAACGCGGCAAAGGGGCCAATACCCGTTACATCCATCCCATCGCGATGGAAGAAAAAGATATCGCGGATAGTTTGCTCGTGACCGAGGTCTTTACCCCGCAAGGCAATTGGTCAAGCTATCCGCCGCACCGTCATGACGAAGATAACTATCCCGACATGACCTATCTTGAAGAAACCTATTATCATCGCTTAAACCCCGAACAGGGTTTCGGATTTCAGCGTGTCTTTACCGAAGACGGCGAACTTGATGAAACCATGGCGGTTTCAAGTGGTGATGTTGTTCTGGTGCCCAAGGGCCATCATCCGTGTGGCAGCCCCTATGGTTATGAAATGTACTACCTGAATGTCATGGCTGGTCCGATGCGCAAATGGCGCTTCCAGAACCATCCAGATCATGACTGGATTTTCCAGCGCGACAGCAAATAGCCCCATATCGCAACACTTGTCCTTTCAGGATGTCAAACATGCTTAATATCGGACTTCTCGGCGCAGGCCGTATCGGGATCACCCATGCCAAAGCCGTTCAGGCCTTGCCGAATGCCAAAATCGCCAAGGTTTTTGACCCTATCGATGCCGCAGCCGAAAATGCCATCGCACTTACCGGGGCGACCCGTGCCTCGGTCGATGACATCATGGCAGATGACAATATTCACGCCGTGATCATTGCCACCCCAACCGATTTGCATGCAGATCAGATTGAGCTGGCCGCCCGCGCAGGCAAGGCGATTTTCTGTGAAAAGCCGGTTGATCTTGATGCCGGTCGTGTGCGCGATTGCCTGAAGGTGGTTGAAGAAACCGGTGTGGTCTTGATGGTTGGTTTCAACCGTCGTTTTGATCCAAGTTTCGCCCGTCTGCGTGCCGAGATTGATAATGGCAGTGTCGGCGATGTTGAAATGGTTCAGATTACATCGCGCGATCCGTCGGCGCCGCCGGTTGATTACATCAAACGTTCCGGTGGCCTGTTCCGCGATATGATGATCCATGACCTTGATATGGCGCGCTTCCTTTTGGGCGAGGAAATTGTATCGGTTTACGCAACCGGTGCTGTTCTGACCGATCCGGCGATCAAGGCAACCGGTGATGTCGATAGTGCGGCGGCAACACTGCGGACCAAAAGTGGCCGGATGGCGGTTATCACCAATTCACGTCGCGCAACCTATGGCTATGATCAGCGGATTGAAGTCCATGGCTCCAAGGGGCTGGTCGAGGCAGGCAATCATCGCACCACCTCCGTCACGGTGGCCAACGGTTCGGGCTATACCGCCGAACCGCTGATGGATTTCTTCATGTCACGCTATGCCGATGCCTATCGCATCGAACTGACCACTTTCTGTGATGTCGTGGCAGGGAAAACCAGCAATTATCCAAGCGGTACGGATGGCCTGAAGGCCCTTCTTTTGGCGGATGCCGCCCTTGAATCGCTTGCCTCGGGCAAAGAAGTTGCCATTGGCTGAGGAGTGATTTTGTCGATATGTTCTTGATGTGATATAAAGGTCAAATCAACGCGATAAAACCGCCTGCAGGATTTTATGATCCTTGCGGGCGGTTTTGTTTTAACCGGTTTTTCGCATGAACATCGGGCCGCCTTTGTGCCGCGGGAAGCCATATCCATTGATCATCACAACATCAATAGCATCCGGGCTGGTTGCGATCCCTTCGGACAGGATCTTGTCGCCTTCCGCCTGCATCGCACGCAGAATGGTTTCGATGATTTCCGCGTCTGTGAATGTGCGCCGGGTGATGCCCTTTTTCAGTGACTCACTGATGACCAGATCATCGACAACGGGATCGTTTTCTGCTTTGCCGTTCGCATCATAACGATACCAGCCAAGCCCGTTCTTTTTACCCAATCGGCCCATTTCGCACAGGTAATCGCCAAGGGCGACATAACGCTCGTTGGGGTCGCGCATTGGCGCAAGGCGCTTGCGCGTTGCCCAGGAAATTTCAAGCCCCGCCATGTCCTGCATGGCAAACAACCCCATCGGGAAACCAAATGCGACCATTGCCCGGTCAATGTCGCGGGGCAGGGCACCGTCTTCAAGCATGTATTCGCAATGTTTCCGGTACGCCGACATGATCCGGTTGCCGATGAACCCGTCGCAAATCCCGGTCGGTACCGCAATCTTGCCCAGCCGCTTGGCAAAGGCAAAAGCCGTGGCAAGGCTTTTGGCATCTGCCTTGGCGGTGCGCACCACTTCAAGGAGTTTCATGATATGTGCTGGCGAAAAGAAATGAAGCCCGATCACGCGACCCGGATTGGCGCACATATCGGCAATCGCGTTGATATCCAGATACGAGGTGTTCGACGCCAGAACGGCCGTCGGTTTGCAATGCCGGGACAACTGCCCAAACACGTCATGCTTGACACTCATATCCTCAAACACAGCCTCGATCACCAGATCGGCATCCGAAAGGGCAGCGTAATCCGTGCTGCCCATAAAATCGC
Source organism: Thalassospira alkalitolerans (assembly GCF_002115745.1). Taxonomy (GTDB): domain Bacteria; phylum Pseudomonadota; class Alphaproteobacteria; order Rhodospirillales; family Thalassospiraceae; genus Thalassospira; species Thalassospira alkalitolerans. The sequence goes on from NZ_JFKB01000007.1 coordinate 36,034, forward strand.
CCAATAACCGGTCGTACTTCTCTTGGTTTAGCAACCCACGTTTCAGGCTTCCGCTCAGATGGTGTTTGATCGTTTCTAGCCCCCGGTCACAGGCCGCGTCATCGCGTTCGATCATCACAACCGCGTAACCAACCAAAAGGGTGGCGGTGGCAATGCTCGCCCCCATAATCCCGCCGCCAATCACACCGACAATTCGAATGGGATGGGGATCAACCTCCTTAAGCTCTGGCAGCTTGGCAACCGACCGTTCGGCAAAGAAAATATGACGCAACGCCTTGGATTGGTCGCTGTCGCGCAGCCGAACAAAATTTTCCCGCTCCGTCGCAAGGGCTGTTTTGGCGTCGCCGGTCACGGAATCCCGGATGGTGTTCACCGCAACAATCGGGGCGTCTTGCCCGCGCGCCTTCTTTGTAACATCCGTGATAATGCCATCCCACGTGGTATCGTCCGGGGCCTTGATGGGGGCTCTGTTCATAAGGGCCACCGGGCAGGGGGTATCCTTGATCTGCACGGCAAGCGTTTTGGCCGTGCTCAGCAAATCATCCTGCGCAACCTTGTCGATAAGGCCGATGTCGTGCGCCTTGCGGGCTGTAATCGGTTTGCCACTGGTAATCATGGTGATGGCCTCGGCCACCGGGATCAGACGTGGTAATCGTACCGTGCCACCCGCACCGGGGATCAGACCAAGATTGACTTCTGGCAGGCCCAGTTTGGCCGTCTCCGACGCAACCCGGTAATGGCACCCCAGCGCAACTTCAAGTCCGCCACCCAATGCCGTGCCATGAATGGCGGCAATGATCGGCTTTGTCGCGTGTTCCATGCGAATGATCAGATCGGGCAGGATTGGGTCCAATGGCGGTTTGCCAAATTCGGTCACATCCGCACCGGCAATAAAGGTCCGGCCAGCACAGGTCAGGATCGCGGCCCGGATTGCGTCATCGCGGTCAATCAGTTCAATCGCATCCCAAATCCCCTTGCGCACGGCATGACTGGTGGCGTTAATCGGTGGATTGTCGATCGTGATGACCGCAATATCGTTTTCGATGGCAATACTGACTGGCGACATTATGCGTCCTCCGGATCAATCGGATGGAGCAGGCAGGCAACAAGATCGGATTCCGGATCGGCCAAATCGGCAATCACATTAAAATGGTGTTTGTCCGGTGCTTCGACGGATCGGGTTGATGCGCCAAGCCCGGTCCAGATATTCGCCAGTAATGCGTTCTGGCGGATAAATTCCGGGCGTTCATCCGCGCCGACCCAACAAGTGATCGAACAGGGCAAATGCGGGCGATGAAGGGCGGCACTTTCAACAATCGCTTCTTCTTCGTCAAGCTTCAGCACGTCATTCATCGCGGTGTTTAAAAGCGGGCGCATATCATGCAGGCCGCTGATCGAAACTGTGTTTTCAATGCGTGCCTGTGTACCGGGTGATAGCGGTGAATTGATGCAATTCATCCGGCTGACCAAATGCCCGCCTGCCGAATGCCCGGTCAGGTGGATCGGGCCGGAAATGCGTTTGGCAACATGGTCAATTGCACTGCCGATTTGGCGGGTGATTTCGGAAATCCTTGCATCGGGTGCCAGGGTGTAACTTGGCAAACAAACTGCCCATCCCTTGGTCACGGCCCCGCGTGCCAGATGTGACCAGGTTGATTTATCAAACGCCTTCCAATACCCGCCATGCACAAACACGACGATGCCCTTGGGGCTGCCTTCGGGCAGGAAAAGATCGTATTTTTCACGTTCCGCCGTGCCATAGGCAACGTCAATTTCCGCGCGGTTTGTTGCGGTCATTTCATCGCGAAAGGCGGTCGCCATTTTTACCCACATACCGGGGAATTCAGCGGCACCTTTAATGTGGTCGCCATTGGCGTATGCGTCGTCCCAATCGGTGATCATGGTGAATGCCTTCCTTGCCTGAATGCGATGTTATCTATGCGGACTCTGCTTAAAAACGGGCGGATTGCAAAGCTTTTTCAACAGTTTATTCGAGGGACTTTAGGTGAATTTACAGATATTTCAAACTCAAAATATTTATGCTTGAAATAAATAATTCAGAGGCGTACCGTTTCATAAGTTTCCCGAAACAACCAAACACATCAAGAAAGGGAAAGCAGGTGAGAGTAGTTTGTCTGGGTGGCGGTCCTGCGGGGCTTTATTTCGCGATTTCGATGAAATTGCGTGATCCCGCGCATGATGTCGTGGTGATCGAACGCAACAAGCCCGATGATACATTCGGCTGGGGCGTTGTGTTGTCGGATGAAACATTGACCAATTTGGCGGAAAATGACGCCAAAAGTGCCGAAGAAATCCGGGCGCATTTTTCCTATTGGGATGATGTTGCCGTTCAATATCGCGGCGAAAAGACGGTTTCGACCGGTCATGGTTTCTGCGGTATCGGTCGCAAACAACTTTTGATCCTGCTGCAACAGCGCGCCCGCGAGCTTGGTGTTGAACTGCGGTTTGAAACAGAGGCCGAAAGTGCTGCTCACTACGCCACGGAATTTGACCTTGTTGTTGCCAGTGATGGCCTGAATTCCAAAACGCGCAGCGAGTTTTCTGATACTTTCCAGCCCGACGTTGATACCCGCAAATGCAAATTTGTCTGGCTCGGCACGCATCAGAAATTCGATGATGCCTTTACCTTTATTTTTGAAGAAACCGACAAGGGCTGGGTCTGGGCGCACGCCTATCAATTTGATGATGAAACCGCGACTTTCATCGTCGAATGTTCGCAAGAAACCTGGGATGCCTATGGTTTTGGCGATATGACCAAGGAAGAATCCATCGCCACCTGCGAGGAAATCTTTAAGGATCATCTTGGCGGTCATCCGCTGATCAGCAATGCCCATCATGTGCGCGGTTCCGCATGGCTTAGTTTCCCGCGTGTTTTGTGCAAAACATGGTCGCATGAAAACATCGTTTTGATGGGCGATGCGGCGGCGACTGCGCATTTTTCAATCGGGTCGGGCACCAAATTGGCGCTTGAAAGTGCAATTGCACTGGCAAGCTATCTGCATTCCGAGGCCGATCTGCCGTCTGCCTTTGCCAAATACGAAGACGAACGTCGTCTTGAAGTGCTGCGCCTGCAATCAGCCGCCCGCAATTCGATGGAATGGTTCGAAGAAATCGAACGATATTTCCGCTTTGATCCGGTGCAGTTCACCTATTCATTGCTGACCAGATCGCAACGTATCAGTCACGAAAATCTGCGCCTGCGCGATGCCAAATGGCTTAACGACGCCGAAGGATGGTTTCAGCGTCAAGCCGGTCTTCCTGCCAATGAACCGGTGCGTCATCCGATGTTTGTGCCGTTCAAATTGCGCGATATGACGCTTAAAAACCGTGTTGTTGTGTCGCCAATGGCGCAATACAAGGCGGTGGATGGTTGCCCGACCGATTGGCATTTGGTGCATTACGCCGAACGTGCCAAGGGCGGTGCCGGGCTGGTTTATACCGAAATGACCTGTGTGTCGGCCGATGGTCGCATTACGCCGGGCTGTCCCGGGTTTTATGACCCCGCCCACGAAACGGCATGGAAACGCATCACCGATTTCGTACACGGGGAAACTGACGCCAAAATTTGTGCGCAGATTGGACATTCCGGGCGCAAGGGTTCGACCCAGCTTGGGTGGGAAGAAATGGACGCGCCATTGAAATCCGATAACTGGCCGTTATTGTCGGCATCCGAAATTCCGTGGTCGGATCGTAATCAAGCGCCGAAGGCGATGACGCGCGATGATATGGACAGGGTCCGGGATCAGTTTGTTGCTGCGGCGAAAATGGCCGAACGGGCGGGCTTTGACATGATCGAAGTCCATGCCGCGCATGGGTATCTTTTGTCATCATTTATCAGCCCGGTCAGCAATGTCCGTGGTGATGAATATGGCGGGTCACTTGAAAACCGGATGCGCTATCCGTTGGAAGTCATTAATGCAATGCGCGCAGCATGGCCGTCACATAAACCGATGTCGGTGCGTATTTCGGCCAATGATTGGGTTGGTGATGATGGTGTCACCCCCGAAGACGCGGTTGAAATCGCCCGTCTGCTTCAGGCCAATGATGTTGATATCTGTGATGTGTCCGCCGGTCAGACGACCAAGGAAGCACGCCCGGTTTATGGTCGCATGTTCCAGACGCCGTTTTCCGACCGTATCCGCAACGAGGCCCATATGGCGACCATGGCGGTCGGCAATATCTATGAGCCTGATCACGTCAATTCGATCCTGATGGCCGGTCGTGCCGATCTTGTCTGTCTGGCGCGCCCGCATCTTGCCGATCCCTATTGGACGTTGCATGCAAGCGCCGCACTGGGCAATCGCACTGAAAACTGGCCCGAACCCTATTACGCGGGCCGTGATCAGATGTGGCGTCTGGCAGAACGCGGCGATGTCATGACAGGAAAGGTATAAGCCCGCCATGACCAATCTTGCCATCAAGACGGCATTGATCACCGGTGGTGGTTCCGGGGTGGGGGCCGTCATGGCCCGCATGCTGGCCGATGCGGGGGTTAAGGTTGCCGTATCGGGTCGCCGGGTTGATATGCTGGCCGAGGTGGCAAAACATCCCAATATCACCGCCATTCGGGCCGATGTCACCGACGAGGCATCGGTGCGTGCGATGTATGAAGCCATGTGTGATGTGATCGGCGGGCCTGATCTGGTGGTTGCCAATGCGGGCATGGCCGAAAGTGCACCGTTTGGCAAAACATCGGTCGATCTGTGGCGACGCACGATTGATGTCAATCTGACCGGAACGTTTTTGACCTTCCGCGAAGGGTTAAACGTGATGGACAAGACCAAGCCGGGACGCTTGATTTCAATCGCCTCGACCGCGGGGTTAAAGGGATATGCCTATGTCACCGCCTATTGTGCGGCCAAACATGCGGTCATTGGGTTGATCCAAAGCCTTGCAAACGAACTGGCATCAACTCCGATCACGGTGAATGCGGTTTGCCCGGGTTTCATGGAAACGCCGATGCTTGAACAGTCGGTTACCAATATCGTGTCGAAAACCGGTATGAGCCCCGATGCCGCGCGTCAAAGCCTTGCCAAAATTAATCCGCAGGGGCGGTTCATCGCACCCGAAGAAGTCGCCCAAACCGTCATGTGGCTATGCAGCCCGCAAGCCGGATCGATAACCGGACAGGCAATTTCGGTATCGGGAGGAGAAGTATGAATATGACCAACCCCGAAGACCTTCGAAACGACGCCGATAATGAAACCTCGGACTTGTCAAAGGCCCGCCTGCGCGCTTGGCTGCAAGTCCTGAAAGTGTCGCGCAAGATCGAGGGCGAGCTGCGTGAAAAGATGCGGCTTGAATTTGGTTCCACGCTGCCACGTTTCGATGTTATGGCCGCCCTGTATCGGTCGCGTGACGGTATGCGCATGAGCGAACTTTCAAGCGCGTTGATGGTTTCAAACGGCAATGTCACGGGCATTGTTGATCGCTTGGTTGCCGATGGCATGATTGTTCGTGTACCGGTTGAAAATGATCGCCGGGCATCGATTGTGCGCTTGACCCCGGATGGGGAAAAAGATTTTGCCGAACGTGCGCTTGTGCATGAAGGCTGGGTTTCCGAACTGTTTTCCGATTTGTCGGCAAACGATGCTGACGCGCTGATCCGTATTTTGCGCACCATTTCCCATCATAACGAGGCGCCCCATGACTAAAATGTCCGGTCTTAAACCAAAGCATTTCAATTGGCGCATGGAAGGCGATGTTGCGGTCATTTCATTGGATCGTCCGGATCGCAAAAACCCGTTGACCTTTGATAGCTATGCCGAATTGCGCAATACGTTCCGTGATCTGGTCTATGCCGATGATATCAAGGCCGTGGTGTTTGCATCGAACGGGGGCAATTTCTGTTCCGGTGGTGATGTCCATGACATCATCGGTCCACTGATCGACAAGGACATGAAGGGCCTTTTGGAATTCACCCGCATGACCGGCGATCTGGTCAAGGCGATCATTGGCTGTGGCAAACCGGTGATTGCCGCCATTGATGGGATTTGCGTCGGTGCCGGGGCAATCATCGCCATGGCATCGGATTTGCGTCTTGCGACATCGGCATCCAAAACGGCATTTTTGTTTACCCGTGTCGGTCTTGCCGGATGTGATATGGGGGCGTGCGCCATCCTGCCGCGCATTATTGGTCAGGGGCGTGCTGCCGAACTTCTTTATACCGGCCGGTCGATGTCGGCTGACGAAGGCGAACGCTGGGGATTCTTTAATCGTCTGGTCGAGGCCGACGTGCTGGAGGCTGAGGCAATTGCGCTGGCAACCCGCATTTCCGAAGGCCCGAATTTCGGCCACATGATGACCAAAACCATGCTGGCGCAGGAATGGAACATGGGCATCGAACAGGCGATCGAGGCCGAAGCCCAGGCCCAGGCGATTTGCATGCAGACCGAAGATTTCAATCGCGCCTATAAGGCATTCGTTGCCAAACAAAAACCGGTGTTTGAGGGGAACTGATGGCCGATACATCATACCTTGATTGGCCCTTCTTCGAAGATCGGCACCGCGAATTGGCCGCAAATCTTGATGTGTGGGCTGCTGCAAATCTTGAGGGGATCAATCATCACGATGTCGATGCTGCCTGTCGTGATCTGGTGTCGCGTCTGAATGAAGGTGGCTGGTTAAAACATGCCGCTATTGATCCTGATATGGCCGGGGCAAAGCTGGATGTGCGGTCGCTGTGTCTGATCCGTGAAACGCTGGCGCGTTATGATGGTTTGGCCGATTTTTCCTTTGCCATGCAGGGGTTGGGTAGTGGCGCGGTTTCATTGTTCGGCACAAGCGCACAGCGCGGTGATATTCTGCACAAAGTGCGGTCAGGCAAAGCCATCGCCGCCTTTGCCTTAACCGAACCGCAATCGGGATCGGATGTTGCCAATATCGCCCTTGATGCGCGAACAGATGGCAGTGATTATATTCTGAACGGCGAGAAAACCTGGATTTCCAATGGCGGCATCGCCGATTTTTACTGCGTCTTTGCCCGCACTGGCGAAGCCCCCGGTGCCAAGGGCCTGTCGGCCTTTCTGGTGCCTGCGGATGCGCCGGGGCTTGAGATTGCCGAACGTCTGGAAACCATTGCTCCGCATCCGTTGGCACGGTTGAAATTTACCGATTGCCGCATTCCGGCAAGTGCCCTGATTGGCCTGCCGGGCGAAGGGTTCAAGATTGCGATGTCGGTTCTGGATGTGTTCCGGTCAACCGTTGCCGCCGCGGCCCTTGGCTTTGCACGCCGGGCGCTGGATGAAACCATTGCTCGTGTCCAGTCACGCGAATTGTTTGGCGCGCCGTTGTTTGATTTGCAGATGGTGCAGGGGCATGTTGCCGATATGGCCCTTGATGTCGATGCCAGTGCGCTTTTGGTCTATCGCGCCGCATGGCTTAAAGACAGCGGGGCGGCGCGTGTCAGTCGCGAAGCCGCAATGGCGAAACTTTATGCAACCGATCACGCCCAAACCGTCATCGACAAGGCGGTGCAAATTCACGGCGGCGATGGTGTGCGCAGTGGCCACATCGTTGAAACGCTGTATAGGGAAATTCGCGCTCTTCGGATTTATGAAGGCGCGTCAGACGTCCAAAAAATAATCATTGCACGGCAAACGCTGGCACAAAAATAGCTGTATCAGGGGCTTAACTAACCATGTCGCACGTTTTGGGTCCAACCGCACATAGCGATACATTCGCAAGGGACAATCTGCCACCGGTCGAAACCTGGCCGGAATTCAATCTCGATCAATTTCAGTACCCCGAATATCTTAATGCCGGGGTCGAATTGACCGACCGTTTGGTCGAACAGGGATTTGGCGATAATACCGCATTGATCGGCAATGGCCGTCAGCGTACCTATAAGGAACTTTCCGACTGGACCAATCGCATTGCTCATGCATTGGTCGAAGATTACGGGGTCAAGCCCGGCAATCGCATCATGATCCGGTCGGCCAATAATCCGGCAATGGTTGCGTGCTGGCTGGCGGCAACCAAGGCGGGGGCGGTGGTGGTTAATACCATGCCGATGCTGCGCGCGGGTGAATTGGCCCAGATCGTTGATAAGGCCGAGATCGAATTTGCCCTGTGCGATACGCGCCTGATGGATGAATTGGTCGCCTGCGCCAAAGATAGCAAGTTTTTGACCAAGGTTATCGGGTTTGATGGCACGGCCAATCATGACGCCGAACTGGATCGTATTGCCCTGACCAAATCGGTGAAATTCGATGCGGTCAAAACCGGGCGGGATGACGTTGCGCTTTTGGGGTTCACATCGGGCACCACCGGGCAGCCAAAGGCAACCATGCATTTCCACCGCGATCTTTTGATCATTGCCGATGGTTATGCCAAGGAAGTTTTGAATGTGACGCCCGATGACGTGTTTGTCGGATCACCGCCATTGGCCTTTACCTTTGGCCTTGGTGGATTGGCGGTATTTCCGCTGCGCTTTGGCGCAACTGCGACGTTGCTGGAAAAGGCATCGCCGCCCAATATGATCGAAATCATCGAAACCTATAAGGCGACCGTCTGCTTTACTGCGCCAACGGCCTATCGTGCGATGCTGGCCGCGATGGATGATGGGGCTGATTTGTCATCACTTCGGGCTGCTGTCTCGGCCGGGGAAACCTTGCCCGCCCCTGTGTATAACGCATGGATGGAAAAGACCGGCAAACCGATGCTGGACGGCATCGGGGCGACCGAAATGCTGCATATCTTTATTTCCAACCGGTTCGGGGATTCCCATCCGGCATGCACCGGGCGCCCGGTAACCGGTTACGAAGCCAAAATCGTTGATGACGAGATGAACGAACTGCCCGTTGGCACGGTCGGCAAGCTGGCGGTACGCGGTCCAACCGGGTGCCGTTATATGGCTGATGATCGTCAGTTTGGCTATGTGCGTGATGGCTGGAACCTGACCGGGGATGCGTTCTTTGTCGATAACGAAGGCTATTTCCATTTTGCGGCGCGTAGCGATGATATGATTGTTTCGTCGGGTTACAATATCGCTGGGCCAGAGGTCGAAGCCGCCCTGTTGTCCCACCCCGATGTTGCTGAATGTGCGGTGGTTGCCAGTGCTGATGCGGAACGCGGTTATATCGTTCAGGCGCATGTGGTATTGGCCACAAATGCCAATCCGTCGCCTGAAATGGCCAAGCTTTTGCAAGATCACGTTAAGGCAACGATTGCGCCCTATAAATATCCGCGTTCGGTGATTTTCGTCGATGGGTTGCCCAAAACCGCGACTGGAAAAATTCAACGTTTCCGCCTGAAACAGGAAAATTCTGCATGACTGATTTTGCCGCCACCAAAGCGTTGTTCCATATCCCCGACGGGGTGATTTACCTTGATGGGAATTCATTGGGCGCGATGCCAAAAACGGCTGCTGCGCGTGCTTCATCCATGATTACGGATGAATGGGGTGAAATGCTGATCCGGGGCTGGAACGATGCCAAATGGATGGCGCAGCCCACACGTGTCGGCGATATGGTCGCGCGTCTGATCGGCGCGGCACCGGGTACGGTGGTGATGGGGGATACCTTGTCGATCAAGGTTTATCAGGCGCTGGCAAGTGCGCTTGAAATGCGTGCAGATCGCAAGGTGGTGGTCTCGGACAACGGCAATTTCCCGACCGATCTTTATATGGCCGATGGCCTGATCAAAAGCCTGGATAAAGGGCACGTTCTTAAAACCCCGAACCCCGAAGACGTCGAAAACCTGATCAACAAAGACCTTGCCGTTTTGATGCTAACCCAGGTCGATTATCGCACCGGGCGCATGCACGACATGAAACGTATTACCAAACTTGCCCATGACGTTGGTGCGTTGGTGATCTGGGATTTGGCGCATTCCGCCGGGGCGGTGCCGGTGGACCTTGCCGGGTGCGAAGCCGATTTCGCGGTGGGCTGCACCTATAAATACCTAAATGGCGGCCCCGGTGCCCCGGCGTTTATCTATGTCCGTCCGGATCACGCCAAAACCGTGCGGCCCGCACTTTCGGGCTGGTTGGGGCATGCGGCCCCCTTTGCCTTTGATATGGCATATAACCCGGCACCCGATGTATCGCGGATGCGGGTGGGGACGCCACCGGTCATTCAGATGACGGTTCTCGAAGAAGCCATGAAAGCCTGGGACGGCATTGAAATGGCTGATATCCGTGCACGCAGTATTGAACTTTGCGAACAATTCATCGCCGGGGTAGAGGCAAGCTGCCCGATGCTGGAACTGGCAAGCCCGCGTGATGCCCAAAATCGCGGATCGCAGGTATCGTTTAAATGTGCCGATGGCTATGCGGTGATGCAGGCCTTGATCGCGCGCGGCGTGATTGGTGATTTCCGCGCACCCGATATTATCCGGTTTGGTTTTACCCCGCTTTATATCGACAATGCCGACGTTGATGGCGCGGTTAAAATCCTTGCAGAAATCATGGGAACCCGTGCCTGGGATAGGCCGGAATTCCACAAAAGGAATGCGGTAACATGAGCGAGAAAAACAACGGTTGCCCGATGAATCAGCCTTATGATCCCAGCACCGAAGGCGCACGGACCGATTTTTCCGATCAGATGTCATATAGCGACTATTTGTCGCTTGATGCTGTTCTAAGTGCGCAGCATCCTTTGACCGATGCACAGGATGAATTGCTGTTTATCATTCAGCACCAAACGTCCGAGCTTTGGATGAAGCTGGCAATCCGCGAAATTACCGCAGCACGCGATGCCATCCGTAATGGACGCCTGCAACCGGCGTTCAAGATGCTGGCCCGTGTATCACGTATTTTCGAACAGCTTAATAATGCATGGGACGTGTTGCGCACCATGACGCCAAGTGACTATACGACGTTCCGTGATGCGCTTGGCCCGTCTTCGGGGTTTCAATCCTATCAGTATCGTCAGATCGAATTCATGTTGGGTAATCGCAATCATGCGATGCTGCGTCCACATGCGCACCGCGCCGATATTACTCAATTGTTGATGGCCGAACTGGCAACGCCAAGCCTGTATGACGAAGCGCTTCGTTTGCTGGTGCGCGAAGGCATTGCTGTGCCCGATGCGATTGTGAACCGCGATGTCAGTGAACCTTATAGCGCGCATGATGACGTGATTGCGGCTTGGCATATGGTTTACAGCGCACCTGAAAAATACTGGCCGCTTTATGAATTGGCCGAAAAGCTTGTCGATTTCGAAGATTATTTTCGGCGTTGGCGGTTTAACCATGTGACAACGGTTGAACGCGTTATCGGGTTTAAACGCGGTACCGGGGGGACCGGCGGCGTTAGTTATCTGAAAAAAATGCTGGAAATTGAACTGTTTCCGGAACTCTGGCGTGTCAGAACCACGCTTTGAGGATGGACGGACCTGGCTGAACACTGCAAAATCAGGGGCAGGCATCAGGTTCACTATAACCGCGGCAACACACTACAGAAAAAGTCGCGGGATCAACGTGTTGCTAGACAGATAAAAACATAAACACGGAGGCTTTGATGAAGGGCACTAAAACAACAATTGCAGCACTTGCTGCATTGCTGATGGCAGGGACTGCACATGCAGAACCGTTAAAAGTTGGCATGATCACGACCCTTTCGGGCGGCGGTGCCGGTCTTGGTATTGATGCACGTGACGGGTTCATGCTGGCTGTCAAGCAAGCCAATAATCCCGATCTTACGGTTGTGATCGAAGACGATCAGCGCAAACCCGATGTTGCGGTTCAGCTGGCGGATAAAATGATCCAGCAGGAAAAAGTTGATGTCCTGACCGGTATTATTTGGTCGAACCTTGCTATGGCAGTTGTGCCATCGGCTGTGGCGCAGAACAAATTCTATCTGTCGGTTAATGCCGCACCGTCGCAACTTGCCGGCAAGGGCTGTAACAAGAATTACTTCAGCGTTTCCTATCAGAACGACAACCTGCACGAAGCCGCTGGCGGTTATGCGACCAGTGCCGGTTACGGGAAAACGTTTGTGATGGCGCCGAACTATCCGGCGGGTAAAGATTCCATTTCCGGCTTCAAGCGTTTCTATCTCGGTGATGTTGCCGGTGAAGTTTACACCAAGCTTGGCCAGACCGATTATGCGGCTGAAATCGCCCAGATCCGTGCATCGGGTGCCGATAGCGTGTTCTTCTTCCTGCCGGGCGGCATGGGTATTGCGTTCATGAAGCAATATGCACAGTCTGGTGTTGGCATTCCGTTGATTGGCCCGGCATTCTCGCTGGATCAGGGGATCCTTGGTGCGGTTGGTGATGCGGCACTTGGCATCAAAAACACCTCTAACTGGTCAAAAGACATCGACAATGCCACCAACAAGGCATTTGTCGAAACCTTCCAGGCCGAATATGGCCGCCTGCCGTCGCTTTATGCATCCTATGGCTTTGATACGGCGAACCTGCTGCTGTCGGCAATGGGCAAGGCAGATGTCAAGGATCAGGACGCATTCCGTGATGCGCTACGTGCGGCGGACTTTAATTCGGTCCGTGGCAAGTTCATCTTTGGTGCGAACCAGCATCCGATCCAGGACATTTATGTCCGCGAAGTGATTAAGGAAGGCGATGTTCTGACCAACAAGATCGTTGGTACCGCGCTGATTGATCATGCCGATGCCTATGCATCAGAATGTGTGATGTAAAAGAAGTCTGACAAGTCGGCGGGCACCGGGATCGGTAATGATATCGGGGGCTTGGTGTCCGCCATCTTGCGACGGAGTTTTCCCTATATGTTTTCTTTATTTCTGGAACAGCTGTTAAACGGCCTTCAGTCAGGCGTGATGCTGTTTCTGATGGCATCGGGTTTGACGCTGGTGTTTGGCGTGATGGGGCTGATTAATCTGGCCCATGGATCGCTTTACATGGTGGGGGCGTTTGCCTGTGCGGCGGTGGCGGCATGGACCGGGTCATTCTGGCTGGGGCTGGTCGGCAGTTTGATGGCCGCGGCCATTGCCGGTGCGCTGGTTGAAATGATTGTGATCCGTCGTCTTTATGCGCGTGATCACCTTGATCAGGTGCTGGCGACTTTTGCGCTTATTCTGATTTTCTCCGAAGGCACAAGGTGGCTTTTTGGATCATTTCCTTTGTTTTTAAGTGTTCCGGATGTGTTGTCTGGCACGGTTGTGATGCCGGGCGGGTTCCAATATCCGATTTTCCGTCTGGCAATTATTATTGCCGGTCTGACCGTTGCCATTGGTTTGTTCCTTTTGATCGGGAAAACCCGGCTTGGTATTCGTATTCGTGCGGGCGAAGCCGACCGTGGCATGATCGCGGCATTGGGCGTCAATATTGATCGTCTTTACACGATTGTTTTTGCCCTTGGTGCTGCCTTGGCCGGGCTTGCCGGGGCCTTTGTCGGCACGACCCAGTCGGTTCAGGTCGGCATGGGCGAACCGGTTTTGATTTTGGCCTTTGTCGTGATCGTGATTGGCGGGATCGGGTCGATCAAAGGGGCCTTGATCGGGTCACTTCTGGTTGGATTTACCGACACGATGGGGCGTTTCCTGTTGCCAATCGGGTTCGAGGCATTCTTTGACCCGGCAAGTGCAACTGCAATCGGGTCGGCCTTGGCATCGATGCTGATTTATATCGTTATGGCGCTGGTGTTATTCCTGCGGCCAAGCGGTTTGTTCGGGACGGAAGCCTGATATGACCATGAACCGCGAAACCATTTTAAATATTATTCTGGCTGTTCTTTTGATTGCGGTGCCGCTGATTGCACAGGCAATGGACGAACCCTTTATCATCACCCTTGCGACCAAGGTCGCGATATTTGGTATGGCCGGTGTCGGGCTTAACATCGCCCTTGGCTATGGCGGGCTTGTCTCGTTTGGGCATGCCGCCTTTTTCGGGATCGGGGGCTATGCCGCCGGGATCCTAGCCAGCCATGCGCTGAACTATGAACCGATCATGAGCACGCCGTTTGAAATTAACGGCACGACACAGATGATTGTGATTTGGGTTGTGGCCTTGATCGCATCGGCCGTGATTGCGCTTTTGATCGGGGCGATCACGCTTCGGACCAGTGGTGTTTATTTCATCATGATCACGCTGGCCTTCGCACAGATGATCTATTATTTCGCAATTTCCTGGCCGGCCTATGGCGGCGAGGATGGGTTGTCGATCTATGTGCGTAACAGCTTCCCGGGGCTTAATACGCTTGATCCGCTTAGTTTCTTTGGCCTGTGTGCGGTGATGCTGGGCATTGTTTTGGCGTTTTCAGCGGTGCTGATCCGGTCACGCTTTGGTCTTGCCCTTCAGGGGGCACGCCAGAACGGACAACGCATGATGGCGGTTGGTATTGCACCATTCCGTGTGCGTCTGGTGGCCTTTGTGATTTCGGCCATGATTACCGCATGGGCCGGGGCGCTTTACGCCGATCTGAACCGCTTTGTCAGCCCGTCGATGATGTCTTGGCATATGTCAGGTGAAATCATGGTGTTTGTCATTCTGGGCGGGGTGGGGCGTTTGTTTGGCCCGGTGGCCGGGGCGGCACTTTACATCATGCTGGAACATCTTTTGGGCAGTACATTTGAATTCTGGCAATTGCCGTTGGGTATTTTGTTGCTGGTGGTGGTGCTGTTTGCACGCGGTGGCCTGATTGGCCTTTTGGCGGGGGAACGCAAACATGCCTGAAGCCATTCTTTCGCTATCAAAAGTCACCAAACAGTTCGGCGCTCTGCTTGCCAGTGACAATGTATCGCTTGATCTGATGCCGGGTGAAATTCATGCCCTGATCGGGCCGAACGGGGCGGGGAAATCCACCCTGATCAAACAGATTGCCGGTGAAATCAAACCCGATAGCGGTGAAATTCGTTTTGCCGGGCGCGATATCGGTGAATTGGATGCGGTTGAACGATCCCGCATGGGCTTGGCCCGAACGTTTCAGGTATCATCGTTGATGCCGGAATTCTCGGTACTGCAAAATGTTGTTCTGGCTCAGCAATCGGTCAGCGGCAAAATCTTTCGGTTTTTCAAGCCGGTTCTGTCCGATGCGTCGCTTCTTGAACCGGCGATGGCACAGCTTGAACGGGTTGGCCTTGCCGATCGGGCACAAATGCGGGCGGCTGATATATCGCACGGTGAACGTCGTCAGCTTGAAATGGCGGTAGCATTGGCGCTTAAACCGCGTGCCTTCCTGCTGGATGAACCAATGGCCGGCATGGGGCCAGAGGGCTCCAAAAATTTGACCGACTTCCTGGGGGGGCTGCGTGCCGAGGCCCCGATCCTTTTGGTCGAACACGATATGGATGCGGTTTTTGCCTTGGCCGACCGGATTTCGGTTTTGGTTTATGGCCGGATCATTGCGACCGGAACGGTTGATGAAATTCGGGGCAATGACGATGTTAAACGTGCCTACCTCGGGGAGGAAGCCTGATATGACTGCACTTCTCGAATTATCGGGTGTGACCGCTTTTTACGGAGCATCACAGGCGTTGTTTGGTGTTGACCTAACCGTGGGTGAGGGCGAGGCCGTGGCCCTTATGGGCCGCAATGGCATGGGCAAGACAACCACGATCAAAACCATCTGTCGCATGATGGCCCATCGTGATGGTGATATCCGCTTTGCCGGAAATGATCTTGCCAAATTGCCATCGCATAAGGCGGCCCGCCTTGGCATTGGTTTGGTGCCCGAAGGTCGGCGGTGCTTTGCGCGTTTGACCGTGATGGAAAACCTGATGGCGGCGGCAACCGTCGGCGAATGGGATTTTGCCCGGGTGGCGGATTTGTTTCCGCGCCTTGCCGAACGTCGCGATCAAAAGGCGATGACGCTTTCGGGCGGCGAACAGCAGATGCTGGCGATTGGTCGTGCGCTTATGACCAACCCGCGCCTTCTGATCCTTGACGAAGCGACCGAGGGTTTGGCCCCTGTCGTGCGACAGGAAATCTGGGTGGCGATCAACGTTTTGAAACAATCAGGTCTGTCGATCCTTGTCGTCGATAAGTCGTTAAAGGAACTGTCGGGCGTGGCGGATCGTTATGTCATTGTTGAAAAGGGCGTTACGGCATGGAGTGGTGCGGTCAATGACCTGACTGACGATCTGACCAACCGGTATTTGGGGGTCTGAGATGACGGTATTTACCTATCCCCAAAAAGTCTTGTTTCAACATTGCGATCCGGCGGGGATCGTTTTCTATCCCCGTTATTTCGAAATGATCAATGCTACGGTCGAAGAATGGTTTGATGCCCGGATCGGGGTCAGTTTTGCGCAAATGCACGGGCCCTTGCAGGTTGCCGTGCCAACCGCCGCCCTTCAAATCAGCTTTACCGCGCCAAGCCGTCTTGGCGAGATGCTTGAATTTCGCCTGACGCCGACACGATTGGGGCGATCCAGCCTTGATCTTGAAATCAGTGCCGTTTGCGGTGACGAGCAACGCCTTGCAATGACAGCAACACTGGTCTTTACCCGAAATGGTGCCGGAAAGTCGGTGCCCTGGCCCGATAACTTGCGTGCCAAGATCGATAATGAAATCAACGAAATGGTAGAAAAAAATGCATAAAATCATTCAGCCAGACGGATGGAAACCGCCCAAGGGATACGCCAATGGTGTGCTTGCCGACGGGGCACCGCTTTATATCGGTGGTCAGATCGGTTGGAACGCCGATCAGGTCTTTGTCGCCAAGGATTTCGTCGGCCAGATGGAACAGGCACTTCGCAACATCGTTGACGTGCTTGAAGCCGCCGGTGGTGGCCCTGAAAACCTTGTGCGGTTGACCTGGTTTGTTGTGGATAAACAAGAATATCTGGCCCATCAGCGTGAAGTTGGCGAAGCCTATCGCCGTGTGCTTGGCAAAAACTTTCCGGCCATGACCATGGTGGTTGTCAGTGCGCTTGTCGAAGACGAAGCCCTGATCGAGATCGAGGCAACAGCCGCCATTCCGACCAGTAAAAGTGCAGCTTGAGAAGCAAACCCCCGGCAGATAGATGCCGGGGGTTTGTCGGGTCTGGCAGACTTAGATCTGCCGGAAGATCAGTGATGTGTTGATGCCGCCAAAGGCAAAATTGTTGCTCATCATATGTTCGGCGGAAATATTTCGTGCGGTTCCATAGATATAATCAAGTTCAGCACATTCCGGGTCGACCTGTTCAAGGTTGGCGGTGGCGGCAAATTTGCTGTCACGCATCATTTCCAGTCCCAGCCATGCCTCGATCGCGCCACATGCGCCAAGGCTGTGGCCGAAATGCCCCTTTAGCGTATGCATTGGAATGGCGCGGTCAAATACCGCGCGTGTCGCCTTGCTTTCGGCAAGGTCGCCGTGATCCGTGGCGGTGCCATGACCATTGACGATATCGATATCGCTTGGTGACAGACCCGCCGTTTCAAGCGAGGTGCGAAGGGCGATCTCCATTTTGTCGGCGGCGGGTTGGGTAATATGGGCACCATCCGAATTGCTGGCAAAGCCGATGATCTCTCCAAAAATCTGCGCGCCGCGTGCCTTGGCATGTTCGTATTCTTCAAGGATCAACGTCCCGGCACCTTCGCCGATCACCAATCCATCACGTCGCGCATCATAGGGGCGCGGGGTCAGTTCCGGGGTGTCGTTATTGGTGCTGGTGGCAAACAGGGTATCGAATACCGCGACCATGGTCGGGCAGAGTTCTTCGGCGCCACCGGCAATCATCAAATCCTGCATGCCGAATTTGATGGCCTCATAGGCGTAACCAATCCCCATGCTGCCCGATGTGCAAGCGGTTGAGGTCGGAATGATCCGGCCCGAAATGCCATATAGCACACCGATATTGACCGCCGCCGTGTGGCTCATCATCTGGATATAGCTCGTCGCGGTGATGGCGTTGCTGTCACCATGTTCCATCAGGCGGGTAAAGCCCAGAACCGGTGGGGTGCTGCCAAAGGATGATCCATAGGCAATACCAATACGCCCACCCTGCAGAAGAGTTTTGTCATCGCGCAGGCCCGCCATTTCAAGTGCTTTGTCGGTCGCAGCCACCGACATTTGGGCCACACGACCCATGCTGCGCAGTTGTTTGCGGTTGAACTTTCCTTTGAGCGTGAAATCCTCGACCGGGGCGGCAAGACGGGTGCGCAAATCATATTTGCCGTCCCAGTCATGCATACGCCGGATACCGGTTTCGCCATTCGCCATGCGTGACGAGATGATTTCCCAGCTATCGCCAAGGGCGGTAATCCCGGCCATGCCGGTGACAACGACGCGCCGCGTCATAGCATCCCCCCATTTACGCTAATGACCTGACGGGTGATATAGGACGCATCTGCACCGCACAGAAACGCAATGGTTCCGGCAACTTCATCACTGGTGCCATATCGGCGCATCGGGATCATGGCCTTGACGTCGTCTTCGGGCAAATCTTTGGTCATTTGGGTTTCGATGACACCAGGCGCGACCGCATTGACCGTGATCTTGCGTTTGGCCAGTTCAAGGGCCAGCGATTTGACGGCACCGATGATCCCGGCCTTGGACGCAGCATAATTGACCTGTCCGCGATTACCGGCAATCCCGGCGATAGAGGTTAACGCGACAATGCGCCCGCCCTTACGTCGCTGGATCATCGGCATGATCAACGGTTTGATCACATTGTAAAAACCATCCAGATTGGTGTGCAATACCCGGTCCCAATCGTCATCTTCAAGGGCTGGGAACGGACCATCACGGGTCAACCCGGCATTCAGGATTACCCCATATGGTGCGCCGTTTTCGGCGATGTCGGTTTCGATCGCCGTGCGGGTGGTTTCGCGGTCTGCGATATCAAACTGGATCAATCGTGCGGAACGGCCAAGGGCAATGATGTCATCACACACGGCTTGGGCGCCTATGCGGTCCGAATGATAATGGACGATGATGTCAAATCCGTCCTTGGCAAGTCGGCGGGCGGTGGCAGCACCGATCCCTTTGCTTGCCCCGGTTACCAAAATGGTTTCTGTCATGGGTCTGTCGTATCTTGGTTGCTATCTGTTGCAGGTGACGGTTCGTTCGGTTGATAGACATTGATGCGTGCGCTAACAAGTATGTCATCACCGTTGCGCACTTCGCCGTCAAAAACGCCCATTTCGCCGTCTTCGAAAATATTCTTCACATGGATCGAAAGTGTCGCGCCGTCATCAAACCAGTCGCAGGTCATGGTCATCTTGCGCGTGCCCAGTAAATACCCGACTTTGGGCGTGCTGCCCGGTGCGGCAGATTGAACGCGCCAGCCGCTATAGGCGGCGACGGTCTGGGCGATATATTCAATCCCGACATACCCCGGAACACCATGACCGGTGGTAAAGAACATGCTGTTTTTTGATATGCGGACTTCGGTACACATGGCTTCGTCATCGGCGGCCAGCACCCGGTCAATCAGCAGCATTGGGGCCGCGTGTGGCACCAGCGTTTCAACTGGTGGAAAGTCGCAATGATCGTTGGTTGCCGTGATGGTCGTCATGCCGGTTTGCCCCGTTGCCATCCCCGGCCAAGAATGACTGAAACGTTGCTGCCGCCAAAGGCGAATGAGTTGCTCATCATTGCGTAGCGATCCATTGGGGCAAGGTGCGCGTTGGTATCATTGATCAACTGCAGTTCAGGAATATCGGCATCCTTTTTACCGTCCCAGATATGACGTGGCAGGGATGCCCTATCTGGTGCATCGGAAAGCGACAGCCAAAGTATCGCCGCCTCTATCGCGCCTGCGGCACCCAATGTATGGCCGGTCATGGGTTTGGTCGAACTGGCAGGGACATCTGGGCCCAGCACATCGCAAACGGCGCGTGCCTCCATCCCGTCATTTAACGGTGTGGCCGTGCCATGCAAATTGATATAGGCGATATCGGATGCGGTCACATTGGCATTGGCAAGGGCGTTTTGCATCGCCAGTGCCGCCCCCTTGCCATCGGGATGGGGGGCATTGGGATGATGGGCATCCGAACTTTCGCCAACGCCCAGTAATTCGACCTCGCCCGCATCACGGCGCAGGATGAAAAGGGCAGCCCCTTCGCCGATATTGATACCGTCGCGATGGATGCTCATGGGGTTGCAAACCCCGGCAGATATTGATTGCAACGCGTCAAAGCCTCGCACGGTCAGGCGGCACAGGCTATCGACCCCGCCAACCAGAACCGCATCGCATAATCCGGCCTTGATCAGGCGGGCACTGGCGGCAAATGCCTTGGCGCTGGATGAACAGGCGGTGGAAATCACATAGGCTGGCCCGCCAAGGTCAAAGGCCTCGCGCAGGAAATCTGCCGGTGATCCGATTTCCTGATGACTGTAAAGGAAGCCTTCGGGAAAGGTGCCCTGATCCAGTGTTGCCTGATAGTCGGTTGTTCCTTCTTCGATCCCGGATGTGCTGGTGCCCATCACAATGCCGATGCGATCCTTGCCGGTTGTGGCGATCAGATCGGTGATTTGATCCCTGATCTGGCAGGTGGCGGCCCAAAGCAGGCGGTTATTGCGTGTATCGTGGCGGGTAAGGTGTTCGGGCAATTTTGCCGGTGCCTGTGTAACCGTTCCAAGGATCGTTGACCCGCTTGCCATAAAGCCATCGCGCGCAATCATATCGGCAACACGGTCACCACGCAGGGTTGTACGGGTTTCATCGATCCCTGTGCCAAGGGCGGAAACAATGCCAAGGGCGGAAAGATAAAGCGGACCGAACGTCATGCTTACGATCCCGTCCGTTTGGAATTGATCGTGATGACATAACCGAATTGTTCATTGCGAAGGGTCGCAATACCGTGCCAGACATCGCGCACCGGCCGTTCAATCCGGGCATAGGCGCGGCCATTGTTATTCAGACGAATGATCCGTTCGCCCATGGTTTGATTGACCGACATATTATCGGGCAGGGAACCTTCCAGCACGTCTTTGGGCCAGTAAACCATGATGATATCAGCAAGCAGGCGTTTGGCATCAAGGCTGGCAGGAAGCCAGTCCGCTGATTGCACCGATAGCGCATCAACCGTCCAGTCGATATCAATCGCCCGGCGACCCAGATCGTCAAGCATGACGATACGGGCATGATCGCGTTCGATTGTTATGCGGGCCTGAAAAATGCCTTGTCCGGTTTCAGTGCCATCTTTCCAATTGGCGCGAACCTGTTGGGTGACATCAATGGTTTCATCGCTGTCCCATGGTTCGTCGGGCAGGGTGAATTCCGAACCCGGGTCAAGCATCACGGTTTGTGTCTGGCCCGGTGCAAAGATATTTGGCATCGACATTTCGGGCATGTGGATACTGTCGCAGGCGGTAAGCCCGGCGGCAAGGATGCTTGCGAAAAGGGTTCTTATAATGATGGCGCGCATAGATCGTGCAACATTTCCAGATAACGCTCGGTCTTGTCGACCAGCGGGTTTTCGATGTTCCATGCATATCCTGCAAGGATCGAAACGACCATACGTTTCAGTTGTGAATCATCATCGGGCTGATTGAAAATAATCGCCTGTAGACGTCCATCGTACCAAGCATCGACATAGGACCGGAACGTATCGACACCTTTTGACAACGGTTCGGCAAAATCCTTGTTCCAGTCAATCGATTGTCCCCTGTGTCGATTGATCAGAACACTGGCGGCCATTTCGGCCGATTGCATGGCAATGGTAACCCCAGATGAAAACACCGGATCAAGGAACCCGGCCGAATTCCCCAACAAGACATAACCATCGCCATGAAGTTTTTCCGATTGTGCGCTGTATCCGGCAATCGATGCCAGTTCACGGATCGGTTCGGCATTTATCAACAAACTTCCAAGTCGCGTATCATCGATCAGTCGTTTGAAAATATCCTGATCGGTCATTCCGACAAATGCCGGGTCGTTATCGGGATAGATAACCCCAACGGATGCTGTGCCATCGGAAAACGGGATCAGCCAGTACCAGATTTCATGCCGGGTCGGGTGCACAGTGATCAGGATTTTTTCGCGGTCATAACCCGGATCACTGATGCGATCGCGCATATGGGTGAACAGTGCACGGCGTTCGATGGATTTATCGGCACGGGCAAGGCCGAGCATGCGGGGCAGTACCCGGCCATACCCGCTGGCATCGACAACGAAACCGGCGCGAAGTTCGCCCGGTTTGCCATCTGCATCCTCAAAGCCAAGGCTGCAATGGCCATCGGAAAGATTTGCCGATGTCACTTTGTGCCCGAACCGGATATCGACCCCGGCACGTGCAGTTTCATCGGCCAAAATTTGATCAAATTGGGCCCGCTGGACCTGAAACGTTGTGCCCCAGCCCGTTCGTTCGAAATTCTCGCGAAAATCAATCGACATGTATTGATCTGCACATTCGAAAACGGCACCGTTTTTAAACTGGAAACCGGCGGCCTCAACCGCGGGCAGCAGGTTTGCGCGTTCCAGCACATTCATGCAATTGGGCAGCAGGCTTTCACCGATGACAAAGCGTGGAAAGGTCTGTGCTTCCAGCACTGTAACGGCAAGCCCGGCATCATGAAGGAATTTGGCAACCACCGACCCGGCCGGGCCCGCCCCAATGACGGCGATATCGCATTCTGCTTTCACGGGGTGTTTCCTTGTTCATGATCGGGAGCTGTCATCCAAAAGGCCAGAAACCACGCGCCGACTAGACCAATGGCAATGACCGAACCAATGTCGCGGACCAGTGGTACCGAACTGCTGGCGAGAAGACCAAAGGCAAGAACGCTACTGATCAGGGACAACAAGACCGCAAGTCTTGTATCGTCGTCATGGTTGCTATTGCGGCTTTCGGCCAGAAACAGCACATAATCCGCCCCGATGGCAAAGACTAGAAACAGTGCCATGGTGGTAAAGAAGCTTTGCGGTATCCCGAAAAGATATCCGCCGATCACAGCAATCAGGATCGCGCCTGCGGGGGCGGCAAAAATGCAAATGCCGCTGCGAAGCCCGTATCGCGAAACCGCAAGGATGGCAGCAATGCAAAGCGCGCCGCCAAGTGCCACCCACGCCCAAAAATGATATTGGGAAAACTGCGCGCTGATGGCGTCTGCCGGGTCGATCAAGGTGACAGGATTGATTGGGGCAATTGCCGCACGAATGGCATCAATATCCATGACATTGCGAAGTCGAATGATGTCCGAATTTCCAGAATGCAGGCGATCAATTTCTGGCAGGATCATTGTGGCCCTTTCATCGGGCACAAGGTAATCCGCCGACATCGTCGGGGCGGTGATATTGACCGGTAATTGATCGGACAGGGCCGCGCCAAAACGGTCATAGAGTTCGTGTGTGACCAGCAGCCGGTTTTCTTCCTGTCGGGCGATGGACGGGATCAAATCTGAAAGCCCAATCAAGCCGCCAAGACGGTTGTCATTTATCAGGGGCGATAGGGCATGACGCACCGCTTCGCCGGTTTGCAGGCGGCTTTGGGCATTGTCGCCATCAATACGCAGGAAGGTGGAACTTCCACCTAACCCCAGAATATCGGCGATCTCGCGCGCATCGGAAATCAGGGTATCATTGCCATGGCCGAATTGGCGAATATCATTATTACCGGGGATCAGCGCGGCTGCCAGGACAAGCCCGATGATGATCACCGTGCTTGCGATCAACCGTGTGGGGCGTGTGGAAAAGGTCCTGTTAAGGCCTATTTGAAGCAGGTCATGTAATTTGCGGATTGGCGAGGATGCCCGTACATCGCGCGCCGGAACCAGCGGCAACAGGAACAGGACCGAACAATAAGCCGCGATCAACCCCACCACCGAATAGACGGCAATCTGGGCCAGTAATTGCGTTGGGCTAAGTGATAATGCGCTAAAGCCGATGACAGATGTCAAAAGGCCAAGGCTGAGGCCCGGTTTGATTTTGCGCAATCTGTCACGTGGTGATCCATCCGACGTGCGCAGGACAAGGAAATGCAGGGCATAATCGACCGAAATGCCGATCATGCTGGCACCAAAAACCAGCGCGATCACATGAATGGTCGGAAAAATCAGGATGACGGCGGCAAGTCCGGCGATAAGTCCGCTGCCAACGACCAGCAAGGCCCCCAAAAGCGGTATCGGTGAATAAAACACCAACCCGATCATAATCAGGATGCCAATGGTGGCGATGATCGCGATGCGCTGGACATCGGCTTTGGCGCGGGTTGCCTCGGCCTGGGCAAAAAAGATCTGCCCGGTTTTGGCTGTGGTCAGATCGGGTGTCATATCCTTGATCGATTGCAGGGCGGCCTTGGCACCCTTGACCCATCGCGGATCGGTGCCGGTGCTGCGTAAGTCAGCAGACAGAGTGGCCATCACCGGCAGATAAAAGCGCCCGCCGCGTGCGATCACATCATTGCCGGAACCAAGCTTTGACCCAAGGTCCGATAGAAACACGGGCAACAGGGCAAACGGGTCCTGTTTTAGCGATTGGCTGCTCAGTGTTGTTGCCGGGGAATAAAGGTTCTGGATGGCCCGACGATACAGCGCGTCGCCGTCACCATTGGTCAATCGGGTATGATCCGATTGTGATAAAAGTCCATTGGCATAGGGACCATAAAGCGCCATCAGATCGGCAAAGCGGTCATTGTTGCGACCGGGCAGGGTAATGTTTTGTGTGCCATCCATCGCCGCAATCTTATCGGCGAATTCGCTGGCCGCTTTTTCAAGTGTATCGCGTTCTGGATGCGACAGCATGAAAATCGCCTGCTGGCTATCACGTGCCAGAAGGTGGCGGACGGTTTCAATATTGCTTTTCGGTTTGTCCGGATCGGTGTTTTCCCGCCCGATCAGCGACAGGAAATCAGCATCAATCCCGGTGAACCCGCCGTGCAACTGCCATCCGGCGAAGGTCGCCATTAAAATCAGGCAAAATGCCCAGATGGATGCCCGCAATGCCATTACTTGACCGTTCCTGTCAAAAGGGCGGCAAATTCCGGCGGCAAGGGAAGGTTGCCTAGGCCCTGATCGGCAAGGATGATGTCGTCATGATCATCGGATGGTTTTTCAAGTTGGATGGTTTGGACATAATCGTTGCCGGTTGCGGTGATTTTGGTGATCTGGCTTGCAATCGCGGTGTTATCTTTTGGGGTCAGGATTATTTGCCAGGCATTATCGGCGGTCGTGCTTTTGGTGATGTCAAAGCGTTGTTCAAGCGGTTGCCAGTTTCCGGCAAGCACGGCGGAAATCAGTTCGACAAACTGGCGAAACTGATCACCACGGGCAAGTGCATCACGGTTGCCCTGATCATCAATCCGGGTGATGCCGTGATCATCCAGAACCGTTGTGCCGGGGAACGGGTCAAGGGTGCGCCAGACAAGCCCCGTGGTCGGGGACAGGATAAAGTCACCGTTTGATCTTAGCGGTTTGTCAAAACCGGCTAGATAGCGTTCCATGGTGAAACTGCCGCGCAGATATTGGTCCTGATTGATCTTTGCCGGGGGCGTGATTTCGGTCGCCCATGCACAACTGAACACGCCCGCGCCAAATAGGGCGGCCATCATTCCAGATGCGATCAGGCGGCGAAGCAGGGTCAAGAAAGGGCCTCTATCTTTTCGATGAAGAAATCGGGACTGCGATACAGCATTTCACCGCTGCTTTTTTCCACCGCGACCTGAATGGTAAAGCCCTTGGTTAATTTTTCACCGGTTTTGGTGTCGCGGACCAAATAGTCGATTTTCAGGCGGTTTTCATATTCGCGAAGCGTCGCGATAATGGTGATGTTCTGCCCAAAGCTGCAGGGACGGATATATTTGACCCGCATATCGACAATCGGCCAGACATAGCCCGATGCATCCATTTGCGGATAATTGTAATCGACCTTATCAAGCAGGGCACAGCGGGCATTTTCAAAGAACTGCACGTAATTGCCGTGCCAAACCACATTCATTGGATCAAGGTGATAGAATTGAACGGTTTCTGTGATGGACGCATTGATCATGATGCGATATCCTCGCCATAAAGCGCCCAGTGACGGCCCTGAATACGATCGACAAGCAGACGCAATGTGCCTTCAAGCGGTTGGTCTTCGGCGATAAACGGGATGTCGCGGCCAAGCGCATCAAGAAACGTTGTCAGGTCATTGCCAAGCTGGGCATCCCGGATTTCACCATTTTTCAGGCGCAGTGTGATGGCCTGTTTGACGGCGATCAGATTGGCGGCCGCGACCTGTTCGGTCAGTTGCAGGATGCGCAGGCAATCACGTGCGGCAATCGTCCCCATACTAACCTTGTCCTGATTATGACATTCGGTCGAGCGCGAGAAAACGCTGGCAGGCATGGTGTTTTTAAGTGCCTCGGCCGTCCAGGCTGATACACCGATTTGCACCGCTTTAAGCCCGTGATTGATTGATGCCCGATCCGCATCCGACCCTGACAGGTTTGATGGCAAGCCATGATTGAATTTGGTATCGACCAAAAGCGCCATTTGCCGATCCATCAAATCGGCCAGATTGGCAATCAGGGTTTTCATCCCGTCGGCAACAAAGGCAACATGCCCACCATAGAAATGCCCGCCATGCAGGATGGTTTCGCCTTCGATGTCGATCAGGGGATTGTCATTTGCGCTGTTAAGTTCGGTTTCAAGTGTGGTTCGGAATGTCGGCATCATGTCGGCCAGAACACCGATGACATGTGGCGCACAGCGTAGCGAATATCGATCCTGCAATCGGGCGGGGGTGTAATTTGCGCCAAGATCGGCAAGGTCGCCTTCGATAAAGGCGGCGATGCGGGCCTGGCCCGGATGGGGTTTGGCGGCAAACAGGCGTTTGTCAAAATGCGCGGGATTGCCCAGCAATCCGATGGATGCCAGTGATGTGATGCGCGCGGTCAGACGGCACAGGTAATCGGCTCGCACGAATGCCTGACACATCATGGCGGTCATTACGGATGTACCATTCATGATTGCAAGGGCTTCTTTGGGGCGCAAGGTTAACGGCGTTAACCCGGCTTTTGACAGGGCGTCTTCGGCGGTGGTTTTTTCACCGCGATACAAGACATCGCGTTCCCCGATCAAGGCGGCGGCAACATAGGAAAGCGGGGTCAGATCACCACTGGCGCCAACCGATCCTTCTTCGGGGATCAAAGGCGTGATGTTATGTTCAAGAAGGCCTGATAACTGGCGCAAAAGGTTAAGACTGACGCCGGAATATCCAGTGCAAAGCGATGCCAGCCGCACGGCCAGAACCGCACGTGCCTGATTGGCGCTTAGTAAATTGCCAAGGCCGCAACCGTGAAACCGGCTGAGATGCAGGGGCAGTTCGGCCACCAGTTCCGGCGGGACGCGGCGCGAAACAGAATCACCATAGCCCGTAGTCACCCCGTAAATATGGCCGTGATCGCGCAACTCGCGGTCAAGGAAATCAGCACCGGCCTGAATGCGGGTGGTGAATTCCGGGGCAGATGACAGGACGGGCATAGCGCGCTGTTCGGCCAGTGCAACGATATCTTCGATGCGCAGGTTTTCTTCGCCAAACAGAACATTGGTGCAACTGTTATTCATTGTCGTCCTTTTTCGTCGCCCAGAAGTCATAGAAATTGAACCATTGCAGCGGTTTTGTCACAACAAGCTTTTCCAGCCAACTTGCATACTGACCGGCATATTCGGTGATTTTCCCAACCCGGTCCTTGCGTGGCAGAATGATTTGATCTGCCAGTTTGTTCCAGACGATTTCAAACCGTTTGCCTGTACGCCATGCCGCGACCATGTAAACCGGGCATTGCAGAAGATAGGCCAGAATAAAGGGTCCTTGCGGGAATGGGGCCGGTTCCCCCAAAAATGGGGCCAGTACCGATTTGTCGCGTGCGCCAATGGCAACACGGTCGGCTGCGATCACGATCCATTCGCCGCGTTCTACCTTTTCTCGCAGCAATATGGCGGTGTCCGGGCCGATATCGGTGACTTCGATCAGGTCGACCTGACTTTCGGGCGCTAGTTTTTGCAAAACCCGGCCAAACCGGGCGGCATTTTTCTGATGCAAAAGCACATTGATGCGGAAATTGCGATCCCGGCTGGCAATGGCCCGGACCAGTTCGACATTGCCGAAATGCGATACGAACAAAACAGCCGCCTTATCGCGCGGGATATAGGAAAACAGGCTGTCGGCGCGATCAGGAAGATCAAGATCGTCGATCTTCATTTCCCCGCACCATGCAGCGATTTTATCCAATGCGCTTTCGCCGAAATTCATGAAATGACGGAAACTGTCGCGCCATGTCGGTTTCGGGCTATTGTTGATTTTGGCAATTCGGGTCAGGAAATCCTGCGATGCGTCGCGTGCGGAACGCCCTGTTATGAAGAAATAGGTGATTATCGGAAACATGAAAATCATACACAACCTGCGCCCGCCAAGACGATAGACCATGCCAAGAAACCGCATGCCCCAATAGATCCCGCGTTCATCGATTTCGGCCCAGTGGCGCGCATTCGGATTGGCATCACGGGCGAAGGATAAGGGCGATGGGGATGAAGAAGATGGCTTTGCGCCAAACCGCCCGCCACGCAGGGCAAAGCCCGGCAATCGGGCCAACATGCCAAAAAACAGGCGTGTATGCATCCAACTGATCAGGACATTGTCATTCCACAGGCGGAAGTTGGAAATATTGCCGTCGGGATAGGTGACCTTGGTTGGAATATGAATGATTGGCACCCCGCGCCAGTAAAGCCGCACCATCAGTTCGGTATCGAAATCCATTTTGTGCCCGGCACCTTCATCGCGCCAGACGCCAAGGCTTTGAGTGATTGGATAAACGCGAAAGCCACACATGCTGTCGCGGATATGAAGTGATAATGTTTCGATCCAGACCCATACATGGGTGACCCAGCGGCCAATCTTGCGCCCGGTCGGGATGCTGTCGTCATAGATCGGCAGTCCGGTAACAAGGGCATCGGGATTTTGATGTGCGGCATCAATCATGTCATTGAGCCGGTCAAGGTCATGTTGACCATCGGCATCAATCTGGATTGCGTGGGTAAAACCGGCGCGGTTTGCCATTGTCATGCCGATCATGACGGCAATACCCTTGCCACCATTTTCATCAAGCCGCCAACAGGTGACGCCGTTTTCGGGATCATGCAGGGCGGCCACAACGTCGCGTGTTTCCCCGTCTGAACCGTCATCGATGATAAAGATCGGCAGGTCATGTTCGCGAAGGTGTTTTACCACGTCGGCAAGGACGCGGTGATGATTATGGGTCGGAACGACAGCACAGATTTTCATGGCATTATTCATGCGGTTTCACCGCGCCATTTCAGAATGCCCGAACTGTGATCGCCCTCAGAACTTGAATGATATCGGAATCGTACCTTTGCCCCGGCCCGGTCACAGGTAAGCTCCAGCGTTACATTTGTTCCGGGTGTAATCGGTTTGCGATATTTAAGTTGTGTGACTTCACCAAGTGTTACCGGGACTTTGAAAATCATCGCCGCCTGTGTGACCGCCCAATGCAATTGCACAACGCCGGGCAGGATCGGCATATCGGGGAAATGTCCGCGGAAATAAATCAGGTCGCCCGGCAGGTGAAGTGTCAGGCTGGCAGTATCTCCATCATGCGTATTGGCGATGATTTCCGGATTTTCTGGTGCGGGATCAGCGAATAGAGCGCGCAACAGGTGCAGCGGACGTTTGCCCTGAGTGTCAGAAGGCAGTTGATCGACAAAGCGCCAACGTTGCGGCAGGGCGGCGTCATCTTCGTACTGTGCGATTTCGCGGCGCAACTGACGCCCCATGCGGAACTTGCCAACATTGGCCAGCATATCTTTGCCGGTTTTGCTTAGAACCGCAATTACGCCAAGGCGCCGATCATGATCGTCCGGGATCAGGGCGATGGCATCCTCGACCAGATCACAATTGCGCAGATGGCCTTCGACAGCGCCAAGCGAGATACGCTTGCCTTCGATTTTGACCACCCGATCGGCCCGTCCGCGAAGTGTGAAACCGCCGGTATCCTTGTTGATTTCGGCGAAATCTTCGGTTTGATACCAGTCATCCCCGGCGATATGTTCGGCGCGGACACGAAGACATCCGGCATCGTTTTTGCTGGTCTCAACACCGGGTAGGGGGTGCCAGATGCTGTCGGCATCTATCTGTTGTCGATAGGCAATGCCGCCGGTTTCCGTGCTGCCATAAATCTCGGTCGGGCAGGTGCCTAGCATTGTGGTGGTTTCGTGCGCAGCCGCCGGATCAAGCGGCCCTCCGGATGAAAAAATGATCGACGGACGCGCGACATCTGCAAGGTCAGGATGCAGGTTTTTAAGGTGTGCCGGGCTGGCGATCAAAACATCACCAGTGCGAAGATCACCTTGCATCATTTCCCAATAGGGGGCCGGATCGGCGGTGAAAATACGGTGGCTGATCACAGGCCAGATAATGCGAAATATCAGGCCATAGATATGCTGATGCGATACCAGTCCGACGATGCGTGCACCTGCCGGAATGTGGTTTTGCCACAGGGGTTCTTGAACCCGTATTTCGGCCTCTATCTGGGTCAGCGTTTTATGAACCGGTTTGGGTGTTCCGGTCGACCCTGATGTAAAGAAGACGGCCTTGCAGTTGACCGGATTTGGCAATATGTCGGTCGGACTTGGCTTGATTGCCGGGGGCGGGGTGTTCAGTCTTGCAAGGATCGCGGCGTCATCAAGATACAGGTCAAACTGATCGGCAATACCATCGAGATAGGCCGGGCGATCTGTGGCCGGAAAAATCACAATGGCACCACCACGCCATATTGCGGTGATGGCAATCAGAAACAGGCGTGCTGATTGGCAATGGATAGCGATCCGGCCATTTTGGGGGAGTTGCGGGTATAAGCGATCAATATCGGTGCGCAGGTCACCAACGCAATATTCACGCCCGCCTTCGATGCAAAGGGCCGTATTTGCATTTTGGGGGTGATACAGGTTTTCAATAAAACCGGTCATGTGTTCTCTTTGATATTGCGGTCATGACGCGCACGCAGGATGCGGCGGATTGGCCATTCGCCGACAAACAGGGTGGCGATCAGAAGATAAGAAATCAGACCATTATAAAGCGTCCATGTTTCGAGGCTGGCATAAAGTGCTGTCCAGCTCGCAATGGCGGCATTGGCAATGAAAAATCCGATCCAGACCTTGGTCAGGATGCGGGTATAGCCAATTGCATAGTCATCCAGATCGGGTGTTTTCATCCGGGCAAAACGTTCAATCATCGGAGCCTTTGAAAACAGCGTGACGGTAAAAACAGTCGCCAGTGTCAGGTTGACGATCACCGGGTAAAATTGGATTGCGACCATGTCGCTGGCAATCCCGGCCAGCGCCAGAATAAGCGCAACCAGCAAGGTCAACCCGGCCGCATCATAACGCCGGACTGCGGCAAACATCGCGGCCCGCAGGATCACTAAAAACAGGGCGATGATCAAAATGACCCGCGGGGAAAAAGCCGATAGCCCAAAATAGACCAGAACCGGATAGGTCACACCCAGTATGGCAAGCAGAATGGACGTGATTCGCTTAGGAACTGACCAGGACATGGATCTTCTCGACGACATCGTCGACAGTGCGGACAGACCGAAATTCCATGGCCGGAATTTTCTTGCCGGTGATTTCCTGGAATTTCACGATCAGATCGACGGCATCAATACTGTCAAGATCAAGGTCTTCGAACAGGCGTGCGTCGGGGGTGATGTTTTCAGCCGGTACTTCGAAAAGTTCGACCAGATAATCGTGAAGCTGCTGATAAACGTCTTCGCGGCTGTGCATGATTACCCTTCCCTGCCGGATGCGTGAATGAATTTCGCCAGATTGCGAACAGATGCGAAATGGGTTTTCACGTCTTCGTTCTTGGCATCGATGCGCACGTCGTATTTTTTCTGAAGCGCGACGCCAAGTTCAAGGGCATCAATCGAATCAAGTCCAAGCCCGTCAACAAACAGGGCTTCTTCGCTGTCGATATCATCGACGTTTACGTCTTCGAGATTAAGCGTCTCGATAATAAATGCTTTAAGTTCTGTTTCCAGCGAAGTCATACGTCAGTTTATCCAGAAAATAGTCTTTGATGATCCGGGTCACGGATCGCGCCAGTTTGGCACGTGTCAGCGTCGGATCAGCAATGTCCCCAAATGATAGCGGTGCATCAACCACCAACCGATAACGGATTTTCGACGGCGGAATGCGATACCACGGTACCCCTTTTTTCAAGGTATCGTGATTACAGTGCACAACCACAGGAATCAAGTCGGCATGCGTTTCTATCGCGATATTAGCAACGCCGCGTTGCAATTGGCCAAGCTTGCGCCGGCTTGGTGTGCGTGTGCCCTCGGGGAAAATCATGATGCAGGCACCTGATCCCAAATGTGCGCTGGCCTGCGAAATCAGGTTTTCCGGATTATCGTCATTGCGGATGAAACCGGCGGCACGCACAACACCGGCCATGAACGGGTTGCGAAACAGCTCGTGTTTGACCACGCATTGACAGCGGTCCATCTGGGCCAGGATCATGACAACATCAAGCAATGTCGGATGATTGGCAATGATCAGCGCGCCGCGCGCCGCGCGCAATTGTTCGATGTTTTCCGTTCGGGCCTCGGCAACGCCAGTGACATCAAGCAACCAAACAAAAATGCGAAAGCCGCGGCAAATAACAAGTTGGGCGTATTTGCGCCGTTTTTCCCGGTTTTGCAGGATGATCATCATGGCCGGAAAGATCGTGATTGCCATCAGAACACCGCCCAGCCCAAAGCTGCAAAAGGCAAATCCCGTCGCAAAAAGCCGCCAGTACCAGTTTAACCCCTTGCGTGGGGGCGTTGCTTTTTTTTGATCAATCTGGCGTTTAGTCATGCTGGGTCATCAGCCATCCACCTGTTTTACCCGCAAGTTCCACTTCGTACTTTGGTTCCGGTTTTAAATCCGGGGCCATCGCGCCAAGGAAATTGGCAATCTGGCGGGCCTGCTGATGGGGGGGGGCTTTATCATCGCGTTTTGACATGGCTTTGAAGGCTAATTGGTTTTTTGCGGGTTCATCATCGCCAAGCGGGCAAAAGCGCATGGCAAGTGCAATTCCGGAAATATCGGCTGGGTCGATATCGGCATAAATTTCAGGAAGTGGCAGATCGACATAACACAGAACCACGGGGCCATTGTGATCGGCAAGCTGGCATAATGTTTCGGTCAGGCCTGAAATCAGGCTATCGGCACCAGCGGCAATTGCCGTGTGGCTTTGGGTGATTGACCAGTTAATTGATGCGATCCCTACCAGTGCATTGTGAACTGACATGCTGAAATTTGCCGGGGACAGAATTTCGTCGGTTGCGACTTGATGCAAAAGTTTCAGGGTTCTGTCGATATTGCCATGCCGCGAGGCAAAAACGATATGCGGATTATCATCGGTAACAAGCACCTTGCCGAGTACTTCGGCGGCAGCGCGACCATAAAGATCAAGCCGCCGCCGCCAGGCAGGTTTCAGGCTGCGCGCCAGATTGGCACTGGTCATGTCGTCAATCGTGTCGGTACGGGCATTGGGCGTTCCGGTTTTCAGGATCGCGTGATTATCGCGGTCTTCCCAGAATGCCCAATGTGAAATCCGGGCGTGCAGCAGCGTCATGTAAAACCTTAGTTGGCAAGTGTGGCGCGCGCCGACACTTCACGCAAAATATCCTGTCGCAGGTTGTTGACCCAGCGATTGTAATTATAATGGATCGAAGTGCCATTATAATCCAGGTTGGAGCTGTCAACATAGGCAATCGAGAAGGCCGATTGGTCAAAATCGATCTTGACCTTGGCGACATGGGTGCGCGGGGAATAGGTCGCAATCAGTTCGCCATCGGATTTGTGCTGAACGATCCATTGCCGGTCACCTGCGGCTTTGATGATGCTTTCTTCGATCTGTGCCATGCTGAGTTTCGTAACATCAGCGGGAAAGGGCTGACTGGTGACGTTCTGAACCGGGACGGTGCGGCATGCTGCCACGACAAGGGTTAGCAAACCGATGACGGCAAATTTCAAACTGCGCATATCCAACCTACCTTGTGTTGATATTATTCATGTGATCGGCAAGGATCATCTTGCTCGAACCGGGTTGATGCCTTTGGTTTAATTAATTCGCCATCACCGACACAACCAAAAATTGCTAGGTTAATGAAAAATTCTGCACCTCCTGAAATTCAAACGGCTTATGACGGTACAGTATTTTGGTGCTGGCAACAGGTCACGAATTTACAAGGCGGCCGGGCAGAACGGCGACGGAAAAGTTCAAAGCAGGGCTGGAAAATGCTGGGCGATCTTGGCCGTCGCATTTGGGTCGGTGTTGACATTGAAACTGTTCGCGAAGCATCAGGGCGCTCTGTTGTGGTTTGCAACGGTGTGAGGTATTGCGCAAGTATCAGCCACAGTCGTGATCTGGTCGCGGTCGCCATTTCGACCCGCCCCGGGGGAATGATCGGTATTGATATCGAATATCGTGATCCAAATCGTGACATCGATGCATTGTCGCGCTGGTTGTTTGATGGCGATGCAAATGGTCGGGATTTTTATCAGGGCTGGTGTAACTACGAAGCCGCCTTTAAGGCAACCGGCCAAACCGATCCGGTTGCGCAATCACAGGCCGAGGTGATTGCCATTGCCACGATGGATGAATTTTCGGGTTCACTGGCTCGGATCTAAGGTCAGCGTCGGATGCCATCTGATTGATCGCATCATATGTGCAAGCTAACCTTGCAGGGATTAGAGGACTGATGTTGCACAGAATTATCCGGGCACGTAATCTGTGCCCGGTAATGATTGTCAGGCCATCCTTTTGACCCCAAGCACATCGGATATCATGACGAAAAATGTCTGGGTAAATAACCATGTTACTGCGCAGGCCCGGTTGCGGCTGTTTTGTTTTCCGTTTGCCGGGGGCGGCGGGCTGGCCTATCGGCCCTGGTTGACGCAATTTCCATCTGATGTTGATGTGATCCCCGTCAGTTTGCCGGGGCGCGAGCAGCGGTTTGGCGATCCGGTGATTGATGATCTTGCCACTATGGTTGCGGCCCTTGCCAATGGTTTGAAAAACTGTCTTGATCGACCGTTTGCCTTTTTCGGCTATTCGATGGGGGCCTTGATTGCCCATCATCTTGCCTGCCATCTGCAACAATCGGGGCAGGCGGTGCCGATGCATCTGTTTGTCGCTGCCCGGCGCGGGCCGACGATATCCGGGCACAGGCCGCCGCTTCATGGATTGCCCTCTGATGCGTTTTGGCAGGGGATTGCCCATTACGGTGGTACACCGCGCGAGATTTTGGACAACGCTGAATATCGCGATTTGTTTGAACCCAACCTGCGGGCAGATTTCAAACTTTCCGAAACCGCCATATCATTGGGATTGCCCGTGCTATCTTGCCCCATTACGGCCTTTGGCGGGGCAGATGACCCCAATCCGGTGCCCATCGAACTGGATGACTGGGCGACGGCGACAGGGGGTGAATTTGCCAAGCATATCCTGCCGGGCGGGCATTTCTTTTTGCGCGATGCCGGGGATGATATTATCTATACCGTCAAGAATGCCTTGCTGGATTAGGTTCTGATCCGGGCTGTTCCGTTTCTGTCCGTTCCGTATCTTCAGGCCGATGCCCCGGCACGTCCGTCGATAAATTCACCGTCCCGCACATGATAAATTCGGTCTGCCTGATCAAACCATCGATCATCATGGGTTACACAAATGATGATCTTGCCCTGATCGCGAAGCGCAGGCAGGATTTTTTCATAGAACACAGACCGAAAATGCGGGTCCTGATCCGCCGCCCATTCATCCAGAACCAGAATGGGCTTTTCTTCCAACTGGGCGGCAATCAGGGCCAGTCGCTTGCGCTGTCCCTGCGAAAGGGCGGTTGTTGAAAATGCCCGCCCATCAAGGTCAACCTTGTCCTCGATCTCCATTTGCGCCAGCAACATCTTGACGCGGTCAGCATCAATTGTGTCGATGCCGTAAAGTTCGCGAAACAGATGGTAATCGGAAAGTACGGTCGCGAATTGATCGCGGTATTGCTGCAAGGCATTTGTCGGGATCGGGCAGTCATTGACCGAAATCGTCCCGCTGGCAACCGGGCGCAAACCGATTAACAGTGCAATGATGGTTGATTTTCCGGCTCCGTTGCCGCCAGTGATAAAGGTAATTTCACCCTTGTGAAACACGGCATTGATCGGGCCAACGGCAAAGCCCGGGCTGTCGGATGTGCCGGGATAGGCAAAGCGAATATCACGCAAGGCAAGTTCGTTGATATTGCCAAGGGCGGTTTGCAATTTCGCGGTGGCCTGTTTGGCTTTGTCGGTGGCAGGGGGGATTTTTGCATCGTGATCTTGGTGTTGGCCAAGGGCATCTTCAAGTTGATGGTCAATGTCATTGATCTTGCGAAGTGCAACATCGGCATCGCCAAAGCTTGGTACAGATGCCACCGCTGCACCGATCGGGCCGATCATAAACAGGGCCGCTGTGGTGGTCTGTACGGCAACATCGTGATAGTCGGATGTAAAGATCGGAATGATAAACACCATCGCCGCCATCATGCCGTAAAATGCCAGTTGGATCAGGGCGAACTCACGCGACCACTGTGCCTTGACGGTTGATTTGGTATCACGCGCCCGGGTCGAACGATCATCAAGCCCCTTGATCAGCGCATCCCGGCGCTGACTGTTCATCTTGACTTCCTTAAAGCCCTGCAAAAGGTCGGTAAGGCCGCCAAACAAAAGGTTTTCGTCTTCAACCGCCGCCCGTGTCGCGGCATTGATGCGTCGGATACGTTGCAGGTGGATGGTCGAGACAACAATTGCCAGAACTGTAATCATCACAAAGGCAAAGGTCGACAGCCAGGCAAGATATACTGACACACAAATCAGCAGAACCACTTGCTGCACACCGTTCAGCATTAAGGGCAAGGCGCCGGATACGGTCTGCATTTCCTGTGTCAGCGCGGCTTGCACCGTGCCCTGGCCAACTTTGGCAAGGGTATCGGGGCCTGCCTTGCGTACACTGTCAAAAATTCTGAGCCGAAGTTCGTGCAGGATATGCTCGACCTCGGTGGCGATCATGTCGCTGGATTTCTTTTGTGCCCAGATATACCCGATCAGCGACAGCCCCATCATGGCCAAAAGCCGCATGCTTGCTTCGCCGTTTTCGGCCTGTTCGGTCGCCATATTGACGATAACCAGAACCATGGTGGTCGCAATCGATGCCAGCGATAATAAGGCAACAGCCAGTCGTAAATCGCTTCGGCTTTGGGATCGCAGAAGATCAAGAAGCAACATGATCAAATCCTTCCGCGTGGATCGTTGCGGTCAAGCTCATGCAGGGTTCCGCCTTCAAGATGCAGGCGACGATCCGCCGCATCGAAATAATGGTCATCATGGGTTACGGCGATAATGGTCGTGCCGCGGGCTTTGATTTGCGGCAGAATTTCGTAATAGAATTTCTTGCGAAACTGCGGGTCCTGATCCGCCGCCCATTCATCCAGCACCATGACCGGACGATGTTCCAGAATAGCAGTTATCAGGCCAAGTCGTTTACGTTGTCCGGCCGAAAGCGCAATGGTCACAAACTTTCCATCGCGAATGCCCGTTACATGCGAAAGTTCAAACAGATTAAGCCAATGATTGGCTTCTTCCGGATCAATTTCGGGAATCCCATGCAGGTCGGAAAACAGGTGAAAATCGGAAAACACCGTCGCGATCTTGTTGCGGAAAGATGCAATGTTTTGTGTGCCAAGCTGGATGTCATCATAGCGGATTGTGCCAGATACCGGACGGTAAAGGGCTGTTAGAAGCTTGATCAGGGTTGATTTCCCGGCCCCGTTTCCGCCGGTGACAAAAATCAGTTCGCCCTTTTTGATGGCAAGACTGATCGGGCCGAGAACAAAACCATGGCGCGGATCGCGATTGGGATAGGTAAAGCTGACATCCTCAAACGCAATACTTTTAAACGTATCGGGCAGCTTGGTCCCATCGTCGACAATCGGTTCCTTGATGGCGCGCAAATCCTTTGATAGCACTACCATGCGCTGTGCAGCCTGTTCGGCAGAACCCAAGACTGTCATGGCCTGAACCACCGTGCTGATCGGGCCGATCATAAACAAAACAGCGGTGCTGACTTTTGAAATGGTTGTGCTGAAATTCTCGGCATAGACCGGAACGATAAACACAATCACGGCCAAAAGGATGTAAAAGGCGGTCATGCCCATGATCATCTGACGGAATGTCAGGCTGTGGGTTTCCGCACCGATCTGTTCTTTTTCAAGGGAATTGATACGGAATGACTCATAAAGCGCATTGCTGCGCAAAGACCACATCCGAACTTCCTTGATGCCGGAAAACAGGTCGGCGACCTTGCCAAATAATTCGGTTTTGACCTGATGGAGCTTGCCAAACCATGCGGTCAGAGTTTTGCCCATACGCAGATAAACCACCACGCCAAGTCCGATCACCAAAATGATCAGGAAAAACGCCAGCATGGAAAGCCAAAATACATAGATCATCACCGCGATAACCAGCAGCAGGGAGCGGAATGACATCCCGATCATATGCGAGTTTTGCGAAATGACCTGTGTGCTTTGGGTGATGCTGTCAAACAGTCTGGACTGGCCAAAGGTTTCAAGCTGGGCGAAATCCGCATGAGCAAGCTGATCCAGAAGCTTTTTGCGGACCTTGTCTATGCCCTGTTCGATCTGGGTCGAAATATTGCTGAGCAAATAGACTTCAGCCAGAAAATAGACGATGGCCAAGGCGATAAAACCACCGGCCAAAAGCCAGTCAACCTGATCGACACCGTTATCTGAAATTTCCTCGGCGGCGGTATTAACCAGCCCCAGCAACACGGCACTGCCCGCACCGGAAAGCGCCCCGGCAACAGCAAGCCGGGCCATCAGTCTGTTATCTCCCCAGGACAACAGTTCCAGCAATTTCATTTGTTTGCAGTCCCCAATGAGCCCGGATTGGTAAATTGTGTATCGTTCATTATGACTGTAGCCGCGCCCCGCGAGACTGTCTAGTCGATGGCATATGATCGACGGTTTTTCACGCAGAAAGTGCCCCGATGTTGTGTTGTGCTGTTATGGGGCGGGGATCGCCCCTTCGCTGTTCACCACAAGCACCTCGCTCTGGGTGTTCAAGCCAAAACGCTTTCTGAGTTCGGCGCTTTTTGCCACATGCCAAAGCCCGGCAATCCCGGCGATCCCGGTATCCCATGTATCAAGCGGTTGATCGTCATTGATCCCGGATGAAAGCCTGTCTTGAACCTGTTTTGCAACGTCATCGTTGATTGCAATGCTGTCCTTGCAAACCGCGCGTAAAATCTCGAAGGCCGGAAAACTTGGACGCCCGCAAGACAGCCCGATCATGCGGGTTAAAAGTTTGCCCGGAACCGATGTTAGTTTGTTCTTGGCAAGGCTGGCCTTAATGCAGGCGGCATTTGTTGCCTCGACCGAATAGACATTGGGTTTTTGTCCGCTTTCATGCCAAAGCCCCATCGCGCATCCTGCGGCCATGCCACCAACCCCGCATTGCAGGAAAACATGGCTTGGAATGCTGTTGGTGCGTTGAAGCTGGCGGGTGCATTCAATGCCCAAAACGGCATAACCGGCCATGATGTCACGCGTAACGTCAAGGGTGTCACCGTAATCGGTATCGGTGATCAAAAGGATATTTTGGGATTTTGCCGCCGCTTCGGCGGCGACAACGGCATCGTCATAAGTGCCCTTGATCCGGATGATTTCAGCACCGTTATTGACGATGCGCTGAATGCGGGCCTGATCGACGTCGCTGCCGACATAGATTTGCGCATGGCAGCCAAACTTTTGTGCCGCCCACGCAACGGCAAGACCATGATTGCCATCGGTTGCGGCAATTGCCGTATAGTCCGCACATTGCGGGCTTCCCGGTGTCAGACCGCGCTTCAAAAGTTGCTGTTTCAAGCCATAGGGGGCGCCAAGTGCCTTAACCCCCCCCAGACCAAATCGCTTGCTCTCATCTTTGATCCAGACCGCACCAAGATCAAGTTCACGGGCAAGGCCAGGTGCTGGGATCAGCGGACTTTGTTGATATTCCAACCAGGAAGATATCAGGTCAAATGCCTGATATATGTCTTCGCGCCCGGGTTTCAGGGCGTCTATGGTTGTCATTCATTTCTCCGAATTTTGGCAAGAGCTTGGTTTGTTTTTTGATATTGTTATGGTTTATGAGGTGCAGATAATGTCGCGTCAAATGCAAACTGAATATCAACGATTGTGTTATGTTGTTGTGAACAAGCGCATTAATTTATCTTCGCTCTCGACGTTCTTCCTTGCGATCCTTTAGACTGCAAAAAAATGGCCCATGTAACAAATCATGTGTGGAACAGATTGCGCCCTGAATTCAGCATCAAATCGATTGTGACCAATACGCTTGTTTGCGCCCTTGCGCTGATGGGGGCGTCATTTTGTGCCTATGCACAAGACAGCGCGCCAGTTGAGAACGGGGCTGAAAATACGGCCTTGGATACGTCAACGGCCCAGGTTTTGCCCAATATCGATATTGATCGCTTCGATGATATTCCGCGCGAACAGATGACCGTCAATCCGGATATGATTGACGGGATGATCTATAAGCCAGATGCCATCCCATTATCGCAATACCGCCGGAAAACCAACGATCCATCCAGTCTGGTGGCGTACAGTAATACCGGTATGATGGCAGATGGCCAAACCGTGCGATCCTATTACGCCGCGATCTATAGTGGCAGCACCAGCGGGGTCTATTTCAATGTCGCCGCCCAGATTTGCGAGATGATGGAACGTACGTTCGAGCGCCACCGTGTTCATTGTGTTCCG
The DNA here is from genome assembly GCF_002115745.1 of Thalassospira alkalitolerans. Taxonomy (GTDB): domain Bacteria; phylum Pseudomonadota; class Alphaproteobacteria; order Rhodospirillales; family Thalassospiraceae; genus Thalassospira; species Thalassospira alkalitolerans. The sequence goes on from NZ_JFKB01000007.1 coordinate 76,689, forward strand.
TTGCGATCCCAAGGGGTTGGCAGCAATATCCGCCTGATGAAAGAAGGTCGGGTGCAATTGACGATCGTGCAATCGAACAATAATTGGGAAGCCCAAAAAGGCATCGTCCCCATTCCCGGTGCACGTTCGGTGATGTCGTTGCATGATGAAATGGGGTTGCTGGTGGTTCGCAATGATTCGGGGATTGAATCTGTTGGCGACCTGCGGGGTAAACGCATCAATATCGGGCCCGAAGGATCGGCATCGCGTGAATTGTGGCTTGAACTTCTGTCGCGATATGGTCTTTCGCTTGATGATCTGGAAACGGTTTATAGCGTCGCCCAAGACTATAACACTTTGGGTATCTGCGAAGATTACATTGATGCGTTCGGGCTATGGATCGGACATCCGGCTTCGCTGATCGAAGACGCGCTTGCATGCGAGGCACGGGTTGTCGGTATGGGCGGGCCGTTGACCGATGAAATGGTCAAGGCCAATCAGTATTTCTTTAATCAGGTTTTACCGGCCAAAACATATTCCGCACAGGAAAAAGCCATTTCATCATATGGCTTTAAGGCGTCCCTGATCGCCTATGAACCGGCTGATCCCTATGTGGTATATTGGATCACGCGGATCATTCACGAAAATATCGGGCTGATGAAGCAACTGTATCCGGCATTTGGCAGCGTGGTTGTGGAAGACATGTTTAAAAAGGGCAATTTCCTGCCCTTCCACAAAGGGGCGGCCTGCTATTGGGAAACCGATGCGCATGCCTGTGACTGGCAAAAATATTACCATCAGGTCGATCCAAACAGACCGCCGAAACCAGATTACAGCGATCAGAAAAAATAACGTTTCTTGTGGTTTATCGGCCCGCAACCCAACCGATACGGGGCACAGAATGCGGGGCTGAATATTGGCAATATTGACCGATATACCCATCGTCCAGCAGCTTTTGACAGGTGACAAGATCGGTGCTGTCACACCAGATTGCCGGGGGTTGTGCCTGATTTGTTGATGGTGGCGTCTTTTGGTCTGCGGCCGGGGCAATATCGCGGCGCATTAAAAACCGGTCGCCGCCAAATTTTTGGATCAATCCCCGAATTGTCAAACCGGTCGAAATCATATTGAACAGGCTGGCGGAATTGGCGGGGGCGACGGTGCTTAACGTGATGGATCGGCCAAGGTTTTTGGCAATATCAAGCCGGTGGTTGATCATGCGACGTTGCCATCCCTGTCCGCGCCATGCCGGATCGACTGCTGCACCATCAATATGGGCAACCTGATCAAATTGATCGGGGGAAAGACCGTGATCGATTCCGAAATTGGGATCTTCTTTGCGTGGGATACCCAATATGCAATAGGCCATCAGGCGATCCCCGGAAAACGCGCCAAAGATTTGTCCGCAGGCGTCAAGATGATCGGTGAAAAACTGATCGGTCTCGGTGGCGGCCATTCCGGGGGCCAGTTCCGCCAGCATATCATGATGCAGGGCAATCACCGCGCCAAGCTGTGATTGGTCCAGCCGTATCAATGGGATCATTCGATGATTTCCGCATAGTCAAGCAACGCCAGCGGCGGATAGAGGTTTAGCTTGCGCGCGGCCGAAAGTCGCACAAGGTACGAAAACCGATCCAGCGTTTCAATCGGGATATCTGCCGGTGAAACGCCGTCAATCAGGATTTCGGAAACCTTGCTTGCCGCAAGGCGCCCGACCAGTTCGTAACGGCTGACAAGGCCCAGCATGGCCTGCCCATCGCGGACTTCAAGTTCGGTCGCGCTAAATGCCGCCAGCCCGTTGGCAAATCCGGCATCAGTCAAAATATCGCGGTAATTGCCGATAAAGTTATCCGGCCCGATATATAAAATATCGGCCCCGCGTTTGGTCAGGCTGGCAACCGCCGGGCCGATGTCGTCCGGTGTGGGGGCCCGATCTGTGCCAAGCGGTGCGGCCAGAACGTCAAACCCCATGGTTTTGCCAAGTTCGGTCAGATCATTGATGTTGGATACTGAATTGTCTTCAGCACTGTTATAGACCACGCCAAGTTTGTCCATCGGGCGATAGGCCCGGATGGCGTTGATTTGTGCGGCTAGCGGCGCCATATGCGTGGCCCCGGTTACATTGGGGCGGCTTTGCCCCGTGGGGGCGGCGATCCCGGTTTTCCAGGGCGATGACACCATCACAAAGACAATTGGAAGCTCGGTGATGTTTTTGGCGGGATCGGCGGCGTTATATTTGCCTGCAACGGCTGATGTAATTCCGGTGCCCCAAGTATAAACCAGATCAGGCGGGTTGTTGCGGATGTCGTCGATAATTCCCGGTATTTTCGATAAGTCACGCCCGATGTCATGAACGGTCAGTTCGACCGGAATGTTTTCTTCGCTGAAATAGGCGCGGAAGCCTTCTTCGACGCGGGTTTCGCCGCGCCACAGGATCATGGCAATCTTTAACGGTTCTTTGGCCGATTGTTGTGCATTGGCATCGGGGACAAAAAGACAGGCCAGTACGATCAGGGCGGTGAAAAGGCCGCCGGATCGCCAAATTCCGCCTTTGTCGGGACGTTGGGTTTTCATTTTACGGTCCCTTCGTCTTTTTGTTCCGCCGGAACATGACCGATCAAAAGTTCAAAGCACAGCACCGAAACGGCGGCAAATGCGCCCAAAATCCATACCGCCTGTGTGGTCCCAACCCAAAGTGTTAGCCCGGCGGCCAATAGCGGGCCAATCGCCCCGCCCAGCCTTTCGGTCAATCGCAACACGGCTAAAACCGGCCCCGTGCCATGCTGTTCGGTGAAATCCTTGCTGAGTTTCAAGCTAGCCGACAGTTGCGCCGGGATCGAGGTTGCCTGTGCCAAACCCAGCACGGCCACGGCCACGGCAAAAGTCGCATATTCCGGCATCCAGCCGGCCAAAAGCAATCCGGCGGCGGTAAGCCCGCCGCCAATCCCAACCGCACGGGTTTCGTTTTGGCTTTTGTCGGTCCATTTGGCAATGAACCAGCCGGTCAGAATGGCGACCAGCCCATATAGCATGATAACCCGCCCGGTTTCGGCGGTGGTGGCCCCTGATTGCAGCAAAATGATCGGCGTCAGGTAATATAAAAAGCCGCTTAGGATTAGTTTGGCGGGCATGGCGGCAAACAGGATCAACACCTGTAACCGGCGATTACCCAGCATCGCCTTTAATGCGGCCTTGGTCGGGATCGGCGGCGGGGTTTTGCCGCGCACCATATTATCCATCAGGAAAAAGGCCAATGCCACGGCCAGGCTTGCAATCGCCGCACCGCCAAGAAACGTCGTATCCGGGCCGAAATGCCCGGCAACAATGCCGCCAATTGCCGGTCCGCAAATATCGGCCAGCATGATGCCGCTAACCATCATTGCCGTGCCCTGTGTCCGGTTGCTGCTGTTGGTGGCGTTAAGTACATAGGATTGGCAGGCGACAAAGGTTGTCGCATATCCGATCCCCGATAATGCCCGCCACAGCACCAAATCCCAAATCCCTGCGGCAAAGGCGGTGCCAAACAGGCCAAGTGTTGCCAGAAACGCACCGCATAAATACATGCGCAACGATCCCACCCGTTCCTGAAACAGGCTGCAGATTGGCATGGCAAGGGCAACCATCAAAAGATGTGCCGCCATGACCACACCGGCCCCCAATTGGCCGTCAAGACTGCTCGATGTGACCTGACTAAAGAACGACGGCATAATCGGGCGGGCCAGTTCTTCGGCCAGAACAAACATAAAGGCCAGCATACGCACACCAATCAGCCTGACCTCGCGTTCGGTCTGCGGGTGGGTGCCGATCTTTTTGGCGGTGCTGCTGATAACGGCGTTGATGCGTTCCATGAACTGGCCGATTTCGTCATGGGTGCTTTGACCGTGAAGCAAGGTGAACTTGCGGTCCCGCACATTGCCCAGAACCTTGCGGGCAACGCGCACGGGCAGGGCGACATTCACCGTTAATACCAGCAACATCAGTTCGAATGACAGGGCCAAGGTGATAATAAAAATGATCGCGATATCAAACAGATTGTCGGTAACCGGGCGCATCAGGGCGGCGCGCGTATGGCCCAGAACAATCGCGATATCTTCGTGATCGTTGTCATGTGTTAATGCCAGCCGGGTCACGATATAGGGGGTGTCATCTGGCGATGGTGTTGCCACTGCCAATGTGAGGCCAATTTCATCGCCGGTCAGGCCGCCAGCATGCAAGACATCGTTTTGATCATTGGTGACGGCGGCGAAAACCAGATCGGGGTCACCATCGCGCAATTTATCAACGACACTTTCAAAACCGACAATGCCCCGCAGCGGAATGCCCAGATGCAGTGCCTTTTCGATTTTCTCGCCAAGGGCGCGGGCTTCGATCTCGGCCTTTTCGGTGATTTCGGTTTGCAACTCGTCGCGCGCCAGATCGGCTGCCCGCCAGGATATGCTGATCAATGCCAGACACAGCGTCACGGTGCTTAGCAGCAACAAAATCCAGATCGTCCCCTTGGGCAACAGGCGGCTGTGCGCATGATCGGCATGTTGCGCCGGTTGGCTATTGGGGGCTGCTTTGGGGGGGCTGAAATCGGTCATCGGACATCCCCCGTTGCGGTGTTGGGGGGCAATGAAGTCTGTGATTGTTGGGGGTCGGTGTTATCGCTGTTACGCGGAAGCTGATCGCGAATTTCACGATAAAGCGAAATCAATTCGATCTCGCTTGCCGTTAACACATCACCGTCATGGGGTTGGGTAATTGGGGCTTTGCCCGCAATGGCACGGGCCAGATCCTCATTTAATTCTTCAAATACCCGGTGGCGGCGGCGCATTAATACGAACAGAACACCAAGGGTCGGGATGATCATCACCATGCCGATGGCGGCTGATTTCCACATTTCCAACCATGCATGGGCGATTTTGGCATCGGATGTTTTCGAATTTGCCGTGACAATCAATTGACCCGCACATAACCCCAAACTATCGCGCAGGATCTGACCGGCAATGGCGTGCCCCGGAACAAAATCGATCCAGCGATCCTTTGATCGTGCTGATATCGTCGTCATTTGGCCCGCCGGGCTAATTTGATCGGATTGATCATCTGGTGATTTGGTCGCAGCACTGATCGGCATGCCATCGCAATCAAGCACGGCAACACTTTGGATGTTGTTTGCCATTTGCAGGCGCCGGGTCAGGATCGGCTGAAGGTTTTCCATGTTTTCAAGGCGCAGGCCCAGATCAATGACCGCCAGAATATCCTGGCTGGTTTCATTGACGATGACATTCATGCGTTGGGTCAAAAGGGTGTGCAGGGTTTGGTCGAATCGCAGGTAGTTCAGCACGGTAGTCATGCTCAACGCACTTGCCAGAATAATGAAAAGTGATAAACCGATCTTTGATGACAGCTTCAAGTTGTATCCTCGGCTGGAGCCATTTTAAAGTCATCGTCCCGGCTAATGGCGAAATTTTCTTTGGGACATGGTTTTGTCGGCCACATGGTTGATTACATTCTGGGGCGGGTCAAGTCTGCGTAGCGCCTTGATTCGATTTGCAGTGTGTATAGTTAGCGATTATGCTTCTATACGACGCAAATAAACTGGGGGATGTGATGGGGGCCGAAACGCTTGATGTGCTGAAGCATCGAAAGCAGCACCGCCTTGCGAATGGCGTTGTGCGGCGCAATGTATTATGGGCTGCGACCACGGGACTTGTCCCGATACCTGTCCTTGATTCCGCCGCGACGGTCGCTGTGCAGCTTAAAATGCTAGCCGAACTTAGCGACGTTTACGGTGTGAAGTTCAACAAAAGCAGCGGCAAATCTGTGATCGCTGCCTTGACCTCATGTATCACCAGTGGCGTGTTGGGCCGGGCTCTTTTGAGTACCGGAATTTTTACAAGCCTTGCCAAAGTGCTGCCAGTTGTCGGATCGACACTGGGGGTTTTGACCATGCCTGGTTTCAATGGGGCCTTTACCTATGCGCTGGGTAAGGTCTTTCAACAACATTACGCCACGGGCGGGACCATGTTAGATTTTGATCCTGAAAAGGCAGAACCCGCATTCCGTCAGAAGTTTAAGGATGGCCTGAAATTTAATCAGGATGCGAAAACGGCGTGATAACAGAAAATTCCACCAAAACAGGAATATGGATTTTGGCACGATGCAATTGATTTTGTTGGTTATTTATTTGCTTGCGTGCCTTGTTTGCGGCATGTTGGGTCGCAAGACGTCTTTCGGCTTTCTGGGGCATTTCCTGTTGGCGATTTTTATCACGCCGATTGGGGATTTTCTGGTCCAGATCGTCGCGCGCCCATCGCGAGAACTACGCGAAAAGCTAAAAGATATCGAAGATGACTGACACGCGATCCGCCCGCGCCACAACATACCCGATGACGAGATGATGAATGGTTGATAGCGCGACAGTCGCACCCGATGCACCGGATGATAATGGCGCTGGTCCCGATACCGGTCGGCCAACCCGGCGCATTGCCGATTTCTGGCGAGAATTTTCAAGCCGTGCGGCCGTACACCTGCGACATTTGCGAACGACCTTCCTGATTGTTCTGCTGTTTTTGCTGATCGCGATTTTCGCGCTGGCACCGCAGATCTTCATCAACGTACCAGCCGGTCATGTCGGTGTTCTGTGGTATCGCTTCTTTGGCGGGACCGTGGTTGACAGAAGCTTTGGGGAAGGCATGCACATGATCTTTCCCTGGGATGAGATGTATATCTATGATGCCCGTCTGCAAAATCAGGCACGCGTCTATGACACTATTTCATCAAACGGCCTGTCGATGGAAGTCGACATTGCGGTGCGCTATCGCATCAATCGCGAAGCGGTCGGAATGCTGCATAAACTGGTTGGGCCGGACTATCCGGAAATTCTTGTTTATCCGGAAATCGGCTCTCATGCCCGCGAACTGATTTCGCGCTATACCCCGGAACAGCTTTATACCGAAACCCGTGCCTTCATTCAGGCTGAAATCCTTGAACGCATGGTTAGCGAACTGGGATCATCACTGGTTAATCAAAGTTTTCAGGGGCGCCTTGTGTCGGTCGAAGATGTCCTGATCCGGTCGGTGACTTTGCCCGAACGCGTGGCCGATGCCATCGAACGCAAAGCCGAACAATATCAGATCATGCTGGAATATGATTTCCGCCTTGCCCGCGAGGAAAAGGAAAAGCAGCGCAAAAAGATCGAAGCCGAAGGTATTCGTGAATTCCAGGATATCGTCGCCAAGACAATTACCGAGGAATATCTGCGCCTGCGCGGCATCGAAGCCACCATGACGCTTGCGACATCGAAAAACAGCAAGACGATTATCATCGGCGGCAGGGACGGCCTGCCTGTTATTCTTAATACCGCCGATGCGCCATCGGCGGGTGGATCAGGCCCCGGGGCGGAACTTGTAGATGATAGTGCCGATACGCTGCCAAATTCGGGGCAGTTCAATGCCCGGGCTCAGGAAATTGCCCCGCAAAATGCAATTTCACCCGGTGTTCGTGCACCGTTAGAGCCACGAACCAAGGGCCCGCAAATCAATTCCGCAGAAACCGCACCGGCGGGTGAAACGACGAATGATAACCAGAAACCGCAGACAACAGCGGTTGACCCCGCCGTTAATGCGCCGTTCGAGCCCATTAAACAAAGCGAGACAGGACCAACGGCATTACATGAACAACCCGGCCAACCTGAGGTGTCAAAAGCCGATAGCAAATAACAGCCATAACGCGTTGCTACTTGAGGGTGTTTCGAGTATTGTTTTACGGTAATTTAGGCGTGCGTCCTGACCTTTAACCCATTGGTACAAATCCGAAGAGGCGATCATGACCGAAGCAGAAACCATCGAAGAGACTGAAGAACTGACCGCTGCAAAAGTGGACGAAGTCCGGGCGCTGTCACGCGATTGTATTCACCGTCACAGTGTATACGCTGCGGTTGGCGGTCTTGTGCCGATTCCGTTCCTTGAAATGGCCACCAGCAGCACCATTCAGCTGCGGATGATCGCAAAACTTTGCGATATCTATGGTGTTCCTTTCTCTGAAAATGCCATCAAAAATTCGATTTCGACCCTGGTTGCAACGGTTCTGCCGATGACTGGTGTTGGTCTTGCAACTGCGGCCCTGATCCGCAAGGTTCCGGTTGTTGGTACGATCTTTGGTGTTGTTGCCATGCCGACCTTTGCCGGTGCTTGCACCTATGCATTGGGTCGTGTTTTTGCTTGGCACTTTGCCAAGGGCGGGACCACCAACGATTTCGATGCCGATGAAATGAAAGAACGTTTCAAGGACGAATTCGAAGACGGCAAACGCAAGGCTTCGGAATTCGTCAAAGGTGGTAAAACCACGGCGAAACCGGCTGCGGGTGCTGCAACCGCCAAAGCCTGATTGATCATCAGGTTTTCAGATTTGTATCTGCCGGAATGCCCAAAGCACGCTTTGGGCATTCTTTTTGTTTAAGCCGATTTGATGCGCAACAGGCTGCCCGATGTCCGCCCTTGAATTGATCCGTACCCATTCACTTGTGCTGCACCGGCCAAACGGTGCGGGCCGTGGTGTGGGCAGTCGTATGCAAACGGGAACATTTCCCACCGATATTTTGCGGGCAACATTGGCGGTGGTCGATCTTGATCTTTTGGATGCGGCCCAACGTGATGCACAGGCCGACATTCTGCTGCATTCCGCCGAACAAGCCCGCATGGCGGGTTTTGCCCATGATCGGCGGCGCCAAAGTTTTACCTGTGGTCGCATTGCGGCCAAGACGGCATTGGTCGCCCATTGTCCGGAAATTAACCCGCGTGAAATCGAAATTGGATCGGGGGTGTTTGATCAGCCGATATTGACCACGGATCAGCCGGGCTTGCAGGGGCTAGCGATTTCGATCTCGCATTCGGATCAATTCGCCGTGGCCATGGTTTTTCATCAGGCCCATCCGATGGGGATTGATGTTGATCTTCCGACCGCCAAGGATATGCCCGCCGTCCTTGCGGGGCTTGCGCCGGGTGTTGCGGGTGTCATTCGAAGGCTGGGTCTTGATGATATTGCGGGCGCAAGCCTGCTTTGGGTGGCGCGTGAAAGTCTGGCCAAAACCCTGACCACCGGGATGATGACCCCGCTTGACGTTTATGCACCGGCATCGATTGAAAAGGATGGCGTGGCATATATTGTGCGCTACGCCAATTTTGGCCAGTACCGTTCGATCATCTGGCCGGGGAAACGCGGTTGGCTGGCCCTGACATTACCGGACCAAACCCTGTTTGATCCGGCAAGATTGCCTTGGTCATAGCGCCATTGTCATAGTGTGTGTTTGATCTCGCCCGTCCAAATATCGGCCTATGACGATTTGGCAAGATGAACGCGGATGCATTCCGCCACTTCAATCACATCAGGATCAAACATCATCGACCCATGGGTGCCATGCACCCATTTAAGGCTAACACGATCGCCGGCAACCTTGCGCCACCCGCTGTATTCATCGCCGGTGATGGCCGGGGCGGCACGTGTTTCCGTTGTCGGGCGCACCAACAAAATGTCTATGTCGCTGATTTTCGGCGGGACATAATGCACGGCGGCAAGGGCGTTATTTTGGAAAACCGCAAGCAGGCGGCGCATGGTGCCCCGGTCGGCTTCTTCGGGCAACATATCGGAATTTTTACCACGTTCCAGCAACAGGTCGATGCGTTCTTCCGGGGTTAACGGACGTAGTTCATCGACCGTCACCAGCCCCAGTTCGGCGAAAATATCGGCAAGATATTCTGCCTCGCCCTTGCGCAACATGGCGCGTACCGCATCGGGCACGGCAATCGCGTCCAGCAGGATGATATTGCGCACATCAACCCCGGCATGGGCCATGCGATAGGCCGCCTCATAGGCTAATAATCCGCCGAAGCTCCATCCGGCAACCGTGATCGGACCATCGGGAACCGTTTTGCGGATGTCGGGCATATAGGCCGCGACCATTTCCTCGATACTTGGCAACAGGTTCTGACCTTCTTCAAGGCCCTGTGCCTCGATCATATAAAGCGGCTGATCCGGGCCAAATTCACGCGCCATATTTTGATAACACAGCACATTGCCGCCGACCGGATGGAAACAGATCATTGGCGGCTGACTGCCCGTGGCATTGACCGTCACAATCGGGCTTTTGGCGTCTTTGATGTTTTCGTGGTCCGAAATCCGTGCGGCCAGTTTTTCAACACTCGCCCCGGTGAAAAGATCGCCAAGCGGGATTTTAACTTGGGTGGCTTTGGTGATTTTTGACAGCAATTGCACCGCCAAAACACTGTGTCCGCCCAGTTCAAAGAAATCCGCCCCCGCGTCATCAATCGTGCAATCAAGAACCTCGCCCATCAGGCGCGCAACGGTTCGTTCATGCGCATTACCTAGCGGTTTTTTTGTCTGGCTTGCTGATTGTTCGGCCATATCGGGCAATGGAAGTTTGGCGATATCAACCTTTCCATTGGTGTTAAGCGCGATGTCATTAACCGTGATGATATGGCTAGGCACCATATAATTCGGTAATGCCTGTTCCAGTTTTGCCCGGCACGTTGCGATGTCAAATCGGGCTTCTGCCCCGTCATCGGCAACGATATAGGCAATTAAAATAACATTGCCGTTTTGGTTGCGGTCATGGGCAATAACTGTGGCACGTCGAATATGGGGATGGCCCAAAAGCGCCTGTTCGATTTCGCCCAGTTCAATGCGGTTGCCACGTATTTTGATCTGGCTGTCTTCGCGCCCGATAAAGATGATTTCGCCATCACTGCGACGGCGACCGATATCGCCACTGCGATAGAACCGATTGCCATTCGGCCCCGCAACAAATTTTTGCGCGCTTAAGGCCGGATCGTTCAAATAACCACGGGCAACACCCGCGCCGCCAATGCGGATTTCACCCGGAACCCCATCGGGCAACCGGCGTCCCTGATCATCACAAATTTCAAGATCAACCCCTTGGATTGGCTGTCCGATGGGCGGCGGCAGGATCTGTTTATAGTTATGCGCGGTCATGACATATTGTGCCGCCGACACACAGCATTCGGTCGGCCCATAGGCATTGACCAATTTGCGATCCGCGTGACCGGGCAGGGCAAAGAAACGTTCAACAATCGGCGTGGAAACGGATTCACCGCCCAAGACAACCATGCGCGCCGTACAGCCAAGGCTATGTTCTTCCCAGTAATCCAGTAACAGGGAAAACAGGCTTGGTGTTGCGTCAAGCTGATCAACCGCGCCCTCGGTTATAAAGTTATGCAGTGATTCCGGGTCGGAACGTGTGTCAAAGCCCGGAATATGCACGCAATGCCCGTTCAGGATGGCGGCAAATATCTGAACAATTGATCCGTCAAAGGCAAACGGCGCAACACAGCTTAGATGAAACCCGCGGCCACCATGACCGGTGTTGCCATCATCGGCACAGATCAGGGAAAGTTGTGTGTCCTGAACCGATTGGGCAAGGTTCACAACCGATCCATGTTCGATCATCACCCCTTTTGGCGTGCCGGTGGTGCCACTGGTAAACAGAACATAGGCAAGGTCGCTGGCTTTCGTGCCTGATAGGGTCGGGGCCGTGGATGCTTGATGATTTGCCAGAACGCACAGGTCATGACGACGTTTTTCGGTTTTGCCAATCGGTGCATTGGCATCAGGGGTCAGGACGAAATCAAATGTGTAAGGGGCTGGGTCAAAACCCGGTGCTTTTATTGCGGAACGGCTATAAACAAAGCCGCCCTGTTCGCGGGCCCAGTCTTCGATAAAGCTTTGCGGCACAAAAAGGTCTTCGACGAAATCAAGCCGTGTGTCATAGCCCTTGCCGATATTGTCGCGGGCAAATTGTGCCAGATCGGCGATATAGTCATCGCGCCGGTCCGCATCCCAGACATTGCCCAGATAAAGCGACCCGCCCGGTGCCAAAAGCACGGTTGCCTTTGCCAAAACATGGCGCAAATAGCCAAAACCCGGAAAGTTTTCGATGACGCTGTTTAAGATGATCAGATCAAAAGAACCCGGTTCATAAACATCAATATCATGCGCGCCCAATTGGCGACCAATCACATGCGTCATGCCAAGGTTAATCGCCAAGGCCTCGGTCCGTTCGACATTACGCCGTGACAGATCGGTTGCGACATAGGTTCCGACAACCGGGGCGACATGTTTCATGGTGAAACCCGACGCACAGCCGATTTCAAGCACGCGGGCATCGGGCGATACCAGATCGGCAATCTTGCCCCGTGCATTTTCGCCAAATGCATCCATCGCACTTTGGGCAATCGGTTGGCCGGTAAAGGCACTTTTCCAACCGCCGGCCAAAACATTGTCGGCATCATCACCGGCCAGATGATCCCACAATTCCACCGACATCAGCGATCCGGGGTTTTCCAATGCGTCATCGATATCGTCCTGATCAAGACACAGAACATCGCCAACCGTTGGGCAGCGCCACTGTAATTGATGCAAATCACCGACAAAGGCACGTTCGGAAATGATCAGCGGCGTATTGGCACTGCGTGCCAATGTCACACGGCGGATCAACGGGACATTGGGATCAAGCGGGACAAAGGCAAACCCGGCTTTTAAAACCCCCAGGATGGCGCTGATGTAATGCCGGTTGCGGCCGGTCATCACCCCGATAAGGGACCCGGACGGCAGGTGCAGATCGGTGATGAAATGCGCAATGCGATTGCTTTGACGGTCAAGATCACCATACGTGATGTTGCCGTCTTCATCGCGTGCGGCAATACGATCAGGATACTGTGCGACACAGGCGGCAAACCGATCAACGATGCTGCCGGTGGTTGCCGCCGGTTTGGCGGATGTCGCCGGGGCCGGGGTGTCGTCGATGGTATCAAAATCGAAATCGGCGATCTTCATTCAGAGTCCCTTTGAGCATTCTGTGCCGCAGCACCGGCAAATTTGGCCAGGAAGCTTAACCAGCGTTGCATGGTGTCCGCATCAAACAGGTCGGTATCATATTCAAGTGTGAACCGTGCCTGACCGGCTTCTTCAGTCAGGAACAGGATGATGTCATGCTTTGCCGTTGTGTTATCGACAAATGTATCCAAATTGGCGGGCAAAAGACCCGGTGTTTCGGGGGCGATCTGTGGCAGGCCGCGATGTTTGTCCGATGCTGGAACCGCTTCGAAACGCTGATATTCAAACACCACATTCACAAGTGGCTGACGGTTTGATTTCCGTTTCGGCGCAACCGCACGAACCAATTCATCAAACGGATAGTCCTGCCGGTCAAGGGCGTCGGCAATATTGGTATGGATGGCGGTGATAAGATTACCAAGGTCCGTATCGTCATCCAGATGAATACGGATCGGCAACACATTGACAAAAAAGCCGATTAATCCCTCGGTTTCGGTTCGTTCACGCCCGGCAACACCCATGCCGATCACCATGTCGCTTTGGCGGGTCAGGCGATACAGCATTGCCGAAAACAGCGCCATGCCAACCGATGAAAGTGTGGTTTTGTGTTTGCGTGCAAGGGCGTGTAACCCTTGCAAAACTTCGGCAGGCAGGGCGTGATGGGCATGTGCGCCCCTAAATGATTGGGTTTCGGGAATGGGCCGATCCGTCGGCAGGTTGATCTGTTCCGGGGCACCGGCAAGTTGGTGGCACCAATACGCACCTGCGGCCTGCCAATCCTGTTTGGATTGCCAATGGGCAAAGTCCTTATAGGTAATCGGAAGCGGCGCCAGACGATCATCCTGATTGCGAACAGCACCGTCATAAAACGCGCCAAGTTCATCGATCAGGATACGCGATGACCAGCCATCCCCGACAATATGATGGGTCATCAAGACCAGCAGGTTTTCGTTTTCCGCCACCTTGATCACGCGCGCGCGAATAAGCGGTGGCTGGTCAAGGATGATCGGCGTGGCCGCTTCGTGACGTGTCAGTCTAAGGGCTTCACGTGCCGGGTCGCTGTGGCCCGAAAGATCATCAAACGCAACAACCGGGGTTGTGATGGCGTGGATTTTCTGGGTGATCACGCCGTTGCGTTCTTCAAAGCCGGTGCGCAATGTTTCGTGGCGCGCCACCAGTTTGGTCAGGGCGGTTTGCAGGGGGTCAACGCACAAGTCGCCGGTGCATCGGAAGACAAACAACATGCCATATGCGCCGTTGTTGCCTTCCATTTGTGATAACAGATAAAGCCGTTTTTGCGCATTGCTGGCGGGGTAAAATGCCATATCCGGTGCAGTGGGAATTTGGTTTTGGGTTGCCGCAAACGGGACATTGCCCTGAACGCTATCAATATGGCGCGCAAGGCCCATCACCGTCGGGTCGGCAAAGAAATCCGCCATACCGATCCGCTTGCCAATGTGATCGGCAATGCGGTTGACGATACGGATCGCCATCAGGCTGTGTCCGCCCAAAAGGGCAAAGCTTGCATGACGGTCGCGGATGGGCGTTCCAAAGACCTCGGTAAAGATATCGGCAATCAGGGTTTCGGCGGCATTGACCGGCGGTGTGCCAGCCCCGTTTTCAAGTGTCAGTATATTCGCCTGCACGCGAACCGTTTCCAGCAATGCCTTGCGGTCAACCTTGCCATTGGCGGTAATTGGAATGGTATCGACAATGTACCATTTCGACGGGATCATATACCCCGGCAGACGACCACCCAGCCATTCGGCCATCGTGCGGATATCGGCATCGTTCAGGTTTGTGGCGGTGCCGGGTTGCCCGATCTGGACACAGGCGATGATCGCCCCACCGTCAGGGGCCTTTGCATCAAACAGGACAATGGCATTGCGCATATCAGGCGCGCTCAGAAGCTGTTGTTCGATTTCATCCAGTTCAATCCTGAACCCGCGCAATTTGATCTGATTGTCGCGACGACCACCAAATTCAATCCGGCCATCAAGGGTCCATCGGGCAAGGTCGCCACTGCGATAAAGCCGTTCACCGGGCTGATCGGGATCGGGAATAAACCGTTCACGGGTCAGTTCCGGGCGTTGCCAATATTCACGCGCCAGTCGCGCCCCGCCAATCAGCAATTCCCCCCATACCCCAATCGGGGCGGGCTTGCCATTACCATCCACAATCAATGTCTTGGTAAAGCCGATAGGGCGGCCAAGGATCGTATTATCGGTATCACCGCTCAGATCATCTCTGGTAATCGGGCCGACAACGGCAAAGGTTGTGCTTTCCGTCGGGCCATAGCCGTTAAGTACCGTGACGTTCGGGCATTGGCTGATGAAATTGCGGACATGGCTTTTGCTGATCGCATCGCCACCAATCATCAATGTTTTCAACCCACCCAGACTTTGCGGGTCATGGTCAATTTGACGATTGAACAGGCCAACACTCATGAACATTTTGCTGACAGCAAACCGTCTTAGGGCCTCGGCGAATTTTACCGGGTCAAGCAGGTCGTTGCGATCAATCACCGCGATTTGCGCACCGCGCAGCAAGGTAACCCAGATTTCAAAGGTCGATGCATCAAAGGCCAGTGGCCCGGCCTGGGCGACGACATCATCGGGGCCAATTTTTGCGTAATCCTCGCCAAGGGCAAGTCGCAAGACCGCGCGTTGTTCGATCAAAACGCCTTTGGGGGTGCCGGTCGAACCGGACGTATACATCATATAGGCCGGTGCGCTGTTCGGGGCGGTTAGCCTTGGCGGCGTGAATTTGCCCAAGGCGGGCGCAATTTCGGCAATGTTTATCTGCCGTGCGGTTTGGTTCCCGATGCTGGCCAGCGCGTGCTGACCCCCGTCATCAATCAGAACCAGTTTGGCCCCGCTATCACGCAGGATAAAACTGTTCCGCGTTGCCGGATAGGCCGGATCAAGCGGCACATATCCCGCGCCCAATGCGGTAATCCCCAGAATTGCAGCAACGGCATGGGCGCCGCGTTCGATATGCATCGCCACCAGATCGCCTTGTTTTACACCGGCAATTTGCAGGCAATGGGCAATGGCATCGGCTTGTGCATTCAGCTTTGCAAAATTCCAAACCCCATCGCGATCCTGAATGGCCGGGTGATCCGGGATGCGGGATGCCTGTTGGGCAAACAGGGCGAAAATCCCGTCATTTGTGCGGGTTTCAAAGCTGATATCGGGTTGCGGACCCTGTTCCCACACCGCAATTTTTGCGTGCTGTTCATCGGGCAACAGATCGATATCGGCAATCGGCGTATGGTCTGTGGCGATCAGGTTTTCCAAGGTGGTGGTGAAAACCTTGCCCAGTTCGACCATGCGTTCCTGATCAAACATATCGGCATAATAATCAAATGTGATGGCCATGCTGTCTGGCAGGTCACGCACAAAGATACCGATATCGTTTTTGCATTGCGCACGGCCCAGCCCGATCAGGCGCAGATCGTCGGTATTTTGGTCTGGACCGGTTCCGGTGCCACCTTGGGCATAGTTCATGTAAGACAGCGAAACTTCCGACAATAAAGTCCGATCCGGTGCTGCTGGCGGGGCCAGATCATTCAACAGCTGATCCAGGAAATAGGCCCGGTGACGCATGGCATCTACGTGATGATTTTGCACCTTGCGCAGAAGGGTTTTGACCGTGTCATCCCCGGAAATCTGCATGCGTAACGGCAAAAGCGACACCATCATGCCCGGCAGATTTCGATACCCGGCCCCGTCGCGCTGATCAACCGGCACACTGATCACCAAGTCGTCTTGGGCGCTTATGCGGCTTAAAACCGCGAACCACGTGCTGAGAACCAGCGTGAACATGGTGACACGCTGGCCAGCAGCAAATTTGCGGGCTGATTTCAAAAGGTTGTGATCAAGCTCAAAGCCAGCCATGCCGCCGTTAAAGCTATGGAATGCCGGGCGGCGATGATCGGCTGGCAGATCAAGTTTGGGCAATGGCCCCTGATAAAGCGCCTGCCAATAATCGCGTGCATCGGCAAGGCGACGGCGGTTTTCGGGCTGGTGGCTCCAATAAGCGTAATCGCGAAGCTGGTATTTTAACGCTTGTGGTTGGTTGCCGCGATAAAAGGCAAACAGATCAGAAAACAGCACTTCCGTGGTGAAACCATCGGCCAGCGCATGGTGGATGTCAAAGAACAGGACTTTCTGCCCGTCTTTCCCATGCAGCAAATGCCAGCGGACTGGCAGTTCGGTTTCCAGATTGAACGGGGTGACAAAGCGTGCGCAGGCTGTTTCCAGCGGCACGGAAGTATCGAGCTTAATCGGGGTTAAATCGGGCAGCGCGTCTTTGGTGGCAAGGATTTGCATGCGCCAGTCATCACCGGTTGCGATCAACCGTGTGCGCAGGATTTCATGATGGTCGATTAATTGGCTAATTGCTTGGCGTAATTGATTAAAATCGATGCTGTTATTCAAAACAAAGACATGCGGCAGGTTAAACGCGGTCCCCATATTGCCGCTATGTTCGGCATGAAGAACCGAAATTTGTTCCAGTGCCAGCGGATAGAAATCAAGCATCGGTGCCTGGCGCGGATCATCAGGAACTGGTTCCGGCTCCGGATTCGGCGCTTGTGCCGGGGATAATTCTTGTACGATTGGTGTTGCGGGTGCCGTGGAAACCGTTGGATTTCCTTTGATTTTTGTGGTTAGGGCATCGATGGTTGGGGTTTCGAACAGATCGGCCAGGCTGAGGTCGCTTTCGAAGGTGGCATTGATCCGTTCGATGATCTGCATGCCGGTGATGGAATCCCCGCCAAGGGCATAGAAATCATCATCCGGATCGATGGTTTCATAGCCCAGAACCTCGGCCCAGATGTGTTGTATTTGCAGCGTCGGATTGAACACTTTTTCTGAATGATCAGGCACATTATTCAGATTTGGTGAATTATTCGGCCCGTTTTGATCCGTCGAAATCATCGGCGATGACGACGGGGTTTTTGCCGCTATATTCATCGGGATATAGCGGGATGTGAATTCCGATAGTGTCGGGGTGGCAAACAGGTCTGAAATCGCCAGCGACACGTTCAGTTCGTCATTGATGCGATCAATGATTTGCATGCCGGTGATCGAATCCCCGCCCAAGGCAAAAAAATCATCGTCGGGGCCAATCGCGTCATATCCCAGTGTTTCGGCCCAGATGGCGGCAATCTGCGATGTGATATCCAGCGTTACGGGGGCTGTTGGCGCAATTGACGCAGTTGATGGCGTTGATGCGGGCAGCGTGATTTGTGGATGCGTTGCGGCAGCATCGGCTTTGGGGGCCGGGCGAGGGGCTGTATCCTTGGTTTGATCCGGTTTTTCAATGGCATCACCGGCAAGTGCCGGTGCAAGCACGATCAGTTGTTCTGCGGTGCTGCAAAGCGCATTGCGCCAGAATACCGGGGCCTGATCGGGGGAGATGGTCGCCCCCGGCTGGAAGGCGACATTGTGGCGGGCGGCCATGCCCTGATCGCGAAGCGCGCACCAGTCAATCGTGATTGCCGGGCGGCCACGGGACCGGCGGTAATAGGCAAAGCCGTCAAGAAAAGCGTTGGCCGCACTATAGGCCGACTGACCGGGAACACCGATCATGGCGGTTAAACTGCCAAACATGACAAAGGCTTGGACCGGGTCGTTGAGGGTCAGGGCATCAAGATGGCGCGCGCCGTCTATTTTTGCCGCCATGATGGCATCAAACGCCGCCATATCGCGGATGGCAAGAAAGCCGCCATCGGCAAGCCCGGCGGCATGGGCAATCGCCGTGATCGGGCCAAGCGTGTTTCTGATTTGATCAAGCGTATCTGACAGGGCCGCTTGATCGGCAACATCACAGGCAAACAGCGATATATCAATGCCCTTGGCGCGCAGGGCCGCGATTTGGGATTGTGCGGTGTTGCCATCCGTTGCCATGGTTCCAGATATTCCTGTCCGGCTGATCAGGGCGAGTTTGACTTTGCCGCCTGCGGCCATTTCCTCGGCCAGTGACAGGGCAAAACCACCGGTGCCGCCGGTCACAACGCAGACACCGTGATCGGGCCAATTGGATTTTGGCCGGTTGGTATCTGTGTCTGTGGCGGCGGTATTTGGCGTGCCTGAGTTGAGGGGGCCTGAGTTGGGCGCGCCGAGGGGCGTTGTGGCAGAGTTGAAAAGGATGTCTGCGTTCGAAAGCGGGGTCAGCTTGCGGTGATAGCGGGTCTGGTGGCGATAAACCGATACCGGGTCGCGGGTTGGGGCCGAATGAAGTGCAGCACCGATGTGCGAGAGGAATTCATCGCGGGCGATATCGGCAAAGCTGAGCGCAAGGCGCGGTTCTTCCTGTGCGGCGGCCATGGCAACGCCCGCGGCGGCGGTTTGGTTCGGATCAATTGGCGTGGAAAGGGCGGTGGTGTTTTTATCCGTGCCGATGTCCGCGCCGGTGCTTGTACCCGTGCCTGTGCCCGTGTGCGTGAAAGCAGTCGCCTCATCCCCGGCCCCAGCCCCGGCCGCTTTTACAGTGCCCGAGCCTGTATCTGTGCCGGTTTGCGCAATCATATTTCGATCGGTCAGGGGGAAGGGTGAACCGATGTGAAAGGCACCGGTCCCGACGACAACAAGGCGCAAGTGCCCGTGCATATGGCGCAGGATGCTGCGTAATGCCTGTGCTGTGCGAAGGGCAAGGTCATTTCCCGGCTGCAAGGCCAGAATGAGGGTATCGGTCGCAACGAGGATTTCGCGAGAGACCGCATTGGGGGTAAGGGTTTGGCACCCCTGCGGCACTGGCCAGAAATCGCCATCTGTAATCATCATGCAATTGGCCGGGATGGGGACCGTGGCAACAGGGGATGGTTGCCAGATGATTTTTAGAAGTTCCGGTGAAAGATCCGGGGCTTTGGTGTCGGTCCGGGCCCCATCGGGGAAGGCAAAATGAAGGCCGTAAAGGGTCAGCAGAAGCTGTTCGCTTTGGGCATCAAAGAAGGTGAAGTCGGCGACGCCATCGGGGTGGCGATGGACGCAAATGACGATGTTTTCCGTAAGGGGCGCATGGACGGTGATTTGGTCGGCACCAATCGGGACAGAGCCATTATCGGTCGCGGTCAAAAGCATGCTACAGGCAATATCGGCAAGGGCCGGATGAATGACCCATTGGTCCAAGTCATCACGATATTGCGGTTTTAGTTTCAACTGGCTGATCGCAATGGTGCGCGCCGGGTCGTAATGCATCGATTGGCGGCAATCCCAACGGTCACTGATGGTGATCGGGCCAATTTGATTGTGATGGGCGGCAATATCGACCCGAACGGTGCATCGGGCGCGGAAATCTGCCAGTGATGGCAGCAGGGGGGCTTTGCGCGGGGCAGCATAGGAAGTGGCATCGGTGTTTGAGGCAGCATCTTTGTTGCTGTTGGCGTAGCCGTTGTCGCCGTTGCTGTTGCTGTTGCTGTTGGCGTTGTTGCTGCCGTTGCCGCTGGCGTAGTCGTAACCGTTACTGCTGGTGTGGTCTGTTGTATTGATGGTGCTGTTGCCATAGCCGGTATTGTTGGCGTTGGCGTGGTCCGTTGTGTTGCCATAGCCGGTATTGTTGGTGTTGGTACTGGTCCCGCCATAGTTGTTGGCGGGCGAGTTGGCATTCGTATGGGTATCGCGTGCGTCGCCATCGCCGGTGCGGTTGGTGCGGGCGCTTTGATCTGTGGGAATTATGTGTGATGGCGCGGCGGTGCCCGCCGTGGCAATGGATTTTTCGCGGGTTGGCGCGGCTTCACTTGTTTGTTGGGCGGTGGCGAAAACCGACCATTTGCCGTTTTTAAGCCGCCCGCCGAGTTCGACGTTTCCATCATCGTGCAGAACAAGCGTTGCCGTGCCATCGGGCAGGGCATTGGCAATAAGCGCCTTTTGCCATTTCAGGTTTGAGATGCGCACGACCGGGGTGTCGCTGCGGCCCTTGCGGACAGCCTGGGCAATCAGGGAGGGTACTGCCATGCCGACAAGGGTGGGTTGCCCGTTCAGGTGATGTTCGCGGGTTGGCCAGAACGCCGGATCGCCAACCGGAATGGCAAAGCAGCGGCCTTTTTCGGTATCAACCGGGCCGGTCAGGATCGAGGTATCGGGCGATGCGACTGTTTTTGTCTTTGTACCAAACACCGGTTTGCAAAGCATTTTGGCAAAAGGCGCATGGGGCAGGGAAACCTTGCCCGCCTTGTGATCCGCAGGCCAGATCAGGTTTGCCCCATCAAGCCATTGGCGCGCATGGGCGGTGGCATCGGCGCGATGGGGCGTTGATGCGGCGACGGTTGGGGTTTGTTGCGGTTTGGGGGCAGCACAATTGGTTTGATCGCCCGCGATCAGGCGCGACAATCCATCCAACAGCCCGTCACGATCCGAAACGGCAATCGCAAAGCGATGTTTTAACACATCGCGCCCGGTGATCAGCGTGTGGCTGATATCGCGAATGTCGGCCCTATCAAGATTGGGCTTTTGCGCGATAACCCGATGCAGGCGGGTGGCATAGTCGCGAAGGGCGGTTTCATTGGCCGCAGAAAGGGCGATGACATAGGCGGCATTTGTTTGGCGGGCGTCGTTGGCCGTGTTGGCCGTGATAGTGGTGTTGGCGAAGGCCCCGCGTTGCGGCGCGGCTTCGAGGATAATATGGGCGTTGATGCCGCTTAGCCCAAAGGAACTGACCCCGGCCCGGCGTGGCGCACCACGATCAGGAAGCGGTTCAAGATGTTTGGCAACACGCACCGGCGCACGGGCGAAATCAATTTTGCTGTTGGGTGTGTCAAAGAACGGCTGTGGCGGGGCCTGATCAAAGCGTAACGCCATGATCGCACGCGCCAGACCAAGCGCACCCGCCGCGCCATCAAGATGACCATAGTTGCCCTTGCCCGATCCAATCAGGGCAAAGCCGGTTTCATCGCACGCCCCGGCAAAGGCGCGGGTTAAGCCATCAATTTCAATCGGATCGCCAAGCGACGTCCCCGTACCGTGGGCTTCGATATAGGAAAGAGATGCCAGATCAATATCCGCCGCACGGGCGGCCTGTTTGATGACATCGGCCTGCATGGCGGGGTTTGGTGCGGCAGCGCCGCTTGAAGCGCCGTCCTGATTAACCGCACTGCCGCGAATGATGGCATGAACAGGATCCCCGTCGGCCATGGCGGCACCAAGGGGCTTCAGCACAAGCACAACGCTGCCTTCGCCCATGCCGGTGCCATCGGCGGTATTGTCAAAGGCACGCGTGCGGGCGGTGGATGAATCGATGGTAAACCCGCCCTTGGCATCGGGCGGGCAGGGGATCAGTTTTGCCCCACCGGCAAGAGCAATTTGGCAGGTGCCATTGCGTAAATTCTGACAGGCCTGATGCACCGCCACCAAAGAGGATGAGCAGGCGGTATCAACAATATTGGCCGGGCCATGCCAGTCTTTGAGGAAGGACAGGCGGGTGACCATGTTGGATGGCACGTTTAAGGCAAAGACCTGTTCGGCCTTGTCGCGCGATATATGTTCCATCGCCATGCGCCAGGCCGGATTGGCCCCGCCACCGGCAAAAATGCCCACCTTGCGGCCGCGCAAGGCCTGCCCGCCATATCCGGCATTTTCCATCGCCATCAGGGCGGTTTCGATAAACAGGCGTTGTTCCGGGTCAAGCAAGGCAGCATCGGCAGGTGCCATGCGGAACCGGGCCGGATCAAAATCAAAGATGCGATCCAGATAGGCGGCCTGGCGGAAATGCGCGGGCACCGGACGGCCAAGGGCGGATAACATATCGCGGGTTTGGGCATCACGATCGGTCGGTAACGGACGGACATGATCGGTGCCTTTGGCAACATCATGCCAGAAACTGTCGATATCATCGGCCCCGGCAAGCTGAAGCCCGATGCCAATCACGGCAATCGGTTCATCGATTGCCAAGGCATCGTCATGGGCCGTGGCAAGATCATCCACCACCACATTGCCGTTGGCGAGAAGTTCGACCTGACGGGCGATGGTCGCATTGGCAAACAGATCGGCAATGCCAACCTTGCCCGGCCAGCGGGTATTGATTTTTTCATGCAAACGCAGCAGCAATAACGAGTTGCCGCCAATTTCAAAGAAACCGTCATCGCGTTCGGCAAGAATGCCGGGAATGATTTCTTGCCACAGCCGTTGCAGGCTGCGTTCAAGTTTTGCCAGTTCATCGCCGGGTTCAGATTTGGTGATGGCGGCATTTGCATTTGCGGTTGCGGTGTTGTTGGGGGCTGGCGTTTTGCGGGTGGTTTTAGGCGACCCGGCCATGGGCGTACCCGAAAGCGCCTTGCGGTCGACCTTGCCACTGCTGGTCAGGGGCAAATGATTAAGGGTAAAGAACCGGGCGGGGATCATATATTCCGGCAGGCGGGATCGCAGATGATCGCGCAAGATTGACGTGGTCAGATCATCATCGCCCAGAACAAAGGCGTGCAATTCATCGAGATCGCCAACCCGCACGGCCATGACCAAGGCACGTTCGACCAGATCATGGTTTTCAAGGCCGGTTTCGACTTCGCCGCATTCAATACGGAAACCGCGAATTTTAACCTGATGATCCATGCGGCCAAGATATTCGACCGCACCATCGGCCAGAAAACGGCCGAGATCGCCGGTGCGGTAAATTCGCTGGCCGGGATGGCGTGGATCATCGGGGAATTTTTCGGCACTTAATTCCGGGCGGTTGCGATATCCCAAGGCGATTTGCGGGCCACCAAGAACGATTTCCCCGGCGACCCCAATCGGAACATCGTTGAGGTTCGGGTCAACTATCCGAATGCTGGTATTTGCAATCGGTTTGCCAATCGGCACCAGATCGGGATTTTCAAGCGGTGAACAGGCATGCCATGTGACATCAACCGTGGCCTCGGTCGGGCCATAAAGATTATGCAGTTCGGTGCCAAATTTGGCGAATAAAAGGTCGTTGAACCGTTTGACCAGGGCAGGGTCCAGTGCCTCGCCACTGGCGAAAACGCGACGCAGGCTGCGCAGGTTTTCAATATCGACCAGATTATTTTCAATCGAGAACAGGAAACTTGCCAACATCGACGGTACAAAATGCATCGTCGTGACGCGGTGGTCATGGATGGTCTGGGCCAATTGTTGCGGATCACGTTCGACGCCCGGATCGGGCAGGACAACGCGCGCCCCGGTCCAAGACCACCAGAACAATTCCCAAACCGACACATCAAAGGTGATCGGGGTTTTTTGCAAAATAACGTCGTCTGGCCCCAGCGGGAAGGCATCTTGCATCCATAAAATGCGGTTTAAAACCCCGCGATGGGCAAGTTCAACGCCTTTGGGCCGCCCGGTTGAGCCGGAAGTAAACAGCACATAGGCAAGGCTGTCCGGGGCATGGATGGGGTCCGGGATATCGGCATCTTCGTTGCCATCAAGGATGATGACCGCATCGGTATCAAACAGATGGGCAAGATCGGCGGTGGTGATCACACGCGGATAGCCAAGATCGTCAAGCATATCGGTGCGGCGCTGTTGCGGATGGTCCGGGTCAAGCGGGCTATAGGCAGCACCGGCCAGAAGGATGCCGTGAATGGCGGCCAGCATATCGGTGGATCGACGGATGGCGACACCGATCACATCGCCCGGTTTGACCGAGGCCATGCGCAATCGTTTGGCAATGCCAGCCGCACGCCGGGCAAATTGTGTATAGCTTAGCGTTTCCGACGTGCCGATTACCGCAGATGCATCGGGGGTTTTTCGCACCTGATCGATAAATGGTTCCGAGATGGAGCGATCAATCGCAAGGTCGCGGGTGGTGGCATTGAAATGGTCAATGCGGGCCAATTCCCCCGAGGCCAAGATGGGCAATTGCGCGATTTTGGTTTGCGCTGCGGTGGCAAGGGCCGCGGTGGCAAGGGTTTCCAACCGGTCGAAAAAGGCCTGAATGGTGGATGTGTCAAACAGGTCGGTATCAAATTCGATCTGGGTGCAAAGCGCATCGCCGCGTTTGCAAAAATAAAACGCGAGATCAAATTTTGAAAACGGGAAGTCGGCGGTGAGCAGCGACAGGCTTGCAGGTCCGAGTTTGCCAAGGTCGGGCAGGCTGTCTTGCCAGGCGACAAGCACATCAAAAAGCGGGTTGCGCGCCGGATCACGCGGAGCATTGACGGCGGCAACCACGTCTTCAAACGGCACCGCCTGATCAGAAAGCGCATCAATGATGGTTTTGCCGGTTTGGGCCAGATGATTGTCAAAAACTGCATCCGGGTCGACATTTTGGCGAATGACGACCGTATTGACGAAGAAACCGACGACATCATCAAGGGCGGCCTGGTCGCGCCCGGCAACCAGCATACCCAAAGCAATGTCTGTTTGGTTGCATTGACGGTGCATCAAAATTTGCACCAGCGCGGTCAGGATCGAAAACGCGGTGGTGCCATGGCGGGTGGCGGCGTCTTCGATGGCGCGTGTGGTGCGATTGCCAAAAGTGACATCCAGGAAATCACCGGCAAAACGGCGTGCTTTGGGGCGACGGCGATCCGTTGGCAGGGCCAAGGGTTCGGGCAGCGGCAGTAACCGGGTTTTCCAACGATCCAGCAATTGTTTACCGGTTGTCGATTGCAGATAAGACCGCTGCCAACTTGCGAAATCTTCGTAATGGCGGGCAATCGGGGAAAGCGTTGGTTCGGCCCCGCCGATTTGTGCACGATAAAACGCGGCAAGATCGTGCAACAGGGTCGGCATCGACCAGCCATCGCAGATGGCATGATGTAATGACACCATCATCCAGTGGCGATCCGGTGCGATTGTGATCAGATCGGCACGGGCCAGTGGTTTGTTTTCAAGATCAAAGGGCCGCATTGTTTCGCGGGCGATGAACTGGCGGGCGGTTTGTTCATCCATCGTATGGCGGCCAAGTTGCCATGAACCGGCCGGGACCAGATATTGGCTGACCCCATCGGGGTGATGGGGATCGGATTTAAAGCGCAGGCGCAAGGCGTGCTGGCGGTCTTCAAGCCGGTGCAGGGCCGATTGCAGGGCATCGGCATCAATCGGACCCTGGATTTCAAAGGCCGCCGGGACGGAATAGACCGCGATGTCGGGCTGCATGCGTTGCAAAACCCAAAGACGGGCCTGTCCGCTTGACAGCGGGAATTTTGGCCCCGCGGCGACAGGGATAAGGCTTTGAGGGTCTGTGCCAACCTGTTGGCTGATCAGACTGGCAATCCCGGCAACGGTGCGGGCGATAAAGATATCTTGCAGTTTGGGGCGGAAACCGGTGGTTTTTTCGATCAATCCGGCCAGGCGCATGGCGACAAGGCTATGCCCGCCCAAGGCAAAGAAATCAGACGTTGGGGTGATTTGCGCATTGGCAAACAGGGATTTGAACTGATCGGTGACAAGTTGTTCGAAATGAGAGGTCGTGCTTGTCGCGACGTCGTGCGGGACGGGGGATGCATCGGCGATGGCAAGGGCGATTTTCTTGCGATCAACCTTGCCATTCACATTGACCGGTAAATGATCAAGGATAACGACCCGTTCGGGTACCATATAATCGGGCAGGATACGGCCAAGTTGGGCCATCCAGATGGCGCTGTCATCGCGACTTGCCGCAATCGCAGCGGCCAAAAAGGCATCGGCCCCGGTGCCCATCGGCATGACACAGGCATTGCGAATGCCATCGAGATCGCAAAGGTGTTTTTCAATCGCCGCCGTTTCGATGCGATGACCGCGTATTTTGACCTGACCATCGCCGCGTCCGCCAAATTCAAGGACGCCCTCGGCCCGCCAGCGCACCCGGTCGCCGGTTTTATACAGGCGGTCTTCGCCCAGATGGTCGATTTTGACAAAGGCCGCATCGGTAAGACCCGCTGCCCCGCAATAGCCCCGCGCCAAGCCGTCGCCAGCGGCATAAAGTTCACCCCAAACCCCGATGGGGGCGATTTTTTGGCGGGCATCAAGAACATAGACCCGCGTATTGCCCAATGGTTTGCCAATCGGGACATTATCGGCATTGGCATCAGCCGATGTGATCGGATGGGTACAGGTGAATGTGGTGTTTTCGGTCGGGCCATAGCCATTGATCAGGTGAAGGTTTGGGCAGGCGGCCATGACTTTTTGAAGGTGGAGGGGGCTTAGCGCCTCGCCGCCGCTGAGCAGACGTTTCAGCGGGGCAAAGCAATGCGGGGCATCGTCGGCAATGCGGTTAAACAGGCTGGCGGTTAGCCACATGGTCGTGACATCGCCGTTAACAAGCGCATCACGCAGGGCATCGGGATCAAACAGGGTGTCGTTATCAATGATAACCAACCGCCCGCCGTTTAAAAGCGGTGCCCAGATTTCAAGTGTGGCGGCGTCAAACCCAAGCGAGGCGGCCTGTGCCATGACATCGCGGTGATCAAAGCCAAGGGATTTGTTGTTTAGCACAAGTCGGGCAACGGCCCGGTTGGGGATCAGAACGCCCTTGGGCTTGCCGGTGGAGCCGGATGTAAACATGACATAGGCAAGATCATCGCCGGTGCGTTTGGCAGGGGGGGTATCGGTTTTGCCTTTGCTTTTGCGGTCGGGAAGCGGGGCAAGACGGATATCGCCGGTGATGTTTGAGAGCCGATCCATTTCGAAACTGTCGCATAACAGGGTCTTGGCGCCGCAATCATCCATCAATGCGACAATGGCATCGCCCGGCATTGATTTATCAATCGGCAGATAGGCCGCCCCCTGCCAGGCAATGCCAAGCAGGGTGAGGATGCTTTTGATTGATCGTTCGGCGGCAAGGGCGACAATATCACCCGGGGCAACGCCCAAGGCCCCCAACCCGGTGGCAATGCTGCGGACCTGTTGGCCCAATTGGGCATAGGTGATTTTGTGGTCGTGATCTTGAAGCGCAATCCGATTGGCATTGGCGGGATTGGCGATTTGACATGCCAGCAATTCACCAAGGCCGCAATCACGCGGATAATCCGATGCCGTATCGTTTAGGGCGATTGTCAATAAATCGCGTTCATCATCGGGGATCAGATCGACCTGCCCGATGGGCATTTCTGGATTGCGGGCAAGGGCATGGACGAAGGTTAGAAAACGGTCGGCAAAGCGTTTGATCCAGTCCGGGCCAAAGATATTGCTTTGATATTCAAGCGCCAGCATCGAATGCGTGCCGCCCTTTATCAGGCCGATCATCAGCGGGAATTTACCGGCCCCAAATTCGTCATCTTCGATGAGCTGTTCGTTATCGCTGATTTCCAGAATGTTGACCGCATCAAATGGATCGCCGGTTGGCCCCTGTGCGGCGCGGGTTATATCGTGGGTCAAGCGCGACAGCGGGTAATCCTGCACATCAAGAACCGACAGGATTTCATGACCGACCTGTTTGATCAGGGTATCAATATTGGCGTTCATATCCGGTGTGATGGCGACCGGCAGGACATTTACATAACAGCCCATGGCGCGCATGGTTTCCGGATCGCGTCGCCCGGCAAAGGGCAGGCCGATCACCGCGGTGCCATTTTCCTTGTGACGGGCAATCATGGCGATGCTAAGCGCGGTCCAAAGGGTGGTTTGGGTGGTTTTACGCGCATGTTTGATCAGTGTTTCAAATGCCAGGGCATCTTTGCCAACCAATTCAATCAGCAAGCGTTTGCCGCCACCGTTTTTATCCGCTGCGGGATCGGTTGGCAGGCCGGTGGACAACAGTTTATCGGTTCTGGGGGACCAGAATTCGCGGATTTGTGCGCCGCGTGCGCCCGCGAGGGCGTGATGGGCATTGCGCGCAATCTGTTCGATATCGGGGGTTTGGGGTGCGGTTTTACCGGCCAGATCGGCGCAGATTTCCTTGTGCAGCAGGGCAATTGATTGGCCATCAAAACAAAGATGATCAATGCTGATGATCAGTTGGGGGCTGCCATTTTCGCCCGATGCGATATAGCCGAACCGGGCCAGCGGGCCGGTGGCGATATCAAACAGATCATTTTGAATTTCGATGATCTTGTTGATCTTGCGAACATGCACCGGCATGTGGGCATGGACGCGCTGGAACAATTGGCCGTCTTGTTCGACAAAGGTGGATCGCAGGGTATCGTGACGTTTGACAATCCGGGCGATGGCATCGCAGACGGCATCGAATTTTACATCCGCAGGCAGGGGCACATTTGTGACGATGTGATAATTGGTGCTTGGCGGTTGATCGCGCCGGGCAATCCATTGGCCTTCGATGGCGGGATGGGCCGGAAAGGATTTGATCACCGGGCCGGGGCCGGTTTCAGGGGGCTGTTGTGTTGGTGTTGGTGTCGGTGCGTTAATCCCGTCGCGCAGCAAGGCGGCGATTTCGGCCTTTAAATCGCGGGTTTCGGATTTTAGCGCCTCGTCAAACGCCCCGGTCGGGGCATCAAAACACAGATCATGGCCATTGGCATGCAGGCTAAGCTGTATGTCGCGCTGACGCAGTTTGTCATATAGCGCGCGGGCGGATTGGCTGCGATGCAACAGTTGATCGGTGTTCATCACAGAACTCCTTGTTCACGTGATGGGATGTTTTGCGGCGGCGATGACGGCAGGCTTTCCTGTGGCCCGATATGGCGGGCCAGCAAATCGGCAACACCGGTGACGGTGCGGCCTTCAAACAAGATGGCGGCGGGAATTTCGGCCGATAATTCTTCGGACAATCGGGCGGCAATCCGCACGGCAAACAGGGAATCCCCGCCCAGTTCAAAGAAATCATCCCGGGGGGACAATGCCGGTTCGCCAAACATATCGCGCCAGATTTCCAAGATCGTCGCCAATAGGGGATTGTCGGAAACCGGTGGGGTGTCGGTTGGTTTGATGACCGCTGCATTGCCGGTTTTTGGGGCAGGGGCAGCAAAATTTATGTCATCGGTTGATTGCGGGGCCGTGGGGGTTCTGGCGGGGGCTTCCGGCCAGAAACGCCGCCGGTCAAAGGCATAGCCCGGCACCGGGATGCGGTTTGCCTTTTGGGTGCGATTGATGTTTTCCCAATCGGGCGATACGCCGTGGGTCCAAAGTTTCGCCAGCGTTTGCGCCAGCGCGTTTGCGCCGTCAGGGGGTTGGTTTGGACGCGGGGCGGGCTGGCAGGCGATGCTGTTTTGGGTGTTGGTGCCATTGACGATGGCAAGGCGGCTTGCGGTATTGCCAAAACCACATTCGACCATCATCGTTTCGGGCATATCGGCCAGCAATTCCTTGATGTTATCGGCAAAGCGCACCGCATTGCGCAGATGTTGCGCCCAGTAATCCGGGCTGGTGGCATCCGTGGGCGAGAGCCATTTTCCGGTCAGATTGGACTGAATGGGGATGCTCGGCGCGTGCAAGGGAACGCCCGCAACCAGATCACGGAATGCATCCAGAACGGGTTCCATCATCGGCGAATGGAAGGCGTGCGACACGATCAGACGCCGCCCGGCATTGCCCTGTTGTTTGATTTGGTCTTCAAGGGCGTCGATGCAGGCATGGCTGCCCGCGACCACGCATTGACGCGGGCCGTTAATTGCCGCCATCGACAGATCGGGACCAAATGCCGATAGCAAATCACCAACTTCTGCCTCGGTCATTGACAGGGCAAACATCGATCCCGGTTGGGTTTGGCCCATCAGGCGACCGCGCATGACCACAAGCGCAAGCGCATCATCAAACGCCATCACCCCGCCAATACAGGCCGCGACATATTCGCCGATGCTGTGCCCGGCCAATGCGGCGGGGGCAACACCGCCGCGCATCAAAAAGCGGGCAAGGGCATATTCAAAAATGAACAGGGCCGGTTGGGCGATTTCGGTTTTGGCCAGCCGGGTTTTTGCATCAGATGGTGCGTCGGCAGATGATGTATCGTCCGATATCAGCAAGTGCAAAAGATCATCCGGGCCACCCATTTGAGTGACCTGTTGGCAGGCGTTGTTGATCAATTCTGCCGATAGTGTATCGGCATGATACAGGTCGGCGGCCATGCCGGGGCGTTGCGATCCCTGACCCGGGAAAAGCAGGGTGACGGCCGGGGTGCTGCGCTGGGCGATGGCGTGCTGGCGGTGGGGGGATTTTGCATCCCCAAGGGCGGCGATCACGGTTGGGATATCGGACGCGATAATCGCGGTTCTAAACCGATAGGCGCGGCGACGTGACAGGCTGTTGGCAAGATCGGGTATCGCGATATTTGATGGGTCGCGCGCCAGCCAATCGGCGGTATTTGCCAACACGTTTTGCAAGGCGGTTTCGCTTGCCGCCGAGAACGGCAGGACATAGGGCGTTTGAGTACCCGAAAGATCATCTGACGCTTGATCATCGTCTGCGGTGTGCGGAGCCGGGGCTTCTTCGACGATGACATGGGCATTTGTGCCGCCAACGCCAAAGCTGCTGACCCCGGCGCGAAGCGGATTGTTGCCGGTGCGGTGCAGGGGCTGGGTGGTTTTGTTGATGTCAAACGGCCCCTGATCCAGACCAAGATTTTCATTGGGCTGATCAAAATGGCAGGTCGGCGGCATTGAGCGATGTTTTAGGGCCAGAACCGCCTTGATCAGGCCGGTCACGCCCGCTGCCGCATCAAGATGGCCGATATTGCCCTTGACCGAGCCGAGCCAGATCGGGGCGGCCCTATTTCGGTCGGTCTTGGCAAAGGCGCGGTTCAGGGCGGCGACTTCGATCGGGTCGCCCAGCGCGGTGCCGGTGCCGTGACCTTCGACAAACTGGATGCTTGAGGGATCAATTTGGGCATCGGTTAAGGCCGATGTTATGGCGTTGGCCTGTCCATCGACGGTGGGGGCGGAAAAGGCCGCCTTGTCCGCACCGTCATTGGAAAGTCCGACGCCCTTGATGACACCGTGGATGGTATCGCGATCATGGATGGCGTCATTCAGACGTTTCAGCACGACAATGGCCGCACCGCTGCCACCGACAACCCCATCGGCGTGATGGTCAAACGGGCGACAAACCCCGCTGCGCGATCCAATGCCGCCTTCGGTGAAATAATATCCGCCCGCCGGAGAGATGCCAAGCGACGCCCCGCCCGCCAATGCAACGCGGCATTGCCCGGCGCGCAAGGCCTGTGCCGCAAGGACGATATTGACCAAGCCGGTTGAACAGGCGGTGGCGGATGCGATGGCAGGGCCGGTCAGATCAAGCTTGTAAGCCAGCCGTGTGGCGGCAAAGTCCTTGTCATTGCCAATCGCCAGACCATAGCGCATGGCATCAGGGCGCGGGTGCAGCCGATCGCCCAGAACATCGACCAGATAGGTTGGGAACCCAACCCCGACATAAGCCCCGACCGGGCCATCCCGTGCCGGGTCACATGACCCGTCTTCCAGAGCATTCAGGGCGACTTCAAGCAACAGGCGTTGTTGCGGGTCGGTTTCGATGGCACCGCCAGCGGTCATGGCAAAGGGGGCCGGGTCGAACATGTCGATGTTGTCAAGGATGCCGTGCCGGGGAACAAAATTCGGGTCTTCCAGCGCGGCGGGATCGCCGCCCATATTGCGCAACCGGGCGATATCGACATCGCGGATATGATCAATGCCGTTTTCAAGCATCGCCCAGAAGGTATCGGGATCATCGGCACCGGGCAGACGCATCGCCATGCCGATGATCGCAATGTCATGTTCATCGGGGCGGTTGCTTGCCAACAGGGGCGGGGTTGGTAGCGTTTGTCTTTGGGCGGCAGTCGTTGGGGTCAGGTCATCGTCGCAAAGATGACGGGCAAAGGAATTGATGGTCGGGTACTGGAATATGTCGATGGATGGAATATTGCGCCCGACAAGTTTTGAAAAGGCAAACTGCGCACGTGGCACCAAAAGCGAATGGGCACCGGCTTCGAACAGGTTGGCGTCAAATTCGATGGCGTCGGTTTCAATCAGATTGGCCCAGATTTCACCGATTTTTACCGCCAGTTTTTGAATGCGGATCTGATCGGGTTGGCGCGGGATTTTTGCCAAGGGTTGATTGGCCGCCGGGGAAGAGAGAATCGGGGTTCGCGCCAGTGCCGCCAATGCCTGACGATCAACCTTGCCCGATGGCAAGACCGGCAGTACTTCAGCCCATTCAATGCGCGATGGAATGGCAGCATTGGAAAGATGGCGTGCCAGCTCGGTGCGGATGGTGTCGATATCGGGCCGGGTCGAATGGGTTTTATCGGGCGTTATATAGGCGAGTAGATCACCGCCATGATTGGTTTTAACGTATAAAACGGCGGCCTGCCCGACCCCGGTGATGCGTGACAGATGATATTCTACCTCGCCGATTTCGATCCGTTGACCCCGGATTTTGACCTGTTCATCGTAACGGCCATGGAAGTAAAGCTGGCCATCTTCGCCCCATGAAACACAATCCCCGCTGCGATAGAAAATCTGATCGGTTTCACCGGTCGGGTCCGGGATAAACATTTGGGCGGTTATGACCGGCATATTGATATAGCCGGGGTTTAATCCGGCACCGCCGATATAAAGTTCGCCCGGAATGCCAAGCGGGACACGGTTTCCATCATCGCCCAGAATTCGGACAATTACGCCATGGTCAACCGGGCCAAGGGCAATGGTTTTGGCGGTGGTGTTGTTGGGAATTCTGTGACAGGCGATATGGATGGTGGCCTCGGTCGGGCCGTAGCAATTCCAGATATCTGCCGCATCGAAAATTGCATATAGCCGGGTGACCAGTTTGGGCGGCATCACTTCGCCGCCGGTCACCAAACGGCGCAAATGGAATTGCGCATCGGTTGGCACCGCGTCGATCAGGCTTTCGTAAAGCGACGGCACCGACATCAGGTGGGTTACTTTGTGATGGACAATGCCGCCCCAGAATTTATGGGCATCGGCAAGTGTCGCATGTGTCATCAGCCACATGCTGTGGCCGCGCGTCAGGCCGATGCAAAACTGCGCCATCCATGGATCAAAGCCGATGGATGGGAAAAGCCCCATGATTTCGGGGGTGCCAGCTTCGTGTGATCCGATGCCAAGCCGTGTGATGATGAAATTGACTTTGTCTTTCAGTGATTGATGCAGAACCGGGACCGGTTTTGGCTGGCCGGTTGAGCCCGATGTGTGGAAGACAAAGGCAATGTCATCGCCATTCACATCGACATGAATGTTTGTACCATCCGTCTGGCCGTCGATGCCGGGCAATGTTGCGATATCGACAACTGAAAATGCGGTGTTGTCGATGGATTTCCAAGCGGCCGCCGTGCTGCTGAGGATTAATTGACAGCCAAGATGACGGGTCATTTCCGCATTGCGTGCAACGGGGTGGAGCGGATCAAGCTGAACGCAGGTTGCACCGCATTTCATCATCCCGATGACAGCGGCAATTTGTTGCGGGCCGGATGCGACATTCATGCCGACAAAGTCGCCACGTTTGACGCCCTGTTGTTGCAGGTAACGGGCAACGGCATTTGCCATGCGGCCCAATGTGGCAAAGGTCGTTTTGCGCCCGTCTTGATCAATCAGGGCAATTTGATCGGGACGGGCGGCAATGGCATCGTCGATCCGGGCCGGTATCAGCCGTTTGTCAGATGTTGTGTCGTCGATTGCCGGGGCGGTTTCAAAGCCGCGAAGGTCGTCAAGCTCGGTGTTGGCAAGGACGGTAATTGCCGCGATTTCCTGATTAGGATTATCCATCGCCTTGGCAAGGAACTGTCGGAACCGGTTTGCAATGCGGGTAACTGTTTTGGGATCAAAGCAATCGGTGTTGAATTGCCAGATCAGTTCGGCTTCGTGGTGGTCCGGGGTAATGGCCTGTTTTTGGTGAATCAGGCCAAGGTCATTGACCGGGCCGTTATAGACATTGATCCGTCGTGTCAATAACCCGGTAAAGGCAAGGGGTTCTGGTGCGTCGAGGCTGTTAAAGAAAGCCCCGCTGCCCGACAGGCCTTGGGCACCCAGCCGTGCGGCCCGCATGCGAACCGGCGCAAGGCGTATATGACGGACATCGCGCCGTGCGCGAGCAAAAATATCACGTGCCAATTCCGAGAAACAGGTATGTTTATCCAAATCAACATCAAAGGGAATTGTGCAGGAAAATGTCCCCGGTGTATTGCGTTCAACCCGCCCGGTGCGGTTCAGAAGTGGCAGGATTGCGGTTGGCTGTTTGGTTTGTGCGATTTGCCCCAGCAGGATGAAATAAACCGCCATCATCACCGATGTTGGCGAGGTGCCACAGGCCTTGGCCGTTTCGGTCAGTTTGGTCAGTTCCGGGCCATCAAGGCATTGAGCCTGATAGGCGATGGGAGATTTTTGTGTTGGGATGTGTGACGAAAACCGCGTGATCGCGGGGTCGTTTTTCAGCCGTTCCTGCCAATAGGCAAGATCGCGTGCAGAGGCCGCGCTTTGCGGGTAATCGGCGTCGGATGCGATAAAATCGCCATATGATCCGAATGTGGTTTTGGGAACCGGCGCGCCCGATACAAGGGCTGAGTAGATTTCAGCCGTGCGGTGCGCCATTAAATGCCCGGCATACCCATCACAGACCAGATGGTGATAAACGCGCACCCACCAAAATCGGTCCTTGCCCAGTTTGAACAGGCGATGACGGCAATGATACCCGTTTATCGGGTTCAACGGGCGGGCGCGGGTTTCTTCGACTTCGTGATTGGCGGCACGTTCTGGATTTTCGTCATAACTGAAATCGATGACGCTGAATTCGGTATTGTGGCTGGCATCGGCAAAAGTTTGGAAACCGTCGCCGTCTTTGGTGTCAAAGCGCAGCCGAAGGGCGTCATTTTCAGCGTCGGTTTGCACAATTGCCTTGTGCAGGGCCGCAATATCAAGATCGCCCTCAAACTGGACGATGTTGCAGATATTGTATTTTGCGCAATCCTCATCCGTTGCCCAATCAAGCCAGATGCTTGATTGCGGCGTCGTAAGGGCGGTTTTGTTCTGCACTGTCCCCGGTGCAAACTGTCTTGTTCGCTTCTGCAACGTCTGACCTTTCAAACGTTGTTGTGCCATGTCGAGATTGGTCTTTTTGGTTTCTGTGTGTACCAGATTATCGTATGACCAAATCGGCATGGCTGTTCCCCAACCATATCCAATCGAATATGACCGGGAATACACCTGTATTGCAAGTAGCTGAATTAAAAAATTGCAGGTTAAGTCGATGAAAATGCAATTAAAGGTGTGGGGTGGTGCATCGAAAGCACCTATGTCCTCTCGCCTTGCTGCACGGAGGTATGGGGACTTTCGGCTGATTGTATAGTGTCAAATTGGTCGTGATATTTCGAATGGATCGATGACATTGCGCATATGCAAAATGAGTTTCATAAATCCCGGCGTTTTTGTGCCAGACGATCATTGTGCAACAAACAATCCTCGTGCGGCGCGTGTGACGTGTGAAATATAGGCCGCCACCGCGGCAATCCCGCGTGTGTCTTTGGTGTCAGGATGCATCAGCATCCAGTAATTGCGGGTAAAGCCGATTTCGGGCAAAAGCCGGACCAGTTCCGGCATATCGTGGGTCGCGTAATCATGCAGGATGCCGATGCCGTGCCCGTTGCGCACGGCTTCCATCTGGGCGACGACACTGCCGCATTCAAAACGGCGTTTCATCAGTTTGCCAAGACGTGCCGCATAATCAAGTGCGCGGCTGTAAATCAGGTCTTCGATATGGGTGACAAACAGCCGGTCGGTTAGATCACGTTCGGATTTGATCGCGCCATATCGTTCGACATAACTGTGTGCAGCGTAAACGCTGAGTGTATAATCGGTCAGTTTGCGGATCACCAGACGGCCCTGTTTCGGGCGGTCAAGGGTGATGGCGATATCGGCCTCGCGCTGGGACAGGGAAAAGGTCCGGGGCAGGGGAACCAGCTGTATCACCAGATCCGGGTGATCGGCGGCAAAACCGGCCAGTTCACGGGCAAGGAAATAGTTGCCAAGCCCGTCAGGGACACCGACGCGCACCGTGCCGGTGATGCTTTCGGATGTATTGGAAAAGGAATTGCCGACTTGCAAAAAGGCGGATTCAGCAGCCTCGGCGGCGCCCATCAATGCCTTGCCTGCCTTGGTCAGTTCCGATCCGGTGGTGCGCCGTTCAACCAGTTTGGTGCCAAGTTCTTTTTCAAGCGCGGTCAATTGGCGCCCGACCGTGGCATGGTTCAGGCCAAGCTGTTTGGCGGCGGCCAGAATTTGCCCATGGCGTGCCACGGCCAGAAAGATACGAATGCGGTCCCAGTCCATGATTGATCGACTTTAAAAAATGCACATCAAATTTGCAACAATGGTAATTGATGTGCATAGCGATGCATACCCATAATCGACCAACTTGCGGATCACCCAGATGTGGTCCGCAGCAAAAATTCATCACGACGATCGGGAGAAGCCAGATGTCCAATCAGATCACCCATTACATCAACGGTAAACGCGTTGCCGGGACGTCCGGCAGATCCGCCGCCGTGTTCAACCCGGCCACCGGCCAGCAGAGTGCGACGGTTGCCCTTGCATCCAAGGAAGAAGTCCGCGCCGTTGTGGCATCGTCCAGTGCCGCACATGAAGCATGGGCCAATACGACCCCGCTTCGCCGGTCGCGTATTTTGAACAAGTTCCTTGCCATCCTTGAGGAACGCCAGGATGAACTGGCCGCCGCGATTACGGCCGAACATGGCAAGGTGCTTTCCGATGCCAAGGGCGAAGTTCAGCGCGGGCTTGAAGTTGTTGAATTTGCAACCGGTGCGCCGCAGCTTTTGAAAGGTGAAATCACCGAGGATGTCGGTACGCGGGTTGACAGCCATGCCGTG
Organism: Thalassospira alkalitolerans; assembly: GCF_002115745.1. Classification (GTDB taxonomy): domain Bacteria; phylum Pseudomonadota; class Alphaproteobacteria; order Rhodospirillales; family Thalassospiraceae; genus Thalassospira; species Thalassospira alkalitolerans. The sequence goes on from NZ_JFKB01000007.1 coordinate 114,180, forward strand.
CGTCAGCCATTGGGTGTTGTTGCCGGGATTACGCCGTTCAACTTCCCGGCCATGGTGCCGATGTGGATGTTCCCGGTCGCATTGGCGTGCGGCAATTGTTTCATCCTGAAACCGTCGGAACGTGATCCTTCTGCGTCGCTTTTGATGGCGGAATGGTTGACCGAGGCCGGTTTGCCGGACGGCGTTTTCAACGTGGTTCAGGGTGATAAAGAAGCCGTGGATGCCTTGCTTCATGATCCGGAAATCACCGCGATCAGCTTTGTCGGATCGACCCCGATTGCGAGATATATCTATGAAACTGCGGCAACGCAGGGCAAGCGTTGTCAGGCGCTTGGCGGGGCGAAAAACCATATGATCATCATGCCTGATGCCGATCTTGATCAGGCGGTTGATGCCCTGATGGGGGCGGCCTTTGGGTCGGCTGGTGAACGTTGCATGGCGATTTCGGTTGCCGTGCCGGTTGGCAAGGAAACTGCCGATGCGCTGATTGCGAAACTGGTCCCGCAGATTAATGAATTGCGCGTTGCACCGGGCACCGATCCCAAGGCCGATATGGGCCCGTTGGTGACCGCGCAGCATCGTGACAAGGTTCTTGGCTATATCAACAAGGGCGTTGAAGAAGGTGCTGATCTGGTTGTGGATGGCCGCGACATTCGGTTGCAGGGCTATGAAGACGGTTATTTCGTCGGCGGCACCCTGTTTGACAATGTCACGCCTGATATGACGATCTATAAAGAAGAAATCTTTGGCCCGGTCCTGTCGATTGTGCGTGCCGATGATTTTGCAACGGCATCTGATCTGGTTGACAGCCATGAATATGGCAACGGGACTGCGATCTTTACCCGTGATGGCGATACGGCCCGTGAATTTGCCCATCGCACCAAAACCGGTATGGTTGGCATCAATGTGCCGATCCCGGTTCCGATGGCATTCCATTCCTTTGGCGGTTGGAAAGCATCGCTGTTTGGCGATCATCACATGCATGGCATGGAAGGGGTGCGGTTCTATACCAAGCTTAAAACCATCACCACCCGCTGGCCGACCGGCATCCGCAAAGGTGCGGAATTTGTCATGCCAAATATGAGCTAGGGCTTTGGGCGTCAGCCCGGCTTTATGCGACGAGGTTATCGGGCGGGGAAATCAAATTCCCCGCCCGAATTGCGTTTGGGACCGAGGGGGGATTCGGCCCTGTCGTGATGTGTCGCACGAAGGCTGTAAATGATTCCACCAACAGTTTTGCTTTTCATCTTCTGCTGATCTAAGCTTTGAAAAAATAATAACAAACTGATCTTAAGAGGATCGGCGGAGGAATATCATGAGATCGACCGCAATGGACGCGCCAGAGATGGCCGCGGCTGCATCTGTATCGCAATCGGAAAACCGGGCGCAAGGCGGGCCGGGGCCAGAATTTGGCCCCTGGCTTGAAAAGGCATCGATCCTGATCGTTGATGACGAGCCGGGGATGCGAAACTTTCTTGTCCGCATTTTGGGCCCGCGCGCCAAACGGGTTGAGGAAGCCGCCGATTGCGAGGAAGCGACCAAATTATTGGATCAGCATCACTTTGACGTGGTGATCCTTGATAACATCATGCCCGGAAAATCCGGGGTCGAATGGTTGACCGAACAACGGGAAGTCGGCTTTTTCTCGGATGCGATTTTGATGACGGCCTTTGCCGATCTTGATACCGCGATCAAAGCATTGCGGGCGGGGGCGGTTGATTTTGTTTTAAAGCCATTTCGATCCAATCAGATATTGAACGCGGTTGCACGCTGTCTTGATCGTATGCGGTTGCGGCGTGAAAACTATGTCCTGCGTCATGAATTGCGGTCCACATCCGATCATGTGCTGTTACGCGACAAATTGATCGGTTATTCGGCGCAAATTCAGGAAATTCGCGAAACCATTTCACGTGTTGCCCCGTTGCCGACAACAATCCTGATTTCAGGGGAAAGCGGCACAGGCAAGGAAGTGACAGCGCGGTCGCTGCATGCGTTATCGGATCGGGCGGAAAAACCATTTGTGCCGGTCAATTGTGCCGCCATTCCATCGGAAATGATCGAAGCCGAATTGTTTGGCCACCTTAAAGGGGCGTTCACCGGCGCGATGGCCGCACGTGACGGACTTTTCATGCATGCGCAGGGTGGCACGCTGTTTCTGGACGAGGTCGGGGAACTGTCGCTGGCAACGCAAAGCAAGCTTTTGCGGGCGATTGAAAGCCGCCGTATCCGCCCGGTCGGGTCAGAACGCGAAGCCCCGGTCGATCTGCGGTTTGTTTTTGCCACCAATGCCAATCTGGAAGCTGAAGTTGAAGCCGGTCGGTTCCGGGCCGATTTATTTTATCGGATCAATGTCATGCATATTGCCATGCCGCCCTTGCGTGATCGTGGCGACGATATTTTGGAACTTGCGGGTTTGTTCATGACCAAGCTTTCCAAACAGCTTGGCGTGCCGCAAGTGACAATGGATGGAGCGGTACGGGCCGGATTAACGCGCTATGCCTGGCCGGGGAATGTGCGTGAATTGCGCAACCTGATCGAACGGACCTTGATCCTTGGCCGGTTCCCACCGGAATTTCGCGAGGAGAAAATTGGCGGCGAGGCCCAGAACGATCAGGATGAAACGCTAGATGAAATGGAGCGCCGCCATATTTTGGCGATGTTGCATAAAACCGATGGCAACCGCAATGAAGCGGCGCGCCGACTTGGCATTTCGCGCAAGACGATTGACCGCAAATTTGCCGATTGGGCCGTTTGATGCAGTGGCCGGGCCGACGCACCAAACGCACCCGGTCGGTGCGGTTTAAATTGCTGGCGATTGCGCTTTTGCCGACGCTTGTCATTTTGCCCTTATTGCTTGGCGTGATGATGGTGCGCTGGAACAGCAAATTTGATGCGCTTTTGACATCCAAGGTCAATGGCGACCTGACGATTGCCCATCAGTATGTTTCACATATCCTTGAAAATACCGGCAAGCAGATCGAAGCTTTGGGGCAGTCGGTGATGTTTCGCGATCTTCTGTCATCGGGGGACCGGGGGCAGATTGATGATTTTCTGGCGGCAAAGCGCCGCGAGCTTGGCCTTGATTTTCTGTATATTGCCAACCGACAAGGCAGGGTGTCGGGTGTTGCGCCAATCCAGGCCCGGCCACGGGTTGATCCCGGCTGGCCGGTGATTTCGCAGGCCTTTTTGGGCGGGTCATCCACCGGGGTGGATATTTTCAGCAATGCCGATCTTGCGGCGATTTCGCCCGATCTTGCGGCGCGGGCGCGCCTTGATCTGGTGCCGACCGCCAATGCGGTGCCGACGGATCGCAATACTGAAACGCGCGGCATGGTCGTGCATTCGGCAAGTCATGTTTCCCTGCCGATGGATGAGGCGACGGGGGTGACAGGGGGGACGGGGGCCGAGGCCGACGGGGTGCTGGTGGGGGGCTTGTTGTTAAACCAGAACCTTGTCTTCATCGATACGATCAATGATCTGGTGTACCGCGAAAGCAGCCTTCCGGAAGGGAGCCAAGGGACGGCGACGCTGTTCCTTGACGATGTGCGCATCAGCACCAATGTCCGGCTTTTTGAAGGTCGACGGGCACTTGGGACCCGCGTTTCGGCTGTGGTGCGGGGAAATGTCCTGACAGATGGCAAGGTTTGGCTCGACAGCGCCTTTGTCGTCAATGATTGGTATATTTCGGCCTATGAGCCGATTGTTGACAGCTTTGGCAAGCGGGTCGGGATGCTTTATGTCGGCTTTCTGGAAAAGCCCTTTGCCCAGACGAAATATGAAAGCCTGTTGATCATTATCGGCGCGTTTTTGTTTGTTGCGACGTTAAGTGTGCCGATCTTCCTGCGATGGGCGCGGGGCATTTTCAAACCGCTTGAACGCATGACCCAGACGATTGCCCGGGTCGAAAGTGGTGATTTTGACGCGCGGACCGATATCAATCAGGTGCAGGATGAAATATCGCTGGTCGCGGAACATCTGGATGATTTGCTCGATCAGGTGCAGGAACGCGATAAGCGCCTTCGGGCGTGGAACGAAGAACTCAATGCGCGGGTTGATGCGCGAACGCGCGAATTGCGCGATGCCAACCGCCAGCTTGAAGCGACCACCAAACAATTGATCATGTCGGAAAAACTGGCCGCGATTGGCGAAATTACCGCCGGTGTTGCACATGAAATCAATAATCCGGTTGCGGTTATTCAGGGCAATCTGGATGTGGTGCGCGATGTTTTGGGCGAAAATGCCCGGCTGGCCGAAACCGAATTTCGTCTGATCGATGAGCAGGTCAGCCGGATCAACATGATCGTCACCAAGCTGTTGCAATTCGCCAAACCCGAAGAATATGCCGGTTTTATTGAACGCCATGCCCCCGGCGAGGTGATTGCCGATTGCCTGCCCCTGGTGCAGCATTTGTTGAACAAGGCCGATATCGAGATTGTATGTCACAGCAATGCGACCCGCCTTATTTTGATGAACCGGACCGAGTTGCAGCAGGTGCTGGTGAACCTGATGGTGAATGCCCTGCATGCGATGCCCGATAGCGGCACCTTGACCCTGATCGATGAAGACGCCGAGCAGGACGGCAAACGGGGCATTTTGATTTCGGTGCGCGATACCGGCACGGGGATGTCTGCCGAAATTTTGGGCCGGATTTTTGATCCGTTTTACACCACCAAGCGGCGTGAAGGCACGGGGCTTGGACTTTCGATCAGCAAGACCCTGATTGATCGCCAAGGTGGGCAGATGACGGTTGAAAGCGAACCGGGGCAGGGCACGGTCTTTACCATCTGGTTGCCCGAAGCGACCTAGATAATACCGGTATGATAAGACAAAGGCGGCCCGATAGCAGGCCGCCTTTGTTTGTTTGAGTGTACCGGTGATTATCCGCCGTCAGGCGGCGGTGTGGTCAGGTTTTCTGGTGCAAAAATATTGCCCTTGCCAAACGGGCTGGACGATTGTGGTTCGGCCGGTTCCGGCTCCGGTTCAGCCGTGGAGCCGCCAAGATTTTGCGGGGCAAAGATATTGTTGTTAGCCCCGCCAAACGGATTGGCCGGGGCCGTATCACCGGTGGTGGTTTCAGCCGGTGTTGCCGGTGCCGGGGTCGATATGGCTTGTTGTTCCATCAATTGCTGTTGCAGGGCGCGTTTCTGGTTGAGGATTTCGGCCTGACAGGCGCTTGAATCATGGGATTTGATGAAACCGACGGCGGCCAGCACCATCACGGCCAATATGGCAGCAACCGTACCCGGATGGGTGGCGATTTTAAGGGCGGGGCGATCCGCCACGACCTTGATCCAGCCGACGGACATATAGCGATTGCGGCATTCAAAGATGATCGCGCCAATCAGGGTGATGGCGATAATGATAACCGCCACCGCCGAGATCGACGGATCAAGGCCGTAACGCACCTTTGACGACAGAACGGTGGTGAACGTGCTGGACGATACAATGGTGAACACGGTGGTGTTGTAGTTTTCAAGCGAGGCCAGAAACGCCAGAACCGTGGCCGATCCGATGGCCGGTGCCATGAACGGCAGCAGGACTTTGACGAAGGCCTGTGTCGGGCTGGCGCCCATATCAAGGGCCGCCTCGGTCAGGGTATGGTCAAATCGCTGGATCCGCGACAGGAAGACCAGCATCGAATAGGCGGCGATAAAGGTGACCTGACCGATGATGGTCAGGAAGGTGCCGCTGTAGAAAAAGCTTTCATAAGGCGCATTGAAAAACGTGCCGATCCGATCCCAGAAAATCAGGGTCGAAAGACCGATGACAACACCGGGCACCAAAATCGGCGCAATAAAGATCGTATAAAGGGAGGCCCGCAGTTTTGGTCCGACCTGCGACAGCATGATGGCGGCCGCAAGCCCGATCGGGATGGCCACCACGACAACGCCGACACCGATGATCAGCGAGTTGCCCAGCCCTTCTATCAGTTTGTTGTCGGCGGCAAGTTTGCCAAACCAGTCTGTGGTAAAGCATTCCCACGGGCTGACACGCGGGAAGCCCGATGAATTGAACGCGGTGATCACCATGATGATCAAGGGCCCGAACAGATAGGTAAAGAACAACACCAGATACAGGCTGGGAACCATGGCGGAGAGGGAACGTTTGTTCATCGCTTGATCTCCCCGATGGAGACCTTGAAGATCCGCATGGTCAACAGGACCAAGGCGATGCAAACGAACAGAAGGATCATGGCATAGGCCGAACCGCGCGGCCAGTTACCGCCGGAATTGAACCATTGATAAACAAGCTGGGTGAACCACAAATTCGATGGCCCGCCCAGAATTTGCGGCGCGGCCAAGGCCCCCGATGTCAGCATGAAGACCATGGTCATGCCCGATGCTATGCCCGGTTTGGCATAGGGGATGACGACCTTGGCGTGGACCTGCCACCAACTGGCACCCATATCGCGCGCGGCTTCGATCTGGTTTCGATCCAGACTTTCAATCGCGTTATAAAGCGGGAAAATCATCAACAGGATATAGGCATAGGCCAGACCGGCATATAATGCGACATCGGCCCGGATGAAATCGACCGGATTGTCCCAAAGGCCAAGCCCCATGCCAAATTCATTGATGACCCCGGTGCTGCCAAACAGGATGCGAAAGGCAAAGGCGCGCAGGATTTCATTGATCCAATAGGGCACGATCAGGGCCAGTACCAGCAAACGTGCCTTGGCGCCGGTTGATGATTTGGCCAGAACAAATGCCACCGGATAACAGATCAGAAGATCGAAAACCGTAACGAAGACCGCAGAGAAAAGGGTCTTGAACAAAATACCCAGATCAAGGGTGTTGATATTGCCCGCGCCGCCGCTTCCTTGAAACAGATAGGCGTATTGTTCGACGGTATAGACATCTTCGGGCCCGCCGACCTTGCCCGGTGGCAGGTTAAGACGGAAGGAATAGTCAAACATGGTCAGTTGCGGCAGGACAATCAGGATAAAGACCCAAAGTGTCACAGCCAGCATCAGGTAAATTGCGACCGGCATGCCGTTGCGACGGACCAGATCATAAAACAGATCACGCATTTTTCGATCCCCCCATCATGCACTGGCCAAGGGGCCAGGCGGCAGGGCAATGCCCATTTCGGGGGCGAAATCAAGGGCGATGGGGGCGCTGCCGTCAATCGGGTTGCGGCCGTCATTGATCATCGACATTTTCAGTTTGCGGCCACTCGCATCCAGAACGATATGGCGCATATTGCCTTCGAATTCTTCGGTGACAAAATTGCATTCAAAGCGATTTCGATCATCATCGCCGGCAGCGATCCTGAGCGCTTCGGGGCGGATAAACATCTGACAGGCATCGCCCGGTACCAGCGCGCCTTTTTCCGTCGCGTGATTGGCAACGACAAAGGGCACGCCCAAACCGGTATCGACCTTGACGATTGTGCCGTCATTGGACAGGACCGTTCCTTCGAGCACGTTGTTTTCGCCAACAAATGACGCGACAAATCCGGTGCCCGGATGATCATAAATGGTTTTGCCATCGCCGATCTGTTCGACCTTGCCCTTGTTCATGACCGCGATCCGGTCCGACATGGTCAGGGCCTCGCCCTGATCGTGGGTGATATAGATAAAGGTCAGACCGACCTGTTTTTGGATGGCGCGAAGTTCGGTGCGCATATGTTGGCGCAGTTTCAGATCAAGGGCGGAAAGCGGTTCATCGAGCAAAAGGATATCGGGTTCAACGGCCAGCGCGCGCGCAATGGCAACGCGCTGTTTCTGGCCACCGGAAAGTTCGCTGATTTTCTTGTCGCCCTGACCGGTCAGCGCGATCAGTTCAAGCAATTCATCGGCACGTTTGCGCCGGGTTTTTTTGTCAACACCGCGCACTTCAAGGGGAAAGGCGATGTTATCGGCAACGGATCGCAGCGGAAACAGGGCAAGGTTTTGAAAAATCAGGGCGGTCGGACGTTTGTTCGGGCCTACACCCTTCATGTTTTTGCCGCCGATTTTGACCACCCCGCGGGTGGGTTCCTGAAAACCGGAAATACAGCGCAAAAGTGTTGTCTTGCCGCAGCCGGACGGGCCGAGGAATGAAAAGAATTCCCCCCCGGCGATGGTCAGGTTCGCTTTCTGAACGGCGGTAAATTCACCGAACTCGACCCAAACATGTTCAAGCGAGATTTCTTTGGTCATGGAAATGCCAATCCTTGAAGACGTCAATTTGCCTGTACGGGCAATCCGAAAGCACAGCCGGTTCATTGACCCGGTGTCGGAGACAGGAACAGGGGGATGGCACCGGCAAAAAGCCATTGGTGCCATCCCATTCCCGCCTAAGTCGCAAAAGTGGAATTATGCGCTTTCGAAACGGTTTGCGTATTCGGTCCGGGTATCGGCATACCACTGTGGCTCGGACGGCCATGGATTGAGGTTGTTAAGCGCTTCGCCCGGATAGGCATCGGCAAAGTTCAGGGCATAGGCTTCGCCTGCGAATTTGTCAGCACCAAGGACGGGCGAGTTATAGCCGTGATGGTCGATGGCCTCGCCAGCCAGTTCCGGTTTGAAGGCGTATTTGATGAATTCATAGACCTGATCGAGATTGGCGGCCCCAACCGGAAGCGCCATGCCGTCAACCCATGCCATTGCGCCTTCTTTTGGTGCACGATAGATCACCGGTTCACCCGCCGTTTTAAGGGCAAGCGGCGGGCCATCCCATGTTTGACCAACAATGACGCCTTCGTTCAAAAGGCCGTTTTTCTGGGTGTCGGCATCGTTCCAGAACAGTTTGATATTGTTTTTGCGGGCAACACACCATGCGGTGACCTTGTCCCAGATCGGGCGCATCGCGTCTTCGGATTCATAGGCTTTCCACATGGAGCCGGGTTCAAGTTCGCCGATGCTTTCCATGTAAAGACCCGCCCCAAGCATCATCGAATGCGGGCGGCCCATGGTTTTGCCAGCATTGGCATCAGACCAGACATCGCCATAGGACGGGAAGGTGCCGTCGGGCTGGAACAGGTCGGTGCGCCATGCCATGCCTTCGGTTCCCCAGATATGGGGCAGCCAATAGGTATCACCGGCGGTAAAGGCCCAGTCGGTGCTGCCGATTTTGGCCATGGCCGGGTTGACCGCTTCGAGCGGCACCTTGGTCATGTCGAATTTCTGAAGAAGTTCCAGCGCCTTCCACTGAAGCGCGCGGTTATTGGTCGGCGACACAATGTCAAAGCCACGGCCCTTGGACGCCTTGAGCTTGTTGATTAGTTCTTCGTTCGAACCGATACCGGTATAATTGACCTTGATGCCGGTCGCGCCTTCGAAGGCGGAAATAAAGGTTTCTGGCAGGTAATCGGACCACATCAGAATGTTGATTTCACCTGATGAGGCAAGCGCACGCTTGCTGATGATGGCGGGCATTGCGAACAGGCCACCGACCGCCGCAGAGCTTTTAAGAAATGTGCGTCGATTGAATTTCGAGCCGGAAATGAGCTTGGTCATCCGTTGTCTCCTGATAGCCGGGGTTTTTTCCCTTTTGCGGCGCACCATGCGCCTCCCTGATTGACAGGCCTCGCTGAAGTGTCTGATTTTGTGACACTTTTCTTGTTGAAGCTTGTGCGGTTGACAAAATGCTATATCTGGTGCCTCTACTTACAGTAGAGCCAAGAACCAAAAACTATGGTGCCAGAGGGGCTTTAATGCTGCGATGCCACATAAGGAAACGGGATCAGGATGCTTAACATCACGCTTGATGACCCGGCCAGCAGTGGCCAAACCTTGCAGCAACAACTTCATCAGGGGTTGGTGGATGCTATTCTTGAAGGCCGGTTGCCGATGCATGAACCGTTGCCATCAACGCGCGATCTTGCCACAAGCCTGAAGGTATCGCGCAATACGGTGATGCTGGTGTATCAACGCCTGATGGATGACGGGTATCTTACCGCGGTCTGGCGGCGCGGGCATTTTGTGAATGAACAATATATTCGCCAGCAATTGCGTCTTCGGGTTGATACGCGCACCGCATCGCTTTTTTCGCCCGAACGTGATCCGAAATTGTGGGAGCGGCATCTTGGTTTTCGCCCGTCTGCGGCGCGCAATATCGTTAAACCGGGCAATTGGCGTGATTTTCCCTATCCGTTTATTTATGGGCAGGTGGCGGTGGATAAAACCACCATTTCGCGGTGGCGGGATTCGATGCGTCTGGCTGGAAGTCTGGCCCATTCGGCAAGCTGGGTCGGTGATCAGGTCGATATGGACGACCCGAAACTGTTAGAACAGATTATTACCCGCATCCTGCCCCATCGTGGATTGCGCGCCCATCCCGAACAGATGTTGATCACCATCGGTGCCCAGAACGCGCTGTTTTTGGTCGGGCAATTGCTGGCGGGCAAGGGGCGGCGCGTCGGGGTGGAAAACCCCGGTTATGTCGATGCGCGCAATATCTTTGCCGCCAGCGGGGCCGATATCGTGCCCTTGCCAATTGATAGCGAAGGCGTGGTGCCATCATCGGCGATGAATGGCTGTGACATGGTGTATGTCACCCCGTCGCATCAATGCCCGACCAGTGTGACGATGTCGCTGGATCGTCGGTTGCAGCTTGTCGAACGGTCGCGCCGCGAGGATTTTATTCTTGTCGAAGACGATTACGAGCATGAGTTGAACTATCTTGGCAATCAGCGCGCCGCCCTTAAAAGTTATGATAATTCGGGGCATATCATTTATATCGGCAGCCTGACCAAGCTGATGTTTCCGGGGCTTCGGGTGGGATATATCGTTGCCGATAGTGAACTGATTACCGAATTGCGCGCCTTGCGCCGGTTAAGTTATCGCCATCCATCCGGGCAGGATCAACGTGCCATGGCATTGTTCATGGGCGAGGGGCATCTGGATGCGCATTTGCGCCGGACCCGCGATCGTCTGGCCGATAAATGGCAAATCATGCAGAGCGAATTGGCAAGCCAGCTTCCGGATATACATTTCACCCCGACGGCCGGGGGATCGGCATTTTGGGTAACATTGCCCAAGGGGATTGATGCCTGGGCGGTTCATCGCGAAGCTGCAAGGCGGGGTGTTTTGATCGAACCGGGCGATGTGCATTACGTTGATGGGGCAACCGCCCCGCGCAATCACATGCGGTTGGGCTTTGCCGCGATTGATCGGGGGCAGATCGCGGCCGGGATCAGTCAGTTACGTGATGCCATCATGACCGTGACAGCCGAAAAAGACAAAGGAACTGCCACGCAATAGCGCAACAGTTCCTTTTGGTTCAGATCCCAAGCCCCAAGCCCGACTGCGAAATCGAGAGCCCGCGTTGGATGGCGGTGGTCCTGAAACAGGATCAGATTTGTCGGCCAAGAACCTTTTGCAGGATGGCAACCATGTCGTTGATGTCCTGTTCGGTGCTGACAAGGGCCGGGGCAAAGATCAGGGCATCGCCCGTAGCTTTGAGATGCAAGCCTTCGTCAAACAGCGCACGTTGGACCCAACTGCCTGTTTCACCCGGTGTTTTCCCCGGTGTCAGTTGAATGCCAGACATCATGCCATAGCCGCGAAGGTCGCTGACTTGTGGCAGGTTGCGCAGGCCAAATACCGCGTCGAGGAAATGATCGGAAAGCGATTTGGCGCGGTCAAACAAGCCTTCGTTGGCGTAAATATCAAGGGTGGCAATCCCGGCGGCACAGGCCACCGGATGGGCCGAATAGGTATATCCGTGGAAGAATTCCGGCCGGTCGCCTTTGGCGGCTTCGAAGATGGCGGCCTGAAATTCTGCCGAGGTGGCAACAGCACTCATGGGGATGGCACCATTGGTCAGGGCCTTGGCCATCGTGATCACATCGGGTTTGACGGCAAATTCCTGGGATGCAAAGGCCGAACCGGTACGGCCAAAGCCGGTGATGACTTCGTCAAAGACGAGCAAGATGCCGTGTTTGTCGCAAATGGCGCGCAGTCGTTCGAGATAACCCTTTGGCGGGACAATGGTGCCAATCGATCCGGCAATCGGTTCGACAAAGACCGCCGCAATTGTATCGCCGCCATAGGTTTTGCAGATTTCTTCTAGTTCATCGGCAAGGTTCGCACCGGTTTCTGGCTGGCCGCGGGTGAAACGCTGTTCTTCGGACCATGTGTGGCGCATATGGACGACATCACAGGTAATGCCGGCAAAATCACGACGGTTATTAACCATCCCGGCAAGGGAGGTGCCGCCAAGGTTTACCCCGTGATAGCCCCAGGCGCGTGAGACAAATTTGGTGCGCTGGGCGTTGCCGGTGGCCCGATGATAGGCAAGGCACATTTTCATTGCGGTATCGACGGCCTCGGACCCGGAACCGGCAAAGAAGACGCGATCAATCCCGTCGGGCAGGATTGCGGCGAGTTTTTCGGCAAATTCAAACGATATCGGGGCGGCGCGCTGAAAATGCGGGGAATAGTCCAGCGTTGACAGTTGCCGATGAACGGCATCGGCGATTTCCGGGCGGCTATGACCCGCCGCACAGCAAAACAGGCCCGATGCGCCATCCAGAAGTTCACGGCCTTCTGGCGTCCAGTATTTAACGCCCTTTGCCTTGGCAAACATCTGGGGTTCTTCATGGAACAGACGGTTGTTGGTGAATGGCATCCAGTGATGGGCCATGTTGGGCTTTGTCTGTACGGTCATGGTGGCTCCTGTACGCTTGCAAGGGTTGAGGACAAAAAAGACGCTGATTGTTAACTAGCGCGGTGCTTGCAAGTCCCGTTAGGGCCAGATGGAAACTATGTGTGGTGCCAGATATGGGGGTGGACCCATCAAAACCCGGTTTGTGGCTCTATTGGGTCGGCCTTGAACTGGCGTATTTCCACTTAAGAGCAGAGCTTACAACAGCAGGTTTGCGCGCAAGGGGGCGTTGATGGAAATTGTCTTGCCGGGATTGATGATTGCGATTGCAGCATTGTTTCGCGGCGTTACCGGTTTTGGTTTTGCCTTGCTGGCCGCGCTGGGACTGAGTTCCCTGATGGCGCCACAGGATGCGACATCGATCATCCTGTTGATTGATCTCGTGCTGACCGGGCTGATTTTACGCAAATTTGATCGGCATATGGTGGATTGGCGGGCGACCGCGATATTGTTGGGCTTTGGCCTGATCGGCGGGGTTTCCGGGCCTTATGTTGCCGCGATGCTCAGTGATGACAGCGCCCGGATCGCGACCAATATTGCCATCGCAATTGCCGCCCTTGTGGCGATGATGCATCGGCCACCGCAATGGATGGGTCATGTGGTTGTCGGGGCGGTTTTGGCCTTGGTGGTCGGGGGCATGATGGCCGGTTTTGCCGTTGGCGGGCCATTGGCGGCGGCGTGGTTGCTGGCAGGGGGCACCGAAGGTGCACGTGTGCGCAACACATTGGCGATTTATTTCGGATTTGTTGATGTGCTGGGCTTTGCCACACGGGCAGGTGCGGGGATGTTGCCCGACGGGTTTCTTGGTATGGCCTTGCCGTTATTGGCGATTGCGGTGATCGCCTATTTTCCCGGCGAGATGATTTATCGAAAGATGAGCATGATTTTGTGGCGGCGTGTTTGCGCCATCAGTCTGGTTCTTATTGCGATTGTCGGTGCCATGCAAACCATTCTGATCATGCTTTGACATCCAGATTTTTTGAATTCCTGAAATATCCAAACCGGAGACGATCATGACCAAAAATGCATTGATTACGGGCGCAACGTCGGGATTTGGCGCGGCAATGGCGCGCCGATTTGTTGCCGAGGGCTGGAACGTTATTATTACCGGGCGGCGTGCCGACCGGTTGGCGGGGCTTGTTGATGAACTTGGCGGGGCGTCACGCGCCCATGCGCTGGCGTTTGATATTTCGGACAAAGACGCGATGGCGGCCGCAATTGACAGTCTTCCGGCGCATTTCGCCGAGATCGATCTTTTGGTGAACAATGCCGGTCTGGCGCTGGGGACCAAACCGGCACAGGAATGCGATTTGACGGACTGGACGACGATGATCAATACCAATATCACCGGCTTGGTGACGATGACGCGTTTGTTGCTTGACCGGTTGATTGCGCGCAAGGGCATGATTGTCAATCTGTCGTCGATTGCAGCAAACTGGCCTTATCCGGGGGGGAATGTTTATGCCGCGTCCAAGGCATTTGTTCAGCAATTTTCCCTTGGGATTCGGTGTGATTTGCAGGGCACCGGGGTGCGTGTAACATCCATCGGACCCGGATTGTCGGAAAGTGAGTTTACGCTGGTGCGGACCGGCGGGAACAAGGATGCCTATGATAAACTTTATGGCGGTGCCGATCCGCTTCAGCCCGAAGATATTGCCGAAACCGTTTATTGGGTCGCCAGCCTGCCGGGGCATGTGAATATCAATACATTGGAAGTGATGCCGGTCAGTCAAAGTTGGTCACCCTTTGCCATTCATCGGCAATAAATAACCCGGCGAGGGTATTGGTTTTTTTCCGGTAATATCATTTCTTTTATGCGGTTGTTTTGGTGTTGGTACGCCCGATATTGTGCAACTGCGAGTGGACATTTTGTCCATTGGTGCATCTGTACGGTGACGCGTGTGTGGACATTTTGTCCATGCGCGTGCGCCGCAGCATGTGATTGAGCGTTCAAAAACTTCCAGAAAATCAGGCAATAGACTGAATGGCATAGCGATTGCGACGGTATGTTTTCCGGGTCTTAGCGATATGGCCATGCAGCATTCACCGAAAAAAGGGGGATGTGGCCGCCGGAAAAACATAATACCGGGAGGAAGAACTCAAATGTTTGATCGCCTTAAAAAAGAACATATCGTCGCAGAAGACGGTTTCAACCGCTGGAAAGTGCCACCAGCATCTATCGCCATTCATCTTTGTATCGGCTCGGTCTATGCCTGGTCGATTTTCAACCCGCCGCTGATCAAGGAATTCGGTGTGGTTGCGTCAAGCTCCGGGGACTGGGGGCTGCAATCTGTCGTCTGGATTTTCTCGGTTGCGATTGTCTTTTTGGGGCTTGCTGCGGCATTTGGCGGCAAATGGCTTGAAGAAGTTGGCCCGCGTATGGTTGGTGTTGTTGCCGCATTCTGTTGGGGTGGCGGTTTCATCATCGGTGGCCTTGGCATTGCAAGTCATCAATTGTGGCTGGTTTATCTTGGGTATGGTGCGCTTGGCGGTTGTGGCCTTGGCCTTGGCTATGTCTCGCCGGTATCAACCCTGATTCGCTGGTTCCCGGACCGTCGCGGTATGGCGACCGGCATGGCGATCATGGGCTTTGGCGGTGGTGCGATGATCGCAACCCCGATCAAGGAAACCCTGCTGGGCATGTTCTATAAGGCGCCGGAATATCTGGGTGCCGAAGGGGCGGTTACCATGGTAACCGAAGGCGGCAAGCGGATGGCCGAATTCGGTGGCCAGATGGTTGAAGTTGTTGTTGCCGGTGCGGCACAGATTGCGTCGGCGCCCGTACCGCTTGAAGCAGGTGTTTATGTTGTCGGGACCGGTGATACCGGTGCGGCATCGACCTTCTTTACGCTGGGGATTGTTTATTTCATCGTGATGGTTATTGCAGCGTTTTCCTATCGCGTGCCGCGCGAAGGATGGCTTCCGGCTGGCTGGACGCCGCCGACCGCCGATGACGCATCCAAACGCATGATTACCCATAAAAACGTTCATATCGATCAGGCGCTGAAAACACCGCAATTCTATATGATGTGGATTGTTCTGTGCTTTAACGTGACGGCGGGTATCGGGGTGATTGGCGTTGCCAAAACCATGATGAGCGAAATCTTTGGCAGCACGTTGCCATTGGTCGTCAATTCCGGTTTTGCGGCGACCTATGTGTTTATGATTTCGGTCTTTAACATGTGTGGCCGGTTCTTCTGGGCGTCTATTTCCGATTATATCGGGCGCAAAAACACCTATTATTGCTTCTTTGTGCTGGGCATCATTCTGTATCTGTCGATCCCCTATGCTGCGGGTCAGGTCAGTGTGAACCCGGTTGTGACCTGGCTTATTATGTTCTATGGCGCAACCATGATCATCTTCACCATGTATGGTGGTGGTTTTGCGACCATTCCGGCCTATCTTGCCGATGTTTTCGGGACCAAATATGTGGGTGGTATCCATGGTCGTCTTCTGACCGCATGGAGCACGGCTGGCGTTTTGGGCCCGCTTGCCATCACCCAGTTGCGTCAGACCTCGGTCGGGAATTCGATCCGCGATCTGGCGTCTCATATTGATCCGGCGGCATTCCAGGCCAAATTTGGTGCCGGGATGGAACAGCTTGATCAATTGGTGGCGGCAAAAACGGTGACCATTGCTCGTCTGATGGAAATCGCGCCGGTGGGCACGGTTGATCCGACGCCAAGCCTTTATAATACCACCATGTATGCCATGGCCGGTTTGCTGGTGATTGGCCTGATTGCCAACTCATTGATCAAACCGATCCATGACAAGCATTACATGGAAACGTCTTCGGACCATGGCAAAGCCGGTGGTGAAGCCACGTCCAAGGCCTAGGCAAGCGAACCCCGGAGCCGGTCGGACACACCCCCGACCGGTACCATTGGGTCCGGCGATATTTGTCTGTCGCCGGACCCGCTTTGGCATGAAGCCTTGATTTTTTCATGTCTGGTCCTGTTGCAGGATTAACCCTTCGGCTTTTATGGCCATTCGGGTTATCCTGTGACAAGGACACCCGCCCCGCCAATGGTGTCCATTAATCACATAAAGTGCGCCACCATAAGGGGTTAACCCCGAAAGGCGCCGGATACGCCATGATCGATAAACTTGAAATGTTTATGGTGCTCGCCCGCGAGCAGCATTTTGGCCATGCCGCCGAAGAATGCGGTGTGACACAACCAACTCTTTCCAGCGCGCTGCGCCAGCTTGAAGACCATCTTGGCGTCGTGCTTGTCCGCCGTGGATCGCGCTATCAGGGTTTAACGCCCGAAGGAGAACGTGTTCTGGAATGGGCGCGTCATATTGTGGGCAGTTCGCGGTCGATGCGCGATGAAATGCGCGCGATGCGTTTTGGCCTGACCGGTCAGGTGCAGATCGCGGTTATTCCTACCGCATTGTCGATGGTGCATGAATTGACCACCCCGTTTCGCGAAAAGCACCCGGATGTGACTTTTGCGGTGTTATCGCGGACCTCGATCGAAATTCAGGCCTTGCTGGATGACCTTCAGATCGATGTCGGGATTACCTATTTGGATAACGAGCCTTTGGGGCGGGTGACGTCGATCCCGCTTTATTATGAACGTTATCATCTGGTGACATCGAATTTCGATCATATCGGGGACCGGGAAAGCATTACATGGCGCGAGGCGGCGGAATTTCCGCTGTGTCTGTTGACGCCCGATATGCAAAACCGGCGGATTATCAATCAACATCTGACCGAAGCCGGGGCAAAGGTTAGCCCGACTTTGGAAAGTGATTCGATGATTGCGCTGTTTACCCATGTGCATACCGGCAATTGGGCCAGCATCATGCCGGTTAAAATGGTCAAGGAATTCAGCATGCATGACCGGGTGAAATCGATCCCGATTGTCGAACCCGATGCTTTGCATCTTGTTGGAATGATTGCGGCAAAACGCGAACCGGCAACCCCGGTGGTGTCAGCCTTGTTAAAAGAAGCCAAAGGCATTTCGGAACTTGAGCCGGTTTGAAGACCGCGTGAAAACGGCTTGATAGGTTTTCGCTATCGCGTAACGGGATGGCTTTATTGAACCGGGGGCGGCAATCGCCGACACTGGTTGGAATAACGAATAATTTCAAAAGACTGTCAGTGAGAGAGGCTTACATGTCTTTAACAGAGATGACCGAGGAAATATCCAACCGCGTTGGTGCCATCTGTGATGGTCTGGCCGGTATCGAAGGCCCGCTTTTGCCGATCCTGCATGAAGTGCAGGATGAATACGGCTTTATTCCCGATGGCGCGCTTCAAACCATTGCCAAGCGGCTTAACCTTAGCCGGGCGGAAGTCCATGGGGTTGCCAGTTTTTATCATGATTTCCGCGAAGAAAAGCCGGGGAAACACGTGATCAAAATCTGCCGTGCCGAGGCCTGTCAGGCGATGGGGGCCGATGATGTTGCCGACCACGCCAAACGCAAGCTGAAAGTCGGCTGGTCGGAAACGACACGCGATCAGAATGTCACGCTGGAACCGGTATATTGCCTTGGCCTTTGTGCCTGTGCCCCGGCGGCGATGGTGGATGGCAAGGTTATCGGACGCGTCAGCAAGGACCGTCTTGACCGTATTCTGAGCGAGGTCGGATCATGACAATCAAGATTTATGTCCCGCTTGATTCCGCATCCGTTGCATTGGGGGCAGATGACGTTGCATCCGCCATTGCCACGGTGGCGGCAAAACGCGGTGAAGATATCCAGATCGTGCGCAATGGCTCGTTTGGCATGTATTGGCTGGAACCGATGGTCGAGGTCGAAACCCCGCGCGGGCGTTTGGCCTATGGCCCGGTTACGCCCGAGGATGTTGAGGGCATGTTCGATGCCGGGTTCCTGAACGGCGGGCAACACAAACATTACCTTGGCCATACACAGGAAATTCCGTTTTTAAAGGCGCAAACCCGCCTGACGTTTCAGCGCTGTGGCATTATCGATCCGGTATCATTGGATGATTACCGCGCCAATGAGGGGTTGATCGGGCTTGAAAATGCGCTGAAACTGTCGTCCGAGGAAATCGTTAAGGCGGTTACCGATTCAGGCTTGCGCGGGCGCGGCGGGGCCGGTTTCCCGACGGGGATTAAATGGAACACGGTCCGTCAGGCACCGGGCGATCAGAAATACATCGTTTGTAACGCCGATGAAGGCGACAGCGGTACATTCGCCGACCGCATGATCATGGAAGGCGAGCCATTTGTTTTGATCGAAGGCATGATCATTGCGGGCCTCGCGACCGGGGCGACCAAAGGGTATGTTTATACCCGGTCGGAATACCCCGACGCGATCCGCATCATGACCGAAGCAATTGAGGTTGCGCGTGCCAATAAACTGTTGGGCGCAGACGTTCTTGGATCGGGCAAGGCGTTCGATATGGAAGTCCGTATGGGGGCCGGGGCCTATGTTTGCGGCGAGGAAACATCGCTTTTGAACAGTATGGAAGGCAAGCGCGGCGTCGTGCGTGCCAAACCGCCGCTTCCTGCCATTGAAGGTTTTCTGGCCCGACCAACGGTTGTTAACAACGTTATCTCGCTGTGTTCGGTGCCGGTTATCCTTGAAAAAGGGGCGGAATATTACCGCGATTTCGGCATGGGAAGGTCACGCGGCACGATCCCGATCCAGATTGCCGGAAATGTCAAACATGGCGGGCTTTATGAAACCGCATTTGGCCTGACGCTGGGTGAAATCGTTGATCAGATTGGCGGCGGCACGGCCAGTGGCCGCCCGGTCAAGGCGGTGCAGGTGGGCGGGCCATTGGGCGCGTATTTCCCGCGTAAATTATTCGATACTCCGTTTGATTACGAGGCCTTTGCCAAGGTGGACGGTTTGATCGGTCATGCCGGTATCGTTGTGTTTGACGATACGGTTGACCTGATGAAGCAGGCGCGTTTTGCCATGGAGTTTTGTGCCATTGAATCATGCGGCAAATGCACACCATGTCGCATCGGATCAACGCGCGGCACCGAGGTGGTTGACAAGATCGCACGCGGTGAAGACCCCGAAATGCAAAAGGAACTCCTGGCCGATCTGTGCGAAACGATGAAGTTCGGTTCACTGTGCGCCTTGGGCGGGTTTACCCCCTATCCGGTGATGAGCGCATTGACCCATTTCCCTGATGACTTCAAGCCCTATGCGCTTGATATAGCCGCGGAGTGAGCACGATGTCCTTGATACAAGAAGTTGACTACGGAACCCCCGCCGCCAAATCCGAAAAGACCGTGACGATCAATGTCGACGGATTTGATGTTACCGTGCCCGAGGGCACATCGATCATGCGGGCCTCGATGGAGGTCGGGATCAAGGTGCCGAAACTATGCGCGACCGATATGGTCGATGCGTTCGGATCATGCCGATTGTGTCTGGTCGAGGTTGAGGGCCGCAATGGCACGCCGTCATCTTGCACGACGCCGGTTGCCGATGGCATGGTGGTGCATACCCAGACCGAGCGGCTTAAGAAAATCCGCAAAGGCGTGATGGAGCTTTATATTTCCGATCACCCGCTGGATTGCCTGACCTGTGCGGCGAATGGTGATTGCGAGTTGCAGGACATGGCCGGTGCGGTTGGCCTGCGCGATGTGCGCTATGGCTATGACGGGGGCAACCACGTTAAAACCCGCCAAAATGGCGAGGAAAATGCTCGCTATATGGCCAAGGATCAAAGCAACCCGTATTTCACCTATGATCCATCGAAATGTATTGTTTGTTCGCGTTGTGTGCGGGCGTGCGAGGAAGTTCAGGGGACCTTTGCCCTGACCATCGAAGGCCGCGGGTTTGAAAGCCGCGTGTCGCCGGGGATGCATGAAAACTTCCTGGATTCAGAATGCGTTTCGTGTGGTGCCTGTGTGCAGGCCTGCCCGACGGCGACGTTGCAGGAAAAATCAGTCATTGAAATCGGTCAGCCGGAACATTCGGTGGTCACGACCTGTGCCTATTGCGGGGTTGGCTGTTCGTTCAAGGCGGAAATGCGCGGTGATGAGCTGGTCCGCATGGTGCCGTATAAAGACGGCAAGGCCAATCGCGGGCATTCTTGCGTCAAGGGGCGCTTTGCCTATGGCTATGCCAGCCATCAGGATCGCATCCTGAACCCGATGATCCGTGAAAAGACGTCTGACCCCTGGCGTGAAGTCAGTTGGGAAGAGGCGCTGAGCTATACCGCCAATAAATTCAAATCCATTCAGGAAAAACACGGCAAAGGCGCGATTGGTGGCATTACGTCATCGCGTTGCACGAACGAGGAAACCTTCCTTGTGCAAAAGCTGATCCGGGCCGGTTTTGGCAATAACAATGTTGATACCTGTGCGCGTGTTTGCCATTCACCAACCGGTTATGGCCTTAAAACCACATTCGGGACGTCTGCCGGAACCCAGGATTTTGACAGTGTTGAACAAACCGATGTTGTGATCCTGATCGGGGCAAATCCGACGGATGGGCATCCTGTGTTTGCATCGCGTTTGAAAAAGCGCCTGCGTCAGGGTGCTGAATTGATTGTCATTGATCCGCGGCGGATTGATCTTGTGCAATCGCCGCATATCAAGGCCGCCGCCCATTTGGCATTGCGTCCGGGCACCAATGTTGCGGTTTTAACATCGCTTTCGCATGTCATCGTGACCGAGGGGCTGTTTGACGAAAAATTCATTCGCGAACGTTGTGACTGGGACGAGTTCCAGGATTGGGCCGCGTTTGTTTCCGATCCGCAAAACAGCCCGGAAGAAGTCGAACGCCTGTCAGGTGTTCCGGCCGAAACCGTGCGCAAGGCCGCACGTGTGTTCGCACGCGGCGGTAATGGTGCGATTTATTACGGGCTTGGCGTGACCGAACACAGCCAAGGATCAACCACCGTGATGGCGATTGCCAATCTTGCCATGGCGACGGGAAATTTGGGCCGTCCGGGGGTTGGGGTGAACCCATTGCGCGGGCAGAACAATGTGCAAGGCGCTTGTGATATGGGGTCCTTCCCGCATGAGTTACCGGGCTATCGCCATGTTGCCGATGATGCGACGCGTGATGTGTTTGAAAAAATCTGGGGCGTCAAACTTGATGACGAGCCGGGGCTTCGTATTCCCAATATGCTTGATGCCGCCGTCGAAGGCACATTTAAGGGTATTTATATTCAGGGTGAAGACATCCTGCAATCGGACCCGGATACCAAACATGTGGCGGCCGGTCTGGCGGCGATGGAATGCGTTGTTGTTCATGACCTGTTTTTGAACGAAACCGCAAACCATGCGCATGTCTTCCTGCCCGGTTCGACCTTCCTTGAAAAGGACGGCACATTTACCAATGCCGAACGCCGCATCAACCGTGTTCGCAAGGTGATGAAACCGAAAAACGGGTTTGCCGATTGGGAAGTCACCCAGAATTTGGCACGTGCCATGGGGCTTGACTGGAATTACACCCATCCGTCACAGGTGATGGATGAAATTGCCGCCACCACGCCAAGCTTTGCCGGGGTTGATTACGATCTTTTGGAACGCGAAGGATCAATCCAGTGGCCGTGTAATGAAAAGGCCCCGATGGGCACGCCGGTCATGCATATTGATGGCTTTGTGCGCGGCAAGGGCAAGTTCGTTGTTACCGAATATGTTGCCACCGATGAACGCACCGGTCCGCGCTTCCCGCTGTTGCTGACCACGGGCAGGATTTTGAGCCAATATAACGTTGGTGCGCAGACCCGCCGGACGGAAAATACCGCCTGGCATAAGGAAGACCTTTTGGAAATCCATCCCCATGATGCCGAACAGCGCGGCGTTCGGGATGGTGACTGGGTCCGTTTGGCATCGCGTTCGGGCGAAACATCGCTTCGTGCCACCATTACCGACCGTGTTGCGCCGGGTGTGGTTTACACCACATTCCACCATCCGGGCACACAGGCCAATGTGATCACCACGGACTTTACCGACTGGGCGACCAATTGCCCGGAATACAAGGTTACAGCCGTGCAGATTACGCCCAGCAACGGGCCAAGCGAATGGCAGGTCGAATACGACAAGCAGGCTGAACAGTCGCGCCGGATTGCCCCGCGCGTTGACGCAGCCGAATAGGCCGGAAATCGTGCCCGGTTTCGTGATAGGATATCGTCATGAAACCGGGTGTTTCCATCCGTAAAACAAAAAAACGGCGGGAGTTATAACGCCAATGGCACCTGACAAGCTCGTCTATATGGCCAATCAGATTGCGACCTTTTTTACATCCAAACCCCATGCCGAAGGGGTCGAAGGTGTGGCCGGTCATATCAGTGAATTCTGGGAACCGCGTATGCGCAAGCAGCTTTTTGATATGATCGAAAGTGGCCAGGAAGGTTTCCATCCGCTGGTCATCGAAGCCGCCCCGTCGATCCGCAAGGTCAAGCAACCTGCGTGAGGGCGAAAATGGCATCGGAAAACCGCATTATTGATGGTCGTGATCACGACCCGGCCCGCGCCATTGGCAACGGGCAGGGCGATGATGATGTGCCGGTGATCCTGCAGCCGGAAATCCCGGCGGCGGTGACCTTTAATGGCAAATCCCATGCGGTGATGATGGTATCCCCCCACGATCTTGAGGATTTCATCATCGGGTTTACCCTGTCCGAAGGCATTGCTGATCATATCGGGCAAATTACCCTGCGCGATGTGCGCAAGACCTTGCAGGGTTTTGTGATCGAGGCGGATCTGGATGAGAATATCCTTGAGCGTCTTGATGTTCGCCAGCGCACGCTGGAAGGCCGATCCGGCTGTGGGCTTTGCGGGGTTCAATCGCTTGACGCGGTTGCCATGGACAAGATCGGCAAGGTCGTGCCGGGTAATATGGCCCAAGATATTGTTTTGCGGGCGATTGATGCGCTTCCGGATCATCAGACGCGCAATCGCGAAGGCGGGGGGCTTTTACATGCCAGTGCCTTTGTCGATGGCACGGGGACGATCCAAATCGTGCGCGAAGATATTGGGCGTCATAATGCGCTGGATAAGGTTCTGGGGGCGGTGGCCCGTGCCGGGATTGATAAAACGGGCGGGTTCATCCTGATGACCAGCCGGTGTTCGTATGAAATCGTGACCAAAACCGTGCAATGCGGGGTTGGTGGGCTTGTGACGCTTTCGGGGCCGACATTAACTGCGGTCAATTTGGCGCGGCAGGCGGGCCTGACGATGATTTGCCGCGAACGGCATGGATTATTCCGCCGTTTTTCGTGATGTCGGTTGGTGTTTAAGCCGAATCCCGTGCCACGATTTCAAATCCGATGTCGATGCACTTGTTTTCCAATGGTTTTTGGTCAATACGCGTCATCAGAACTTTTGCAGCCTGAGAGCCAAGATAAGCCCGGTCGACCTTGACCGTTGTCAGGGCGGGCGCGGTAAAGGCGGCAAAATTCTGGTTCCCGAAACCAATCACGGCGATGTCTTGGGGAATTTTAAGGTGGCGTGTTTGGGCTTCGATAATGACGCCATGTGCCAGAAGATCCGAACTGCACATAACAACACCGCTTTTGAAGCCGTTTTCGATGGCTTGGGCAAGGGATGAGCGCCCGAGTTCAAGACTGGCCTGTCCGGGCAAGCAAATTTCATCGACCTGATTTTGGGTCAGCTTGTTAAAGGTGTCGCAAAAAGCATCTTTGCGTCTTAGCGCCCGTTCGTCGCCTGCGGAAATGGCCAGCGCATGGCGATAGCCTTTTTCATAGGCAAACTTTGCGGTTTCTTCACCCGATTTTGCATGTGAAAAGCCAACACAGGTGTCGATCGGAGATGCGGTAATATCCCAAATTTCAACAACCGGAATGCCGGACCCCAAAATCATGCGTTTGCATTTGGCCGAATGATTTATGCCGGTCATCATGATGCCGTCGGGGCGGCGACTGAGCATTGTTGCCAGAATTGATTCTTCTTCTTCCTGCGACAGGCCGGTTTCCGCAGTAAGAACGTGATAGCCGTATCCGCGCATGACCTGAATGAAGTGTTTGATAAATTCGGAATAGGCAAAATTGGTGATCGACGGGATCAGGGCGACAATCAGGTGGCTTCGCTTTGAGGCAAGTGCGCCTGCGACCATGTTTGGAACATAGCCGGTCAATTCAATCGCATTTTTGATGCGTTCAAGTGTCTTGGCGGAAACTTTCGACGGATTATTCAGCGCCCGGGATACCGTTACCTGAGATACGCCCGCAAGACGCCCGACAGCTTCCATTGTCACCGTGCCGGAGCTGCTTTCGGTGTTTTGTTTGGCTTCAGGTTTGCGTTCGGTCTTGGGCAAAATGGTTTCTCTGTTGGTAAAGCTGCGCTGATATTTTTCTCCGGGGGTAAAGGAAACCCCGGAGAAAACATCTTTGCAGGGGGTCAGGCAATAAAGCGTGCCTGATTATGTTACTGGCCGTTTTGGACCAAGTCTTTTTTCTTTTTGCGCGCGATTGTAATCGAGAACCAGACGGATAGCCCGATCAAGACCCACAAAAGAACCGCGATCCAGCTTTTGGTAAAGAAGATCGAAAGCGTGCCAAAGGATTCAATACTTTTGACGAAATAGATTTCCGCCGATGGACCCAGAATGAAACCGATAATAAACGGCGCAATTTCCAATCCGATTTTATGGGCAAAGTAGCCAAACAAACCAAATATCAGCAACGTCCAGACATCAAACATGACGCCGTAATTGATGGTATATGCCCCGACAACGCACATCATCAAAATGATCGGAAACAGGATGTTTTTCGGGATCATCACGACTTTGGCGATATAGCGGATGGCAAAGATCATGACCAGAAGCATAACGATGTTTGCCGCCAGCATCGCGATAATCATGGCATCCCATGTTACCGGATTATTGCCGATAAACAGGGGGCCGACCTGAATGCCTTGCAAGGTAAAGGCGCCGATCAGGATTGCGGTTGTCGAATCACCTGGAATACCAAGCGATAAAAGCGGAACCAATGCGCCGCCGGTCAGGCCATTGTTGGCACTTTCCGATGCCATAATGCCTGATGGCTCGCCTTTGCCAAATCGTTCCGGGTTTTTTGAAAAGTTCTTTTGCTGGCTATAGGCCAAAATCGATGCGGCACTGCCACCAACGCCGGGCAAAATACCCACAAAAGTCCCAATCCCGGATGAGCGGATCAGATTGACAAATTGACCTTTGAAGACGGAAAAATCGAACCGTTTGCCTTTGCCGATCTTGATCGATGAAAGGTCTTTGCCGTCTTTCATACCGTCTTCGGCTTCGATAAGGATCGTGGCCAAGCCAAAAATCCCGATCAGTACCGGCAGCAATGAAAAGCCGCTTTCAAGATAATATTCCAAAAATTCCGGCACCAAGCGCAATTCGCCGTTGCCGCCACGTGAAATATCATAGGCCCCGATCAGGCTTAGGAATATGCCCAAAACGCCGCTGAAAATACCGACCAGCATGTTGCTGCTAAGTGCGGCCATAACGGTCAGGGCAAAGAAGATAATCAGGAATTTTTCGACATATGAAAACTTGATCGCAAAGTCGGCAAGGGCAGGGGCGAAGAAGTACAAAGCGGCAAGGCTTATGATGCCGCCGATAAATGACGAAATGACCGCGATCCGAAGGGCACGTTCGCCTTCGCCCTTTTGGGTCATCGGATAGCCATCAAATGTGGTGGCGATAGAGGATGGCGTTCCCGGAATATTCAAAAGAATTGCCGGAACAAGGCCGCCGGAAATACCCCCGACGTAAAGACCCAGCAGCAAGGCCAGACCGTTTTCCAATCCAAGGGAATAGGTCAGGGGCAAACACACCGCGACCGCCATGGTTGCTGTCATGCCCGGAATTGCACCAAAGATGATGCCAATCACGGTGCCTGATGCAACCAGGGTAAAGAAGAACGGCGTTAAAATGGAAAGAAAATCCATGTCAAATCTCTCGTGTCGTTCTTGGCTTAAGGAAGCGATATGTTGAAAAGCTCGGACAGCAGATACCAGACAACGCTGGGTGCTATGACGGCGTTAAGTCCTGCTATCATCAGGTGCCGTTTATCGCGCTGGTGCAGGTAAAGCACGCTCATGGCGAACAGGTAGGGGATTGAACAGATGTAAAATCCCAGACCGGTGTTGGGGTAAAAATCACCAACCCATGGCATTGCGATGAAATAAAGAACGGTACCCACAAGTGTTCCGAAAAACCGCATGTGGTCAATCTTGGCCGGCCACCATGGAAGAGAGCCAACCGTCGCCAAAATTGTGCGGCCGCGCGTTGCCAATATGGCCACCAGTAAAATGCCAAGGACAACGGCGGTGATCGTTGGAAACACAGTGTGTGATGTATCGAAATCGATGGACACTGATAAAAGCGATTCCAGTGACATGAAGTATCTCCTGCTTATCCCGCCGTTTCCGGTTCTGCCGAAAACCCATCTGTTTCAAAGCGTGAAGCGTTTGGCGGGATTGTCTTTAGTGGTCGTTTCAGGCAGGGAAAAATGCCAAGTGCCATGTCGGCCCGACCAAAAGCCGGGCCGACATGATATGGTTACTTGGTCGAAATCGAAGAGATAATTTTCCGGATGGTTTCGCTTTTATCTTTCAGATAGGCAGAGGCTTCGGTCGAGGGCAGGAAGTTCGGGATAAAGAAGGAATTCTTCTGGGTTTCCTGAATTTTGCCTTCGGCATAGATTTCAGCAAGGGCATTGTCGATGGTTTCGATAATTGCCGGATCCATGTCTTTGTTGAAGATGAAAAAGAACTCTTTATCAAAGGTAAAGTCTTTTTTGCCATCGATCGTGACGCTGACATTTGGCGTGGTATAGCCCAGCAGTTCTTCGCTGGTCGTGTTTCCCATGCCTTCCGGATTTGCCTGTTTGATGGTTTCTTCACGGGCGGTTACCCAGATGAAACGCATGGCTTTTTGGTCATCCTGGGCAAGCTGGGTGAACTGTTCGTTCGCCTGCACCGAGCCGTTGATCACATCAGCCTGACGGTCAAACAGAAGCTGGTTTTTATCTGCCTGTGAACCGGTGTTAACGGCGACAATGTTTTCTTCGGCGCCGGGATACATGATTTTTGCGGCGTTTTTCATCGCAGACAAACCAATTTCCGAAACGCCACCGGCCTGAATGGCAACCCGAATGCGCTGTCCGGCGGCGGCGGCGGCAAAGACGTCTTCCATTGATCGGAATGGTGAGTCTTTTGCGACAAGATATGCATTGCCCGGATTGATCGAAACCGTTGCGCCAACATTGTATTTTTCAAAAATGTTGTCATAGCCGCGAACACCATAAAGGTTGCCCATATAGGCACCGTCATGGAACATCATAAGTGTCGTGCCGCGTGAATCGCGATCAAGTGCCTTGAAGGCTTCGCTGACGCCAACGGCATCAACTTTGACATTGATATCCAGTTTTTTCGACAGGGCTTCGGCGACGATGGCGCTGTTTTGATAGGTATCACCGCCGGTCGATTTTGAACCGATCACCAGGCGAACATTGCTTGGCAGTTCTGCGGCGTTGGCGATAATTGGTGATGCAACCATGGCGGCAAAGCCGGCTGCGGTGGCGAGGGTCTTGAAAAATCCGGTCATGAGTTTCCTCCCAAATGACGCTTTCCTGATGGAGCTTTTTGCCCGTGATGCCCGGTCGAGGTGGTTCTCGCGGGCTAGCGTTTCACTTGTTATTATTATTGCAGCCTGTAAATTTTCAAGCCATATGAAAGCGCATACATAATTTCATACAAGTGGTTTTGAATTATGTCAATCCCAGAATAGTCAGTCTTTTTTATCCAGCTTTTCTCTGTTGAATTGCATGTAAGAATACTTGACAACGAATACATGTATGCGCATACATAAAGCTATCAAAGAAATCATATTGTTTTGTTGGTTGCGCGTGATGCATCGTCAGCCTTCAGGCAAAAAAACGGGAGGGACGCCATGTCCGCGAAACAAAAAAAATCACCTGAAGACCTTAGAAGTGCGCGTTGGTTTGCGCCGGATGATCTTCGCGCGTTTGGGCATCGTTCACGTTTGATGCAGATGGGGCTTGATCCGGAAGACTGGGTTGGGCGCCCGGTGATTGGTATTTTGAATACCTGGTCGGAATTAAATCCTTGTCATGCCCATTTCCGGGAACGGGCCGGGGATGTGAAAAAGGGTGTGCATCAGGCGGGCGGTTTCCCGGTCGAACTTCCGGCGATTTCGGTTGATGAATCCTTCACCAAGCCGACCTCGATGCTGTATCGCAACCTGCTGGCGATGGAGACCGAGGAAATGATCCGGTCCCACCCGCTTGACGGTGTGGTTTTGATGGGCGGTTGCGATAAAACGACACCGGGCCTTGTGATGGGCGCGATTTCGGCCGGTGTGCCGATGATTTATCTGCCCGCCGGGCCGATGTTGCGCGGCAATTATGCCGGTAAAATCCTGGGGTCAGGCTCGGATGCCTGGAAATACTGGGATGAACGGCGCGCCGGTAACATCAGTGACGAAGAATGGCTTGGTGTTGAAGGCGGTATTGCGCGGTCCTATGGCCATTGCATGACAATGGGCACCGCATCGACCATGACCGCCATTGCCGAAGCAATGGGGCTTTGCCTTCCTGGCGCGTCCTCCATCCCGGCACCGGATGCCGGGCATATTCGCATGTCGACCCAATGTGGTCGTCGGATTGTTGATATGGTCTGGGAAGATTTGACGCCGGAAAAAATCGTCACCCCGGAATCGGTTCGGAACTCTGCCGTTGTTGCAATGGCAACCGGGTGTTCGACCAATGCGGTGGTGCATCTTTTGGCGATGGCGCGCCGTGCCAGTATCAATCTTACCCTTGATGATCTTGATGCGCTGGGCCGCACCACGCCGCTGATCGCCAATATTCGCCCATCGGGCAAGGGTGATTATTTGATGGAAGATTTCTTCTATGCCGGGGGATTGCGCGCCCTTATGGCGCAGCTTGGTGACAAGCTTGACCTTGGTGTGACGACGGTAACCGGCAAAACGCTGGGTGAAACGCTTGAAGGGGCGACGGTTTATAACGATGACGTTATTCGCCCGTTGTCAAACCCGGTCTATCACGAAGGATCGCTTGCGGTTTTGCGCGGCAATCTGTGCCCGGACGGGGCGGTGATCAAACCGGCCGCCTGTGACGAGCGTTTCCGCAATCACAAGGGACCGGCATTGGTGTTTGACAGCTATCCCGAGATGAAAAAGGCGATTGATGACGAAAACCTTGATGTCACGCCCGATCATGTTTTGGTGCTGCGCAATGCCGGGCCGCTTGGCGGGCCGGGCTTCCCGGAATGGGGTATGTTGCCCATTCCCAAGGCGCTGATCAAACAGGGCCATCGCGATATGTTGCGCATTTCTGATGCGCGGATGTCGGGCACGTCCTATGGGGCCTGTGTGCTTCATGTTGCGCCAGAAAGTTATATCGGCGGGCCGCTCGCACTTTTGAAGACCGGCGATATCGTTCGGCTTGATCTTGATAACCGGCGTTTGGATATGCTGGTGGCCGAGGACGAGATCGAGCGTCGCCGTGCCGCATGGAAAAAACCCGAAGATCGCTATCAGCGTGGTTATGGCTGGATGTTTGGCAAGCATGTGACCCAGGCCAATGAGGGCTGTGACTTTGACTTCCTGTCGCCTGATTTTGGTAAAACCGCGGGCGAGCCGGATATTTTCTGATCCGGTTTTGATGGCCGGTAATGATTAAGTGTGAAACGAAATGGTGGTGCCCCCAACGTGCTGCCATCCACAGAATTCAAGGACTTTGACCAATGGCGCTTTCCAAGGCTGAATTGCGTGACGTGCTTTCGGGGATATCGGGTATCCTTGTCACGCCTTATGACGAAAACGGTGATGTTGCACCGGCTAAACTTTCGCCGATCATTGATCGTGCGCTGGCGGCGGGTGTGCATTTTCCGGTGGTGAATGGCAATACCGGCGAATTTTACGCGCTGACCACGGATGAGGCCATCACCATGGCCCAATCGGTTGCTGAAATGCTGGATGGTCGGGCGCCGATGCTGGCCGGGGTTGGTCGCGGTATTCGCGATGCGGTTGCGTTGGCCAAGGCATCGGCCAAGGCCGGGGCCGAGGCTTTGATGATCCATCAGCCACCAGACCCGTTTGTTGCGCCGCGCGGTGTTGTTGATTACCTGAAACGTATTGCCGATGCATCGGATGGTTTGCCGATGATGCTTTATCTGCGCAATGATACCATCGGCACCAAGGCAATTGCCGATCTTTGTGCGGTCGAAGGGGTGGCCGGTGTGAAATGGGCAACGCCGAACCCGATGAAACTGGCCGAGGCGATTTCTGCCTGTGATCCTGATATTGTCTGGGTCGGGGGATTGGCCGAGGTTTGGGCGCCAAGTTTTTATGCCGTTGGCGCACGTGGCTTTACATCGGGTTTGATCAATGTGTGGCCGGAACGGTCGATGGCGATCCACAGCGCCCTTGAAGGCGGCGATTATGAAACCGCCCGTAAACTGATTGCAGAAATGCGCGCATTCGAAGATGTGCGCGCCGAAGAAATGAATGGCACCAATGTGACCGGTGTGAAATCGGCGTTGAAATTGCTGGGCAATGATTGCGGTGCGACCCGTCCGCCATCGGCATGGCCGCTTACCGATACACAGCATGAAAAGCTGGTTGGCTTCATGCGTCAAAATAAACTTGTGAAATAAATGCCGGGATAACCCCGGTCAAAGGAGGCACAAAATGTCCTATCATCTGACAGGAAAACATCTGATCGCAGGCCAGTGGGTAGCAGGCGAGCAGACCTTCCAGTCCGAGCCTGCCCATGGCCCGGCCAATACATTCCCGGTCGGCACCCCGGCACTGGTTGATCAGGCTGCCAAGGCCGCCGAAGAAGCGTTTTGGAGCTTTGGCTATTCCACCCGTGAAGATCGTGCGGCGTTGCTAAACAAAATTGCTGATGAAATCGATGCGCGCGGTGCAGAAATTACCGAAATCGGCACCCAGGAAACCGGCCTTCCCGAAGCCCGCCTGAATGGCGAGCGTGGCCGCACCGTTGGCCAGCTTCGCCTGTTTGCAAGCCATATTTTGGCCGGTGATTATCTGGATCGTCGTCATGACGAAGCATTGCCCGATCGTGCGCCGTTGCCGCGCCCGGATTTGCGTTTGATGCAGCGCCCGATTGGCCCGGTGGCCGTGTTTGGTGCGTCGAACTTCCCGCTGGCGTTTTCGGTTGCCGGTGGTGATACCGCCGCCGCCCTTGCCGCAGGTTGCCCGGTTGTTGTCAAAGGCCATTCCGCCCATCCTGGTACTGGTGAAATCGTTGCACAGGCGATTGACGTTGCGGTTAAGGCGTGTGGCGTTCATCCCGGCGTGTTTTCGCTTATTCAAGGCGGCAAACGTGATGTTGGTCAAAGTCTGGTGCAGCATCCGCTGATCAAGGCGGTTGGCTTTACCGGGTCGCTTGGCGGTGGTCGTGCATTGTTTGATCTGTGTGCGCAACGTCCGGAACCAATTCCGTTCTTTGGCGAGTTGGGATCGGTCAATCCGATGTTCCTGTTGCCCAAAGCCATGAGCGCGCGGAACGAAGCCCTTGCCAAAGGCTGGGCCGGGTCCTTGACCATGGGAGCAGGGCAGTTCTGCACCAATCCGGGAATTGCGGTTGTGATTGATGGGCCGGATGCCGATGCTTTTGTTGAAACGGCCAAAGCAGGCCTTGGCGATGTTGCCGCCCAGACCATGCTGACCGATGGCATGGCCGATGCGTATCGCAGTGGCGCAAAACGCATTGCCGAAACCGCAGGCGTTAAAGATGTGCTGACCACGACATGTGATCTTCGCAATGCAACGCCGTATTTGTTTGAAACCACCGGTGAAAACTGGCTGGCCAATCATGTGTTGGGCGAAGAAGTCTTTGGGCCGCTTGGTCTTGTTGTCCGGGTTAAGGACATGGCGCAAATGCGCGCGGTTGCCAAGGCACTTGAAGGTCAGTTGACTTGTACGCTTCATCTTGATGCCGGTGATGCCGCCGATGCCCGTTCGTTGATGCCGATTTTGGAACGCAAGGCTGGCCGTGTTTTGGCCAATGGTTTTCCGACCGGGGTCGAGGTTTCCGACACCATGGTGCACGGTGGACCGTATCCGGCATCGACCAATTTCGGGGCGACATCGGTCGGCACCATGTCGATCCGTCGTTTCCTGCGCCCGGTTTGCTATCAGAACATCCCGGCGGATGTTTTGCCGACTGATCTGGCCTGATTGCCATTTGATATGACTTGGCGCGGGTGCGTGTGATCCACGGCCCGCGCATATCTACGGAGTTTCGAATATGACCGACTATGTCCTTGGCAATGCCACGCGTGACAAACTTAAACGGGTCAGCACCGCGTCGCTTTGCACCGCGCTTTTTAAGCGTGGCCTGCGCAATCAGTACATTCAGGAAGTCGGGCCGGTGGCGCCCAAAGACGACAACATGGTCGGGCAGGCTTATACGCTGCGTTATATCCCGGCGCGTGAAGATCGCAATCCGATTGAAGTGTTCCGCGATCCCAACCATCCGCAACGTGTTGCTGTTGAGCAATGCCCGGCGGGCCATGTTCTTGTCATGGATAGCCGCAAGGATGCCCGTGCGGCATCCGCCGGATCAATCCTTGTTACCCGCCTGATGAAGCGCGGTGTTGTTGGTATCATTACCGATGGCGGTTTTCGTGATGCCGAAGGCATTGGCAAGCTTGATATTCATGCCTATCACAATCGTCCGTCGGCCCCGACCAACCTGACGCTGCACGAGGCCTATGACATTAATGTGCCAATCGGCTGTGGCGATGCACCGGTTTTTCCGGGCGATGTTCTGGTTGGAGACCGGGATGGCGTGGTGGTTCTTCCGGCCCATCTGGCCGATGAGATTGCCGAAGAATGCGCAGGCATGGAAAGTTTCGAAGACTTTGTTCTGGAAGAAGTTATGGCGGGCAAGTCGATCATTGGCCTGTATCCGCCGACCAAGGATGAAACCAAGGCCAATTTCGAAGCATGGCGTAAAAAAACGGGTCGTTGATCCGCTATATTTTGCTGTATATAGCGGCGAAAATGTAATGAAGGCCGTCCGGTTTCGGGCGGCCTTTTGCATGGGGCAGCAGATTGAGCCGCAGATTGCGTGGCGGAGTGGTTTGTTGTGATGCGGCCTGT
This sequence comes from Thalassospira alkalitolerans, assembly GCF_002115745.1. Classification (GTDB taxonomy): domain Bacteria; phylum Pseudomonadota; class Alphaproteobacteria; order Rhodospirillales; family Thalassospiraceae; genus Thalassospira; species Thalassospira alkalitolerans. The sequence continues at coordinate 147,842 of NZ_JFKB01000007.1, forward strand.
GGGGTGGGCATGTGTGACGGGGGATGGGTGACGAGTGACGAGTGATGGGGAATGCGATGGGCAACGGGCGGTCTGGCGGATCATTTGGCGACGGTCGGGATGATGATCTTTGGGGATTTGGGCGGGCCAGTTTGACGGCCCTGTCTGGATCGGGGCGCGTGTGATGTGTGTCGCTACGTCTTTTTGTGCCACATTATCGAATGCCGGGGGTTAGCCTTGATGTGCGGGTGGATTGGCGAAGATGCTTTCGTCATGGCGTAAAAGGCTTTGGCCAATCGCACCTTGCAATGCCAAATCCTTGTTCCAGGGCAGATGGATGATTTTGGGGCCGTTGCGCAGTTCGGGCACCTGTGCTTCGCGCAGGCCACGGTCGATTTCGGGTTCCATCAAATCATAGGCCCGTGCGCCTGACCCGGTGATCAGAATGCGTTCCGGTCCCAACAGCGCAATCAGATTGGCAATGCCATATCCCAGAACCTTGCCAGCATGGCGGAACAGATCGGCAAGACCTTCGTCGCCGCTGCGCGCCCGTTTGACCAGATCCATCATTTGATCTTCGCTGGGATGCAGGCTGTTGGCGTTGGGCAGGTCAATCAGGCCGCTGGCATCGCGCAGGATGGCGTAATCGCCGATATAGGCTTCGATACAGCCCCGTCGCCCGCAATTGCAAAGCGGCCCATCGGGTTGATATTTCATATGGCCAAATTCGGCCGCCGCGCCGAAATGCCCATTATAGACCGCCCCGTTCAGGACAAGTCCCATGCCAACCCCGTATCCCAACATGATGACGGCGAAATCACCCTTGCCGCCAAGGTCGTTGTTTTGGGTGATGGCGGTGGCGATGCAATTGGCATCGTTCGACATCTGAACAATCCCGCCGTACCGTTCGCGCAGTGGTTTGGTGACGGCAATCTGGCGATGACGAAGGGCCGGGGACCAGATGATTTCGCCGCTATTGCTGTCGGCGACGCCCTGAATGGCGATGCCGATGCCAATCGGCGGGCGCTTTGCCAAGGTGTCGTTGTCGGCAATGAATTGATCAATCAGGTCACACAGGGTTGCGACAAGTGATGTGTCGTCAAGGTCGCGGGTATTGATGCTGTGCTGGATGCTGTGTTCGATTTCGCCCTTGAAATTTCCCAGTGCGATTTCGATCAGGTTGATGGTCAGTTTGATGCCGATGACATAGGCCGCACTTGGGACAAGATCGAGCAAAACCTTGGGGCGGCCCCGTGTGGTGCCTTGGCTGCCGGTGCTGGTCGCCGCACTTTGGGTTTCCTGCACCAATCCTTGGGCGATCAGATCCGCGGTCAGCGATGTGACGGTGGCGGGGCTTAATCCGGTGGCGTTGCCGATATCAATCCGGGCCGCCGGACCATGAACGCGCAAAAAGCGCAAAATGGCAATCTGCGAGGGTTGGCGCGGGGTGTCATGATCGGGGCGACGGCTCATGGGTGGGGCCTGTAACTAACTGTGTGGGGCGGGATATGAAACGGGTCTGAATTTCAGGCCCGTTCGCGTGATATGGGCATGGCGTGATCCCGGGGGATGCCGGGGCGTTCTTGGAATTTCCTTGATGCGTCCTTGATGCCGTTCTTGGCGGAGGTTTGCTGTTTGGGGTCGTGCCCTCGGAAATCGCCAAGGATTTCCGAGGGTTTTTGATGTCGCCGTTTTAAAGCAGGCCGCGTGCCGCCAGATTGGTCATCAAGGCGGTGATGCCAAATGTCCAAGGGGCAATCGCATCGGAACGATCCACCTGATTGCACAATGTGCCAAGAGACGGGGTCGAGATGGTGACAAGATCGCCCATTTCATGGGTAAAGCCCTTGCCCGGACCGCCCCGGTCATCGGTCGGGGCAAACATGGTGCCCAGAAACAGCATAAATCCATCCGGGTATTGGTGATGTTTGCCACATGCCTGTGCGGCAAGGCTTTCGGGGGATCGGCTGATCTGGCTCATGGAACTTCCGGCGTCAAGGTGATAGCCATCTGCGCCATCAACCGCCATTTTCAAATCGGCATTCTTGACGGTTTCAAGGGTGAATGTACCATCAAACAACCGAATGAATGGACCAATGGCACAGGATCCATTGTTGTCTTTGGCCTTGCCCAGCAAAAGGGCAGACCGGCCTTCGACATCGCGCAGATTGACGTCATTGCCAAGGGTCGCGCCAACAATGGTGCCCGCCGAATTGACGGCCAGAACGACTTCGGGTTCCGGGTTGTTCCAGTTTGAAATCGGATGCAAGCCAACATGCGCCCCGTGTCCAACTGCTGACATCGGCGGGGATTTGGTAAAGATTTCCGCATCCGGGCCGATCCCGACTTCGAGATATTGCGACCAGGCGCCTTTTTCGATCAGAACCTGTTTGATTTCGGCGGCCTTGGGCGATCCCGGTTCGATCTGGGATAAATCATCGCCAATAATACCCGTGATTTCGGTGCGGATTTGATCGGCCTTGCTGGCGTCGCCGCGGGTTTGTTCTTCGATGACGCGTTCCAACAGGCTGGCTACAAAGGTGACCCCGCTTGCCTTGATTGCCTGAAGGTCATTGGGGCTAAGCAAATGAAGGGTTTCTGCCCCGGTACCGGGTTTTGACGCGGCGACAATGTCATCAAGCGTCCCGATCAGCGGGAAATCGGATGCCTTGCCCAGTTCGGATACCAAGCCATCGCGTTCAAGAAGCTGACTGACCGTCGGGGCGAGCTTGCTGATATCGCGCAGGTTGCCCTGATCGACAAGAACGGGCGTTGGGCCCGATACCCGCGGGTCCCACACGCGACCGATCAGAATGGCGCGATCATGATCGCTTGGCAGGATATCGCGGGCAGAATTGGGGACGTGGACGGTCATTGCAGAGCCTCTTTGTTTGGGGCATTGGTGGCACCCGGTCCGGCAAGATGCATCAGGTGTTCAGGCATTTTACCAAGGATGATCATCCCCAGAACATCGTCGTGGGTAACATCCTTGGTCGGGACCGTTCCAACCAGTTTGCCGTTTTTCATGACATGCAAACGATCAGATAAATCAAACACATCATGAAGATCGTGACTGATCAACAAAATACCGAGCCCGTCGCGTTTTAACTGATCAATCAATTCGCCGACCATGCGGGTTTCATGAACACCAAGGGCGGCACAGGGTTCATCCATGATCAGGACGCGGGCTTCGAACAAAAGTGCCCGCGCAATCGCAACCGATTGACGTTGACCACCGGAAAGGGCTGAAACCGGCGATGTGAATTTCTTGAAATTCGGGTTTAGACGATGAAGGACTTCGCGGGCCTTGTGTTCCATCGCTGCATCGTCAAGAAAGCCAAACTTATCGGTGAATTCGCGGCCCAGAAACAGGTTTTGAGCAGCATCAAGATTATCGGCAAGGGCCAGGTTTTGGTAGATCGTTTCGATATTGTTGTCCCGCGCATCGCGGGCATTTTCGATTTTGGCTTCGCGGCCATCGACAATGATCTGGCCGCTATCGGCCTGATAGGCACCTGAAAGAACCTTGATCAGGGTTGATTTCCCGGCACCATTATGGCCCAGAACGCCGACCACTTCGCCGGGGTAAAGGTCAATCGAAACACCGTCAACGGCCTTGACCCCGCCAAAACTGATATGGATGTCGCGCATTTCGACCAGCGGATTTTTATCGGTGTTGCTGTTGTTGGTTTCTGGCATTTCCGGTCTCCCTTACGCGGTCGGGTCGCTGTAACGACGGTGGAAATATTTGTCACTAAAGACGGCAAGAACAAGAACAAGGCCAATCACGATGCTTTGCAATGACGTATCAACGCCGAGCAAGGCCATGCCGCTTTGCAGGCTTTGCATGACCAATGCGCCAATCAGCGCGCCGTAAATTGTGCCAAGCCCACCGGCAAGCGATGTGCCGCCAATGACCACAGCCGCGATCACACGAAGTTCGTCCAGAGTGCCAAGGTCATTACCAGCCGATTGCAGGCGGGCCGATGAAATCGCCGCACTGATGGCGCAGAGAACCCCCATCAGGGCAAAGACCGCCACGGTCATGCGTTTGACATTGATCCCGGCAAGTTCAGCAGCCTGTGGGTTGCCGCCAATGGCAAAGACATAGCGCCCGAACCGGGTGCGTTTGGCAACGATGGTCAGGACAATGGCGACAAGTGCAACAATCAAAAGCGGGATTGGAATGCCATGCGAAATCACAAGGTTTTCTGCGGTTGCCGCAATGCCGCGACTTTCAAGAATGCGTTCAGCGGCCCGTTCGGGCAGGTGATAGGCATTTAAGGTGATGACCGCAATCAGAACCAGACCCGCCTTGATCGCGGTGTTGGTGTATTCCGCCCAGATCGGTTTGACCGGGAATTCAAATGATAGCCGGCGACGTCGGTCTTTGATCGCGGCATAGATGATGGCGGCAATGGCAATGGCGGCGACGACCCAGCTCCAAGTGGCGCCAATCGTGCCTTCGATGCCGCCACCCAGCAGCATGAAATTATGATCAAGCGGGGCAACGGTGCGCCCCTGGGTGACCCACCATGCTGCCCCGCGCCAGACCAAAAGCCCGCCCAGCGTGACAATAAAGGCCGGAACCCCAAGATAGCCAACGGCAAGTCCCTGAATGCTGCCAATGGCGCCGCCAATGATCAATCCGACGATCAGCGTGATCACCCAGGTCATCGGATGATTGTATTCGAGAAACTGTGGCAGGATATCGGATTGGACCACGCCCATGATCATGGCCAGAACGCCCAATATGGCGCCGACCGAAAGATCGATATGGCGGGTGACAATGATCAGAACCATCCCGCAGGCCATCACGGCCACGGATGCGGTTTGCACCGACAGGTTAAAGATATTTCGCGGGGTGATAAACCGGCCACCAGACGCCAGGTCAAAGCCGATCCAGATAATCAAAAGCACAACGGCCAGCCCGACAAGGCGGCGGTCGACTTCCATCTTGGCAAGTAGTCTTGTCATGTCAAAAGCTCGTCAAGCAGCGGGGCTGGCCAGAATGATAGGCCAGCCCCGGGTTTCGCAAGGTCGGAGGGAGGAGGAAACCTGCCTTAGTTACAGGCAGCGACCTTGCCGCTTGCAACGCCTTTGCAGACAACGTCTTTCGAGACCCAACCGGCATCAATCACCAGATTGAGTTTGTCCTGGGTGATGGCGACCGGAGCAAGGAAATAGGATTTCATGGTGACGCCATTCGGGCTTTGCCAATCCTGCGTGCCTTTGACGTCGCCAAGTTTGGTGCCTTTGGCAAGGTCAACGGCGATTTCGGCTGCGCGCTGGCCCAAAACGCGGGCGTCTTTCCAAACCGAAACCGTCTGGGTGCCAAGGGCAACACGGTTAAGGGCGGCATGGTCGCCATCCTGACCGGAAACCGGAATGCCTTGCATGCCCTGTGCGGAAAGGGCGGCAACAACACCACCGGCCGTGCCGTCATTTGAGGCAATAACGGCATCGACTTTGTTATCGGCAGCGGTCAGGAATTGTTCCATGTTGCGCTGGGCGATGGCGGGTTGCCAGCTATCGGTATAGGCTTCGCCGACAACCTTGATGTCACCGGAATCGATTGCGGCCTGAACGACTTCAAGTTGACCTTCGTGCAGGATATTGGCGTTCGGATCAGTCGGGGCGCCTTTGATAAAGACATAGTTGCCTTTGGGCTGGGCGGCGAATACGGCCTTGGCCTGAAGGCGGCCGACTTCCTTGTTGTCAAAGGTAATGTAATAGGCGGTGGCGTCTTCGATCAGGCGGTCATAGCCAACAACCGGGATGCCTTCGTTGGTTGCCTGCTTTACTGCGGCACCAATTGACGAGGAATCCTGTGCCAGAACGATCAAGGCATCTGCACCGCGCGAAATCAGGCTTTCGATATCGGAAAGCTGTTTGGATGGCGAGCTTTGGGCATCGGCGCTGATATATTGCGCACCAGCGGCTTCGAGGGCTTTGACCATCGCGGCTTCGTCGGTTTTCCAACGTTCTTCCTGGAAGTTCGACCAGCTAACGCCAACGATCAGATCATCGGCAAAAGCATTGGCAGAAAACAGTACTGCACCGGCCAGTGCGACCGAGGAGAGGAGCTTTTTCATTTGTTTCTTCCCTGAATGATATGTGTCTTGCGGTAACATTTATTTTTATTGTCGAAAAAATGTTGACGCCTTCGGTCCGTCCTGTCAAATTTTTTTTAATGAACAAATTAAAAAACTCGCTTCAAAGGCTAAATCAGTCCCGTTTAACGCATTCAGGGTTGGGTTAAGGGAGTGATTGGTTTGATGCAGCGCAGCATTTAATTTGGTAACCTAAAAAATTAAAACAGGTCAGGAACGTCATGACAGCGAGTTACCACGACATCGACGGAAAATCGGTCCTTGTGACCGGCGGCGCGTCAGGGATCGGGGCGTCTATTGTTAGGGCCTTTTGTGCGCAAGGTGCGCGGGTTGGTTTTTTTGATATTGATGATGAAGCAGGTGCAAAGCTTTGTGATGAAATCGACCGCGACCTGAATGTCAGGCCGGTTTATGCGTCGCTTGATTTGCGTGATCAATTCAAGATTCCCAAGGCAATTACGGAAATGTCGGCAAAGATCGGCGTGGTCGATGTTCTGGTCAATAATGCCGCCCGTGATGATCGGCACACCCCGGCCGAAACCGGACCGGATGAATGGCGTGACAAGCTTGACGTTAATCTGAGCCATCAGTTTTTCTGTTCACGCGCGGTGGCCAAGGGCATGGCCGAAAAAGGCGGGGGCAGTATCATTAATTTCAGTTCGGTCAGTTATTTGATGGGATTGCCTGATCTGGTCGGCTATGAAACCGCCAAGGCCGGGATCATCGGTATGACGCGGGCATTGGCACGCGATTGGGGGGGCGATGGCATTCGGGTCAATACGGTTATTCCGGGCTGTATCATGACGCAGCGTCAGCTTGATCTTTGGATCACGCCCGAGGACGAAGAACGCATACAGCAACAGCAATGCGTCAAACGTCGGCTTGTCGGCGATGATGTTGCGCAGATGGTGCTTTTCCTGGCATCAGATGTTTCATCGGCGTGCAGTTCACAAAGCTTTATCGTTGATGGTGGACTTGTCTGATAGTCTGCTGGCGCGTGCATAAATACGTGCTAAAACGCCTGCTAATATCATCCCGCCATCTTGCCATCCCGCTTCCCGCAGACAGAGTCCATTATGCCCCAATCCCGATCCATCCCCAATGCAATCACCATTGACGAAAAAGCCAATCCCTATCGCGATTGTATTCAGGGGCTTGCCAATCAACCGATCACGGTGATCGGGTTGTTGCGTGATGCGGTAAATGAAAATCCCGTGGTTGTGCGGGATCGTCATTTTGTGATGCCGGAAATCCGCGATGTTGTTGGGCGTTTGGTTGAAAACCGGCCCCGGATTGCGATTATCGGCGGGGCACCGGATCATCCGGCGCATTTGCTGGATCGGCCACAGGCCTTGATGGCGGCAATCCGCATTTGGGAAAGGGGCGGGGTGCCGTTTTTGTTTCATGTGCCGGTTATTTGTGACGGCACCGCGCAGAACAATATCGGCCAAAGTTATTCGCTGGCATCGCGCAATCATACGGCGGCGGCGGTCAATATCACCTTTGAAGGGCACAGCTATCACGCGGCCTATGTGATTGCCGGATGTGACAAATCGCCCGCCGCCGTGGTGGCCGGATTGGCGTCTGCCGATCAGGCGCGTGCCTATCGCGGGGATCAGGCCCCGGTTTGGGCGGTGTTTGCGCCATCACATGTGCTTAAGGGCGGTGAAATTCCCGACGGAACGCGACGCCTGCTTGATAAAATCGCCGATGATGCCGACCGGGCCGGGCATGATGACCTTGGGTCTGATATTCGCGAAAACATGCGCTATATCTTGCAATGTACATCCGACGAAGCCTTTGCCGGATTGCTGGATCGTGCAAGGTTGCTGGGCATTGTTGATGGCAAAATGGAACGCCGGGTGCTTGACGAATTGGCCGGGGCGACCTGTGATTCCAAGGGCGGGATTTGTGCCTTTAACGGCACGGGCAATTCATCGCGCACCATGTTGGCCGCCTTTGGCCTGACGCCGCCGGAATTGGAGCTTTTGACCGATGTGCCGCCCTATGCCGCCGTAGCGGCGGGGATTGATGCGCTGTTTGGGGTGTTTAACAAACCCGAATATGCGATTAGCAATCTGTTGAAACGCAACTTTGCCAATTTTGTGCGTATTCATAATGCGACGGGTTCCAGCAGCAATATGTTGCTGCATCTGCCGTTTATGATGCGCTATGCCGGGTTTGATGTGACGGTTGATGATTATCAGAATGTCCGCCTTAACACCCCGGTGCCGGAAATATTCGCCCATAGCTTAACCGAAAATCGCGATACCTTTGTTCTGGCCCAGCAAATGGCCGAGGGCAAAAATCGCGGCATGGAAAGCATTTATCGGGTTTTGGTCGATCTTGGTGTCGCGATGGATCTGGATGCGCCGACGGTGCTTGGCAAAACATGGGGTGAACGGATTGCGGGACTTGATAACCCGGTCGATTTGTCGTTGGGTGATAAATCGGTTATCCGGGCAACGCCGATACGCGCCCGGTCCGGCGTTGATGTTTTAACCGGCAGTTTTTTTGAAAATTGTGCGGTCAAGACATCAGGGATGAGCGACCATTTGATCGAACATTTCGACGATCACGTTTTCATCGTGCGTTACTATGAAAATGAACATGTTTGTAATGCGGATTTTGCCTCGCCCGATCTGGTGACGCGGTTGATTGAAACCGATGGCGTGGATGAAGACCTTATCGCGGCCATTGTTGCGCGCAACGGCGGCAACCGGGTTGATATGGCAGCCCCCAAAGACATGCTGGCACAGGGGCATTTGTCCTTTGCCTTTGTCATTGGCGGGCAGGGGCCAGAGGCCTATGGCATGCCGGAAATGTTTTCCCCGTCGCAGAATTTGCGCCATCACCGCATTCTTGAAGCATCAAGCATGTTGATCACCGATGGGCGTTATTCCGGTGTCACCAAGGGCGCCTGCATCGGCCATATGGTGCCCGAGGCATTTGTCGGCGGCGGTATCGGCCATTTGCGTGATGGCGATGTGTTGCGGCTTGATCTGACGAAAAATACGCTGGATTGGCTGGATCGTGATGCGTTTCTTGCCGGTCGTGATGTTGCCGGAAGTCCGGTTGATGTTGCGGATCGTGCCGCCCTGTTTGCCGAACGGCAAAAACGCATGGTCGCGCGGCAATTTGATATCGCGGCCAGCAATGTGATGGATCACGTCTCGAATGCATCGCGTGGTATTGTGCCCGGTGTTGTCGATCGCCGGGCGGTTAATCCGTTATAGGAACAAATGGCGCCGGGATAAACGGGCGTTGCAGGATGATCGGTTTTTCACCTTCATCCTGCTGATCTATTTGATCAATCTGATCCATGCCCATTTGGCCGGGGTGTTCCTGTGCGGCACGACTTTCGCCCAGCAGATAGGCCGTCATGCAAAGCCCGGCCCCGGCAAGGATCAGGGCATGGCCGATATGGTGCGAAAGATGGTGATATCGCATCATCATGTTTCCTTGTTCGGGCAGGCATTGTTATGCCTCAGATGGTATTGACGGCGGTGTGTCGGGCAGGGCATTGGCCGGTGTGGCATCGCCGCCCAGGGCCTGATACAGCGTGATCAGATTGGTGATGCGATCCAACTGGTTTTCAAGAACGGATTCTTCGGCGGTACGACGGGTTTCCTGGGCATCCAGCCAATCTTGCATGGCAACCGCACCGGACCGGAACCGGGTTTCGTAAATCCGTTCGGCATTGCGCGCAGCATCAAGGGCGGCTTCAAGACGCTGGGCGCGGCGTTCATATTGCGTGCGCGCCGAAAGCGCATTTTCCACATCATTCATGGCTTCATAGGTGGTTTGGCGGAATTCGGTGATGGCCTGTTCGTATTCGGCCTCGGATACTTTGATGTTAAGTTGTCCCTGGTTCCAGTTCAGGAATGGCAGGGCTAGGCTGGCGCCCAATGTGCCAATCGGGTTTTGCAGGAAATCGCGCAACTGATCGCTGCTGGTGCCAAGCTCACCGGTCAGGGTGACGGTCGGAAGCAAGCTGGTTTTGACCGAATTCAAATCCGAAACGCTTTCTTTTAAGCGCAATTCAGCCGCACGGACATCGGGGCGGCGTGACAGCAATTCGGATGGCAGGCCCGGTGCCACATCGGGCAAGGCCCCGGATGGCAGGGTGGTGCGTGTAATGGCGATATCGCCCGGCGCACGGTCAAACAGGATCGACAGCGCATTTTTGGTTTCGGTCAGGCTTTGTTCAATCTGGGTATAATCGGCACGCTGGCTTTCAAGGTTCTGACGGGCTTCGAATAATTCCAGCGACGATGTTGATCCCGATGCATATTGCACATCGACAAGATCAAGGGTCTGCTGGGCGTAATCGATGCTGGCCTGTGCAATATCAAGGCGTTGCTGATAATAAACCGCCTGCCAGTAAAGGGTGGCAGTGGTGCCGATCAGGGAAAGAGCGGTGCTTTCGCGGTCTTCAAGCGTTGCCAGTGCTTCCCAGCGTGCAGCATCGTAATCATGGCCAAGCTTGCCCCAAAGATCGAGTTCGTAACTGATCCCGGCATTGGTGCCAAAGCTTCGCGTGCTGCCGTTATTTTCATCAAGTTGACGCGAAACAGATGTATCTGCACCTGCGGAAAGATCGGGATACAGGTCATCCTCGGCAAGGCCGGCGGTTAGCTGTGCCTTGCGGACCTTGATCGTGGCAGCCGCCAGATCATTGTTGCGTTCAAGCACGCGCGCGACCAGTTCATCAAGCTTGGCATCATCGAAATTCTGCCACCAGTTTTGGCTGTCGATGATGGGGGTTGGTGTTGTTGCGCTATCGCTTGTTGCCGTTGTTGTGGCGGCGCCATTCCAGCTGTTCTGTCCCGCTATATCGGGGCGGGAATAGCGGGTTTCGGTCAGGCTGCTGCACCCGGCAAGGGCGATCATTGACAGAATGGTGCCGGTTTTCAGAATATGCGTGATCATTTTTATTTCTCCGTCAGTCGCGCGACAGGGCATCGACCGGATCAAGCCGGGCGGCACTGCGGGCAGGCAGGAAGCCAAACGAAATCCCGATCAGGGTCGCGCAGGCAAAGGCACCAACGATTGATGTTGTCGAATAGACCATCGAAAATGAACTGCCCATCACATCGAACAGAACGCCGATGCCAAGGGCGGTCAAAACACCCAATGCGCCGCCAAGGATACAGACCAGAACGGCCTCGATCAGGAATTGACGCAAAATGTCGCTTTGACGCGCGCCAACCGCCATGCGAACGCCGATTTCACCGGTGCGTTCTGTGACCGAAACCAGCATGATATTCATAACCCCAATGCCCCCGACAATCAGCGAAATCACCGCGATTGATGAGATTAAAAGCGTCATGGTCTGGGTGGTTTTTTCGATGGTTTCACGGATGGTATCGGTGTTGATGGTAAAGAAGTCTTTTATCCCGTGTCGCTGGGTCAAAAGGCTTTCGATATTTTGCTGGGCCAGTGCGGTTTGTACATTGTCATCAATGCGCACCGTGATGCTGCTGAGGTAATTTTGCCCCAGAATACGGGTGAGCGCAGTGGTATAGGGCACCCAGATGTTCAGGCTGTCGTTATTGCCAAATGTGCTGTCTTTGGGCGCGGTGACACCGATGATGCGGACCGGCACGGTGCCAAGGAAAATGACCTGGCCCAGTGCATTTTCCCCATTGGGAAACAGTTTTTCACGGGTGTTGTCATCAATGATGGCATCCTGGGCACGTTTTTCGACAGCAAGGTTGTTAAACCAGATGCCATTGGCCATTTCATAACCGCGCACCCGGTAGTAATCCATACCGACCCCGGAAACAGCGGCATCGACTTCGATATTGCCGTAACGCAGGGTGACGGTGCTTGAAACCTTTGGCGTGACGCTGTCGACGTAATACTGGGTGGCCAGAACATTGGCATCGGCCGCGGTCAGGGTTCGGATTTGATCGGCATCACGATCACCAAAATCCTTGCCACGCATGACGTCAATTGTATTAGTCGCGATTGAGCTGATATCAGAAAGAATTCGGTCTTGTGACCCTTGGCCAAGGGCAACGACCGATACCACCGATGCAATGCCGATAATGATGCCCAGCATGGTCAGGAAAGTGCGCAGGCGATGCGCATTCATGGCAACCAGCGCCATTTTGAAGGCTTCGTTGAACCGGTCTATTTCCGCACGGATGCGCGATGATTTCTGGACAAAGGTTTCGGCAGGTTTGCGCGACGTGGAAGACGCATTTGCCTGAAATTGTTGTTCATCACGAATGATTTCGCCATCGCGGATTTCAATAATGCGTTCGGCATGGGCGGCAACATCGTGATCATGGGTGACCAGAATAACCGTATGGCCATCGCGGTGCAGATCCCGCAGCAATTCCAATGTCTGGGCACCGCTTTGGCTATCAAGTGCGCCGGTTGGTTCATCGGCCAGAATGACATCGCCGCCATTCATCAGGGCGCGCGCGATACTGACACGTTGCTGTTGTCCGCCGGAAAGTTGGCCGGGGCGGTGATGAATACGATCACCAAGTCCGACACGGGTCAGAATATCCATCGCCCGGTCGCGCCGGGTTTCGGTATCAAACCCGGCATAGATCGACGGGACTTCGACATTGCCAAGCGCGCTTAGGTCCGACAGAAGGTGATACCGCTGAAAGATAAAGCCGAAATATTCGCGCCGAAGGGCGGCCAGTTCATCGGGTTCCAGATCGCCGGTCAGACGGCCATTAACGCGATATTCCCCGCCCGTCGGGCGATCCAGACAGCCCAGAATATTCATCAGGGTCGATTTTCCCGACCCGGACGCGCCAATGATTGCGACCATTTCACCACGTTCAATGGTCAGGTTGATGCCTTTAAGAACGGCAATGCGTTCCTCGCCGGCCGGATAGTGGCGCCATAAATCACGGATTTCAATCAGCGGCGCAGTTGTTGTGTCAGGGGTGATCTGGTTCATGGCTAGAACATCCCCCCGGGACCACGACGGACCGATTGGCTTGACGCCGTGGCGCCGCTTGTCGCGCCGATCACAACATCATCAGTTTCGGAAATGCCATTTATGATTTGGGCGTCGATATTGGTGTTCAGCCCGACGGTGACAGGTTTTTCAATCGCGTCGCCTTTTTCATCAAGAACCCGCACACTATAATTGCCATTGGTGTCGGGGCCGATCAGGGCCGCAGATGGTACGATCAGGGCATTATCGACATCATTTAGGGTAATGATGACTTCGGCAGTCATCCAGACGCGCAAACGGTGGTCCGGGTTGTCGATATCAAACAGGCCGTTGTAATAGACCGCGTCATCATCGGTGTTGTCGTCATCGTCTTCGATCCCGTCCGGGGCCGGTTCGATGGCGCGCAGCGTGCTTTCATATTTGGTGGTCCGATCCCCCAGAATGGTAAAGCTGACCGGTTGACCTTCGTGTACGCGGATAACGTCAGCTTCGGATATTTCGGCCTCGACCGTCATGGTATCAAGCTGGGCCAGTTTGATGATGGTCGGGGTTGATTGCGCGGCATTGACGGTCTGGCCTTCCTTGACCGCAAGGGCAACAACGGTGCCATCCATCGGGGCGCGGATTTCGGTATAGCCAAGATCGATTTGTGCGGTGTCGAGTGCGATTTTAGCCTGATCGATTTGCGCCTTGAGGGCGGTAATTTCGGCCTTGGTCACGGCAAGGGTTGCCTCGGCGGCATCAAAATCTTCTTGTGGGGATGCGTCAAGGGCACGCATTTTTTTCTGGCGTGTGTAATCCAGTTGCGCCTGTCTCAGTTCGGCCTGTTTGGCGGCAAGCTGTGCGGTGACATTGGCCAAGGCGGCCTCGGCATCGAGCAGGTCGTTTTGTTGGGTTGATGGATCGATTTCCGCGATCATATCGCCTTCCTTGATGCGATCACCCAGATCGACATGCAAGGCGGTGATTTGCCCGGAAACCTGTGCGCCGACGCTGACCAGTTTGGATGCGGTGATTGTGCCGCTGGCCAGAACCGTATCGGCAAGATGGCCGATACGGGGTTTGGCGGTGACATAGCCGATTTTGGTTTCTGGCGGGAACAGCCAGGCTTGTGCCATCCATCCGGCAACCAATATGGCAATCAGGGCAATTACAATGTTGCGCGCAGTCTTTTGTGGTTTTGTCATCGGGCTTTCAGATCCTGAGATGAAACATGTCAGACGGCAATGCGCCGCGTGACACCCCAGACATAGCAAGTCGTTTGTCAGATGGGGGTGAGCGGGGTGAAAATGATGTGTAAGGAATGTGTAAAGTCCGGCATGGGTGCCTTTTGTTCGGGATTTTCCACGCTAGAATGTCATCATGCATATGAATGAACCCGCATTTTGAAAGATCCGCATCCTGTGACCAGAATTCTGCTTGTTGATGACGATGTCGAACTTGGCACGATGCTGGCCGAGTATCTTGAAGGCGAGGGATTTGACATCACCAATGCCTTTAACGGTCAGGACGGCCTGCGTCTGGCGCTGGACGGGGGGGCAGACGGGGCGTTTTCTGTGGTGTTGCTTGATATCATGATGCCGGGCATGGGCGGGATAGAGGTGCTGCGCGAATTGCGAACCCAAAGCCGGGTGCCGGTCATCATGTTGACCGCCAAGGGCGATGATGTGGACCGTGTGATCGGGTTGGAACTTGGTGCGGATGATTACATCCCCAAGCCCTATTACCCGCGTGAATTGGTGGCGCGCATTCGGGCGGTTTTGCGCCGTGCAGAACCGATCAATGATAGCCGCAGCAAAGGACATTCCAACGACAAGGGCGGTGAAAAGGACGATGAAGTCGTGCTTGGCAAGTTACGCCTTAATACCGCGCGCCGGGTTGCGGCATTTAATGCAATTGAAATGGAATTGACAGTTTCGGAATTCAATCTTTTGGAAGTTCTGATGCGGGCGCGGGAAAGGGCATTATCGAAAAACGAATTGTCGATGAAAGTCTTGGGCCGCCCGCGCGAGGTTTATGACCGATCAATTGACGTTCATATGAGCAACCTGCGCCAGAAACTGCAATCTGTCAGCAATGATGCCGGTTTGATCGAAACCGTGCGCGGGTTTGGCTATCGATTGAGGCAGGACATATGAGGGGCCGTTTATTTTGGAAAATCCTGATCGGGTTTTCCCTGACCTTTACGGCCATCTGGCAGGGGGTATGGTTGCTGTTCACGATTTATGGTGGCCCGCCGACCCCCTATCATATTGGGTATCTTAAGGAAACGGCACGCGGTTATATCGAAACAGCCGCGCGCATTGTCGAGGCCGAGGGACTTGGCCCGCTGGAACAGGCGATGGCCTATTGGCCGCAATCTGAACGGGATCGGCTTTCCATTGAGCCGGTGATTGATGGCGCGATGATAAATGCGGCCCCTGCGCCGGAAGACCGGGTCGAAGATATCAAGGTAAACGGCTTTTTGGCCCGTGATGCCATCAGCCCGGTCGGTTTGCTGGTGCATTTGAAATTTGATGTTGCTGATATTGTGGCCGAAATCCCCGATCGTGGACGGTTCAGCGTGCCAACCCCGCTTGTCATTGCCGGGATTATCGGCGGATTGATCTTTAGCGGTGTTTTGGCGTGGTATCTGGCCCGGCCTATCCGACAGTTGCAAGAAGGATTTGAAAGGCTTTCGACCGGTGATTTAACCTGGCGACTGGGCGAAAAGATTGGCCGCAGGCGCGATGAAATTGCCGATTTGGCACGTGATTTTGATGTGATGGCCGTGCGCCTGCAACAATTGATCGAGGCGCGGGATCGGTTGTTAAATGATGTGTCGCATGAATTGCGGTCGCCTTTGGCGCGGATGCAATTGGCCGTCGGACTGGCGCGCCAGAAACCGGACCGGATCGAGGGGTCGCTGGATCGGATCGAAAAGGAAACCGTTCGTTTGGACGAATTGGTTGGGGAACTTTTGACCCTGTCACGTGCGGAAAGCGGTGCCAGTCAAAACCAGACATGGCTTGACATCGATCATTTGCTGGGCCGGGTTGTTAGCGATGCAAGGTTCGAGGCAGATGCCACCGGGATCAAGGTGCAGACCAACCTTGCGATCAAACGCAATTGGCAGGGCGAGGTGCCGGTGGTTATCGGCAATGCCGAATTGTTGCGCCGTGCATTTGAAAATATTGTGCGCAATGCGTTGCGTCATTCGCGCGAAGGGCAGTTGGTCCGGATTTCGGCCGAGGCCGATATGGATCAAAAGGTGTTCTGCATTACGATTTCCGATCAGGGGCCGGGCATTCCGGCCGAACAATTGGAAAATATGTTTGAACCGTTTATTCGCGGTGAACCGGGGATAAATGGCATCGGGTTCGGGTTGGGGTTGTCGATTGCGCGGCGTGCGATTAAAGCCCATGGCGGCGAGATTGCCATCCATAACCGGGACGAAGGCGGATTGCATGTTCAGATCACATTGCCCTTTACCCTGCGCGTACAGGATGAATGAATGGGCCATGATCTGTGATGATTTTGTGACCGGTCCGGTCTTGGGCCTTGCGCAAACGCAATGATTTGATAACTCAACAGGAAAGCTAAAATCAGGTTTTGATATCAAACATCCGCATCCTCAAGGAGAGCCACTATGACAAACAGCCTGACCGTGACAACGCCGGACGGAAAATTTGACGCCTATGTTGCCATGCCGGCCAAACTTCCGGCACCTGTTGTGGTGGTTATTCAGGAAATATTTGGCGTAAATCCCGTGATGCGCGGCATTGCCGATGATTACGCCAAACAGGGCTATATTGCGGTGTGTCCGGATCTGTTTTGGCGGATCGAACCGGGGATTAACATCACCGACCAGACCGAAGAAGAATGGAAACAGGCGTTTGGCTATTATCAGGCATTCAATGTCGATAAGGGTGTCGAAGACATCGCAGCCACAATGGCGCAAGCGCGCAAGATTGACGGAGCCAATGGCAAGGTCGGTGTTGTTGGTTTCTGTCTTGGCGGTCTGTTGACGTTTTTGTCGGCAACGCGCACCGATGGCGATGCCTTTGCGGTCTATTACGGCGGCGGGATGGATAATTACGTCGGTGAAGCGGATAATATCAAACAGCCGGTGATCATTCATCTTGCCGGGAATGACGAATATATTCCGGCCGAGGCACAGGATGTGATCAAGGATGCGCTGGCGGATCATTCCCTGACAGAGCTTCACTTTTATCCCGGTCGGGATCATGCCTTTGCGCGTAAGGGTGGGGCGCATTACGACAAGAATGATGCTGAAACCGCCAATGCGCGTACGGCCGAATTCTTTAGGGCCAATCTGGTCTGATCAATGCCGATTAACAGCATCAAGGGTCGCAAATTTGCGGCCCTTTTTGTTTTGCAGGTTATTTTTGGGATTGATGGATCGTTGCTGGACGGTGCTTTGTTTTATTTGTATGAGGAAAGCATAACAACTGTGGCCGACCGTGCCGCAGATCAATGATATCAGGAGGATCGGATAAAATGAAATTGTTGCGTTTTGGTGTGCCGGGATCGGAAAAGCCGGGATTGCTTGATCAGGATGGCGTCATCCGTGATCTTTCGGGCGTGATTGACGATATTAATCCCGATACCATTTCCGATGCGGTTTTTGCCAAGATCGCCGCCCTTGACCCGGCCAGTCTTCCGGCAGTTTCAGGTGATCCACGCATTGGATCTTGCGTTGCCAAGCCGGGAAAATTCATATGCATCGGATTGAATTATTCCGACCATGCGGCCGAGGCCGGGATGGAAGTCCCGCCGGAACCGGTGGTGTTTTTCAAGGCAACTTCGGCGGTTTGTGGCCCGAATGATAATGTTGAAATTCCACGCGGTTCGGAAAAATCCGACTGGGAGGTTGAGCTTGGCATCGTGATTGGCAAGGAAGCCAAATACGTGACAAAGGCCGACGCCCTTGATCATGTTGCGGGGTATTGCGTGGTCAATGATATGTCCGAACGCGCCTTTCAGCTTGAACATGCCGGGCAGTGGGTAAAAGGCAAAAGCCACGATACCTTTGGTCCGATTGGGCCGTGGCTGGTGACGCGCGACGAGGTTTCTGATCCGCAAAATCTTGGCCTTTGGCTGGAGCTGAACGGCGAGCGGGTTCAGGATGGCAGCACATCGACCATGGTTTATGGTGTGGCGCATCTGATCAGCTATTTGTCGAACTTTATGAGCCTGCAACCCGGTGACGTCATCACCACCGGCACCCCGCCCGGTGTTGGTATGGGCATGAAGCCGCAACGTTTCCTGAAACCCGGTGATGTCATGGAGCTTGGCATTGAAGGGTTGGGGCGCCAGCGCCAGACGACGGTTCAGGCCTGAAGGTATAGAATGGCTGAAAATGAAAAGCCCCGCAGCAAATGCCGCGGGGCTTTTTTAAAGGGATCAGGCGTTTGCCATGGCATCAAGTTCCTGCCGATGGGCGTGAAGTTTGTGGAAAATGCCATAGCGCCGGTCATGGGCGATTTTGGCCGTTTGATCCGGGGCATGAACCGTTTCCTTGCCCGCCATTTGACGCGATGCAACGGCAAGACCGCCATCGGGATCAAGGGCGGCAGCACCGAGCATGGCCGACCCCAGCAAGACCGGTTCAGCGCAATCAGACATCACGACATTGCAGCCGGTGACATCGGCATAAAGTTTGACCAGAACCGGGCTTGCGGTATGGCCGCCACTTAGATGGATATGTTTGATGTTATATCCCGTGGCGTTTAGGGCATCGATGATATGGCGCGTGCCATAGGCAATCGCACAGGCGGTGGCCCAGTAAAGATCAAGGAAGCTTTCCTCGCCTTGGTCAAGGCTTAGCCCGGTGATAACACCCAATGCTTCGGAATCGGCCAATGGGGATCGGTTGCCGTGGAAATCGGGCAGAACATGCAGGCGCGGGGCCAGATCGGGTGTTTCCATCATGCGCGGCAAAAGCTTTTGCCCAGCCAATTTATGGGCATCGCGGCCCATGTCATGGGAAAACGGATGCATGGCGACAATATGATCAAGCAAGGCGCCCGTGGCCGACTGCCCACCTTCGTTTAGCCAAAGACCCGGTGCAATCGCGCCAAAATACGGACCCCAGACGCCTTTGATAAAGCGTGGTTCGCTTGATAGCGCCATATGGCAGGTCGATGTCCCGGCAATCATGGCAAACCGTTCATCAAGATTGCCATCAAGATATTCACCCAATGTGCCAAGCGCACCGGCATGGGCATCAATCAGGCCCGCCCCGACGACGCAATCGGTGGTCAGGCCAAGATCAAGGGCCCCCTGTTTTGACAGATTGCCGATCAGATCGCCAACGCCCAAGGCCTTGCTGTCCATCCCGATTTTGGCGGGGAAATCATCAAGCCCGACCTGATCGAGAAATTCACGATCCCATGGTGCATCCTGATGGGCCAGATAGGTCCATTTGCAGGTGACGGTGCAGCACGACCGGTCGTTGCTGTTGGTGGCGCGATAGGACAGGAAATCAGCCAGATCATAGGCGACACCCATTTTATCCCAATTCTGGCGATGATGACGTTTCAGCCACATCAATTTGGGCAATTCCATTTCGGGGGACATGGTGCCGCCGATATATTCAAGCACCTTGGCGCCGGTTTTGGTGCATTCTTCGGCCTCGCGCACGGCACGGTGATCCATCCAGACGATGACATCCCAATTATCAGCGCCGCCCGGTGTGACACCAAGCGGGCGATTATCCGTATCGCGGATGACAAGCGAGCAAGTGGCATCAAACCCAATGGCTGCGACCTGATCGGGGGCGGTATTTGATTTTGCCATGGCATCGCGAACAGACTGGCAAACGGATTGCCAGATGTTTTCCGAATCCTGTTCGACAAAGTCGGGCTTTGGCTTGTTCATGGCGATAGCATGCGCCGCACTGCCAAGCAGTTTTCCGTCTCGATCAAAGACGCCTGCGCGTGCGCTACCGGTGCCGACATCAACGCCAATGATGACTTTTTCGCTAAGCTTCATTTGATTTCCCTCCCGCGGGGCCGGTTGTTCGGGGCCATGTTTTACGGCGGTCCCGATCCCGGCTATGGGCGATTTTCACGCCTGTTTTTCACCGCAATATAATCACGTTGCAGGTAATTGAGCAAAAGTGCAGTGTTTGGTCAAATGTTCATTTTGATTGACGGCGATATTTGCGATTGTATAGGGTTTCATAATCCAATCCAACGAAGCCAGGTTTAACATGGCCCCCGGAAATGTCCGAAATAATGCCCAAAGCCCTGCATCAGCAACAATCCTGAGCGGCAAGATCGCTGTTTTGTTTGATTGTGACGGTGTTCTTGTTGACAGCGAGCCTATTTCGCTGGCGACGCTTGTGGATGTTCTTGATCATTTCGGCGCGCCGCTTGGCCAGTCGGAAGTGGCCAGGCGTTTTACCGGGCGATCCAGTGCGGCGCCCATCGAACATATTCACACCGAAACCGGGCGCGATATCACCGACGAATTCAAACCGTTCTTTTATGAACGGCTATTTGCCCGATATGATTTCGAACTTCGCAAAACACCGGAAATTGAAACCGTTCTGAAGGCGTTGAAGGATCGCAATATTGCGTTTTGCATTTCTTCAAGCAGTTCCATGCAACGCCTTGACCGCACGATGGCGGTGACCGGGCTTGGTCATTGGTTTGGCGATCAGATTTATAGTGCTGATTTTGTCGCCAATGGCAAACCTGCACCGGATCTGTTTTTATATGCGGCAAAGAAAATGGATGTTCGCCCCGAACAGGCGGTGGTGATTGAAGATTCCGTGGCCGGGGTTAAGGCCGCGGTGGCCGCAGGCATGACATGCATCGGATATGTTGGCGGCGGCCATTACGAGAAAGACCGCGATGATGCCCGAACGCGGCTTTATGATGCCGGGGCGGATATTGTTTTTGACAATATGCGCGATATTGCCGATCTGATCCGGTCGGCTGACGCGGGTGAAGGCTAAAAGGTGGTTTTATCTTTGTCGAAGCAGGCTTTGATAGCGGGCCTGACTTTGGCTTAGATGGTCGCGCATTGCCTGACGGGCAGTTTCGGCATCGCGGGCGGCAATGGCATCAAAGATGCGATGGTGTTCGGCCAGAATTTTTTGCATATAGTTTTTCTGGTCTTCGACCTCGGGCGGGCGACGGCGCAATTGCGCGCGCGGGATCGTTTTATCGCCCAGATGTTCCAGAAATTCGGCATAGCGGCGGTTATTTGTCGCGTCTGCAATGGCGCGGTGAAATTCGAAATCGGCCTTTTCGGTCGGATTGCCTTTTTCAAACTGATCGGTCATTTCCTGCAGGGCTTCGTAAATCTTGGCCTGTTGTGCGGCGGAACTGCGCGCACAGGCAAGGCCGGCGGCCTCGATCTCGACCGCCATGCGCAGTTCAAGAATTTCCAGCACATCTGAAATTTGCGCCGAATCGACGGCAAAAATTGTGTCGCCCAATTTGCGCGGGCTGGGCGCCAGCACAAACACACCGGCCCCTTGACGCGGTTCAAGCAGCCCGTCGGCCTTAAGGGCAGCGATGGCTTCGCGGACCACGGTGCGGCTGACACCGAATTGTTCGGTCAGAACCGGTTCGGTCGGCAATTTGCTGCCTGGCGTGCGCATGCCGCTTTCAATTTCGTGGCGCAGACTTGCAATGACCTTCTCGGTCAGCGTAACTTTCCGTGGCGCTTTCCGCGCAGGGGTGATGCTCATTTTCCTGCTCTGCAAATCCGGTATGATCTGAACCAGATGTTAAGAGTGGCAATTGTTAATAGTGACATACCTAACATCTTGAAATAGTCCTATTATGTTGGTGGCGCAAAGTCATCATATGATTTCTTAAGACATTAAACGAGGCGGCATGATGGGCAAACAGTCCGAAGCGGAATATCTATGGAATAGCGGCCCGTTTCGGGTTGGAATTGTCCCCCGTGGCGGGGCGATTTCGCGGATTGACTGGGTGCGTCCCGATGGCGATGGGGTGATCAACCTTTTGCGTCCGGTTGACGAATTTTCACTGACATCGGGTAACCCATCGCATTTGGGGTGCTTCCCGATGGTGCCGTTTGCCAATCGGCTTGGATATGCGCAGTTTGACTTTGATGGCAAAACCATCAATGTGCCGGCCAATCGTGCGCCGGACCCGCATGCCATCCATGGTTTTGGCATTTCAGCGGTTTGGGAAATTGAACGCCCGACAATCGATACCATCCGGTTCAGTCACAAACATGATGATCCGCAAACCGGTTTTTCCTATACCGCCTGGCAGGAAATCACAGTTGCGAACGGATCAATTTCAATTGAAATCGGCGTGCGCCATCTTGGCCGTGAACCGATGCCCTATGGGATTGGGTTGCATCCGTGGTTCCCGGCGGGCGAAGATGCATCGGTCAGTTTTATTGCCGCCGATTGCTTTGGCACCGACGACGGTAAATTGCCGACCACCCGCACGGTGATTGACCTTGGGCGGGACTTTTCCGATGGCAAAATGATCCGCCATAACAAGGGGTTGGATGTGCATTATAGCGGCTGGCACGGGGCCGTGGAAATGACATGGAAGGATCGCCAGCTTAGTCTGTTGCTGGAAGCCAGTGATACGCTTTCGAACCTGCAATTTTATATTCCGGAAAACGGCGAAACATTCTGTGTTGAACCGGTATCGCATGTGCCCAATGTTCATAATCGGCCGGAACTTAAGAAATTCGGGGATGTCAGGGTGCTGGGGTATAACGATACGATTTCTGGTACCATGACATTGACGCCCGGTCTTTTGGCGCGGTCTGATGACAGCCTTGTCGATGACGCTGAAGAACCCGTTGGGCGGCGCGATTATTCATTGGTTGATTGATTGCCGCCCCTTTACCCAGTCAGAGTTTGCCGATAAAACTTACAAGTTAGATTGACAAGATTACAAGTCGGCGGGGATGAGGCGAATGACCGGGTTGCAGCTTAAAATTCAGAAGCGCGAAAAGCTTGCAGATCAGCTTTATGGGCAGATTTTGGAGCAGATTGTATCGGGCAATCTTTCGGAAGGGGCGAAGCTGCCCTCGGAAAACGAGATTTGTGCATCTTTTGGCGTGTCGCGACCGGTTGTGCGCGAAGCGCTTCGGAAATTGCAAACCGATGGTTTGGTCTATGCCCGTCAGGGCGTTGGGTCCTTTGTTAAAAAACGCCCGCCACAGGGCTTGATCGAATTTGGCGGCATCAATGACGTTGCCGGTTTGCTGCGGTGTTTTGAAGCCCGTATTGCAATTGAGGGCGCAACAGCGCGGCTTGCCGCCGAACGGGCCAGTTTGCGCCATCACCGCGATATTGAACACGCGCTGAAGATGCTTGAAGACAGTATTGCCGCGGGTGATATCGCCGATCAGGCCGATTTCGATTTTCACATGGCGATTGCGCGTGCCAGCGGCAACGAAATCTTTGTGACCATATTGACATCCCTGCATGGGGTGATCGCCAAAAGCATGAATGTCGCGCTGAATATCACGCGCGGCGGCACGGCCGAACGGGTCAAAAAGGTTCTGTCGGAACATCGCCAGATTTTTGATGCCATTCGTGGCCAAGATGGCGACAGCGCCGAACTTTTGATGCGTTATCACCTGCATCAGGCGCGCCAGCGCGTGACGGATCATGCGCGTGAAATGTGACAGGGCATCTTGTCTGGTGGCGTAACAGGCAAAATGCATGGCGCGCGCGAGGGTGATTTCCTCCGGTATTTATTTTTGCTAAGATTTTGAATTCAGACCGTTTTTCGCTATATGATCCGGTGAGGATGTCAAGCCTTGGTATGGAGCATCACTGGGGTGTTGATCCGTTGTGCTTGTAAAATTATTTTGTAAATTTGTTGACAAGTGATCGTTGCGACCGGCACACCGTGAAGTTGTTGCGCAACACGAAAACGGATCAGGGACGGATCATGTCGGGTGAAAATTCAGCGGCGGCACAGCCCCGCCTTCTGCTTGAAGAACGCTTTGAACTGGGTGAATGCCCGAACTGGGACGGTGATAACAATCGTCTGTATTGGGGCGATATCGTTGGCAAGAAAATCCATGCGCTTGATATCGCCACCGGCCAGCGCCACAGCTGGTCATTCGAAAGCGAAGTCGGCTGTTTTGGCCTGACCGATCAGGGGCGTCTGGTCGTGGCGCTTAAAAGCGACGTTATCCTGTTTGATCCGAAAACCGGTGCCCGTGAAAAACTGGCCGAGGTTGACGGCGACAACGCCATGAGCCGGACAAATGACGGCAAAATTGGCCCGGATGGGGCGTTTTGGATCGGCACCATGGATCAGAATGCCGACAAGCAGCCGGTGGCATCACTGTATCGTGTGACCGGTGAAGGCACGGTCGAGCACAAGGTTGGCGGGATCAAGATTTCCAACGGGCTGGCATGGTCGCCCGATGGAACGAAAATGTATCATTCGGATTCACGCGGGCCCTGGGTCAATCGCTGGGATTTTGATGCGGCGACCGGCGCGATTGCCAATTGCCAGCGCTATCTGGATCTTGATGATACGCTTGGCCGCCCGGATGGCGGCGCGGTTGATGTTGAAGGCTGTTATTGGAGTGCCGGGGTATCGGCCGGGAACCTGAACCGCTTTGCGCCTGATGGCACGTTGTTGTTGTCGATCCCGATGCCCATGCCCAATCCGACCATGCCGTGCTTTGGCGGGGCGGATATGAAGACGCTTTATGTCACAAGCCACATGGAAAATTACAGTGCTGAAAAACGTGCTGAGTTCCCCGATGCGGGCAAGCTTGTGACGTTGCATGTCGATGTGCCGGGCGTTGCGGTTCATCGGTTCCGTGAAGCCGGATAGCATTGTAAAAAGTTCCAAACACAAAGGGCCATGCAGCATAAACTGCATGGCCCTTTGTCTGTTTTGGCCGGATTAACTGGTTGGTTTTCAGGCCAGTTTGATTTCGGCGCGAACCACGCCGACACCGGCAAAGATGGCTTCGATCTTGCCGTGGTCGGTTAGCGTCGGTGTTGCACAGGCACCGGTGGTGATGACATCCCCCGGTTTCAGGCTTTGGCCGCGTTTGGCAAGGAATTTGACCAGATAAACCAGCCCGCCAAACGGATCGGGCCATGCGGCCGGATCGTCGTTCTGGGCCAGAACAATATCGTTTGATCGGGTTTCAACCGCGCCATTTAAAAACGCCATATCCCGCCAACTGGCAATTTCACGCCCCAGAACCAGATAGCCGGTTGAATTCAAATCGGCCAGTGTCGCGACGGGCCCTTGTTTGATCGTAAAGCGACGGTCGGCGATTTCAATGGCCAGATGCACGCTTTGGATATGGTCCAATATCGTATCGGCGTTGGTATCGGCGTCGGGCGTGCTGGCCATGACGACGGCAATTTCGGCTTCGATATTGGGGAAATGCACGTCATTTGTGGTGATCGTGCTGTCATCGCCGATGATCCGGCCTTCCAGTAACGGGCCAACCAGCGGGCCATCAAGGCCCAGTTTTTCCTGTGCGGACCGCGTGGCAACCGAAAGTTTCCACCCGGTCTGTTTGGCGCCGGTCAGGGCAAGGGTTGCCTGCTGGACGTCATAGGCGGTGTCGAAATCGGCGGGGGTGGCATCGCCGGGCAGCGGATCAATCAATGTGTTTTGCGTGAATGCATCCGCCAAAATCCGGCTTGCCTTGGTGATATCAGTCATTCCGTGTGGTTATCCTTGTGCTTATTCGTTTGGTTTAGGGGCTTTTTCCCAGATTAACGGCGCAAATCGGCAAAGTCATCATATCAATTTCAGGGAGTCGCGACTGTTTGACGGAATTTTCAGTCGTATGATGACTTCAACCTTGTCTGGCTTCCCCTTGGAAGGGCCGGTGTTTACTGTTTTGATGCCAAACTAAAGTCGATAAGTAATATGATTGACACAATGATATGATGAATTTATAGAATCGTCATAGGTTATGTCGCAGATTATGAATTGAAGGACGTTTTATGCATTATCAGGATCTGAAAACGGCAATTGGTGCCGGGCTTCTTTCCTTCCCGGTTACGCCGTTCAAGGCGGATGGGGCGCTGGATCTCGATACCTATCGCGCCCATGTTGGCTGGCTGGCACAATACCCGGCCGCGGCCCTGTTTGCGGCGGGGGGGACGGGTGAGTTTTTCTCGCTGACACCGGCCGAAGTTGTTGAAGCCGTCCGCGTTGCCAAGAGTGTTTCGGGCGATACGCCGATCATTGCGGGCTGTGGCTATGGCACGGCGATGGCGGTTGAGCTGGCGCGTGAATGTGAAAAGGCCGGTGCCGACGGGTTGCTTTTGCTGCCGCAATACCTGATCGGGGCCAAGCAGGAAGGCATGTTTGAGCGCGTCAAGGCCGTATGCGATGCGGTCAAAATCGGTGTCATTGTCTATAACCGCGATAATGCGATCCTGGATGTCGATACGCTGGCCAGGCTTTGCGACGTTTGTCCGAACCTTGTCGGGTTCAAGGATGGGCATGGTGATATTGAACTGGTGACACGTGTTTGCATCACCATGGGGGATCGGCTTTCCTATATCGGCGGGATGCCGACAGCCGAAGTTTTTGCCAAGGCTTACAAGGCCGCCGGTGTGACGACTTATTCCTCGGCGGTTTTCAACTTCCTGCCCAAGCAGGCGCTGGAATTTTATGATGCGCTGACGCGGGATGATGATGCGACGATGAACCGCATCCTTCTCGACTTTTTCTATCCGTATCTGGCAGTGCGTGATCGCGGCAAAGGCTATGCCGTTTCGATCGTCAAGGCCGGTATGCGGGTGATTGGCCGCGATACCGGTCCGGTTCGCAGCCCGTTGACCGACCTTACCCGCGAAGAGCACGACATGCTGGCCGATGTTATCCGCAAGGCGTTTGGCGAGGACGCCTTGACGGCAGACTAGGCTGGAAATTCTGACAGGTGGTTCTGTCGGGGTGCAAACTTGTGACGCTGAAACAATAAGTGGCGCGCAATATTCGGTTGTCAGGAAAGCTTGGCTTGTTGTTACAAGTGACAAGATATAAGGTTTTCTGACAACAATTATTCCCACAAGGGAAAACACGGCTTTACCGTTAAATGACATAAAGTCACGGGAGGAATACCAATGAACACATTTCTGAAAAACACGACGCTGACAATTGCCGCAGCGGCGATGACAGTTGCCTTTGCCACCGGTGCCGAGGCCCGCGAATGGCGCGGTTGGAACATCCATCCGCCGGAATATCCGGTTTCGGAAGGCATGGAAGAATTTGCCCGCATCATCAATGAAAAATCCGGTGGCGAACTTGAAGCCAAGGTCTATCACGGTGGTGTTCTGGGCGATCAGCCTGATGCGATCCAGCAGGTTCGTCTTGGCGGTCTTGATTGGGCGGTTTTCAATCTTGGCCCGTTGGGTGAAGTTGCGCCCGAAGCCAACGTTGTTTCGCTGCCTTTCATCTTTAAAAGCGTCGATGCCATGCATGTCGTCATGGATGGCCCGGCCGGTCAGCAGATTGCCGATGGCTTGATCAAAGCCGGTTTGCAACCGCTGGGCTGGTATGATTCCGGTGCGCGTTCTTTCTATAACACCAAGCACCCGATCAACACGCCAGACGACCTTAAAGGGTTGAAATTCCGCGTGATGAGCAACGATCTGTATGTTCAGATGGTTGCTGCCCTTGGTGGTAACGCCACCCCGATGCCCTATGGTGAAGTTTACCAGTCTTTGAAAACCGGTGTGATTGACGGTGCGGAAAACAACTATCCGTCCTATGACAGTTCGGGCCATTTCGAAGCTGCGAAATTTTATTCGGTCACCCAGCATCTGATCCTGCCGGAATGCCTGTGCATGAACAAAGCGGTTTATGACGGGCTGAGCGACGATGAAAAGAAAATCGTCCATGATGCCGCGGATGCATCGGTCACCCTGCAGCGCGCTTCCTGGGCTGCACGTGCCGAAAAATCCAAAGAAAAGGTTGTCGCGGCTGGTATCGAAGTTAACGAAATTGCGAACAAGGATGCTTTCCAGTCCGCAATGCAGCCGGTCTATGACAACTTCATCAAAGCCAATCCGGATCTTGCCGGTCTGGTCAAGGCAATCCAGGACGCCCAAAAATAATCGATCAAGCCTTGTTAGGGCGGCGACATTTTCGCCGCCCTTCTTTACGCTTTGGTCGGTTGCTTTGCGTTAATTCTTTCATCTATATCTTCTGGCGGCGTTTGCATGCTTTTAAAAATTACCGAGATGCTCGACCGCTTGGGGGGCGGACTTGCCAAAATCCTCAACCTGATCGGCGGGGTTGCCCTTGTTGCTCTGATCCCTGCTTTTGCATGGCTTGTTTTCGGGCGTTATGTCCTGAATGAAACACCCACCTGGGTCGAACAATTTTCCCTGATCCTGATCGTTCTGATTACGTTTCCGGTTGCCGCCGCAGGCATGCGCGATAACAGCCATTTGTCGGTGTCTTTTTTCCGGGATTCGCTCCCGCCCAAGGCCGCGGCCGTCATGGCCGCCATTGGCTATGCAGCGATGGTGGTGTTTGGTTTTTACATGCTGATGGGCGGGATTGATCTGGTGGCGTTTAACTGGTCCAAACAGATGCCGATCATTCATATTTCGGACGGTTGGCGATCGGTGCCGATGGCCGTTTGCGGGGCCGGCATCCTGTTTTACAGCGTGGTGCATATCCTGAAAATCATCACCGGCTGGCAAACCATTGCGCAAAGTCGATTTTATAGTGACGACCTGCTTGATAAGGACGCTGAATAAATGGGCATGACCATTCTTTTAGGCCTGTTTGCCATTGGCATTGTCATTGGTATGCCTGTTGCCATTGCCCTTGGTATTGCAGCCCTTGCGGCCTTTTTTGTTGAAGGTTTGCCGACCCTGATTGCGTTTCAGCGCATCGGTTCGGGGATCAGTACCTTTTCGTTGCTGGCCATTCCGTTCTTTATCTTTGCCGGTGAATTGATGCTTCATGGTGGCATTGCCAATCGTTTGGTGCAATTTGCAACCGCATTGGTCGGCAGTCGCCGGGGCGGATTGGGCATTGTTAACGTCTTTTCATCCATGCTGTTTGGCGGTATTTCCGGGTCGGCGGTTGCCGATACATCGGCCCTTGGGTCGATCCTGATCCCGGTGATGAAAAAGGAAGGCTATCGCGCGGATTACGCGGTGAACGTTACGGTGACATCATCGATTGCCGGGATCATGATCCCGCCAAGCCACAACATGATCCTGTATGCGGTTGCGGCCGGGGGCGGGATTTCGATATCCAAGCTGTTCATGGCGGGCGTCGTGCCCGGTGTGATCATGTGCCTGTTGCTTGGTCTTGCGACCTGGCTGGTGGCAATCAAACATGGGTATCCGGCGGAACCGTTTCCGGGCTGGCGGGTTGTTGGCAAGACGGCCATGCGGGCCATTCCGGGGTTCTTTACCGCCGTCATCATTGTTGGCGGAGTTTTAAGCGGTGTTTTCACCGTTACGGAATCCGGTGCCATCGGGGTGGCCTATGCGTTGATCATTACCGGTTTTGTCTATCGTGAACTGAATTGGGCCGGGTTTATTGCCGCAGTCAAACAATCAGCCAAGACAACTGCCCTTGTGATGCTGCTGGTCGGTTGTGCGTCGGCCTATGGTTACATGCTGGCATTTTATCGGGTGCCCGATGCATTGGCCGGAATGATCACATCGATTACTGATAATCCGATAATGGTTTTGCTGCTGATCAATGTCATGTTGCTGATTGCCGGGATGATCATGGATATGGCGGCATTGATCCTGATCTGTACGCCGATCTTCCTGCCGCTGGCAGTGCAGTTTGGCATGGACCCGATCCAGTTTGGCATGGTTTTGATGATGAACTTGGGCCTTGGCCTGTGTACGCCGCCGGTGGGATCGTGCCTGTTTGTTGGCTGTGCGATTGGCGGGGTAAAGATTGAAAAGGCCGTGATGACGATCTGGCCGTTCTATTTGGCGATCCTGACCGCCCTGTTATTGACGACCTATGTGCCTGCGGTTTCGCTGACGCTGCCAAATCTTGTATTTGGTGGCAGTTAATCGCGGGCAATGATGCATTCAAAGAGGAAGACGATGAAACGTTTGCTGATAACCGGTGCTGCTGGCAACCTTGGGAAAATCCTGCGCGAGGGCCTGAAAGGCTATGCCGATATTTTACGGCTGTCCGATATCGCGGATATGGGCCCGGCTGGTCCGGGTGAAGAGGTTGTGACCTGTGATCTTTCGGATCGTGCCGCGGTTGATGAATTGACCAAGGATTGCGATGGCATCATTCATCTGGGCGGCATTTCAATCGAGGCCGCATTCGATGATCTGTTGCAGGCCAATTTCCTGGGCACCTATAACCTGTATGAAGGGGCGCGTAATAACGGCAAACCCCGCATCCTGTTTGCCAGTTCAAACCATGCCATCGGTTTTCACAAGCGCACGACCAAGCTTGACGACACATCCGAACTGCGGCCTGACAGCCTGTATGGCGTGACCAAATGCTATGGCGAAGCGCTGGCGAGCTATTATTACGACAAGTTTGATGTTGAAACTGTGTCCTTGCGGATCGGGTCGTGCTTTGAAAAACCGCGCGATCGCCGGATGTTGTCAACCTGGATGAGCCCGCGTGACTTTATTTCGCTGATGAAGGCGGTGTTTGATGCGCCGATGACCGGCCATCTGGTGATGTATGGTGTCTCGAACAATCGCACCAAATGGTGGAACAACGATCATGCTGATTTTATCGGCTGGCAACCGCAGGATAATTCCGACATTTTCCGTGACGAAATCGAAGCCGCATTCCCGGCCGAGGATCGTCATGATCCGGCCGTGATTTATCAGGGTGGCGGTTTTGCCGCCAAAGGACACTTCGAAGACTGAAGTGTCCGACCCGATTTGGCTTTGTGAAAGGTCCGCGCAAGCGGGCCTTTTTGCTTTTTGGATTGACCATAAATCCGTGCCCTGTATAAGCATTGATGAAAATGATAACCGTTATCATTATTGATTGGGCGGTGGTTTAGATGACGGTCAGGGACCGTTTCTGGGACGGAATTTATCAGGAATATCATGACCGTCTTTTGCGTCAGGTGCAGAAATACCTGCCCGCGCGGGATGAAAGTCAGGATGTGTTGCATGATCTTTATGTTCAACTGCGCAAGCGCGATGTCGATCCACGCGATATTGAAAATCCGCCAGCCTATCTGATGCGGATGGCAACCAATCTGGCGATTGATACGTTGCGCCGTCATAATCGCAATCCACTTGAATTTGCCGACCCGGCCGATCTGGCAGATATGCCCGATACGGAAGGGCGGAGTGTGACACCCGAACAAATCAGTGCCGACCGGCAGCGTCTTGCCATTGTCGGGCGGGCGATTGATGATTTGCCGCCGCGATGTCGGGATGCGTTTTTGCTGTGCAAACGTGATCATCTGAGCCCGGGCGAGACGGCAGATATTCTTGGCATAAGCCGCAATATGGTCGAAAAGCACTTGCGTCATGCGCTTAAACATTGTCGAACCGTGTTGGCGCGACATGAAAACTGAATATCCTCTTTGCGCGACGCCATTCGTCTTTTACATATCAACCTGTTTGATCAATTGCCGGATCCCGCCACTGCCATGACAGATTTTCGCTATCCTGATGACTGCCAAAGCAATGAAGATATTGCTGATTTTTGGGCGATCCGGCTTGATAACGGTGATCTTGAACGCCGTGAACAGGTGGCGTTTGAAAATTGGCAGGCCAAAGATGCCAATAATGTTCGACTGTTGATGCGCGCGCGCCAGACATGGCGCAGCATGGAAATCGCAGTTGCCGACGAGCCGGTTTCGGCAAGCAAGACACCAGAGCCAAAAAAAACACCAGAGCCAAAAGAAGTCGATCTGGAAGGCATCCGGGCCGATCTGGAACGGCTTGGCGCATTGGAAGGCGGACAGGGCCGATTGCCCGGGATGCGATCCGCAAAGCGTCGGTTGCGTCCGAAATTGGCAGCCGCCATTGCGGTGATGATTATTGGCCTGTTTGTTCTGGGCGGGCTTCGCCCCGATCCGGATTTGATTGCGGCCAGCGATGCCAGCGCCATAGCCGAAATCCATCAATTGGCAGACGGATCGCAGGTATGGATGGAACCGGGGACGCGGCTTGCGATTGATTACAGCGCATCGTCACGCGATATCGTGGTTCTTGACGGCGGTATTTATATTCAGGTTGCGCATGATAGCACGCGTCCTTTGCGTGTGCGGCTGAACGATATTACGGCACAGGCGGTCGGCACGGCATTTGGCGCGTCCAAATGGGGCGGTCATGCACGGGTTGAAGTCAGCGAAGGTGTTGTTGATCTGCGCGAAAGCGAGGGGGGATTGCGTTTGGCGCAACTTTCCGCCGGGCGTGCGGCCTGGCAGGGATCAAAGGGCGACATGCGATATGGCATGCGTGACACGGATCGCATTGCCGGATGGCGCAATGGCCGCTGGATGGTTAATGACATGCCGCTTGAAGAACTGATTGCGCGTATTTCACCGCTTTTGCCCGGTCAGAACTTTATCATTGATCCCCGGATGGGCGAGATTTCCGTGACCGGCAACTTTGATCTGGGCAAGCCTGACAGTGCAATGGCGGCATTGATGGCGGCTTATGACCTTGAAAATCGGGCATATCCGGGTGGTTTTCACCTGATTTCAAAAAAATAATCAAAATAACCTCCTCAATCCCGAAACCCATTCGTCATGAGGATAATAGTGATTTGCATTATTATCCAGAATGGTGGGGGAATTCATCTTGAAACGCGAACGAAATGCAATGATGCGCCTGTTGGGAACAAGCGCGCTGGTATCGATCATGATGATCGGCACTGCCGTGCAGGCAACCGCACAGGACGCAAATACCGTTCATACAATCCGTATTGAAACATCGAACCTTCGGACCGGGCTTGATCAGCTGGCGGCGGAATTTGGATTGCAATTGATCGTGCAGGGGGACCTTGTCGGTGCGGTGGCCGCCCCGGTTGAAGGCAATTTAACCGCCGAGCAGGCGCTTGGGGCGTTGCTGTCAGGCAGTGGTTATGAATTTGAATTCATCGGTGACGACAGTGTCAAAATCGTTCCGGCATCTCATTCTGATAATGGCGAAATCGTTTTGCAAGACATCGTGGTTTCGGCAACCCGGTCAAAACGATCAATCACATCCATGTCGCCATCGGTTGTGGTGATCGGGCGCGATCAGATCGAAACCCATCTTGCCAAAACCAGCGACATTACGAATGTGATCCGCAATACCGTACCGGGTTTCATGTTGGATGATCAAAGCCTGACCGGCAGTTCGGAAACGTTCCGCGGGCGTGATGTGCAGGTCTTGGTTGATGGCATTCCCCGCAACACGCCCTTGCGCAATTCCAGCCGTATTCTTTCGATGATCGATCCCGAACAGATTGAAAGCATCGAAGTTATTCCCGGTTCGAATGCGATGAATGGCGATGGCGCGACCGGGGCGACGATCAATATCGTGACCAAAACCGGCAAGGCAGGCGAAGAAAGCTTTGTTATCGATGGCCATGTGAAATCCTTTACCGAGGATATGGGTGACAGCCTTGCACCGTCATTGACCGTTTCAGGAAGCGGTGGCATTGGCGCCATTGATTACGCCGCAAGCATCACCGGATCGATGACCGACAATGCCTATGACGGCTATGGCAATCAGATGCCATCGGATGCGTTGATGGGGCAGGGCGGCTTTGACAATGCGGAAAACCTTAATGTCTTTGGCAAGCTTGGCTATTCACCGACCGAAGGACACCGGGTTTTCATTTCAACCGAAATTGTCCGGTTCCGTCAGGACCCGGAATATTACACCAATGTCGCGACCGATCCGGTTTCGGTCAATTACAGCGCGGCCTATAACGGTCAGCCGCTTGAAGATGAAAGCGAATATATCACCGCCGGTTATGAATATGATTTTGGCCGTTTTGGGCAGGGTGACCTTAAACTGTTTTACAACGACGGTTACAAACAGGCATCCCGTGCGCAGTATCATTCGACCTATAACTTTGCGCTTGTCGCGTTGCCCGATAATACATCGATCGAAGATCCGCTTGGCCAGTCGGTGATTGATACGGAAAAATATGGGTTGAAACTGTCGACCGATACCGGGCTTGATCCGGTTTATGACGGCTTGACCCTGACCTGGGGCGGGGATTTGACCCATGACAGTGTTAAATATCGCACGGTTGGTGGTCGTGATATCGGCGCGCCGATGGAACAGGACGGCAAGGCGGTGTTTGGGCAGCTCAGTGCGCCGGTCACCGAATATGTCGATCTTTCGGGCGGGGTTCGGTATGAAAAATATGACCTGACGGTCAAGGATTTCCTGCGGCCTAATTACATGCGCTATGTCAGCGGTGTTGGGCAGGCCTATTTTGGCGCCTCACAGTTTACGGGCGGTAATGCCCAATACAGTGCCGTCAGTTATAATGCATCTGCGGTGGTGCATTGGACAGACCGGGTTGATACCTCGCTTGGTTATAGCGAAGGTTTTTCTGTGCCAGATGTCGGGGCCTATACACGCCGTGCCGGGGTGCAGGGCGTGCCGCTTAGCTTTGCCTCGATCGATATGGATGCGTCCAAGGTCAAGACGTGGGAACTTGCCGCAAGTTACAAGGCGTCCGATTTTCGCACCACCGGTGCGGTCTATATGAGCACCAATGACAAAGGCAATAATTTCGATGCGACGACCAATACGCTGAGTCAGGAAAAAGAACGCATCATGGGGGCGGAACTGACAGCGGAATATGACATCAGCGACGATACCTATGTCGGTGCGTTGGCATCCTATGTTGAAGGCCGTTATGACACCAACAATGATAGCGATCTTGATAGCTGGCTGCCGAATAACCGCATTCCGTCGCCATTTCGGTTTACCGGTTATGTTGACAGCGATGTCTGGGGGGATCTGAACATGCGGTTTGACGGCACCTATACCGCCAAGCGCACCAAGATCGAAAACAAAACCATGAAGCCAAGCCTTGTTTTCAACCTGTCGGCCAATTATCCGGTTCTGGGCGGAACGGCACGGATGGGGATCGAAAATATCTTTGATAGCAGCTATGAAAATCCGGCAGCCACCGCACTTCGTGGCTATTCGGTTGCGGGACTTGGCCGGACCATCATGATCGGTTTTCGACGCGAATTCTGATTGCGAATATGTCTGATGATTGCCCGGCGGATTTTCGCCGGGCATTTCTTTTTGTTGGGGGATGAGACATGTTTCGATATTCGCGACCGGTGGCCAATGTTGTGTTGTTTGAAATGTCAGGCCCGCAAAGCGTTGCCGATGGCGCTGCTTATATCCGTGCGTTACATGATCTTTCAGCAAGCGAGACAACATCATCCGTACCGGTTTTACCCGTTGTGTTGATCATGACGGTAGATGGTCAAGCCGATCAGGATCACGAAACCCGCAAACAGGCAGCCGCCTGGTTCAAGCAGAACCGAGGCAGGTTATCGCAATTCCTGTGTGGGGCGATCCGGGTTGAACCCGATGCCCATGATGGGCATGCCGCGCATGTTGAAAACAGCAATTTTGCCAAGATGCTGCCCTTTGCCCTTAAACATGCCGACAGCCTTGAAGAGGCCTTTGTGATGGCGGAAAATTGGCCTGTGTCACCAGCACCAAAAGGTGCGTTTTAGGTATCAGGTCTTGGGACAGCTGTTGCTGTTGCAGACCTAGCGCCGTTTGATTGCCAGCAGCAGGAAATACCCCGTGCCGATCAGGGCGGCAATCAACCCGGTCGGAAGTTGTTGCGGATAAAGCAGGTTTCGCGCCAGCCATTCGGCGACCATCATGACATTGGCCCCGATTAAAACCGCGCCCAGCAAATGACCACCGGCCAAGCGATATCCGGCGATGCGTGCCAGATGCGGTGCCATCAATCCAACAAAGCTAAGCGGTCCGACAAGAAGGGTCGCACTGGCGGCAAGGATTGCGGCGAGCAACATGATCATGAACTGAAAACCGTTAATGCCAAGCCCAAGCGATGTTGCCTGATCCGCGCCAAAAGACGCCAGTTCAAGCGGCCGACGGGCAATAATGGCAACGGTCAGCAGAACAGCGGTTACCCCTGCGACAACCATGACTTCGGTCATGCTGGTGAAATAGGTTGTGCCCGCCAGCCAGGAAATCAGCATGCTGGTTTGGGTGCCGCCGCGTGTTAGGGCGATGCGTACAAGTGCCCCCAGAATAGCGGTCAGGGCCAAACCGTTTAACAACAAATAATGCGGTGCGTGGCTGAATTTCCGGCAGAGCAGCAACAGCACCATCAGCGATACAATGCCGCCTGCCGCCCCGATCATCATCAGTTCAGCACGTTGCCCGAACCCGAAAAAGACCAAGGCAATGATCATTGCCAATGCGGTTGCCGAACTGACGCCGGTAATTTCCGGGCTGGCCAATGGATTGCGCCCGACCCGCTGGATCAGGGTGCCCGAAACCGCAAGTGCCGCGCCACAGATAATTGCAGCAAAGGTACGTTCGGCGCGCTGGGTGATGATATCGCCAAAGCCATCGGCACCGTTTAGAAACGCCAGACCATTTTGGTTCAGCGACACAAATAGTGACAGGATGATGCCCGCCAGAAGGGTCGCAAACAGGGCGAGGCTTAGCGTGTTTTTTGAAATAATCTGTTGGTCTTGATGGTGGTCGTCACTTTGCTGGCCGGGCATGATCCGGGCCTTGCGCAGGATCAGGATAATAAACGGCGCGCCAAAAAGGGCGGTCGCCGCGCCGGTGGGCAGAATATCGCCGCCAATGCCGTTCATTTGCCGAACAATAAAATCAATGCATAACAGGGCAAAGCCCCCGGCAAACAACGAATAGATCATCAAATCGCGGGATCGGGTCAGCCCGGCAATCCGAAGGGCGGCGGGGATTGCCAGCCCGACAAAGCCAATCATGCCGACGGCCGAAATGATTGATGCGGTGATGAAAACGGCAAAGCCCAGAATGACAATACGCAGCAGGGTGACCTTGGCACCAAGCGAACTGGCGGTGTCATCGCCCAGTGCCAAAAGATCAAGCGGGCGCGAGAGGGCAAAGATCGCAATCATGCCGATAATCACACGTGGCAGGACAAATATGGTGGATTCCCAGCCATTTTGCGCCAGATCACCGGCCCCCCACATAAACACCGATTGCAGGTATTGCTCGTTAAACAGCAGGAAAATCTGGGTGCCTGATTGCAATAGCAGATTAACAATCATCCCGGCGAGGATCAGCCAAAGTGTCGCATTGGTGCGACGTGCCGCAATCAGATAAACCGTGCCAAGGGCCAACATGCCCCCGGTAAGCGCGACGGCTTCCTGAAACGGCGCGGCCGCCGCCGGGGCAAGCAGCAAAAAGACGGTTAAGGCAAATTCAACACCGGCCCCAACACCAAGTGTTGTCGGTGCGGCAAGCGGGTTGCGCAAAACGGTCTGGATTGCGGCCCCGGCAAGGGCAAGACCCGCGCCGCATAAAAAGCCCATGATCAGGCGGGGAAGGGTGCTGTAATGAAACAGGATTTGATCGAAATCGGTTTCATCAGGTGCCAAAAGCACCTTGCCAATCGCATCGATTTTGGCAAAGGGCAGAATGTCGGTGACAAAGACAGCAACGGTTGCCAGTGCGAGAACCAGACATAGTAACGCCGGTATACGATGAATGGGCAGCGTCATTTAACCGGGCCGCTTTCAAGGCTTTCGGTCAAAAGCTGGGCAAAGCGCAAAGCCGATGGCATGCCGCCATAGGCCCAGACCACCGGCAATTCATAGACCCGGTCATTGCGGACGAAATCAAGGATCTTCCAAAGCGGCGAGGTCCAGACTTTTTGACGGATCACGTCGGGCACGGGGTTGAGGTAAACCAGCGTATTTTGGGCCTGTGGACCCAGAATTTCCAGCCCGCCTTTGGCAGCGCCCCAGTTGGTCACTGGCCCCTGATAGGCAATCGATAAACCCATTTTGCGCAAGACGGTTCCCGGCAGGGATGGCGGGCCATACAGACTGATATGCGTCGGGGAAACAAAGTTGACGATGTCAAGGTCATGGCCCTTGGGCATTGCCGCCCGGATGCGATCCCCGTATTCGGCAAATTTAAGATCCGTTGCCGCCAGCCATGTCTTTGCAGCATCTTCGCGCCCGATAGCGATGGCGATCTTTTCCATGACCTCGCGCGCGGTTGGCAGGGCATCCTTGTCGTTGTTGTAAATCGATAAAACCATGGTGGGCGCGATGGCGTTAAAGCTGTTATACGCCATTTCCAGTTCCTTGCTGATCAGGATCAGGTCGGGCTTGGCCGCGCGCAAGGCTTCGAGATTGGGGGATGACCGTTGGCCCAAATTGACAAAATCGGCTGGCAGTTCCGGTACGGCGACCCAATCATGATAATCTTCGGGATCGGCAATTGCGACGGGATCAATGCCAAGGGCAATGACGGTTTCGGTAAAGGCCCAATTGGTGACAGCCACCCGTTTTGCCGGGTGTTCAAGCGTTAGAACACCGCGGTCATGGGAAATGGTAATCGGTTCGGCCATCGCAGGCATATTGGTGGTGATCAAAAGGGCGATCAGGAAAACCGGTGCAGAAAATCGGGAAAACAGGCGGATGATCATGGGCTTATGATCCGTTCGCGGTCGTGACGGCATCGGCCAGTTGTTCGGCGAAACGCGCACCGGATAACAAGCCGCCAAAGGTCCAGCTTGCCGGGACTTGATAGACGGTATTTTTACGTGTGAAGGGCAATGCCTTCCAGACAGCGGAATTGAACAATTTGGCTTTTTCCGGTTTTGGGGTCGGTTCGATATAGGCGAAATGCGCCGGACCAAGTTTTGCCAGATTGGCAATGTCGCCGTTAAAGAAGCCCCATCCATTGACCTCGCCCTTCCAGACATTGTTGAAGCCCATCCGGGCCAATGTTGATCCAAAGAGCGAGGTGGGGCCATGAATGCGGAAATGTGCATCATCAAGGATGCGGACAATTGCGAAATCATTGTCATCGCCAATCACGGCACGGATACGCTGGGCGGCCTTGGCAATGCGCTGGTTGGCAGATGCAATGACGTCTTCGGCCTTGTCGCTGAGTCCGGTCAGTTTGCCAATATGGCGCAGCAATTCTTCGGCCTTGTCGATGGCCGGCGCATCTGTGTTGTATATCGAATAGACCACCGTCGGCGCAAAGGCAGATAGCTTGTCATAGGCCATGGCGATTTCGGCACTGATCAGGATGACTTCCGGGCGGCTGTCGCGCAGGGCTTCGAAATTTGGCGCAACACGGGTGCCAAGATCGGCAAAATGGTCGGGCAATGCCGGTTCGACGACCCAATCGCGATAGGCATCAGATTCAGGAATGGCAACCGGATCAATGCCAAGAGCCAGAACACTTTCGGTCAAGGCCCAGTTGGTAACTGCAATGCGTGTCGGGGGGAATGCGAAATTAACCGTGCCCATTTCGTGGGTATATGTCTCGGCCGATGCCGGGGCGGCGAACATGGTGCCGGTCAAGAGCATGCAGGTGCTGGCAAAGCTTGTGATCAGACGGTTTCGCATGATTTGGGCCTTATGCAATATAGCTGACGGAATGGGGGGAATCTGGCAGACGGATCACCCCGATTTCAGTCTGGAAAATGTCGCGAAGTGTTTTGGTCTGCATGAAATCGCCCGCCGTTCCTTGCCAGCAGGTCTGACCGCCACGCAGGGCAAGGATATGATCGGCAAACCGTCCGACCATGTCGATATCGTGCAGAACGGCAATGACGGTCAGGCCGATTTCGGATTTCAGGCTGGCAATCAGTTGCAGAATGTCGCGTTGATGGCCGACATCAAGGGCGGAGGTCGGTTCGTCGAGCAACAGAACCGGTGCATCCTGTGCCAAAAGCATGGCCAGCCAGACCCGTTGGCGTTCCCCGCCTGACAGGCTGGCGACAAAGCGATCGGCAAAGCCGGTCACATGGGTCAGCATCATGGCCTGATCGATTTTTTCGTGATCTTCGGCCCGGTAGCGGCCAAACGCGCCGCGCCAGGGATACCGGCCAAAGGCAATCAGTTCGCGCACGCTAAGATGGGTCGGGGTAATCGGGTTTTGCGGCAGATAGGCGACCTTGCGCGCGAAATCACGCGTGCTGTGATCGCCAAGAACCGTCGCATCAAGGGTAATTTGCCCCGAAGCAGGTTTGTTCTTGCGCGCCAGCAATTTCAAAAGCGTGCTTTTGCCTGATCCGTTATGCCCGACAATCGCACTGAATTCGCCTGTCGGGAATGACACCGTAATATCGCCCAGCAGCGTTTTCGGGTTCTTGCCGTCGCTTTGGAAAGAGACATTTTTCAGATCGAACATTGGGCGGGAACTCGCAAGAAATCGGCACTTTCAGGGTGCCTTCGGTTACGCCTGACAAGGCAGAGCGTATGAACATGAGAATGCCTATCAATAACTCGATAAAAATGCAACCGAGTTGCGATTGCAGGGCGCGTCAGCGGTCTGATCTGTGCTTTGACACAAGTGGGCACGGTTTTATGACGCCCAAACGTCGTTGCATGGCGTGCTGGTGTCAAAGCTAGAGGCAATCCGATCCTTTTTGATCCTTCGCGAAGAAATGTCTTTTTGTCGTTTAGCCCTACGTATTTGGGCGGTTGCAAACGGCACGACGAGAAAATTTTGCGTCTTATTTTCGGGCGGAGCCCATTGCAGAAGGGCATTGGAAACGGGAGGAGCATGGATGCCAGACTCCGTAGACAGCATTTGTCGCGTCGCAGTGTTCAGGTTGGTTGGGGGCAGATTTTCCCGTTTAACGTGTATATCTCTCTGAAAATAAGACGCTGTAAGTAAACGAAATTCAATTTTTAATTGTGTAATATGTTGACAAATTATTCTCATAGATGATTTTTTGTAATTGTAGCAACTTTTAGAGGAGAGACTACAATGTCAAACATCAAACCGTTCTTTGCTGTTTTCCTGGAAGATGCAGGTGACAGCAACAAAAAATCCAATGCCAGCCTTGGCACAACGTCCAAGAAAAAAGACGATTGATCCTTCGATGAATTTTTTCGACACAATTAATAGTTGCATTTAGGGGGTTAAGCGAGATGACGATCCTGACTGTAACGCATGTCGAAGACTCGTGGACGGCGAAGGCCGTCCACGAGGCTCTGCTCCGAGAGGGGGCAGAGGTTCTTAGCTATGAAGTAGACAGAATTCCCGCGAAATTTCGTATGTCAGTCGGGAATGATTCGAGTGGTTGTGTATCCCACATTGAAATCGATGGACGAATTGTGCATGCGGACGAAATTACGGCTGTATGGCACAGACGCCGCAATAATGCCGCACCGGTTACATCCGTGGATCTTCCCGACGATATGATCCAGGGTATTCTGCGCGAGAGTGCTGCCTCGTTTGATACTGCAATCAGCCTGTTGCCCTGCTTTCATCTGGATGATCCGGCGGCTGTGGAGAGGGCGCGCAACCGGCCATTCCAGCTTGCTGTTGCCGCGGAGCTTGGTATCGATGTTCCTCGTACCCTGACTACGAATAATCCGGTTGAAGCAAGAGAGTTCATCAAATCTTGTGATGGTCGCGTCGTGGCCAAAATGCTGTCTTCATTCGGTGTTCGCGGTGAGGATAACCGCGAGAAAGTTGTCATGACCAACCGTATTGAGGCAGAGCATCTAAATCAGATCGAAAGCCTGTCCATATGTCCGATGACCTTTCAGGAGGATATCCCAAAAGCCCTGGAGCTTCGTATTACCGTTGTGGGATACGAGGTCTTTTGTGCGGCTGTGGATTCCGGGCTTTTGGCGCATGGGCAAACGGATTGGCGACGCGCACATG
This sequence comes from Thalassospira alkalitolerans, assembly GCF_002115745.1. Lineage (GTDB taxonomy): Bacteria > Pseudomonadota > Alphaproteobacteria > Rhodospirillales > Thalassospiraceae > Thalassospira > Thalassospira alkalitolerans. The sequence goes on from NZ_JFKB01000007.1 coordinate 189,675, forward strand.
ACGAGCTTTATCGGCATTGGCAACCCTATGATCTTCCGAAGCAATTACGAGATAACATTCTGCGACTTCTTGATCGGTTGCAGATGAACTATGGCGCAATTGACGTGATCCTTACGCCAGAGGGGAGATACGTATTTTTGGAAGTGAACCCGGTCGGGCAGTTCGGTTGGGTGCAAACATCTACACATATGCCGATTTCAAATGCGATTGCGGGTGTGTTGTCGGGGCGGTTGCCACGACGGGTTGACATCTTCCCTGCCAATTTTCGTACATTTTCAGGTGTTGGTTCTGCGGCTTTGATTGGGGCCAATCAGGAGGTAAGTGATGTCGGTTAGCGAAGATACAAACGGTCTGTGGTTTGAGCATGGTCAGTTGGTTCCGCGCATGTCGAAGCTTGCTGCAACTGATATTGATGAATTGCTGGGTGGGGGCATCGGTGATTGTGGCACGCCCTTTATTGTAACCGATGCGACACAGGATTGGTCTTGCAAAGATTGGACGTTCGACTGGTTGAAAGAAACTTACGGCCACATCGCTGTTGAAACGGCGGCTTCTTTTGAATCGCCGGTCCGGATGACCGGGCGTCTTGGAGATTACATCGATTATATCACCGATGAGCGCGACCCTGCTGGACGTGTGCCCCATGGATTTGACTATGTGGACCCGGAGACGGGGGATCCTGTTGATCATTCCGCGGCAGTACCAGACGGGCCGCAATATTTGGTGTCATGGGATTTGGAAGAGATTTCCAGTATCGCTGACCATTTCCATCAGCCTTATTTTATGCGGAGCAGAAATCTGCTTGACCGGTTGATGCCGGAAACCAAGCGTGGTCTTTTCAATAAACATACATTTGCATTTATCGGGCCGAAAGGATCGCTGTCGCAGCTTCATAACGATCACGATCACACCCATTCTTATCTTTCGCAGGTTATTGGCCGGAAAAAGCTGGTGTTGTTTTCACCTGCTGAAGCGCATCTGGTCGCAAAGGTAGACCGGTTCGGATTTACAATAGGTGGCTCCGGTGTCGATCCAAGAAAGCCGGACCTTAAGCGATTTCCACGCCTTATGGATGCCCATCCATTTGAATGTGTCTTGGAGCCGGGGGATCTGTTGTTTTTGCCATCTGGCTGGCTTCATTGTGCTTATGGGCTTACTGCTGGCGTTAGCGTTGCCAAGGACAGTGTGGATCATTTGAATTTCGGAAAATGGTTTCAGTCAATGGCGGTTACCAATTTGCCGAAGCTGGCATCGCGCATTGTTCAGCATCCGAGCTTTCAGGCGGAAGCGGTTATTCCAGACTGGGCGGCACAATCTCGAACAGATCCATCTATCCTGTCATTTCTGACACGGCATTACCAAGCATGACGCAGAAACCGATTGCTTGTGTGCGCAACCTTAAGCGCAAAAAAAAGGATCATTTGTGCCTAAGCTTTGAAAGGCTTTTGTTCAGTTCTCTCGAAAAACTTGGCTACGAAGTCCGTGAGCAATCCTGGTCGCCTTTAAGCCCGGCGCCTTGGGAACACGACATGCGCCCGATGCCGGGTGGGTCAAAGATTCTTTATGAGCATTTATCGCGCAATCAAACCCGGGATGGTGATGTCTTCTATATGGAGATGTACATCAATGGGACATTTACGCTTGATCATGAAGGTTGGGGGCCACTTCAAGCCAGTTTAAGCGATCTGGAAGACGAAACGGCCAAAGTCGACCGTGTTGTTGCTGCGGCTTATTGCAGGGGCCTTAGTAAGATGTGGTTAGACAGCGGGGTTTCGAAATTTTCCCAGCCGCGCCCCGGAAAAATCGCAGCCCCTAAGGGGTATTTGTTTGTTCCAATGCAATTAAACCCCGATGACGCCATTCAGTGCCACTCTGACATCGGTGTTCTGGATTTTCTGAACAAGGTTGCGAAATGGGCAGTCAATAGGGGCGTGCCGATCGTTTTGAAGGCTCATCCCTATGAGGATGACCCGGCGGTATTGGCGGCAATAGAAAGTTGGACCAGCAGGCCCAATGTTTATGAGGCCAAGGAAAATGTGCATAGCCTCATTGAACAATCTGCTGGCGTCATCACCATCAATTCGGGATGCGGTTTCGAGGCGCTTGTTCATGGTAAGCCGGTCGTTACGTTTGGGCGAAGTGACTATGACACGTTCACATTTCGCGCAAATGGCGCAAATCTGGACGATGTGCTGCTTTATATTAATAGCTATGCCCAAGATGCCAGATCGCGCGCATATGTTTGGGTTTATTATTACCTGACAAGGCATGTTATTGATGTTCGCCAATCCGATTTGGCGCTGATCAGTTCTCGCCTGGTATCTCGTTTGGACAGGTTGCTTACGATGCGTGTGTGATAACTGATCCCCGGTTATCTGACATCGTCAACCGGCAGGTTTCGAGTAATGTCTGCATTTATTCAAGCACTGAAATTCAAAAATACAACGAAGCAGAAGAGTGGTTTTGAGTGATTTTGTTTTCAGGCATTTCTGCGCGAAAATCCCGAATTCCTGTTTGAAATACTGGGCATTGCGCTCAGGGGACAAATGCAGCCTATTTAATCATCATACAAAATGACTTTTCAGTTTTATCCTTTCGCGATAGCAATAGACATAACGATTTCCCCGCACTCGGTTGTGACTTTGTTGCCCGCCGGTTTGCATTAAAGGGATAGGTCAAAACGGGGCGAACCCGCCAGAATATCAGGGAGATACTATGTCTAAAGTCAAAACAGTCCTGCCGAATTTACGCTGTACTCTTGGCGAGGGGCCGCATTGGGATGCCAAGGATGGCGTTCTGTACTGGGTTGATATTGTCGGGAAAACCGCCTTTGCCCTGCGCCCCGGCGATGGTGGATCGCGGAGCTGGACCTTTGATCAGCCGGTTTCAGCGATTGTGCCGCGTGTTGGCGGTGGTCTTTTGGTCGCCTTGGCCGACGGGTTGGCATTTTTGGATGCTGAAAGCGGGCAGACAACCCCGTTTGTTGCGCCCGATGCCGATCACCCCGGCAACCGGTCGAACGAGGCGCGCGTTGACCCGATGGGGCGGTTCTGGCATGGCACGATGGAAAATAACATCGGTCCGAACGGCGAGGACCTGCCGGTGACGGTTTCAACCGGCACCTTAAACCGGGTTGCCGCCAATGGTGATAGCAAACGGTTTGGTGCTGATATTGGTATTTCAAATACGCTGTTGTGGTCAGCCGATGGCACCAAGATGTTTTTTGGCGACACGATCAAAAACACATTGGATGTCTATGATTTCGATATGGCGACAGGCACGCCATCCAATCCCAAACCATTTTTTGGCCCCCATGATCGGGGCAATATGGATGGGTCGGCGATGGATGCGGATGGTTATATCTGGAACGCGCGCTGGGGCGGTAATTGTTTGATCCGGTTTGCGCCTGATGGCTCGGTTGATCGTATCGTTGAGTTACCGGTCTCCCAGCCAACCAGTTGTGTGTTTGGCGGATTGAACCTGAAAACGCTTTATATTACCTCGGCCGCGGTTGGGCTGGAAGGCAATGGCAACGCGCTTGAGGGGGCGTTGCTGTCGATTGAGACCGATGTTGCCGGGCAGGAATGTACCCGATTTGCCGGTTGAACGTGCCTGGGCTTGCCGGGGTGCTTTGCCTTATGCGTTGTCCCTGACTTTTAGCATGTTCTGAAAGTCGGGGATCATTTCCTGATAGATTGGAAGGGCGGCGGCACCGCGTGCAGCCGAATAGGTGTTGCCGTCACTGATAAGGATCGGAAGGGTGTCACCTGTTGGTGTCGGGCCACTGGTGTTTTGCAGGCGGATGACTTCTTTCCACAAGGCGCGCAGGATGGGGTCAGGCAATAATCCGCCAAGAATCACGGCCTGCGGGTTCAACATGCTTGAGATAATCTGAAGCGTGGTGTTCAGATGCGGGGCGGCCTGATTAATCCAGTTGCGCACGGGGCCGTCATCGGGCGACAGGGCGGCAATATGGGTCAGGCTTTGATCATTGATCAGATCATCGCGATGGGCGGCATCGAATTCTTCGTAAAGGGCGAGTAACGAGACATAGCGTTCAAGGCATCCCTTGCGTCCGCAATCACACGGGCGGCCATTGGCCTCGATCGGGATATGGCCGATTTCACCTGCCCCACCTTTGGCGCCATGAATGATCCGGCCATCAAGGAACAGGCCCGCACCAAGGCCGTGACCGATAAAGATATAGACGAAATTATCCAGTTCACGCGCGGTGCCGTAAAGTTTTTCGGAAACGGCGGCGGCATCGGCATCGTTTTCAACAAATACCGGGCATCCTGCCTTTTCGCTCATGATGCCGGCCAGATCGAAACCTTCCCATCCCGGCGCGATGCCGGTTGGTCCGGCAATGCCGACCGGGCCGGGCATGGCAACGCCGATCCCGATATTGCGCGCCGGATCAAGTTGTGACTTTGCAATAATATCGTGGCTGGCGGCGACCAAAAGATCGACGGCCTGCATCGGGTCGGGATGATTGACCGGGCGGCTGAGTTGGCAGCGTTCTTCGCCCATCAGATCGACCAGAACCGCATCGATTTGCGTGCCGGTTAACTGAAACCCGATGGCATAGCCGCCGTCCGGATTAAGCCGATAGGGGCGGGCCGGTTGGCCGCGCTTTTGGCGCACCGGTTCGCCCGCAAGCAAAAGACCGGCTTCTTCAAGTTCGCCGACCAGATTTGAAATGGTTTGGGCGGAAAGATTTGTCAGGCGGGTGATATCGGCCCGCGACAGGCCATCATGGCGGCGAACCGCATCCAAAATGGCGCGGCGATTATGGTTTTTGGCGTGCAAAAGGTTGGTGCCTGTCACGCTGGTAGATTGTTTTTTCATCTTCGCCATTGCCCTCCCCATTCTTATATATTATTAATTACATCAAATTGAATTAATAATAAAGCCTGTGTTCAAACAGGTTGTCATTGGATCAATTCGTATCTCATTCATCAGGGAGATAAATACATGAAGATCAAGAATATCCTAAAAGGGGCTGTTTTCGGCGTCTTTGCCGTTTCCGGTGCCGCACATGCCGAAGTTACGCTGAATGCATTGTTTATGGCGCAGGCAGCCTATAGCGAAGATGACATTCGCAACATGACCGAGGATTTCAAATCGGCCAATCCGGGTGTTAATGTGAATGTCGAACTGGTGCCTTACGAGGCCCTGCATGACAAGATCGTCCTGTCGCAAAGTGCCAATGGCTATGACGTTGTGTTGTATGACGTGATCTGGCCCGCTGAATTTGCGCAGTATCAGTTGCTTGAAAACGTGACGGACCGCGTTGATGCTGATACCCGCAAGGGCATTCTGGACGGAGCATGGACCACGGTGGAATATGATGGCAGCCTGTATGGTATGCCATGGATCGCCGATACCAAGTTCCTGTTCTATAACAAGGAAATGCTGAAAAAGGCCGGTTTTGATACTCCGCCAGCCACATGGGCTGAACTGGAAAGTCAGGCCAAGGCGATCAAGGACAAGGGGATTGTTGATTATCCGCTGGTTTGGTCCTGGTCACAGTCTGAAGCCGCGATTTGCGATTACACCACCATCCTTTCGGGTATGGGCGGTCAGTTTCTTGATGCTGATGGCAAACCGGCATTCAATACCGGTGGTGGCCTGAAGGCACTTGAATATATGGTTGATACGATTGATGACGGTCTGACCAACCCGAACTCACGCGAATATCTTGAAGAAGATGTTCGTCGGGTGTTTTCAAGCGGACAGGCGGCTTTTGCGCTGAACTGGGGATATATGTACAACCTTGCCAATGACCCGGCCGAAAGCCAGGTTGCCGGTCATGTTGGCATTGCCCCGGCACCGGGAACCGCCGGAATTTCGACAGCATCGGCCGTGAACGGTTCGATGGGCCTTGGTATTCCGACCAAAAGTGAGCACAAGGAAGAAGCTTGGAAATATATCCAGTTCCTGACCTCGCAGAAGGTGCAGGACCAATATGCCAAGCTGAGCCTGCCGGTATGGGAAGCATCGTACAGCAATCCTGATGTGATCAAAGGGCAGGAGCCGTTTGTTGATGCGGCGAAAACCAGCCTTGCCGTGATGGCGCCGCGCCCGACCATGGCGGCCTATCAGGAAGCATCGTCGGTTTTGCAGGAAGCCCTTCAGAATGCGATGCTGGGGACGCAAACCCCGGCGGATGCCCTGAACGGTGCGGCCGAGGCGATTGGCGATATTCAGTAATCGTTTTTCGTATACATACGACTTCCAACCGGAGCCGAAACCACCGCTATGATTTCCCATCGTAAAACGGTGACGGCGTGGCTGCTGCTGACCCCGATGATTGTTATCATCCTCGGGGTCAGCGGATACCCGTTGATCAAAACAATTTATTTCAGCCTGACCGGTGCAAAATTGATTGCGCCCGATATGACCAGCATATGGGTCGGGTTTGACAATTACATTCGCGCATTATCGTCGTCGAAATTCCGCGAAGCCATTTGGCACACGACCTATTTTGCCGTGATTTCCGTCGGTGTGGAAATGGTGATTGGTGTGCTGGTAGCGTTGCTTTTGAACGAGGCTTTTAAAGGCCGGACATTGTTGCGCGCGATGCTGATTTTACCGCTGGCATTACCGACTGTTGTCAATGCCATGATGTGGCGGTTGATCTATAACCCGGATTTCGGGGCGCTGAATGCGTTGCTTTTGCAATTTGGCATGCTTGATGCCTATCGTTCTTGGCTGGGCGATCCGGCATCGGCACTTGATATGGTTATTCTGGCCGACGTGTGGAAAAACTTTCCGCTGGTCGCGCTGATTGCCCTTGCTGCCCTGCAAACCGTTCCCAAGGATTTATATGAGGCCGCGACCCTTGATGGGGCAGGTGTGTGGAACCGGTTCTGGCGGATTACGCTTCCGGCGATTATGGGGCCGCTTAGTGTGGCGCTTGTGCTGCGCACGATCGAGGCATTTAAGGTGTTTGACATTATCTATGTCATGACCCGCGGTGGCCCGGCCAGCAGCACAAAAACTGTCAGTTTTTATGTCTATCAGGAAGCATTCGCCTATATGCGGGTCGGATCGGGGGCGTCCTATGCCCTGATTGTGGTGCTGATCAGTGCCAGCCTGATTGCCGGTTATATGTATCTGATCCGCAAGCAGGGGGAGGTTTAAAATGCAAGCATCCCGGAACAAGAAAATATGTGTCTATCTGGGGGCGGCTTTGCTGGCGCTGGTGATTGCCACACCTGTTTTGTGGCTGTTTATCATGAGCATCAGTTCATCAACCCATCTGACGACCTTGCCACTGCAATGGTGGCCCGACGAGCCGACGTTCGAGAATTACCGCAGCCTTTTGATCTATGCCGAGAATACCCCATCGCAAAGCTTCCTTTATGGGATCCGCAATAGCGTGATTATCGCGCTTGCGGCGACGGGGGTATCCATCGCCGCAGCCATTCCGGCGGCGTACAGCTTTTCACGTCTGCCCGGAAAGCGTCGCAAGAACCTGCTTTATGCCGTGATCGCGATCTTTATGTTGCCGCCCGTGGCGATTGTTTTGCCGATGTATACGATCATGAATGCGCTGGGGCTGCTCAATACCCATTTCGCGCTGATCATTGTGTATTGTTCGATCCTGTTGCCGTTTACGACATGGCTGTTGAAAAGCAATTTCGACACCATCCCAAGCGATCTTGACGAAGCGCCGATTATTGACGGGGCCAATCGGGTTCAGGCGATTTGGTATGTGATCCTGCCGATTGCGCGCCCGGCATTGGGCGCGGCGGTGATGATGGCAGTTTTGCTGGCCTGGGATGAGTTTTTCTATGGTCTGCTGTTCACCAACGATATCCGTGCCAAGACAATCACGGTGGCGATTGCCGATCTGGCGGCGGGGCGTGTGGCTGATTATGGCCTGATTTCAGCGGCTGGAATTCTGGCCGCCGTGCCACCGGTTGTTCTGGCGTTTTTCATGCAGAAAACCCTGGTTTCCGGTTTGGCCAGCGGCAGTGTTAAGGGATGAATAGCATGCGTAATTCTATCACCGGCATGCGCCCCGATCCGAAACGCGAAATCATTTCGATTGGCACGATCAATGTTGATCAGTTGCTGGGCCCGATTGACGATTGGCCCGATCGTGGCACCGAAACGGTTTATCCGCAGTACGAAATGCGGGTTGGCGGCGGCGGCGGCATTTTCGGGGCGGCCTTGATGGCACTTGGTGCCAATCAGCGCATGGTGGTCAATATTGGTCGCGATGAAATGGGCGATTGGCTTAAATCCCAGTTTGGGCCGCTTGCCGAACATTGGCATCAAAGCGACACCGTGACATCGGTCACCATTGGCCTGACGCATTCCGACAAGGAACGGACCTTTTTGTCGAACGAAGGGCATAGTGCTTTGTTTGACGCCGATATGGTGCGCAAAATGTTGTCGCATGCGGAACTTGACGGTTCGATTGCGCTTTTGGTTGGTAATTTCCTGATGCCCCGGCTGGTGCCCGATTGCACCGATTTGCTGGGCGAATTGCGTGATGCGGGGGCGATTGTCGCCCTTGATACGGCATGGCCGACCGGGGGCTGGACCGATGCGGTTCAGGATCATGTCCTTGGCTGGTTGCCGATGGTTGATATCTTATTGATCAACGATGCCGAGGCCGCAGGGTTGCTGGGCATTGACGGTGAAACCTTTACCACCAATGTTGATTTTCATATTGCGCAAATTGCCAAAAAGCTCGCACCCGGCGCGATTGTGGTCGTCAAGCGCGGGCGTCACGGGGCGTCGGCCTGTATGGGCGATGATATCGTTAGTGCGGCGGTATCTGGCGCGGTCGATGTGGTCGATACTGTGGGGGCCGGTGATTGCTTTAATGCCGGGTTCCTTTTGGCGTTTCAACGTGGTGCCGGGCTTGGTGATTGCCTGCGCGCCGGGATCGAGGTGGCGGGTAAAACCATCGCCAGCCATCCGCGCCATTATCCCGGACTTGGCGATTTATGCGCGCCAATAAGCGCCTTGCTGGATCCGGAAAATCAATCAAAAACAGATTTCATGACTTTCGATCAAGTGGAGAACGGCTGAGATGGCGTCGGTATCATTATCAAATGTCACCAAGACTTTTGGGACGGCAAACATCATCAAGGGCGTCGACCTTTCGGTCGGGGATGGGGAGCTTGTGGTTTTCGTTGGCCCGTCGGGCTGTGGTAAATCGACCCTGTTGCGCATGATTTCCGGGCTGGAGGAAATATCGGGCGGTGAAATTCATCTGGGGGATCGCCGCGTTGATCATTTGCCCGCATCGGACCGCGATATTGCCATGGTGTTTCAATCCTATGCGCTTTATCCGCATATGACGGTCGCGGAAAATATTGGTTTCCCGCTTAAAATGGCGGGTAAATCCAAACGCGAGATTGCCGATAAAACCCGCGAGATCGGTGACGTTCTGCAATTGTTGCCGTTGTTTGACCGAACCCCAAAACAATTATCGGGTGGCCAGCGCCAGCGCGTTGCAATCGGCCGGGCCTTGGCGCGTGATCCGAAAATCATCCTGTTGGATGAACCGTTATCAAATCTTGATGCGGCGCTTCGGGTTGATATGCGTATGGAACTGGCGCGCTTGCACCGTGAACTTGGCGCAACAATGATTTATGTCACCCATGATCAGGTCGAAGCCATGACCATGGCCGACCGTATCGTGGTTTTGCGTGATGGCGTGGTTGAGCAGGTTGGATCACCGCTAGACCTTTATCGGCACCCGGTTAACCAGTTCGTTGCCGGGTTTATTGGATCACCAAAAATGAACTTTTGGTCGGCACGCAGTGATGCCGATGGTCGTTTGGTTCTGCCAGCGGGGATGGCTTTGTCATTGCCCGGCGCGCTTGATCCTGATCAGGCGGTGACGGTTGGTGTTCGTCCGGAACATTTTGTGTTGGCAACCGATGATGCTTCGGCGGTTCTTCGGGGCAATGTGCTTTCGGTTGAGCATCTGGGATCGGATACTTTTGTTCAGCTTGATTGCGGCTTTGGCGATCCGGGGCAGATTGATATCAATGTCCGACTTGCCGGGATTGTGCCGGTTCGTATCGGGGATGGGGTTAGCCTATCGGTTGCCGCGGTGGAAAACTGGCATCTTTTTGATGCGGATGGTGTTCGGTTGGATATATCGAAATAACATAACTTTAATCGGCAGTTCCGCCGCTTTTTGGCCTTGGTTTTCTTGTTGTTTGCGTTCACGATTGCGCAAAGGGGACAAAACCCAAAAAATAACACGAGCAAACTGAGGCTATAATGAAACTCTCTTCATGGATTTGGGGAAGGTTGCGGACGGTATTTGTGATCGGGGTTGTCGCCCTTGTCACGGGGTGTGCCGGACTGCAATCGGACCGGGACCGGGTGACCGGGACTGTTGTTTTTTACGAAAAGATCGCGCTGGCACCTGATAGTGCGAGCCTTGTCGTGCGACTTCTTGATGCATCAAGTGGTGATGCGCCGGGAACTGAAATTTCATCGATTACCAATCCGGCGGGCAATCCGCCGATGGTGTTCATCCTGCCCTATGACGCCAAGCGGATCGATCCAAGCCACCGTTACGTGATCGAGGCAAATATTGTCACCCAAAACGGTGATCTTTTGTTTCGCAATGATCAGACCTATCGCGTTTTAACCGATAATGCGCCCAATGATGTGCAGGTTTTGGTCCGGCGCGCCGGGCCGGGATCGGCGGCGGCAGCGCGCAATGGCGGTCATTCCGATGTTGCCCGCGATGTTGCCGCGATCACCACACAATTGCCTGATCTTCGGGTTCTTCCGGGCCGTTATAATGCCGGTGACAGCAAGGTCACGTTTAAAGCCTATGTCACGGGCGATGGCGAACCGGTTTATGTCGAAGAACACCGTGATTTGGGGAAATATGGCCAGTCCAACGTCAAATTCTATTATCGCAATGGCAAAATCCTGCACTTTGCCGAGGATGCCAACCGTATCAATTACAGCGGTGCGGTGGATGGCGAAGTTCTTGATTACGCCCTGAAGCTTGATTTTGCCATCGGTCGGTTTGCCGGTGGTACAAAAAACGTCAATGGCACGCCCGGAACCCCGAACGAACATGAAGTCAGCGGGGCGATGGCACAAAGCAAGGTTGCCCTGGCGCGGATCAGCGCGGCACTTGGCGAGGCGGCCTTGGCACCGGTTACCGGGCGCCAGACTTTTGTTTGCGATGATAAAAGCCGGTTTAACGCCACCTTCGAAGGCCGCAAGGGCGAGGCCGTGATCGAGTTCCTTGGCCGTGATCCACTGATCCTGCGCGTTCAGCGCACCGGGTCGGGATATGGTTATGCCAATGAAATGTATTCGATCCGCGGCAAGGGGCAGGACGCGACATGGACCGGGCCAGATGGTTCGACCAAATGTGCTGTTTCGGCCGAAATTACCGGTCTTGCGCTGGCACCGGGCAATTTCCCGGTTGTTGATGTTGATGATTTGCAAAAACCGGATAACCCGGAATGGACCCGCCAGATTACGGCCTTGATGCCGGCAATCAATGCTTGCCTTGCGGTATCAAGCAATGATCTGACATCCATTTTAAAAGCATGGCCGATGGACCACGGTATGGTCGGGATACGGACAATCAACGGCGATGGCAGTCGTTATGATTGTCTGGCACCGTCCGGCGGCCTTGGTGATGTGCATACCGAATTGGTCGATGCCACAACCAATCGCCTGCCCGACGAGGGGGCGGTGCGTTTCACCCCCGCCACCGGGGCCTATCCGGACGGCGAATGTTTCCGCCATCAGCGGGTTGAACATAACGGCATCTTCATTGGCTGGTTGTCGCATAATACCTGTAGTAGCTGATTTTTAAAGCAATCTGGAAAAGAGAGAGCCCCGCAGCAAATCGCTGTGGGGCTTTTGGTGTTTGAGGATTGCTGAAATTGTTGGGCTTACGTGATTGGATAGGAATGTTATGCAATTTTAAAGTGTGCCTGATGAAGAGGGTGTGATATTAAAAATAATAGTTTCATAGGGTTGCCGTGTTTTAGGGAAACTCTTTGTGTATTCACAACCGGATCCGTTGCTTTGGCATTTCAGGAGGAAATAGTATGAGCGTTCAGCAAAATGAAAACGTTACAGTGTCTTCTTTATGGGGCACCGGTAGCGACGTCGGCGCAATTAATGAACTTGCCGATGGTGTCCCTAGCGAGTCTCAAAAGAACCATGTGACAGCTGGGCTCATTAATTTTAGCGATGCAGATATTTCCAGGTCTCATAGCATTACTGTTGTCAGTCCTGTTTTGCCCTCTGGTTCATTCACATCTTTTGTAATGGATACAGCAACCGATGATGGAGAGGGGTTGGTGCTTTGGCAATACTCGGTCAATGATGGTGCCATTGATCACCTGGCAGAAGGAGAGAGTGTTACAGAGACTTTCACGCTGCTTCTTGTTGATGATCTGGGAGGCGAAACTTCCAAGGAAGTGACTGTAACAATTACTGGCAAGAATGACGGGCCGGAAATTGTTGTTGCCTCGCCGGGGGCTGTCATTACCGAACTTGAAAATGGTGAAGCCGGCGAAGATACCGTTAATCATGCAGCCAGTGGAACTGTTGAGTTTTCGGATTCGGATTTGTCCGATAGTCATTCAATTTCAGTAACGCCTCCATCCGGACCAAGAGGGGCGTTGACGGCAACGCTTAGCGCGTCTGCAACGGGCGTAGTTGAGTGGAACTATGTTGTTTCGGATGGTGCGCTTGATGATTTGGCCGAAGGTCAGATAATTGTCGAAAGCTTTATCTTGAACATAGATGACGGGCATGGGGGGATCGTATCGACAACCGTGAACGTAACCCTTACCGGGACCAATGACGCGCCGGTGATTATCGGGCAGACAGAGGCGATGTTTGACGAGGATCAACAAACTGCTGTCATTAATCTTCTGTCGAACGCATCGGATGCTGATGGTGATGTTTTAAGTATACAAAGTGCAACGGTCACCGTCGGTGATGGAAGGCAGTTGGCTTATTCTCTTGACCAAGTAACGGGCGAATTGGTTTTTGATCCGGCGCAATTCAATGATCTGGCGGAAGGCGAAAGTGTTACCATTGATATTGATTATGCTGTTTCTGATGGGGGGGCGTCGGTTGGGGCATCTGCAGTAGTTGTTGTGGAAGGTCGTAATGATGCGCCGTCTGCGGTTGCTGATGTTATGATCGTTACCGAGGATGTGACCACCGCACCGGTTACGGGTAACGTTCTTGCCAATGATGGCGATGTGGATGGCGATGCGCTGCAAGTTGTGTCTGTTGCGGGGGGTGTTTCTGAAGTTGGTCAAACGGTTTCGGGTATTTATGGCGCGATTGTTATTAATGCTGATGGTTCATATAGCTATCAACTGGATAATTCGCGAGAAGCCGTTCAGGGGCTGGCGGCAGGGCAGGCTGAAATCGACAGTTTCACTTACGAGATTAGTGACGGTAACGGTGGCACCGCGCAATCGACAATCAACATCACTGTAAACGGGACGAATGACGCGCCGGTCGTCTTGGGCGGTTTCATCTCAATGGGCGAAGCCGGTACCATTGATTATCTTCTTCATGGTACGGATGTTGATGGTGATGTGCTTAATTTTGAGCTGATCAATGGTCCGACCAATGGCAGTGTTATTGTAAATGCTGACGGTACTGCAAGCGTTACCGTAAATGGTGGCTATGTTGGTGAAGACAGCTTTACGTATCGTGTCACGGATACGCAGGGTGTTAGTCGCGAAGGCACTGTTGCTTTGGCAATTGGCAACGTCTTTGATGGTGCTCTCAAAGTAAATTATGCCGACGCAAATAATGATGGAAATCTTGACGCATTGCTCAGCGATGGCACTGGCCGGGTCTGGACCCGGTTGGGGGATGGCGGCGGCGGATTTGGTGTTGCTCAATATGTCGGGTACGGGACGGAATCTGACGTGTTAGGGCAAGATCTTGATGTGCATTATGCGGACGTAAATGGTGACGGTAATGTCGATGCGATATTTAATTCGGCAATAGGCGTACTTTGGAGCCGGTCAGGAAACGGGGACGATTCAGGTTCTTTTGAAGCCGGACAATCTTATGATTTTGGATCAATTCTAGGTCAGTTCTCCGAAGACCTTAGTGTCAGTTATCACGATATTAATCAGGATGGATACGCAGATGCCCTGATTAGCTCATCGGGTGGTAACTTATGGACGCGACTTGGCAATCAAGCAGGTGGTTTCGAAGATCTTCAGGCATTGGGCATAGGTAATTCATCTGTTTTAACAAATGTGTCCCCTACTTATGTGGGGTGGAAGCATGCTTATTCGCCTGAATCCGTTTCTGGTGCCGTTAGTTTGACTGTTGTCGCAACTGAAACGACAACTAGTAGGAAAGTTGGTTTTACCAGTTCGCCTAGGGCTGCAATGAGCGAGTATACAATAGATTACGGTATTTATCTGCATCAGAGTCAATCAAGGTTTACTGTTTTTACAAAGTCCACTCCAGGTGTTGGTTATCCAGTTAATGGACCTTCTGGGACATATCAGCCCGGAGACGTTTTCGGAGTTGAACGGCGAGATGATGGAGCTATTGCCTTCACCAAGAATGGCGAGGTTATTTACGTAAAGGCACTGAACTCACCTTTGGATATGCCGTTGTATGTTCAAGGTGGAATTTTACATCCGAACGGAACAATTGGTGAAGTAAACGTTACTGTAAACGGGGAAACGAATGTTGTTGATGACTGGATAACTCAGAAAGAAATCAACACCGGGATGATCGATGAGGGTATCACAACGAAATATGCGGATGTTAACGGTGATGGAAATGTTGATGCATTAATGAGTGCATCGGATGGTCGCATTTGGACAAGGCTTGGGGACGGGGAAGGAGACTTTGGTGCCCTTCAGGAAGCGGGCGATGGTTTGGTGTTGCCAGATGCTGAGATTGGTGCAGATGTTTCGGTATCGTATCATGACCTCAATGGTGACGGTTACGTCGATGCATTGCTAAGCGATGAGAATGGCAGGCTTAAGGTTCGGTTGGGCGATAGTGCAGGGTCATTTGGTGATATTGAACCTTTGCGTGGCCCTTTAACCAAAACATCGGGTATGAATGGCTGGGATGCGGTTGCTCATTCTTTCGAAAGTTTTGTTGGTAATGGTCGTTTAATATTGACTACCCCTTATGAGGGCGCACATAGGGTTATTGGATTGTCAAATGAGCCAGGTGCAGGCGCGGTAACTTATGCTTTCCATATTTGGAGTAATGGCCTGCTTGGGGTAGCAGAGAATGGTGAAGAGTTAGGGCGGTTCGGATCTCTCGGTGTTGCAGATGAATTGAGCATCGTTAAAGATGAGAACGGTGTCGTCAGTTATATTCAAAATGGTGAAGTGCTTTATACGAGCTCGGTCATTTCTCCTCCAACTGAAGCATTGTTTGCTGAAACGGTCATACATACGCCGGGGGGAACCACTGGCAACGTTTCAATTGGTGCTGATGGGGATGACGTAACCCAGGTTGGATGGATACCCACAACCAGCAATGTTGACATCGCGTCCTATGGCGAAGGCATCGAAACGAATTATGCCGATCTGAATGGTGATGGAATTGTTGATGCGATCTTAAATGATGCGGATGGACGTCTATGGACCCATCTTGGAAATAGTAATGGTGGATTTGATCCGATCAATGCTTTGGGGACAGGACTGCAAACCAGATTGAGCAAAATGTTCGATAGAACAGCATCGGGCGCAACTTTTGTTAGATGGAGTGTCGGCGCACATGCCTTTGAGCAGCTTGAAGGGGCGGGAAGTTTGTCTGTTGTCGCGACTGAGACAGATAAAGGGCGCTTGATTGGGTTCTCGACCGAGGTCAGTGAGCAGGAGTTTTTGAGTTATAGCTATGCCGTTTATCTTAGACCGGATGGTGTTGTGACTGTGTATGAAGATGGAGAGCAATACCTGTTTGGTTCTTATCATTCCGGAGAGGTGTTTGGGATAGAGCGTCGGGATGACGGCAGTGTTGTCTACACCCGAGATGGGATGGAATTCTATACGAGTACAACTCTTTCTGATTTGGCGGTCCCTCTTTTCGTTGAAAGTTCATTTGCGGAACTTGGTGGAACAATTGGGGATGTATTCCTGAACTCGGATAACTATTCGGATCAGCCTGTGAGCTGGATCGAAACTGATGAGCTTAATATCAATGCTGACATCACTTGGGCCATAGATCCCGATCTTGATGTCAATACGCTTGATGAAGGTTTTTCTCTCGACTTCTATGACGCGAACGGTGATGGCAACATTGATGCTTTGATTAGCGACAGTGAAGGCAGGATTTGGACGCGTTTTGGTGATGGACAAGGTGGGTTTGGTGCTGTTGATTATAGCCGCACGATCACGGGAGGAACGGGTGATGATGTACTTGAGGGCAATAAGGCCAGAGATACGTTAATTGGCGGAAATGGGAATGATGTCATTGCTGGTAACGAGAACGATGACAATCTATCGGGCGGTGCGGGTAATGACACTCTATCCGGGGGCGTTGGAAATGACGTTCTGACGGGCGGAAGTGGTGCCGATACATTCATGTTTGGCCTTGGCGACAGCATTGATCAAATTAATGATGCCGATAACAGCGATCAAATTTCACTCGGAACAGGCTTGGAAGAAGAAGATGTTTGGTTATTCCAGCAAGATGATGATCTTGTTATTCAGATGCTTGGATCACAGGATCGCTTGACCGTGGCGGATTGGTTTTCCGGGGGCGGTACGAACCATGTTGATCAGATCGAACTTGATTCTGGCGCCTATCTTGACGGAGGTAATGTTCAGGCATTGGTTGATGCCATGTCTGTGTTCGGAGTTGATGCTATCAGTATGGGCAGCATTAGTCATAACAGTGACTACGATAACGTGCAGGTTGTCATTGCGGCAAATTGGCAAAGTAGCTGACCCAAAGCACTTAAGCAGAAAAGC
Organism: Thalassospira alkalitolerans; assembly: GCF_002115745.1. Classification (GTDB taxonomy): domain Bacteria; phylum Pseudomonadota; class Alphaproteobacteria; order Rhodospirillales; family Thalassospiraceae; genus Thalassospira; species Thalassospira alkalitolerans. The sequence goes on from NZ_JFKB01000007.1 coordinate 206,627, forward strand.
CCCGCAGCCAGTGCTGCGGGGCTTTTTCATCAAATTATGGTCGTATCAGTGTGCCAATTGGCCGGTTGCCGAAAGGATGCCGGTGGAACCCGAAAGGGCATCTTCGGGGCCAAGGTTGATGCCAAGGAACCGGTGGCGATCAAAATAGCCGGGCATGGCAAGGCCGTTGGCAGATGCGGCATGAAAGCCAAAACGCGCGTAGTAATCCGGATCGCCGACCAGCAGGACCGAACGGTGACCGGTTGATTGGGCCGCATTGAGTGCTGCATACATCAGACCCGCGCCAACGCCCGAGCCGTTATAGACCTTTTCAACCGCAAGCGGCCCCAGCAACAGCGCAGAACCGCTGTTACCGGCTTGGACATTCCACAGACGTACCGTACCGATCATGTGTTTGCCGTCGTGTGCGACAAACGCCAGACCGTCGGCCGGCAGGCGGCCGCGGCGCAAGGCTTCGGATGATTTGCCAAAGCGCGCCGGACCCATCACACGATCCAGAAGTTTTTCGCGTTCGACATGCGAAAAGCTGCTTTCGCGATCAATCACGATCATCTATGCGATCTCTAGATCACATAGGACGCCAACGGCGAGAACCCGTTGAACGCCACAGCGGAATAGGTGGTGGTATAGGCACCCGTTGCTTCGATCAGAACTTCGTCACCGATGGTCAGGGCAATCGGCAGATCATAGGGTTTCTTTTCGTACATCACATCGGCAGAATCACAGGTTGGCCCCGCCAGAACACAAGGCGCCACATCGCCGCCATCATGGATGGTTGTGATCGGGTAACGGATGGCTTCGTCCATGGTTTCGGCCAGACCGCCGAATTTACCAATGTCGAGGTAAACCCAGCGGATCGGATCATCGGCATGTTTGCGCGAAATCAAAACAACTTCGGCTTTGATCACGCCCGCATCACCGACCATGCCGCGGCCCGGTTCGATAATGGTTTCGGGCATGTGATTGCCAAAATGGGTGTGCAGCGAGTCAACAATTGCCGCGCCATAAGCATGGGTTTTTGGAACGTCACGCAGGTAACGGGTCGGAAAACCGCCGCCCATATTGACCATCGACAATTGGATGCCGCGATCCGCAAGGGTGTTGAAAATCGATGCGGCTTCGCCAAGTGCCTTGTCCCATGCATCAAGATTGCACTGCTGCGATCCAACATGGAACGACACGCCATAGGCATGCAGGCCAAGGTGATGGGCATGTTCAAGAACTTCGAGTGCCATGGACGGCGCGCAACCAAATTTGCGCGATAACGGCCATTCAGCGCCTTCACCGTCGGTCAGAATGCGGCAAAATACGCGTGCAGCCGGGGCAACACGGGCAATTTTTTCAACTTCTTCGACGCAATCCACCGCAAAAAGACGGATACCCAATTCATGGGCGCGCGCAATGTCGCGTTCTTTTTTAATGGTGTTGCCAAAGGAAATGCGATCCGGCGTTGCACCCGCGGCCATCGCCATTTCGATTTCAACGACAGATGCGGTGTCAAAGTTGCTGCCAAGATTGGCAAGCAGGCTTAGGACTTCCGGTGCCGGATTGGCTTTGACGGCGTAAAAAATACGGCTGTCTGGAAGGGCATGAGTAAAGGTTTCGTAGTTGCGCTGAACCACGTCAAGATCAACAACCAGGCACGGACCTTCTGGTCGGTTCTGGGCGAGGAAATCAATAATACGCTGCGTTGCCATTGGGGCGTTCTTCCCATTCCACGATATGGCAGCTTGCGGTACCTGATGCGTTTAGGCGCGGTGGAGGCGCTATACGCGGACTACCGACAGGCTGAAAAGCTCCGGTGCCTACCGGAACGTGCGAAGTCTGCCTCGCTGTGGATGGGGGTTCCCCGTCCGCACGTGGGCAATGATGGTGTGCCTCTTTAGCGTCGGTGGATTTGGACAACCACCTGAGACCAAAAAAGCCCTACACCGTCGTTGCTTTAAGTAAGTCCTACAGGGTTCTTTAAGCAGGACCACCACAGGCACGTGCGACTTTGGGCAAGTCCGCATTTACGCCTGTTGCACCTTTAATGCAAGTGAAATTTTCGGTCGTTTTTCATGAAACTAACCGCAGGATCGACGATTAAATTGTAATTATGGGCAAAAATGGCGCAAAAGGCCGGTTTTTTGAAGCGTTGGAATGTGAAGTGTCAGATTTTAACATGAGGCTTTGCAATTTGTGCATATCCCGTGACGGGCAATTGACCCGGCGCGCATGCCCATGTAGCCCTTAATTCAATTGATATCTGACGGGGGCACAACACGCATCGCGTCACTGATTTGGAAAGCATAATGACCAAAATTAAAATTACCGCCGGGCCGTTCAGCTTTGATGCTGTGCTGGAAATTGAAAAAGCGCCTAAAACCTGCAAGGCGTTCATGGATCGCATGCCGTTTGAAAGCAAGGCGGTGCATGTGCGTTGGAGTGGTGAGGGCGTCTGGATGCCGCTGGGCGATTATCAGTTTGGTGTCGATTATGAAAACCACACCAGCTATCCGGCACCGGGCCAAATCATTCTTTATCCCGGCGGGATCAGCGAAACCGAAATCCTTCTGGCCTATGGCGGGGTGCATTTTGCATCAAAAATGGGCCAGCTTGCGGGCAACCATTTCATTACGGTGACCAGCAATATTGATGACCTTGAAAAGCTTGGCAAGATGACGCTTTGGGAAGGCGCGCAGCCGATCCGGTTTGAGTTGGCACATTAAGTGAAGTGAATCATCAGTTTCAGGAAACTCTTAAGTGTGCAAAAGTGACCTTGCTAATTTTAATTAGGTGGCACCAGTCCTGCGGTGAGCAGGCATATCCGAAACGACAACTTGAGAAGTTGCGGGATCCCAGAAGTAATAAATCCTCAAACACCTCTCCGGGTCTCTTGTATCGCCTCCGTTCTTTACATGCCAATTGACTGTGCAAGTACGCCCTTGCCATTTAGTCTCATATCGATCACCTCCGCAATGCGCGTTCCGTATCCCGTCTTCAATTGGATGTTCTCTTAGGCTACCATCCCCGCCGTTAATATGACTGTCTCTGCAGTGAGATGCTAACCAAAGGAGGCATCTTGCTGCTTGCGAGGCATCTCTGAACTTGGGAGATCTTATGCCCCTGCGTGCAGATGGTGAAAGCACGAGACGACCGGTTAGGTTAGCGTCGACCCAATCGTTAAGCTCAGACCAATCGGAGGGCAGTTCTGTTTCGTCCTCTTGCGCAGCCCCTTTTTCTTGTAGTTTTTCTACAAGAAATTGAATTCTCTGGTTTGAGGCGATAAGAAGTCTCTCTGCATCTTCTGCTCGTGCTTCTGCTGCGGCGTGCTCTTTTGCAAAGTATTCTTGCGTTGCTATTTCTTCGTCGATATTTTTCTCAAGAGCAGCGATACGCTCATTTGCGGCAGATAGCTGTGCGCTGTCTGCCGCTCCATCCAACGCTAAACGTTCTTGTTTCGTTTTCAGACTAGCGTCTCGCAAGGTTGAAAACTTGAGAGGATCGTTACCGAGGCCTTTCTTCTTCAAACTCTCTGTCGCGGCAAAATTACGCAACCACTTTGAGCAATCAGTTATCCCGTCTTCTGTTCGAAGATGTTCTGCGAGGAAAAGTTTATGATCGAAAGGATCGGAGTTGATAGAAAACTTAGGCATGTATACACGGACCGCTCCCCCAAAAACGGAACGAGATTTTCCGACTATGTTAGTTAGTTTCCATGTATAGTTGGAGTGTAGTATTGCTGCTCGACCTATCCCCAATGTTGCCTTTGCTAATGCCTCAGAGTTTATGATTGTACGGTTGGCATCTGATGTTACATCTGGAACGGATAAAACAAATACAGGAAATGTTCTATTTTCATCGAAAAGCATTTCTACTAAATTGTTTAAGCTTGATTCAGAATCAATGACCCACGGTTTAGGCGACATTCGCCAACGGTCAATGAATAGCCCGCATTTATCGGAAATTTGTTGAGCTAAACCTGGTGTATGAGCTGTGATGTTCAGGTCCGGTTCTGCTGTGGAGACTAACAACCGAAGACTTAGCTTCGCAACCTCCCCATTTTTCGCACCAACAATTGCCTCGGTCGTCCATGTTCTGCCTGCGATATTTTTGTCAGGGTCGTCGGCTCTGATACCCCAAATGTCTGATGACTCTCCTTCAATTCGGACTCCAACACTTGTTCTACCTCCCGTGAAGTATTCGAAGCTTTCAAAGTTCCAAGCTGAAACAGGTAACTCGCCTCCGCATCGCCGCTCAGTCCAGCGGAGAACTTCCTTTCGCGCAATATCTACAGTTGTTTCATTTGGTGCGTCACCAATTGTGGCTGAGAATCTGAGTACCTCATGTTCCTTAATCGACCTTGTTGAGTTGATTATAGTTTTGTTAAGGACATCTTCCAACAATACGTTACCCCGCTGAATTCCCTAATAGGATGCGATTTTTGAGTGATTTACTATTATAAATTATTTTGAGATTGTATGTTTCAAGCCATTCGTATTCAAGGCTGCTGTTAAGCGTTGTTTAATCACAATAACTTGTTCCGATGATTAGTTGGTTTTCTCTAGGATGAAAGGAGCGGAGTGTGAAGCCGCACACTCGCCTATATGACCTGACTGATCTAGAAGCCTTCAAACCTTTTGTCCAAGCAGGCGAGATTTGAAGTGTTCGAGACGATCAATCTTTGGATTCATGATCATCAGCAACTGGTCTATACGCTGATCTTTACCTATTGCGTCAGCAAGAGCAGTTTTCTGCCGATCTTTGTCGGTATTTTTGTTGTGATGGAAAGTCTGTTGCTGGTGCCGTCGCTGACCGCGATGGTGGCGGGAGGATTTGTTGGCGATATGGTGCGGTTTTTCATCGGGCGGCGGTATGGTGATACAATTGTTGGCAAGTTGCCGGATGCTGTTGGCATCATGATTGGCAAGACGATGCGCCTGTTTGAGCATTATGGTGTGGCTTATATCATGCTCTGCCGCTATCCGAATTCGATCCGGTCGATCGGGGTGTTTCCGGTCGGTATGAGCAGCATGGGTTTGGGCCGTTTTTTGGTGTTAAGCGTTGTCTCTATGCTGGCATGGATCGGAATTTATTTCATGTTTGGCTATAGCTTTGGTGCGGGTATGGTCGAGTTGCTTGAATATAATCTGGCGCTGGCGGGGATGGCGATGTTGGTGGTATTTGTTGCGGTGGGCTGGTTGGCGCTTCGCCGGATTGACCGGCTGCAAGCCCGGGCGATGAAGGTGGCCGATTAAGCATTCATTGTGCGGATTAATCCGGGCAAAATAAAACGGCAGCATTTGAAATGCTGCCGTTTTATTTTGGATCAGAGTTGTTGCGACTATTCCGCAGCAATCGTCTTGCCGTCGCTTTCAAGCATCTCGCCCTGTTTGCGCTTGGCAAGGATTTCGCGGGCTTTGGCGTAGCTTTCGTCGTGCCAGAAGATCAGGCAGCCATTGCAACCCCGGCCACAACAGCCCTTGGTGCCGACACGCGGGGTGCGGAAGGTGCGTTCTTTTTGGCGATCATCAAGGGCGGTTTGAAGCGCTTCGCGTTTGACGTCGTAACGTTCTTCGTTGCCTTTGCCCATTTCGATCCGATGCGCTTCCTGATCGAGTTTCAGGCGTTGCCATTCGTCTTCGGACAGGGCTTTTTCCTTGCGCACGATGGTCATCGGCAGAATTTCGGTGCGCAGGAATTCCGGGTCTTCCTGTTCAAACAGGGAAAACGGAAGACGGATGCGCGGCTGGGTGTTGGCGTGGACCGCTTCGCCGATATTGCCGGTTTTGGCATCGATGAATTCATACATGCGGATGAAAACGGTCTGACGCGACCGTGGCGGGACGATTTCGATCACGTCACCGACCAACATGCGGTTTTTGACCGTCATGATAAACGCATCATCTTGAACTTCTTCGATGACCCCGGCAAATTCCCAATCAGCCACATTAACGTTGGTGTCATAGCCATGGGCATAATTGGTCAGGCGGCCGTCGTGGAAGGCAAGGGTATAGCCCCGGTTCGGAATGGTCGCCAGTTCCTTCATATAAGGTTCGGCTGACCAGTTTTCCGGGTCTTCGTACCAGTCATCAATCGCCATGCGATAGGCACGGGCAACCAGACCGGCGTAATACGGGCTTTTGCCGCGACCTTCGACCTTAAGGCTATCGACGCCGATTTTAAGGTAGTCTTCAAGTTTCGGCATGATGCAAAGATCACGTGAATTCAGGATGTATGAGCCACGTTCGTCTTCCTGAATTTCCATCAGTTCGCCCGGACGCATTTCTTCTTCGAGGAAGAAATCAAACATCTCGAGGTTTTCTTCGGTCAGGTGCAGTTCTTTGACCGTGCCGTCCTTAAGCTTCATGTGGACTTTATATTTCCAGCGGCACGAATTGGCACATGCTCCCTGGTTCGCACCACGTTCGGCCATGAAGTTCGACAACAGGCAACGACCCGAATAGGTCATGCACATCGACCCATGGACAAAGGCCTCGATCTTGATGTCTTGGCATTTGGCGCGAATTTCGGTCAGTTCCTCGTATGAAACCTCGCGGCCCAGTACGACAAGCTTTGCCCCGATGCTTTGCCAGAATTTGACGCTTTGCCAGGAACAGACATTGGCCTGGGTCGAGACATGCAGGTCAAGTTCGGGCGCATGTTCGCGGACGAACATGAACACGCCCGGATCAGCAACGATCAATCCATCGGGTTTGACCTTGCGCACCGTATCGACATATTCCGGCAGTTTGTCGATATCCTTGTTGTGCGAGAACAGGTTCAGCGTCAGATAAACGCGAACACCATTTTCATGCGCAAAACCGATGCCTTCGACAACATCATCAAGCGACATCTGGCTTTTAACCCGAAGCGACAGGTCAGGCGTGCCCATATAAACGGCGTCCGCACCATAGAGTACGGCCACTTTCAGCTTTTCGAGCGAGCCTGCGGGCATCAGTAATTCGGAACGGTGCGGTTGATCACTCATCACTTGCGGGTCTTCTTTTCGGGAAATGCGGGAAACTCTCTGCCTGATCCGACTTATATCAAAGTCAGTCGAGCTTTTGCGCGGTTCATAACACAAACGCGCATCTATTGCCGATCAAAATCGCATATTTCGGGGCAAAAGCAAAGCAGGCGATGGGGGCACCAGCCATTCATCGACTGCAGGGCGGAGCGAAAATATCTAACTTGTGGTCAAAATTAAAAATAGTATATATTGCTTATTATATACAAATCATCTTTAAAATTGACGGAGGCACAAAGGTGCCGTCTTTTCATGATCCCAAGCAGAATATCGGTTTTCTGATGAAGGATGTGACGCGTTTGATGCGTCGTAATTTCATGCGGCGCGCCCATGATTTTGGCCTGACTCAGGCGCAGATGCAGGCCTTGGCCTATCTTGCGCGGAACGAAGGCATTCGGCAGGTTACCCTTGCCGAGATGCTGGAAATTCAGCCCATAACGACGGCACGTCTGATCGACAAGCTGGAAGAGCAAGGTTTGGTTGAACGTCGTCCTGATCCAAGTGATCGGCGTGCTGTTCTGCTTTATCTGACGGAGCGGGCAGGCGCGCTGATTGATCGGATTTGGGTGCATGCCGCAAAGACACGTGAAGAAGCACTGGCAGGCCTGTCGCCGGAAACCCAAGAAATACTCGTCACCGCACTTGGCCAGATGTACGACAATCTGACACGCGCCGAACAGGCGCAAAGTCAGACGGAAACCGCATCGGCAGACAAATAACCCAAGGCCCCATGACCATGACACAGAATTTGGAAAATGCTGGCGCATCCGCCGGTAACGAACAAAATGTTGCCAAACGCAAGAAACGCTGGCTGCGTCCGGTGTTGCTTTTGGTTGGCCCGCTTGCGGTGATCGCGGGCGGTGCATACTGGTATTATTCTGGCGGGCGGTTTATCGGCACTGAAAACGCCTATATCCATGCCGATATGGTCGCCATCAGCCCGCAGATCGATGGCCCGATCAAAGAGATCCTGATCCATGAAAACCAGCGCGTGGAAAAGGGCGATGTTCTGTTCCGCATTGATCCGCGACCTTTTCAGATTGCGGTTGAACGTGCGCATGCCGATCTTGCCGCCACCAGGCAGGAAATCGAGGCCCTGAGACAAAGTTATGAAGAACTTCAGGGCAGCCTTGAACTGGCGAAGATCAATCTGGATTTCGCCAAAAAGAAGTTTGATCGCCAATTGGCCCTTCGCAAAAGCAATGTGACGTCGCAGGCGTCATTGGACGAGGCACAAAACGCCCTTTTGGCTGCGAAACAGCGCATTGTTCTGGATCAGCGAGCAATGAAAACCACATTGGCAAAATTGGGCGGGCGTTTTGACACCCCGGTCGAGGATTTGCCGCAATATCAACAAGCCAAATTCGCGCTGGAGCAGGCAGAACTTGACCTGACCCATACCGAAATCACCGCACCGTTTCGCGGTGTGATCAGCAACAAGCCCGAAGAAGGTGCTTATGTCAAAGCCGGGCAGGCGATGGCAAGTCTGGTTTCAAGTGACGTCATCTGGATCGACGCCAATTTCAAGGAAGTCGACCTGACCTATCTTAAGCCGGGGCAGGAGGCTGAGATTTCGGTCGATGCCTATCCGGGCAAGGTTTGGCATGGGGCGGTTCATTCGCTTGCCCCGGCAACAGGTGCGGAATTTTCGGTTATTCCGGCCCAGAACGCGACGGGAAACTGGGTCAAGGTTGTGCAACGTGTTCCGGTGCGGATTGCCGTTGATATTGAAAACGGCGGCCCGGAATTGCGCGCCGGTATGAGCACCGAGATCGAGGTTGATACCCATCACAAACGCGAAATTCCAGCCTTTGCCACGGTCGCGCTGGGCTGGATCGGGATCAATCAGGCCGAAGCGGGCACCGAAGGTTCGCTGCAATGAGTGCAGCCGCGACGGCGGCCAGCACGACCACGCCGCTTGAACGCGGTCTGACCACCGTTTCGATCATGCTTGCCACCATCATGCAGGCACTTGATACCACCATTGCCAATGTTGCCTTGCCGCATATGCAGGGCAGTATGGCGGCCACCCAGGATCAGATTTCCTGGGTGCTGACTTCTTATATTGTTGCCGCCGCGATCATGACGCCGCCGACCGGGTTTTTGGCCGCGCGGTTTGGCCGCAAGAAGCTTTTTTTGGTGTCGGTAACCGGTTTTACCATTGCCTCCATGCTGTGCGGCGCGGCCGTATCCTTGCCTGAAATGGTGATGTTCCGGTTGCTGCAAGGCGCATTCGGGGCCGGGCTTGTGCCACTGTCGCAGGCGGTTTTGTTAGATACTTACCCCAAGGAAAAGCACGGTTCAGCCATGGCGATGTGGGGTATGGGGGTGATGTTGGGGCCGATTTTGGGGCCGACATTGGGCGGGTATCTGACGGAATATTATAACTGGCGCTGGGTGTTTTATATCAACCTGCCGGTCGGGCTTTTGGCACTTGGCGGGATCATGGCGTTTGTCCCGGAAACCGATAAGCGCAATGGTCTGTCCTTTGACTGGTTCGGTTTTGCGTTGCTTAGCCTTTCAATCGGCGCATTGCAGATGATGCTGGATCGCGGTGAAAGCCAGAACTGGTTTTCGTCGATTGAAATCCTGATTGAAACGGGATTGGCAGCGGTATGCCTTTATATGTTCATTGTGCATATGTTCACGGCAAAGAACCCGTTTCTGGAGCCAGGGCTGTTTACCGACCGCAACTTTGTCATCGGGTTGCTTTTTATCTTTATCGTCGGTGTTGTGTTGCTTGCGACATTGGCCCTTCTGCCGCCGTTTTTGCAAAATTTGATGGGATACCCGGTGGTAACGGCGGGCATATTATTGGCCCCACGCGGAGTGGGGACCATGATTGCGATGATGTTTGTCGGGCGACTTGTCGGCAAGATCGATACCCGAATTCTGATCCTGTTTGGCCTGTTTATGACAGCTTTGTCGCTATATCAGATGATGGGCTTTACGACGGATGTCAGTGAATTCACCATCATCCGAACCGGGATTATTCAGGGGATCGGACTTGGTTTTATTTTCGTGCCGCTGAGCACGATCACCTTTGCAACCCTTGATCCGCATTACCGCACCGAAGGCACGGCGATGTTCAGTTTGATGCGCAATATCGGATCAAGCATCGGCATTTCGGTGATGACCACCATGCTGACCCAAAACACGCAGGTGGTGCATGCCAGCTTGGCCGCGGTGTTAACGCCGTTCAGATTGGCAATGCAGTCACCGTGGTTGCCTGATATCTGGGATTGGCAAACAACTACCGGTGTGGTGTTGCTAAACGCGGCAGTGACAAAGCAGGCCAGCGCGATTGCCTATCTGGATGACTTTCAGGCGATGATGTGGATCGTGATTGGCGTGGTGCCGCTTTTGCTCTTGATGCATGGGCCCAAACGCAAGGTGCCGGGCAAGGACGATCATATCGAAGTCATGGAATAGAGTACCACAAATACCAAAAGCCCCCCCCTGTTAGCAGCAGGGGGGGGCTTTTTAGTGAGAGAGGATCAGGCTTGGGCTTTGGCCGTGATTGCTTTATCGACCTTGCGGATTTCACCGCTGTCGATCTTGGCCCAATACTGCTTGATTTCTGCGCGGACAACGGGCATCAGCAGGTAAAGACCAATGACGTTTGGAATGGCCATGGCAAAGATCATGGAATCCGAGAAATCGATCACAGGGCCAAGGCTCATGCTGGCTCCGACGATAACGCACAGGCAGAAGAACAGTTTAAAGACGATCTCCTTGCCTTTGCCTTCACCAACCAGATAGGTCCATGATTTAAGCCCGTAATAGGACCATGACAGCATGGTGGAAAAGGCAAACAGTACAACGGCCAATGCCAGAACAAGCGGGAACCAGGTATAGGCCGAGGCAAAGGCCGCCGATGTCAATTCGACACCCGTCAATCCGGAATTCAATTCACCGCTGATGGTGATGACAAGGGCAGTCATGGTGCAGATCACCACCGTGTCGATAAACGGTTCAAGCAGGGCAACGTATCCCTCGGTGATCGGTTCCTTGGTCCGGACAGCCGCATGTGCAATCGCAGCAGAACCAATACCGGCTTCGTTAGAAAAGGCTGCACGTTTGAAGCCCTGAATAAGCGCACCGACAACCCCGCCGGCGACACCGGCACCGGTAAAGGCGCCGACAAAGATGTCGCTAAAGGCCTGACCGACCATGCCGATATTGCTGATGATGATGACAAGACCGGCGGTGACATAAATAACCGCCATGAACGGCACGATTTTTTCGGTGACTTTGGCGATGGATTTGATGCCGCCAATGATGACCGAGCCAACGATCACGGCCATAACCAAACCAAACAACCAGCCATTGCCGACCAAGAAGCTGCTGTCGCCACCGGTGACATTGACCATCTGTTGGAACGCCTGATTGGCCTGGAACATATTACCACCACCAACAGCACCACCGATGCAGCAGACGGAAAAGATGATCGCCAGTGTTTTGCCAAGGCCCGGTTTGCCTTTTTCAGCCAAGCCTTTGGACAGGTAATACATTGGTCCGCCCGAAACGCGCCCATCGGGCAATTCGGTGCGGTATTTCACGCCAAGCGTACATTCGGTGAATTTCGATGCCATGCCCATTAACCCGGCAAGGATCATCCAGAATGTTGCACCCGGCCCGCCAATGGAAACTGCAACGGCCACACCGGCAATATTACCAAGTCCGACAGTGCCCGAAAGGGCGGTGGCAAGGGCCTGAAAATGGGTAACCTCGCCAGCGTCTTCGGGATGGAAATAATCGCCTTTGACTAGCGAAATGGCATGCCCGAATTTGCGGAACTGCACAAAGCCGAAATAGATGGTGAAGATCGCAGCGGCAAGCACCAGCCAGCCGACGATCAGGGGGAAGTTGGTGTCACCGATGGGAACAGAATAAAAAATGATACTGGCAATGACATTTGAAACCGGGGCAATGGTTTCATTGATGCGCTGATCAAGTGTTACTTCTTGCGCCATCGTCATGAATGGGAAAATGGATGTGGCTAAGCCTGCGGCCCATGCCGGGACGTATTTCTGGCAAGACATGAGAACTCTCCGATTTTGATTATTTTATGTTTTTGACTGCAAACCTGTTGGTGTTCAGGGCACCACGGTGACGGGCACGGGGCTGGCTTGCACAAGTGTCAGGGCAAGGCTGCCCATAAGCCGCGCACCAAGAGCCGTGCCGCCCTTGCGGCCGATGACGATCTGTGTCGCCTTTTTTTCTGTGGCGATCTGACACATCAATTCACCGGAATGGCCATAACGGACTTCGGACGTTACGGGGATGTTGCGGTCGGTAAAAACACGAAGTGCCGGGGCAATGGTGGCCTCGGCACGAGAGAGTTCTTCGGTACGGCGTTGATGACGTTCTTCAAGTTCTTTGGTCGACAGAAAGCTGTATGGCGACCATTCCAGAACATGAATGACATGAACCGGGCAACCTTCGGCACTGGCGCGGTTCGCGGCGAACTGGACGGCGCGGTCTGAGGCATCTGTACCGTCATAACCGATCAGGATCGGTGTTGTCTCTGACATGGTGAAGTCCCTTTTTGCGATAGTTGTTCGTTGTCGGCTTGTTCACTCCCATATCGCCGGACTTGGTCCGGTCTTCTTGGCAACATGCGGCCGCGGGTTTTATCACCCGCTATTTCGCCGTTGGGCTGCCTTCAACCAATGATACGACTTTATGACAGGTAATTTTCCCTAAAGTTGATTTGATCCTTGGGTAATTTCACTTATTATTTCTTGGTTGTTAGGGAAAAAGATTACATTAGGGGGACCAAATGGGAGTCTTGGACAAGATTGATCTGGCCGTCCTGCGCGAAGTGGCGGTTAATGGCCGGATTACGGTCACGGATCTGGCGTATCGTGTGGGGCTTTCAAAAACGCCCTGCGCCCTTCGGTTGCGACGGCTTGAAGAAAGCGAACATATCCTTGGTTATCGCGCCATTTTGCATCCGGAAAAAATGGGTGCCAGCCATATCGCATTCGTTCAGGTGATCCTGACAGATACCAAGACCGAGGCGCTTGATGCGTTTAACAAAGCCGCGCGCGCAATTCCCGAAATCGAGCAATGCCACATGATTGCAGGCGCCTTTGATTATCTGATCAAGGTACGCAGCCGCGATATCGGCGATTATCGTCGTGTCTTGGGGGAAAAGATTTCAGAATTGCCCTATGTCTCGCACACATCGACCTTTGTCGTGATGGAGGCGGTCAAAGACAGTTATTCGCTTTAAGGCGGATCGTGATTTCGATCATACCGGCGAATTCCCGGTTCGGCATATTGTTCGAACTGTCATCGTCATGCACGTAATGGGTCAGACGACGATGATGTTGGCGCCAGCCGCATGCCAGGCCGACGCAATATGTTCTGGTGGAGTATGATCGGTCACGAAGCTTTTGAAATCGGTCGGTTCGGCAATGCGCATGAAGGGGCGGGCGTGGAATTTGGACTGATCGGCAATCAGGATGCTGTGTCGTGCCGCATGGATTGCCGCATGTTTGATAGCCACTTTTTGCCGGTCATGATCAAGTGGTGCGCCAAATTCATCCAGTCCGGAGCAGCCGATAATGGTGTAATCGAGCGCAAAGCGGCGTAGAGACTGACCGGATTCCGGGCCGACCAGTGATCCGTCGTTGCCATGCACGATGCCGCCAATCACATGGATTTCAAGATGGGATTGTGCCGAAACGATAGAAGCGCAGAGCAGGCTGTTGGTGACGATGCGAAGATTACGATGATTGCCAAGGGCGCGTGCCGCTGCCTCGGCCGTGGTGCCGACATCAAGGAAAACCGCCGACCCGTTGGGGATTAATTGGGCGGTTTTTTCGCCGATAAGTTGCTTGGCCTTGGGTGAAAGGCGATTTTTTTGCTCGTGACCCAGCCGCACCATGTTGTTGGGCAGGCCCGCCCCACCGTGGAAGCGCTGCAACAGACCCTGTTTGCTTAGGTCAATGACATCGCGGCGCACGGTCTGTGTCGATACGTCGAACTTTTCAGCCAGCGCATCAAGTGTGACAAAGCCCTGATTGCGAACGATATGCAGGATATCGCGCTGGCGTATGTTAACGCTGGTTTCGGTTTCGGGTGTATTCGGCAATGTTATGATCCGGCCTTTTAATCTTCGCTGGCACATGAATGTAAATTAACTTACATATCTGGGCGCTGGGTTTTGATCAGAAAAGGATATTGCAACATGCCAATTTATATTGATACGGAAAAAATGTTGCTGCGTTGCGAAGGAAGGATATTTGATCCTTGGGGGCTTTGCTGGATAGATGATGCATCCGTGTCGGTCGATAAAGGTGCGGGTGATTTGCGCCCTGTATCGGCAGAAGACGCAATGCGCTGGTTGTTTGAGACGCAAAAGGTGCGTCAGGTTCCGGTGGCTGTGATCGGTGCAAAGGACGCCAGTGATCAGGAATGCTCCGATGCCGAAGCATTGGGGGCGGCACTTGCCAATGTTGGATATACATTGCTGACCGGTGGGCGCACAGGCGTCATGGAGGCCGCATCACGCGGGGCGTATCAGGCGGGGGGCTTGGTTCTGGGTCTGTTGCCGGGAGATGAATTTGACACTGCTAATTCATATGTAAGCGTACCGTTGGCGACTGGAATCGGGCCGACTCGTAATTCGGTGATCGCGCGTTCGGCGCGTGTTCTGGTCGCGGTCGGAGGGGGGTACGGCACCATTACCGAGATGGCTTATGGTCTGCATTACAATCGTCCGGTCTTTGCCCTGCCGAGTGCGCCTGAAGTTCCTGATATTGTGCGCTGCAAGGATGTTCCTGCTGTTATGGCCGGTATTGCCTGTGCCTTTCTTGGGGTTTTGGATCGGGATGATGCTTGATCCTGATTGTGTTATCTTAAATGTCATAAAACTTACATTGGTGTAAATTCTTACACTCTGTAAATTGGCCCTCGCATGATGTTCGTCGGGCCGATCTTGTCGGACAGATGTCTGTTATTTGCCGAACAAGACCGGATTTTCCCGAAGGACTGTTTGCATGGGTTTGGTGACCTTTCTTTACACCCTCTATCTGATCGCACCGATCGCGCTTTTGCTGGTCGGTTCGTTTGGAACAAGCTGGACCAACAGTTTGCTGCCGACCGGGTTCACCCTGGATTGGTATCGCGAGGTGATTGGCGATGCGAGTTTCCGACGGGCATTCATGACCAGCCTCGAAGTGGTTGCGGCAACTTGCGTCGTCAATGTGGTGCTGGGGGTTCCCTTTGCCTATGCCGTTTTTTCGGCGGCAAATCGCGGTGTTCGGCTGGCAGCCAGAATATTTACGCTGCTGCCGGTTGCTGTGCCGGAACTGGTTTTGGGTTTCGGTTTTATCATCGTCTTCTCAAGCGACTATTTGCCCTGGTTGGGGACGACTTGGCTTCTGATTTGCGCCCATATAGTTCTGACGCTGCCCTATCTCGTCGCGACGCTTTTGGGCGATATGGATCGGCTTGGCATTGCCGATATGGAAAAGGTCGCCGAAACGCTGGGGGCCGGTTTTTGGCAGCGGTTCCGTGACATCGTCTTGCCGTCGCTGCGCTATAGCCTTTTGTCGGGGCTGATGATGGTGACGGCGATTTCTATCGGTGAATTCCAGATATCGAACCTCGTGGCCGGTTTTCTGTCGCGTCCTTATCCCGTCGTGTTGTTGCAGGCCTTTTACGGGGCCACCGGCCTTGCCTGTGCGGCGACGGTTATCCTCATCATTCTTGCCCTGTTGGCGGCCTTTGGTGGTGCTGCCGGGGCGCATCTTGCACAGCTTCGCCAAAAGGTTCGCGCATGACCATTCGTTTTGACAATGTCACCTATCGTTATGCGACTGGCAAAGGCGGTTTGTCGGATATCAGCCTTGAGGTCGGCAAGGGCGAACTGCTTGTGGTGATCGGTCCGTCCGGTTCAGGAAAAAGCACGCTTTTGAAACTTTTGGCCGGGTTCATGGAGCCACAGGCTGGTCGGATACTGATTGCGGGGCAGGACATACGGGGGGTTTCCGCCCAGCATCGGGATCTTGGCATCGTATTTCAATCCTACGCCCTGTTTCCGCATATGACGGTGCTTGAAAATATTGCCTATCCGTTGAAATTGCGTCGGGTTGGTCGCGATGAACGGATCGAACGGGCCCGAAATGCTTTGCGTGAGGTTGGTCTTGCCAATGCGGGGGATCGGTTGCCCGGGACTTTGTCCGGCGGGCAGCAGCAGCGCGTCGCGCTTGCGCGTGCGCTGGTTTACAAGCCAAAGGCGCTGCTGCTTGATGAACCGTTGTCGGCCCTTGACGCTGGCTTGCGTACCGATATGCGCGATTTGATCACCCATATTCAGCGTGCGGCCAATATCGCCACCATTCACGTTACCCATGATCAGGAAGAAGCCCTGTCGATGGCCGATAGGATCGCGATGATTCATGAAGGGCGGCTGCTGCAGCTTGCACCACCCCGCGAGCTTTATGATGCACCTGTTGATACCACTGTCGCGGCTTTTGTCGGCAAGGCCAATCTTTGGCCAGGCAGGGTTGTGTCTCCGACGTTGGTCGCAACCGCATTTGGCAACATTGAGTGTGTTGCTTCTGCCTGGCAGATCGGTGCGGCGGTCACCCTTTTGATCCGGCCCGAGGCGGTTATGCCGATCACCGATGATGACGGGCAGGGGAAGGGGCCCCGGCAGGAAGACAAACAGCCCGGTCGTCCGATCAACAGGTTCAATGGCACGCTGACACAGGACCGTTTCTTGGGGGCGGTTCGGCGCTATGACCTGGTGGTTGGCGATGGTGTGATCACGGGTGAAACAGGTTACCGAGGCATCATTTCCGGTGTCACGATCTCCCCGGACGATGTTCGGGTTCTTCCAGCATAGACCTTTCAGACAGCAGGAGACAGCAATGGGATTCAAGATCAAGGCAGCGGTTGTCGCTGCACTTTCACTGGTTCCGGCCACCGCCAGCGCCTTTGACGGTCCGGAACTGTATCAGGGTGAACAGGAGCTTTACGGAAAAGCCAGAGAAGAAGGCTTGGTCGTTTCGTTCGATACCGGCCCAACCTGGGCTAATTGGGCTGCGCAGTTCAAGAATTTCAAGTCTCGCTATCCGGGCGTTGAAATGGTTTATAACGATCTTGGATCGGCCGCGACGGTCGTTGCTTTGGACAAGGCCCGCAATCGTCCGCAGGCAGATACCGCATATTACTTTGCCGGTTCGGCACTTGATGCGGTGGAAAAGGATGTGGTTGCACCATTTCAGCCGGTTAATTTCAACGAGCTGCCGGACGAGCTGCGTGAAAAGGATGGTAAATGGTTCGCCATTCACAAGCTTAATGTGGCCTTCTTGGTCAACAAGAAACTGGTCAAGGAAACACCGGAAAGCTGGGCGGATATTTTGAAGCCGGAATATCATAATTCGATCGTGTATCTTGATCCGCGGTCGACCGGTCAGGGACAGGTTGTCGTGTTTGCCGCGGCCTTTGGCAATGGTGGCAGCATGGATGACATCGAGCCGGGCATCGATTTTCTTGGTCGTCTGCATAAAGCGGGTAATGTGCTGCGCACAGTTGGTGCGACGCCTTATGCCCAGTTCCTCAAGGGTGAAATTCCGATCTGGATCGGTTACGAGAATGACGGTCTGAAAGCTAAATACAAGGACGGCATGGGGGACGACATTGACGTTGTCATCCCAAAAGAAGCCTCTGCTGCGGCCCCCTATGCGATCAGCATGGTCAAGAATGCACCGAACCCGTCGGCGGCGAAACTCTGGCTGAACTACATCATGACCGATGAAGGTCAGGCGACTTTTGCAGAGGGCTTTGTTCGTCCGTCGGTTCCGGGGGTGAAACTGTCGGCGGATGTGGCGGAGAAAATGCCTGATGCCCCTCAGATCCGGCCAATGGACATTGTCAAGGCAACCGCACTTAAAGCTGCAATCGATAGTGGCTGGTCCAAGGCTGTTCTCGGTAACTAAGACGCTGTTCAGAAACAGACTGAGATGCACACGACAAGGAGATTGAATAAATGATGGGACGCCGCGCGCATATACTGCTCTGGCTTGCTTTACCGGCAACGGTATTTCTTGCGGTGTTCTTCATTTTGCCATTGATCTTTGTTGTTGGAGACTCTTTGTCGGATGGCGGCGCTGCCTTTGGCAGGGTCGCCGCCGACCCCATCTTTTGGTCGGGGCTTCGGGGGAGTATGGCAATCGGGATTTCCGCACCGCTTTTTTCCCTGGTGATCGGGTATTTCGTATCGCTGCATATGGCACGGAAATCTGAAAGATTTCGTGCCGCCATGATGTTTGTGATTTCCCTGCCTCTGACATTTTCGGGGCTTGTCATTGCCTATGGCTTTATCCTGACATTCGGCCGGGCCGGGTTTGTAACCACGCTTCTTGCCAAGCTTGGTGCCGATCCGGCAGTGATTGGCGGGTTTATTTTTTCGCCGCTTGGACTTGGTTTTGCTTATTCATATTATTTGATCCCGCGTGTGGTCATGATCTTGTTGCCGCCGCTGATCAATTTCGACCACAGCCAGATTTTGGCGGCCAAATCAATGGGGGCGTCGGGCTTTCGCGCACATTTTGATATCCTGTTGCCCCAGCTTGTCCCGGGATTTATTTCGGCATTCTGTCTGACATCGGCTGTTGCCTTTGGGGCCTATGGGACGGCGCTTGCGCTGGTCGGGACCCAGGTCAATATTCTGCCGTTGGTGCTGTATTCCAAGATTGCTGAAACCGGTAACGACCTTCCGGCGGCCTCGGCCATATCGGTGGTTCTGATGTCGATCTGCATTTTGGTCATTACGGTGGCTGAAACCGTCACTGCGCGTAAGGGATCGAGATCTGCCAAAGGCGGAAAATCGGTGCAATCAGCCATGGTGGCAGGCTGATACACCGTAAATTCCAACGCAATCGCCGTTGTCTGATCGGACTGTTTTCTGGTGATGGAAACAGGTATGTATTTTAATCTTGACCAAATGATCAGGATTGGACATGCTGTATCTGTCAGAGAGAGGCATCTGTACGTGTAATCAACCGGGGATAACCCGATGCTTATAAAAACACGACAGATCAAATACTGGGAAATAGTTCGGCCGCAAGCCGGACGGATACGCCAAGAATGTCATTGTTAGAAGACCCAGAGTTGGCCGGGCCCGCCCGTTCACATACGCCATAAATACATCCGGTCCCCATTGGGGTTTTCCGGGGCGAACTTGGTCATTTAGGATGTCATTCTTGTTTTGTCTCTCGCTGACGCCAGGAGAGGACGCCTTTTTGGCAGGGAGACAAAACATGACTAACTTGCAGGCCAAGCAAGCTTCGAAATCAGGTGCAATGCCCGGTGGTGCTCACGCATCCGTAACCGGTGATGTTGACAGCAATTTTTCCGATCTGCATCCGGCCTATTCCACCTTGCAGGCCATGGCCGAAAGCAATCGTTGTCTGTATTGCTATGACGCGCCATGCGTCACCGCATGCCCGACATCCATTGATATCCCAAGTTTTATTCGCAAAATCAGCACCGGGAACCCGGATGGGGCGGCAAAAACTATTTTGTCGGCCAATATCATGGGTGGGACATGTGCGCGTGCCTGCCCGACCGAGGTTTTGTGTGAACAGGCCTGTGTGCGGAATGTTTCCGAAGACGTCGCCGTTGAAATCGGCAGTTTGCAACGCTTTGCTGTCGATCATTTGATGGCGCGCGATGAATTGCCCCATCCGTTCAAACGTGCGGCTGCAACCGGCAAACAGATTGCCGTTGTCGGTGCCGGTCCGGCGGGGCTTTCATGTGCGCATCGCGCCGCAATGCTGGGCCATGACGTGACCGTGTTCGAAGCCAAGGCAAAGCCGGGCGGATTGAACGAATACGGATTGGCGGCTTATAAAATGACCCATGATTTCGCCCAGCGAGAGGTTGAATTCCTGTTGGGGATTGGCGGCATTCGCATTGAATACGGCAAGGCATTGGGGCGTGACATTACCCTTGGGGCATTGCGCGATGGTTATGATGCCGTGTTTGTCGGTGTTGGCCTTGGATCAAGCAATAACCTTGGCCTTCCGGGCGAGGCATTTGACGGTGTCGATGATGCGATTTCCTTTATCGAACAGTTGCGCCAGACCGAACCGAAATCGGACATGCCGGTTGGTCATAATGTGATCGTGATTGGTGGCGGCAATACCGCAATCGATGCCGCGGTTCAGGCCAAGCGCCTTGGCGCGGACGAAGTCACATTGGTCTATCGTCGCGGGGCTGAACATATGTCGGCGACCGAGTTTGAACAGGAATTGGCCAAGATCAACGGCGTTATCGTGCGTTATTGGGCCAAGCCGGTTGCGATCAAGGCCAATGGAAAGTTGATTGGCATGGAGTTCGAAAAAACCGAACTCCGCGATGGCAAACTTGTCGGGACCGGTGAAACCTTTGACATCCGTGCCGATCAGATCCTGAAAGCCATCGGGCAAAAAATCAAAACCGACGACCTTGCCGGCATGGAGATTTCCGGCGGCAAAATCGTCGTCGATGACAAATACCAGACAACCGCCCCTGGCATCTTTGCCGGTGGGGATTGCATTAAAAGTGGTGAAGATTTGACTGTGCAATCGGTCGAAGACGGCAAACAGGCCGCGATTGCCATCGATGCATTCCTGAAATCCGCATAAGCCAGAAAGGGAGAGAGAAAATGGCTGATCTAAGCTGTAAAATTGCCGGGATCGATTCACTGAACCCGTTCTGGCTGGCATCCGCACCGCCGACGGACAAAAAGTACAACGTCGTTCGTGCGTTTGAGGCGGGATGGGGTGGTGTTGTTTGGAAAACGCTGGGGATTGATCCCCCCGTGGTCAATGTGTCATCGCGCTATGGCGCGCATCACGACCAGAACCGTCGTTTGCTGGGCATTAATAATATCGAACTGATTTCCGACCGGCCGCTGGCGACCAACCTTCAGGAAATCCGCGAATGCCGTGTGGAATATCCTGATCATGTCATCATCGGGTCGATGATGGCCCCGATTGAAGAACGCGCCTGGAAGGACCTTGCCCAGCAGATTGCCGAAAGCGGTGTGCACGGGATTGAGCTTAACCTTGGTTGCCCGCATGGCATGTGCGAACGTGGCATGGGATCGGCGATTGGTCAGGTGCCTGAAATGGTTGAACAGGTCACGCGTTGGGTCAAGGACGCGGTTGATATTCCGGTCTTTACCAAATTAACGCCAAACATCACCAATATCTTGTGGTCGGCCGAGGCGGCGTTAAAGGGCGGAGCGGATGCTGTTTCGTTGATTAACACTGTTAACTCGATCATTTCTGTTGATCTTGACAGCATGGTTCCCGAGCCGGTGGTTGATGGCAAGGGTACGCATGGCGGGTATTGCGGATCGGCGGTTAAGCCGATTGCGCTTAACATGGTTGCCGAAATTGCCCGCACACCGGAAACACGCGATCTGCAAATTTCCGGGATCGGTGGCATTACCACCTGGAAAGATGCGGTGGAATTTATGGCGCTTGGATCGAATGCGGTTCAGGTTTGTACCGCGGCGATGATCTATGGTTTCCGCGTTGTTGATGACCTGATAGATGGCATGAGCCAATGGATGGATGACAAGGGTTACACCAGCGTCGAACAGTTCACGCGTGCGGCGGTGCCGCAGGTCGCGAACTGGAACGAGTTGAACATGAATTACGATACCAAGGCGGTGATCAACCCTGATAATTGTATTGAATGTGGTCGTTGCCATATTGCGTGCGAGGATACATCGCATCAGGCGATTGCAATGAATGTTAAGGAAGACGGCCATCGCGAATTCGTCGTCATTGACGAGGAATGCGTTGGGTGTAACCTTTGCTATCACATCTGCCCGGTTCCAGATTGCATCACCATGGAACCCGTCCCGACCGACAAACCCTATATGACATGGCCGGAACATCCACTGAACACGATGGAACAGGCTGCTGAATAATTTGTTATCTGCGCCACCCGCAATGAGAAGGAATGATTTATGACTGTTCAACCAAATGTTCGTAACCTGTCGATCAATGGCGACCGGCTTTGGGATAGCCTGATGGAAATGGCCAAGATTGGTAAAACGGCCAAGGACGGTGTTTGCCGTCTGGCGCTGACCGATCTGGATCGTGAAAGCCGCGACCTTTTCATCAAATGGTGCAAGGCCGAAGGATGTTCGATCCGGATTGACAAGATGGGTAATATCTTTGCCCGTCGCGAAGGCAAAAACCCCGATTTGCCACCGATCGTGATGGGAAGCCATCTTGATAGTCAGCCAACTGGCGGCAAATATGATGGTGTTTATGGCGTTTTATCCGGACTTGAAGTGATCCGTGCGCTGAACGAAGCCAAATACGAAACCGAAGCCCCGATCGAGGTCGTGAGCTGGACCAATGAAGAAGGGTCGCGCTTTGCCCCGGCGATGGTTGCATCGGGCGTCTTTGCCAAGGTTTTTGATCTTGATTACGGCCATTCACGTGCCGATGTCGATGGCAAAACCATGGGCGAGGAACTTAAGCGCATCGGATATTTGGGCGATGATGACCCCACCATCGATGCCCATCCGATGGGGGCTTATTTCGAGGCCCATATTGAACAGGGTCCGATCCTTGAAGATGAAGGCAAGGATATCGGGATTGTTACCGATGCACAGGGACAGCGCTGGTATGAAATCAATCTGACCGGGGTCGAAGCCCATGCCGGTCCGACACCGATGAAAACCCGCAAGGACGCATTGTTGGGGGCGGCCCGGATTATTGATCTGGTTAACAAGATTGGTCTGGATCGGTCGCCGCTGGCCTGTGCCACGGTTGGCATGATGCAGATCCATCCAAATTCACGCAATGTGATCCCGGGGCATGTGTTTTTGACGGTTGATTTCCGTCATCCTGTCGATGCGGTTCTGGTCGAAATGGATGCGGCACTTCGCAAAGGCGTTGCCGTGATCACCGATGATATCGGCCTGACGGCCGAAATTGATCAGATATTTTCTTACGCGCCGGTACCCTTTGATAAAACCTGTGTCGATGCGGTGCGGAGCGGGGTCGAAATTGGTGGGTATTCGGCACGCGAAATCGTGTCGGGTGCGGGGCATGACGCCTGTTATCTTGCGCAAGTCACCCCGACTGCAATGATCTTTATCCCGTGCGTTGATGGTATTAGCCACAACGAGATCGAGGAAGTTCACAAGCACTGGTCAGATGCAGGCGGACAGGTTTTGCTGCATGCCGTTTTGGCCAAGGCCGATGAAACAGTGATGACGCAATCGGCCTAGGCGGATTGCGATCACCTATCCCATACTCCAGACTGGACCGGCCTTTGTGCCGGTCTTTTTTTGCGATAGGTTCAGTTGTTTTTTGAGGCGGGTTGATGAAGTCGGGCCAGATCGTCCAATCGGCCCGTTTTGTCGAGCTCGCGGATCAGATCATTAATCTGAACGATATGGGAAACACAGGGACTGTTTTTGGAAAACAGGTAGTAAACCTGATTCCTAATCATGGGTGGTTCGACCATGTGCATGACATCTTCGATGCCGTCTTTGGCAATATTTGCCAAGCCGTCATAACGACCAAGCAATACATAATCGACCCTGCCATTTAAAAGGATATCGAATATTCGGTTGCCGGTCGGTGAATAGATCATATCAAGCCGTTCAAGGGCAAAACGATCAATGAAATCGCCGTAACTGCCGCCCTGCGGTCTGGCGCCAGGGTGTCCGATCAGGTTTTCAATGCTGGTGACGGGAAACTGACGGTCAACGTGCTGAAACACCATGATGTCATCCGACGCAAAGGGCAGGGAATAGATGAAAGTCGCGTCTCTTTCCTGGGTGAAATAGGCACCGGCCATCGCATCAATTTCACCGGCTTCGAGCATGCGCATCGCCCGGTTCCACGGGATGTCAAAGCGAACCTGAAGGGGGATGTCATGTTCCTGTGTGTATTGGCGAAGAATATCAATCGCAATGCCTTGCGGGCGTTCCATGGCATCGTAATAGGAAACAGGTTCCCAGCCAAATGCGCCACCAACCACCATGCTGGTGCATTCATTCGATGCGGCTTGGGCATGATTGGGGATTGCCGCCATTACGGTGCCAGCCAATATGCAAGCTGAAATCATTGTAAATCGAGCGGTGCACTGTAACAAACTGCGCCCTGTGGCCATGTTGTTCTTTTGCTCCGGAGATTTTGATGAAGACCTATGATTTCAGGTTAGCCGTGTAACGGCTTCTTTCAACTATCCGGAAGTGTGGGGTGGTGGATCTGAATACATAAATTAGCAGTTGCAGATCATGCCAAACCGACACCCTTTAAAATGATGCGGACAACGTTTTCCTTGGCATCCGTGAACTGTTCATCACTTAGTGGATTGTTGTTGTTAAAGATTTCAATCTGGCGGGAAAAATCGGCGTAATGCTGGGTTGTGGCGAAAATCATATACATCAGACTATAGGGTTCGACCTTGTCCATCTTGCCCTCGGCGATCCAGCGATTGATCACCACGACGCGACTATCAAGCCATGATTTGACTGTGGTCGAAATGTAATCGGATGAAAATTTCGCACCACGAATGATTTCATGGGCCCAGATGCGTGAACCATGTGGCCGGGCACGTGATAAATCCATTTTGGCTTCGATATAGCCACGCAGCGTTTCGGCCGGGTTTGTGCTGTTATCAAATGTTGATGCCGCCTGAAGCCAATGGTCACAGACATCTTCCATGATGCGGCGATAAAGCG
Organism: Thalassospira alkalitolerans; assembly: GCF_002115745.1. Classification (GTDB taxonomy): domain Bacteria; phylum Pseudomonadota; class Alphaproteobacteria; order Rhodospirillales; family Thalassospiraceae; genus Thalassospira; species Thalassospira alkalitolerans. The sequence continues at coordinate 231,370 of NZ_JFKB01000007.1, forward strand.
CCTCTTTTGTGCTGAAATAGTAATGCACATTTGCCTTGGGCACTTTGGCAATTTCGGCGATCCTTGCGGTGGTCGCACCCTTAAAGCCGTAATCGGCAAAAACCAGCTCGGCAGCGGCGAGAATTTGCGCTTCGTTTTCCTGACGAATGGCGGCTTTATGTGCCCCGTTCTGCCCGGATTTTCTTGCAGTCATTCACGTTCCCCGAAATTACGTCATTTATCTTGACCGTTTGGTCAGGTTAAAATAATCTCTACTTTAGATACTAAAAAGCAAGCACAAAATACGCGCCAAACCAAACCGGAATTGTCCAAGACCTTGGATGGCGCCGGTGAAAGATAAACAGAATTTTGGTGCCGTAAACAAAAATCAGGGTCGCAGAAATGGCATTTGGCAGTCGAAAATTCGAAACAAATCCCAAGTGACTTAAAGCTCTAGTGCATGGGTTCGTCTCATGCTAACGATTTTTACGCGCCGTTAAACCGGTGCCGCCCAAACCGCCCTGTGTGCGACCAGTCGCGCAATCGGGAATGAGGGGCGTTAAATAAAGTCGGGCATCGATTTGTTCTGCCAAAACGATGTCAGGGATGCACAAGAAAGGTACGGGAGACCTTTTTCTATGACAGCCACCACAAAAGTTAGCCGTCCGAACGATCTTTCGGCATTTTGGATGCCGTTTACAGCCAACCGCCAGTTCAAGCAGGCCCCACGCATGCTTGTCAGTGCCGAAGGCATGTATTACCAGACCGACGATAACCGCCAGATTTTGGATGGTACCGCCGGTCTTTGGTGCTGCAACGCCGGTCACAAACGCCCCAAGATCGTCGAAGCCGTCAAAGCCCAGATGGATGAACTGGATTATGCCCCGGCATTCCAGATGGGCCATCCCAAGGCATTCGAGCTTGCCAGCCGCTTGGCACAGCTTATGCCGGGCGATCTTAATCATGTTTTCTATACCAATTCAGGTTCTGAATCGGTTGAAACCGCGCTTAAAATTGCACTTGCCTATCATCGCGCACGCGGCGAAGGCCAGCGGACCCGCCTGATTGGTCGTGAACGCGGCTATCACGGGGTGAACTTTGGCGGTATTTCCGTCGGGGGTATTCCAACCAACCGCAAGACCTTTGGCACGATGCTGGGGGGTGTTGACCATATTCGCCATACCCATTTGCCCGAACAAAATGGCATGACGCGCGGCATACCCGAACATGGTGCCGATCTGGCCGATGATCTTGAACGTCTTTGCGCGTTGCATGATCCCTCGACCATTGCGGCTGTGATTGTCGAACCGGTTGCCGGTTCGACCGGTGTTCTGATCCCGCCAAAGGGGTATTTGGAACGTCTGCGCAATATCTGCACCAAACACGGTATTCTTTTGATCTTTGACGAGGTTATTACCGGTTTTGGCCGCCTTGGTGCGCCGTTTGCCGTTGATTACTTTGGTGTTCAGCCTGACCTTGTTACCACGGCAAAGGGCCTGACCAACGGTACCATTCCGATGGGCGCTGTGTTTGCCACCGATACTATCCATGATGCGTTCATGACCGGCCCGGAAAACATGATCGAGCTGTTCCACGGTTATACCTATTCCGGCAACCCTGTTGCCTGTGCGGCGGGTCTTGCGACGCTTGAGACCTATGAAGAAGACGGTCTTTACACCAAGGGTCAGGAATTGGGCCAATATTGGGAAGATGCGGTGCATAGCTTGGCCGATCTGCCGATGGTCAAGGATATCCGTAACCTTGGCCTGATCGGTGCGATTGAACTTGAAAGCATCGAAGGATTCCCGACCAAACGCGCCTTTAATGCGTTCCTTAAGGCGTTTGAAAAAGGCATTCTGATCCGCACCACGGGTGATATCATTGCCCTGTCGCCGCCGCTGATCATTGAAAAATCGCATATCGATCAGTTGTTCGGAACGTTGCGCGACGTGCTTAAAGAAATCGACTAAGGGTTTTTAACTCTGCCCCGATGCGGGCAGGGTAGGGCTTTGGCCCATGGGAAACGTTACGTTTCAATATTTTTGGTTTGCGCCCCATCACGGGAATTGGGGGCGCAAACTGACAAAGCCACAAGATCGGCAAAAGTCGACAGATGGCATATATCAGATCAAGGAGGTATCTCGGATGTCTATGCTGAGAGGCGGATTGATTCAAATGGGGCTTAAGGCCTCGACCGAACAGTCGCCCGCCGAAATTCGTCAGACCATGATCGACGCGCATCTGCCCTATATCGAAGAGGCAGGTAAAAAGGGCGTGCAGGTTCTGTGTTTTCAGGAAGTCTTTACCCAGCCCTATTTCTGTCCCAGTCAGGATGCGAAATGGTATGCGGCCGCTGAAGAAATTCCGAACGGCCCGACCACACAATTGATGTGCGAACTGGCCAAAAAGCACAGGATGGTCATCGTTGTTCCGATCTACGAGCAGGATATGACGGGCGTTTATTATAATACCGCTGCCGTGATTGATGCCGACGGCAGTTATCTTGGCAAATACCGCAAAACGCATATCCCGCAGGTTGCCGGTTTTTGGGAAAAGTTCTTTTTCAAGCCGGGCGCTTCGGATTGGCCGGTCTTTGATACCCAGTATTGCAAGCTTGGCGTTTATATTTGTTATGATCGTCATTTCCCCGAAGGCTGGCGTGCCTTGGCACTGAACGGGGCGGAATATATCGTCAATCCGTCGGCCACGGTGGCCGGGGTTTCGGAATATCTGTGGAAGCTGGAACAACCCGCATCGGCCGTTGCCAATGGCTGTTATATCGGGGCGATCAACCGGGTTGGACGTGAAGAACCGTGGAATATCGGCGAATTTTACGGCCAAAGCTATTTCGTCAATCCGCGCGGCCAGATCGAAAAAGAAGCATCACGCGATCAGGATGAATTGATTGTTCATGACATGGATATGTCCATGGTGCGTGACGTGCGAAATTCCTGGCAATTCTTCCGTGATCGTCGGCCTTCAACCTATACCCGTTTGACCGACGGGAACTAGAAATTCTGCGGTGAACGGTGCATTTGTGCTGTTCGCTGTTTTGCCTTGATCGACAAAATGGGCATTTGACCCGCAATCCGGCAACGACCGGAAAATAATCAAGTCGGCAAGGTTTCAGGGCAACGACCCTGAGGGAGGCTTTCCACTGTTGTGTTTCGTCTTAGGCCATCACGGCCGGGGCGAAGCGAGAGAGACATTCGACCAGGGGATACCCCATGACGTTAAAAGCAGTCGTCAATAATGTGGCGAAAATGCCCGCATCTACCGACGCAGTTGTTGATATTCAAAAGCTGTCACTGACCTTTCAAACCGCTGACGGGCCGGTCTATGCCCTGTCTGATGTTGATTTAACCATTGAACGTGGTGATTTCGTTTCGTTTATCGGTCCGTCCGGCTGTGGCAAAACCACGCTTTTACGCGTGATTGCCGATCTTGAAAAAGCCACGGGCGGTGATATTTCGATCAATGGCGTTTCCGCACAGGAAGCCCGTGAAAATCGCGCCTATGGTTATGTGTTTCAAGCCCCGGCATTGCTGCCTTGGCGCACGATTGAACGCAATGTGACCCTGCCGCTGGAAATCATGGAAATTTCCAAGGAAGAACGCATTCGTCGTGGGCATGAGGCGCTTAAACTTGTTGAATTAAACGGCTTTGAAAAGAAATTCCCATGGCAGCTTTCGGGCGGCATGCAGCAACGGGCATCCATTGCACGTGCGCTAAGTTTTGATGCCGATCTGTTGTTGATGGATGAGCCGTTCGGTGCCCTTGATGAAATTGTCCGCGATCATTTGAATGAACAGCTTTTGAAACTATGGGCGCGGACCAATAAAACGGTTGCCTTTGTGACGCATTCGATCCCCGAAGCGGTTTATCTGTCATCCAAGATTGTTGTGATGTCACCGCGCCCGGGCCGGATCATTGACGTGATCAAAACCGATTTCCCCAAGGATCGCGGTCTTGATATCCGCGAAACACCGGAATTCCTTGAAGTGGCCCATCGTGTACGTGAAGGATTGCGGGCGGGGCATAGCTATGACGAGTAACACCGCAACGATGAATGGTGCGATTGCGGGGCCGTCGCTGTGGTCGCGGATGATGTCGGGGCAGGCTGGTCCGGTCACCGTGGTTTTGATGGCACTGTTTGTGATTTGGTATGGCGGTGCGGTTCTGATGAATGCGCCGACCCAGATCGATAAATATAACCGTGCCGATCAAACATGGACGAAGATGCAGTTGATCGAGGATACCCTGGCACAGGAACGCCCGATCCTTCCGGCCCCGCATCAGGTGGCGCAGGAAATGTACAAGACCATCTTTGCGACCAAGATCACGTCCAAACGCTCGCTGGTTTATCACACCTGGGTGACGCTTTCCTCGACCCTTCTGGGCTTTGTCTTTGGTACGGCGCTTGGCATTTTGCTGGCGATTGGGATTGTTCATGTGGTGACACTTGAAAAAAGCCTGATGCCTTGGGTAATTTCATCACAAACCATTCCGATCCTGGCGATTGCGCCGATGGTCGTTGTGGTGCTGGGCGCAATCGGTCTTAAGGGGCTGGTGCCCAAGGCGATCATTTCGACCTATCTGTGCTTTTTCCCGGTAACCATCAGCATGGTCAAAGGGCTACGTTCCCCGCAGGTGATCCAGCTTGATCTGATGCGGACTTATAATGCCTCGAAATGGCAAACATTCTGGTCGCTGCGCCTGCCATCGGCGATGCCTTATTTGTTTGCCAGCCTGAAGGTTGCGATTGCGATCAGTCTGGTCGGTGCGATTGTGGGCGAATTGCCAACCGGGGCGCAGGCCGGACTTGGGGCGCGGCTTTTGGCCGGGTCTTATTATGGGCAAACCATTCAAATCTGGTCAGCACTTTTGACGGCGGCATTCGTTGCCGCAATTATGGTGGTGCTGGTTGGCTGGTGTGAACGTCGTGTTCTTGTACGGATGGGGGCCAGATCATGAAACAGGTAACCGGGACGCATTCGGTCAAACTTGATAAATTCTGTCTGGTGGCGGCGACTGCGGCGCTGTTGTCTTTGATCTTTCCTTTAACCGGAATTGATGCCGAGACCGGCAAACAGATTGCCTTTGTCGGTGATATTCCGGGGTTGGCGATTGCGATGGCGCTGTGTGTCATTGTCGGGGCGGCTTTTACCTGGCTTGGCGTTGGCAAAATTCAATATGCCGCGATCATTTTGGCGGTGGCGGTCTTTGGTTGCTGGCAGGCGGTCACAGCCCTTTATGATCATGGTCTTGCCGGGCATGCGACCAGCGGGTTCTGGTTGTTTATCCTGTCGCTTTGGGCGTTTGTCTGGCGCGGGATTGACGTGGTTGCGCGCTATCGCAGTTTGGAAACAGCAAAACAGCAATCAGCCAATATTCTGGTGCCCATCGCCTTTGGTATTTGGTTGCTGTTCGTTTGGGAAGTCATCGTTGCCGGTTTTGGTGTGCCACAGGTCTTGTTACCGGCACCCAGTGCAATCGGTGTGCGGTTCATCAATTCGACCGATACACTTGCGGCTGATTTCTATCAGACTTTTATCAAGGCGGTGATCAGTGGCTATGTCATAGGCTGTGGCAGTGCCTTTATCGTTGCGATTGCGGTCGATCGGGTGCCGTTCCTGAAACGCGGGCTATTGCCTTTGGGTAATATGGTTTCGGCCCTTCCGATTATCGGTGTTGCGCCGATCATGGTGATGTGGTTCGGGTTTGACTGGCAATCCAAGGCCGCCGTGATTGTGATCATGACTTTTTTCCCGATGCTGGTGAATACTGTGACCGGGTTGAATGCGGCGGGGAAACTTGAAAAAGACCTGATGGCGACTTACGCGTCAGGGTATTGGTCAACGCTTTTGCGGTTGCGGCTGCCTGCTGCAATGCCGTTCATTTTCAACGCGCTTAAAATCAATTCGACGCTTGCACTGATTGGCGCAATCGTCGCCGAATTTTTCGGTACCCCGATCGTTGGCATGGGCTTCCGTATCTCGACCGAGGTCGGGCGGATGAATGTCGATATGGTTTGGGCTGAAATTGCATTGGCGGCCCTGGCGGGGACCGCCTTTTACGGAGCTGTGGCCTTTGCCGAGCGCAAGGCAACATCATGGCATCCGTCATTTCGGGTACGTCGCCATTAAAGGCATCAAAAAGACGATCCGTCGGGAGGACTTGACTGTAACCTTGAGGAGACATCGACGAATGAAGAAAATATTTGCGACTGCGCTAGGGTTGGGCATTGGTTTGACATCGTTTTCGGCGATGGCAGCAGATGAAGTAACCTTGCAGCTTAAATGGGTAACCCAAGCACAATTCGCCGGTTATTATGTGGCACAGGACAAGGGTTTCTATGACGAAGCCGATCTTGACGTCACGATCAATCCGGGCGGCCCGGATATTGCCCCGCCGCAGGTTATTGCCGGTGGTGGTGCCGATGTTGTGGTTGACTGGATGCCGTCTGCTCTGGCGTCACGTGAAAAGGGTGTGGCGCTTGTTAACATCGCACAGCCTTTTGCCAAATCGGGCATGATGCTGACGTGCCTTAAGGAAACCGGTGTTGAAAGCCCGGAAGATTTTCCGGGGCGGACGCTTGGTGTTTGGTTCTTTGGCAACGAATATCCGTTCCTGAGCTGGATGTCGAAACTTGGTCTTCCGACCGATGGCAGCGACAAGGGCGTTACGGTCCTTAAGCAGGGCTTTAACGTTGATCCTTTGATCCAGAAACAGGCCGATTGTATTTCGACCATGACCTATAACGAATATTGGCAGGTGATTGATGCCGGTATTACCGAAGATCAGATAAAGGTCTTTAAATATGAAGATCAGGGTGTCGCGACCCTTGAAGACGGTCTTTATGTTCTTGAAGACAACCTCAAGGATCCGGCCTTTGTCGACAAGATGGCCCGCTTTGTTTCAGCCAGCATGAAGGGCTGGGAATATGCCAAGGCCAATCCGGAAGAAGCCGCCAACATCATTCTTGAAAACGATGCGACTGGTGCTCAAACCGAAAAACATCAGATCCGCATGATGAAGGAAATTGGCAAACTTCTGGGTGATGCCAGTGGCAAACTTGACGAAGCAGCCTATCAGCGGACCGTCGACAGCTTGCTGTCGGGTGGTTCTGATCCGGTGATTACCAAAAAGCCGGAAGGCGCATGGACCCATGTTGTTACCGACAAGGCGTCGATGTAACGATCCGATCCTGTTGCCCGGCAGGGATAGAAACCTGCCGGGCAAACGATCCCTTTGAAGACGATAAATGCGAATGGGCAGGAATGCCGGGGCGTCCCGCAACTTTCCGGTCATCAAGACAGACGACAAAGACAAGGAGCCACCCATGTCCATGGTTATTCGTGGCGGAACCATCGTTACCGCCGATCTGACATATAAATCCGATATCCTGATCGAAGATGGCAAGATTGCCGCTATTGGCCAGAACCTGACCGGGGACAAGGTTATTGATGCCAACGGCTGCTATGTCATGCCCGGCGGGATTGATCCGCATACCCATCTTGAAATGCCTTTTATGGGCACATATTCCGAAGACGATTTTGAAAGCGGCACCAAGGCCGCGGTTGCCGGTGGTACGACCATGGTGGTCGATTTCTGTCTGCCATCACCAAACCAATCGCTGCTTGAAGCGCTTCAGGCGTGGGACAATAAATCGACCAAGGCCGTTTGCGATTATTCGTTCCACATGGCGGTGACCTGGTGGGGCGAGCAGGTCTTTGACGAGATGAAAATTGTTGTCGAGGAAAAGGGTATCAACACCTTTAAGCATTTCATGGCCTATAAGGGCGCGTTGATGGTCGATGATGATGAAATGTTTGCATCGTTCTCGCGCTGTTCGGAACTGGGCGCGATGCCATTGGTGCATGCCGAAAACGGTGATGTGGTTGCCACCCTTCAGCAACGTTTGCTTGACGCGGGCAATAACGGACCCGAAGCCCATGCCTATTCCCGGCCTGTCGATGTCGAGGGCGAGGCTTGTAACCGTGCCATCATGATTGCCGATATGGCCAATGTGCCGCTTTATATCGTGCATGTGTCTTGCGAACCGGCCCACGAAGCCATCCGTCGGGCGCGTCAGAATGGTAAACGTGTGTTTGGTGAACCGCTGATCCAGCATCTGGTGCTTGATGAAAGCGAATATGCCAATGCAGATTGGGATCATGCCGCCCGTCGTGTGATGTCGCCACCTTTCCGCAACAAATCACATCAGGACAGCCTGTGGAATGGTCTGGCATCGGGCAGCCTTCAGGTTGTTGCCACGGATCATTGCGCCTTTACCACCAAGCAAAAGCGTTTCGGGGTTGGTGATTTCACCAAAATCCCGAATGGTACGGGCGGTCTTGAAGACCGTATGCCGCTTTTGTGGACCTATGGGGTCAATACCGGTCGTTTGACGATGAATGAATTTGTCGCCGCGACCTCGACCAATATCGCAAAGATCCTGAATTGTTATCCGCGCAAAGGCGCGATCCTTGTCGGTGCGGATGCCGATCTGGTGGTATGGGACCCGAAAGCATCGAAAACCATTACGGCCGATCATCAGCAATCAGCCATTGATTACAACGTGTTTGAAGGCCATGAAGTCACCGGCCTTCCGCGCTACACCATCAGCCGCGGCCGTATTGCCGCCGAAGAAGGCGTCGTCCTTGCCAAATGTGGGGACGGTGAATTTATTCGTCGGGATGCCTATCCTGCGGTGAATAAGGCGCTTTCCAAATGGAAAGAAATCACTGCGCCGCGCAAGGTTGAACGCAAAGCTGAAAATATGCCTGCCGGCGTCTGATCGAAATCATCAGACAATTAAAACCAGACAAACGGGCGGCTTTCGGGCCGCCCGTCTTGTTTTGCGACTGGTGGACACAGGGCGGGCGGTATTTGTCTGATGATTGTTGCGGTCACAGAAAAAGCAAAACCGTCATTGTCTTCGCGCTCCATATCGGCGAGAAGGAAAACAGGGCCAATTGTTGATAAATTCTTATCCATACAGACGGAACCTGCCGTGTCACAGCAACCCAATATACCCGTTATTCCCAAAGTCGCCGGTTTGATCCTTGCCGGGGGCAAGGGACAGCGCATGGGCGGGAACAAGCCGTTTCGCAAGCTCGCAGGCAGACCGTTGATCGCGCATGTTATCAATGCCGCATCCCGGCAATGTGATCATCTGATGATTTCAAGTAATGAAGACGTATCGTTGTTTGCGGAATTTAGCCTGTTGGTCGTTGTTGACAAACCCGAACCGGGGCAGGGGCCGTTGGGCGGTGTTTTGGGTGGATTATCCGCATTGCCCGCATTGCCCGATGGTGTTGACTGGCTGGCAACATTTCCGGTCGATTGCCCGATTGTGCCCGATGATATGGTTAGTCGGTTGATTGGCGCCGCAATTGATGCCGGTAAACCTGCGGCCTTTGCCAGCCATGTTGGGCGGGATCATTTTCTGTCGGCGGTCTGGCATCGGGATGCTGCCGAAATCATTGCGGGGCAATTGGCATCCGATGACCGCCGGGTGGGCGGTGCATTGCGCGCAGTCGGTGCGGTTGGGGTCGATTTTCCTGTCGGGGCGGGTCAAGCCGCACCTTTTACCAATATCAACACCCCGGATGATTTGACGGCGGTGGAGGCGGTTTTGGCCAGTCTGATCGGTTTAGCTGATCGGTAAACCTTTTTAGGGTTCGCGTATCGTGCAGGGCCGCCAAGGTTTCCAAGGTTTATACCCGGCAAAGAAATCAGCCAGGAACTGATCAACATTGCTGCGGTTCTGCGCCCGTGCGGCCGGTTTAAGGTCTTCATCATACTGCGCACAGGTCTTTTCGACGGCCATACCGATTTCTTTCCAATCGACATTGGCAGCATGGCCGGGCAGGCCGGATGCAATCGCACACCAGCCGACCGCTCCAACGCGGTCATCCTGTTCCCGTGATATTTCGGCCAGATAAGCCGCGGCACGCAGTTCCCCCATTTTTGCTGCTGCCGATAGATATTCAATGCGTTCGGCGTCATTTTCGGCAAAGCGGGTGGCAAGCAAGGTTGCTGCACGCGGATCGCCTTCGTCCCATGCCTTGGTCAGGAAATTACGCGCGGTGGTATCATCGCCTTGATCAATGGCATCAAGGGCAAGCCATAGCATGGCCTGAGTCTGGTTTTTCTGAGCTGCGATGGTGTAATGCAATTTGATATCGTTTTGGGCGCCATTTGTGGCTTCCAACCGGCGGGCGAGAACCATATTGGCATCGGGATGGCCGTTTTGGGCTGCGGCCTCCATCATCGTCCAGCCGCCCGGTTGATCTGTTGAAACGCCAATGCCGTTGATCATTTGACAAGACAGCAAATATTGCGCCGTTGCATTGCCCTGTTGGGCCAGCGGGGTAAATGTTTTGGCAGAATCTTCGAAATTGCCGTGACGATATGACGTCATGCCTTCGTCAAGCGGCGATGCTGCAATGGCGGTGGTTGCGGTTGCTATGCCGGTAAAGGCAATTGCCAGCCCAAGAAAAACAGCAATCGGGCTTGAAGGCCGTATTGTTTTAAAAGAATAAATCACGTCTGCCCCACAGGATAAGCCCCGTTTATCGGGGACGATTTTATATGTGCGAAATGGTGTTTTGGAAAAATTGCTAAAACAGAAATCAGATGGGACGGCCGGGAACGATAAATGCCCCCGGCACCCCCAGTGGGCCGTTACTTGACGCGGCCCGCACGCCATGCCGCGATCAGATCGTCATATTTGACGGTCTCACCCTGCGGCTTTTCGTTGGCGAGTTTTGGTTTCGGTGCGCCCGGCTGGTCGAACCAGTATTGGGCATCCCGTTCTTCGTTCAGTTTCGGTGCACAATCGCCACCGATACCTGCACGTTCCAGACGTTGCATAACTTTGTCCATGGCGCTGGCAAGATTGTCCATGGCTTCTTGCGGGGTCCGTTCGCCGGTCACAGCTTCGGCAACGTTCTGCCACCAGAGCTGCGCCAGTTTCGGGTAATCGGGAACGTTGGTGCCGGTCGGCGACCAGGAAACACGTGCCGGACTGCGATAGAACTCGACCAGACCACCCCACTGCGGAGCGATGTCGGTCATGGCCTGAGTATCCAGGTCAGACTGACGGATCGGGGTCAGACCGGTCAGGGTCTTTTTAAGCGACGTGGTTTTTGCTGTTACGAATTGCGCATAAAGCCATGCTGCCTGACGACGTTCTGGCGGGGTCGACTTCATCAAGGTCCAGGAACCCACATCCTGATAGCCAAGCTTCATGCCTTCTTCCCAGTACGGGCCATGCGGGGACGGCGCCATACGCCATTTCGGCGTGCCATCTTCGTTCACAACCGGGATACCTTCTTTGACCATATCGGCGGTAAAGGTAGTGTACCAGAAGATCTGTTGGGCGATTTGGCCCTGTGCCGGAACCGGACCGGCTTCGCCAAAGGTCATGCCTGCGGCTTCTGCCGGGGCATAGGCTTTGAGCCAGTCGATGTATTTGGTCAGCGAGTAAACAGCCGCCGGGCCGTTTGCCGCACCACCGCGTGTTACACTGGAACCTGCCGGTGCGCAGCCTTCAACACGGATACCCCATTCATCAACCGGAAGACCGTTCGGGATGCCTTTGTCGCCAGCGCCAGCCATCGAAAGCCATGCGTCGGTGAAGCGCCACCCCAAAGACGGGTCTTTTTTGCCATAGTCCATGTGACCATAGACTTTTTTACCGTCGATTTCTTTGACGTCATTGGTAAAGAATTCGGCGATGTCTTCATAGGCCGACCAGTTGACCGGAACGCCCAAGTCATAGCCGAACTTGTCTTTGAACTGCTTTTGCAGGTCTGCGCGCTGGAACCAGTCATAACGGAACCAGTAAAGGTTCGCGAACTGTTGGTCCGGAAGCTGATAAAGCTTGCCATCCGGGCCCGTGGTAAAGGACAGACCGATGAAATCTTCAAGGTCAAGCGTTGGCGATGTAACCGCCTTGCCTTCGCCAGCCATGAAATCGGTCAGCGGAATAACCGCATCGTAACGCGAATGCGTGCCGATCAGGTCAGAGTCATTGATGTAGGCGTCATAGATGTTGCGGCCAGATTGCATCTGGGTCTGCAACTTTTCGATTACGTCGCCTTCACCGATCAGGTCATGGGTCAGCTTGATCCCGGTGATTTCCGAGAAGGCCTTTGCCAGAACCTTGCTTTCGTATTCATGCGTGGTGATGGTTTCCGACACCACGTTGATTTCCATGCCGCGGAACGGCTCGGCTGCTTTGATGAACCAATCAAGTTCGGCCATCTGGGCATCTTTGTTCAGGCTCGACGGCTGGAATTCGCTATCGATCCATTTTTTTGCCGCGTCGGTGTATTGGTCTGCCGATGCCGGATTGGCAAAGACGGCAAGACCAAGTGCAACCGCAACTGCACTGCCTTTGATTATGGCAGAGGAGCCTTTGGCTTTGACGATCATATCGTTCCTCCCTGGTTGTCTTCCTTTGAGTTTCCGGAAAAATCCGGTTTGCCAGAACAGGGGAAGACCGATACCCGGTCTGGCAAATGGTGAACAGGAATGACCGGGCAGTAGGACACCCGGCTATTCTTTGATTTTCTAACCCCAGCGCATCACAAGAAAGAGCCACACAAGGGCGATGATTGAGGCGATCCAAATGCTGGCGTCACTAACGACCATAAAGCCAAGATGGATATAAGCCGCACCAAGCAAACTGATAAAAAGGCGATCCCCGCGTGTTGTTTCCAGCGGCAAAAAGCCACGGCGCGGAATTGTCGGTGAAATTGCCTGCCAAATTCCCATCCCGATCAGCGTCAGAAAGATGCAGGTGAAGAACACGGCGGTAATCGGGGTCCAGGCCATCCAAGTCATTGTTTTATTCCTTCCTGTTTTCCGATTACACGCGGCCCATCGCGAAGCCTTTGGCGATGTAGTTGCGAACGAACCAGATCACCAACGCACCCGGCACGATTGTCAGAACACCTGCTGCCGCCAGAACACCCCAATCAAGTCCCGATGCCGAAACAGTACGGGTCATCGTCGCCACAATCGGTTTGGCATTAACCGATGTCAGGGTGCGGGCCAGCAACAGTTCAACCCAGCTGAACATGAAGCAGAAGAAGGCCGTCACACCGATGCCTGAACGGATCAGCGGAATGAAGATGGTGGTAAAGAAGCGCGGGAAGGAATAACCGTCGATATAGGCCGTTTCGTCGATTTCCTTGGGGATACCCGACATGAAGCCTTCGAGGATCCAAACCGCAAGCGGCACGTTAAACAGGCAATGTGCAAGGGCAACCGCGATATGGGTATCAAATAGACCGACACTTGAATAAAGCTGGAAAAACGGCAGCAGGAAAACAGCCGGTGGTGCCATGCGGTTGGTCAAAAGCCAGAAGAACAGATGCTTGTCGCCGGTAAAGTTATAGCGCGAAAATGCATAGGCAGCAGGCAATGCCACCAGAAGCGAGATCACAACGTTGATCCCGACGTAAATCATCGAGTTGATATAGCCCGAATACCATGCCGGATCGGTCAGGATGGTCGCATAGTTTGCCAGTGTCGGATTGTCGGGAAACAGGGTCATAGCGCCCAGGATTTCGGTATTGGTCTTGATCGACATGTTGAACAGCCAATAAATCGGCAGCAACAGGAACACGATATAGACAAGAAGTGCGATATGACGTTTTTGGAACCGCATTTTATTGTTCCTCCCGCTTTCCGGCGTTCATCACGACGGTATAGAAAACCCAGCAAACCAGTAAAATGATCAGGAAATAGATCAGCGAGAATGCGGCCGCCGGACCAAGATCGAACTGACCGACTGCAACAGTCACCAAAAACTGGCTGAGGAATGTGGTGGCAGTACCCGGTCCGCCGCCCGTCAGGACGAAGGGTTCGGTATAGATCATGAAACTGTCCATAAAGCGCAGCAGGACACCGATCACGAGGACTGATTGCATTTTTGGTAACTGGATGAACCGGAACACGGCCCAGTTCGATGCGCCGTCAATCTTTGCCGCCTGATAATAGGCGTCCGGGATCGACCGCAGCCCCGCATAGCACAGCAGAACAATCAGGCTGGTCCAATGCCAGATATCCATGACAAGTACGGTGACCCAGGCATCCATTGGGTTCTGGCTATAATTATAATCCATCCCGAGCAGGTTCAGCGTATAGCCGCCAAGCCCGATATCCGCACGGCCAAAGATTTGCCAGATGGTGCCGACAACGTTCCATGGAATAAGCAGCGGCAGAGCCAAAAGAACCATGCAGGCCGACACACCCCAACCCTTGCGCGGCAGGGTAAGCGCGATGCCGATGCCCAGCGGAACTTCAATAAACAGGACGCTGCCGGTATAGACGATCTGACGGATCAGGGCATCATGCAGGCGACTGTCTTCAAGAACCTGACGGAACCAGTCCGTACCGACAAAGAAGCGCGTTTGCGGATCGAAAATATCCTGAACCGAATAGTTCACCACCGTCATCAACGGGATGATCGCGCTAATCGCGACGATAAAGAAGACCGGCAGGACGAGGAACCATGCCTTGTTATTGGTAATCTTGTTCATTTCCCCATCCCCCTCATGCGACCAGCTGACTGTCGGCGTAAAGCTTGGTCCATTTCGGTGCAAACCGAAGGATACCGCTTTGGCCGTGGATCTGTTGATCTTCGCCAATCTTGACCTTCAGTTCGGCATTGCCGAACCGGGTGGTCGCGATTTTATATTGGCCGAGGTCTTCGACCTTGATGATATTGACCTCGATTCCGTCGTCGCCTTCGGTGCTGTTATCGGTGTCGATGCGCAGGAATTCGGGACGAATGCCAAGTTCAATCGGGCCTGATGCCTTGGAAATGGCATTCATGTGGTGATCGGAAAGGGCGATGCGTTTACCATCGATCCAGGCCGCACCGGCATCGATATTGCACGGTAAGATGTTCATGCCCGGGCTGCCGATGAAATAACCGACAAAGGTATGGGCCGGATTTTCAAACAGTTCCTGCGGAGTGCCCAATTGCACGACCTTGCCGCCATACATGACAACGACCTTGTCGGCAAAGGTCAGGGCTTCGACCTGATCATGGGTGACATAAACCATGGTCGGGCGCAGTTTGTTGTGAATTTCCTTTAATTTGCGGCGTAATACCCATTTCAGATGCGGGTCGATCACGGTCAGTGGCTCATCAAACAGGATGGCCGACACATCATCGCGCACAAGACCACGACCAAGCGAGATGGTTTGTTTTTCATCGGCGCCAAGGCCGCGCGCTTTTTGCTTTAGCTTTCCGGTAAGATCAAGCATCTCGGCGATTTCACGAACCCGTTCGTCAACCCGTTTGGGATCAACACCACGGTTGCGCAGGGGAAAGGCAAGGTTTTCATAAACCGTCATGGTGTCGTAGATGACCGGGAACTGGAAAACCTGTGCGATATTGCGTTCTTCGGGCGCCAAATTGGTAACATCCTTGCCGTCAAACAGGACTTGTCCCTCGGACGGTGCCAGAAGCCCGGAAATGATATTAAGCAATGTGGTCTTGCCACAGCCTGATGGCCCCAAAAGGGCATAGGCACCGCCATCTTCCCAGACATGTTCCATCCGGCGAAGGGCATAGTCTTCGTCCGATTTGGGATCGGGAAAGTATGAATGCGCAAGGTTTTTAAGATCGATACGTGCCATTTTAATTCATTCCCTCAGGCGGCCTTGCCGTTTTGAATTTCAACAGGCGGCGCTGCCACAAGGCGATCATTGGCGTCATAGGCAAACAGACGTTTGGGATCGACATAGAACGTGGTGGCTTCGCCAAGCCGCGGGTTGTGAACGCCTTCTTCCTGGATCACCCACGAAACATCGTTGAAGTGAACATGGACAAAGGTTTCCGAACCGGTGATTTCGGCCAGTTCGACCTGTCCCTGCATCGCAATGCAATCGGGCCCGGTTGCATCGACCGAAAGATGGTTGGCGCGCACACCGATGGTATAATTGCCGTTCGCAAGGTTCGACAAATGCCCGGCAAGTGGAACCTGATGGCCGCTTGCCAGATAAAGCGCCTTGTCACGGATTTCGGCCTTGACCAGATTGATCGGCGGATCGGAGAAAATCAGGCCGGTCTCGACATAGGCCGGGTTGTGATAAACCTGTGTGGTTGGTCCGAACTGGGTTACGCGGCCTTCGTGCATGACGGCACATTTCCCGCCCAAAAGAAGAGCTTCCATCGGTTCGGTTGTGGCATAGACAACAATGGTGTCGCGTTTGGCCAAAAGGTTCGGAATTTCTTCGCGCAATTCTTCGCGCAATTTGTAATCCAGGTTCACCAGTGGCTCGTCAAGCAGCAACAAGGTGCAATCCTTGACCATGGCACGTGCCATGGCGGTACGTTGTTGCTGACCACCGGAAAGTTCCTGTGGCAGACGATCCAGCAGATGTTCGATATGCATCAACTCGGCGGTGGATTTTACGCGACGTTCGATTTCGGCCGTGTTTACACCCTGCAATTTCAAGGGGGATGCAATGTTGTCATAGACGTTCATCGACGGATAATTGATGAATTGCTGATAGACCATGGCGACATTGCGCTTTTGGACGGGCATGCCCGTAACATTATTCCCATTAACCAGAATGCGACCTTTGGTTGGCGGTTCAAGCCCCGCCATAATGCGCATCAACGTTGTCTTGCCTGCCTGCGTCCGTCCCAAAAGGACGTTAAACGATCCCGGCTCCAGCGATATTGACACGTCGTCGATGTGGGTTTCCGCCCCCATGGTCTTGGTTATGTTTTCAAGCGTAAGGGTCATTTCACATTTGTTCCTTCGCCCGTTTTCACGGCGTTATTCGATTTCGTTGCAGTTGCAAACCATTGCGCAATGGCGGTTTGGGTATCTTTTGACAGATGCAGGCCAAGTTTGGATCGACGCCACAAAACGTCTTCGGCTGTGCGTGCCCATTCCTGATCCGCCAGATAGCGCAGTTCGCATTCGTAAATATCATCACCAAGATGCGTACCCAGCCCCGCAAGGTCGGATGCATCGCCAATGATGGTATGGATCAGTGTGCCGTAGTTTCGCACGTAGCGGTAGAGTTGTGCAGATGGAATCCACGGAAATTTCTTTTGCGTTGCAGCAAGATAGCTGTCGAAATCACCGTCGGGCATATCGCCGCCCGGAAGTGCCACCTGATCGGTCCAGCGATCATCATCCACCCCGAGACAGGGGGAAAGTTTGCTCATCGCGGCTTCGGCAAGTTTGCGATAGGTGGTGATTTTGCCGCCATAGATGTTCAGTAGCGGCGCACCCTTGTCACCATTGTCAATTTCAAGGACATAATCACGGGTGACTTGCGATGCGTCTTCTGATCCATCGCCATAAAGCGGTCGGACACCCGAATAGGCCCAAACGACGTCGGTTGGTGAAATCTTATGTGCGAAATAGGTGTTGGCCAGTTCGCACAGATATTTTGTTTCATCCGCACTGATCGCGACCTTGGACGGATCGCCTTTGTAATCGCGGTCCGTGGTGCCGATCAGGGTAAAATCCTGTTCATAGGGAATGGCAAAAACAATGCGCCCGTCCGGGTTCTGGAAGATATAGCAATAATCATGGTCAAACAGTTTTGGCACCACGATATGGCTGCCCTGAACCATGCGAATGCCCTGTTTCTTTTTGGCTTCGACACGATTTTCCAAAACTTCGGCGCACCATGGACCGGATGCATTCACCAGTGAACGGGCCTTGATCACGTGCTCGCCCGCATGATCGCGGACCGTCACGGACCAAAGGTCACCTTGGCGTTTGGCAAAAATACATTCTGTGCCAACCCGGATATCGGCACCACGATCACGGGCATCCATCGCATTAAGGACAACAAGGCGGGCATCCTGTACCCAGCAATCGGAATAGACGAATGCCTTTTCCATGCCGGGCATCAATGGCGCACCGGCAACATGCTGTTTCAGGCGAATACCTTTGGAACCGGGCAGTTTTTTACGACCGCCAAGATGATCATACAGGAACAAGCCCAGCCGGATCATCCATGCCGGACGCAATCCTTTGACATGGGGCAGAACGAAACGCAGGGGCCAGATGATGTGCGGGGCAGCATTCAAAAGCACTTCACGTTCAATCAGGGCCTCGCGGACCAGCCGGAATTCGTAATGTTCAAGATAGCGCAACCCGCCATGGATCAGCTTGGTGCTGGCCGACGATGTCGCACTCGCAAGGTCATTCTTTTCGCAAAGAAAGACCTTAAGGCCGCGGCCAGAAGCATCACGCGCAATGCCTGCGCCATTGATGCCGCCGCCGATAATGGCAATGTCGTATGTCTCGGAATTGAGCAACCGATTCCTCCCTGATTGCCCTGATTTGTGACAGATGTTCTCAACTGTCGTTCTATTCTTTCAAAAACGTTACGAACCACCAAAAATAATTGCAAGCGAAAATTATTTAGAATTTTAATTTTCGCGAATGAAATAAGGTGAGTAGGGTTTAAGTTGTTGTATTTATGGAGATACTTGTTCGGTTGACCTGTGGATGATCTTGGCGTTTGTGTTGAACTCGCACTGTTTCGATCAGAGGTTTTGTCGAGAATCGTTTGAATCCGAAAAAAAATAATCAGCATAGGTTGTGCCGGCTGGGCACAAACCACGCGCCCAAAAGATGTGTTTCTAATGCAACCTTTGCCCGGAAATGGCAGTTGGGCACATGGAATTGAATGATCTTGGCCGGTTCTGCGAAAAAACGGGATGGATCGCATCATCCACGCAATCTTGTTGCAAAGCGTCGTCGCCAAGGTGTTTGCGATTGCCAAACCTGCTTTTTCCTTGCGAAGATGTGGCAACCATCACGGATCGAACTAGATCATGGTCATGATTTTCTTGCGTCGATCCCAAAAGCAATATTTCGGAGGCATTCCTATGGTTTCTCTTAAAGACCCGTCACTCTTCACCCAGCAGGCCTATATCGGCGGTGAATGGGTTGATGCACCTGATGGCAAGACCGAACAGGTGACCAACCCGGCAACTGGCGAAGTGCTTGGCACTGTGCCGGTTCTGGGCCGTGATGCGGTTGCGCATGCGATTGATGTCGCGGAAAAAGCGCAAAAGCAGTGGAAGAAACGCACGGCCAAGGAACGGTCCGCCGTTTTGATGAAATGGTATGACCTGATGATGGAAAATCAGGAAGACCTCGCCCGCCTGATGACGGCCGAACAAGGCAAACCATTGGCGGAAGCACGTGGTGAAATTGCCTATGCGTCATCGTTCCTGCAGTGGTTTGCCGAAGAAGGCAAACGTATCTATGGTGATGTGATCCCGACGTTCGCGCAGGGCCGACGTGTGATCGTGCTTAAGGAACCGGTTGGTGTCTGTGCGGCGATTACGCCGTGGAACTTCCCAACTGCAATGATCACGCGCAAGGCCGCGCCGGCATTGGCGGTTGGTTGTGCGATGGTTGTCAAACCGGCAATCGAAACGCCGTTTTCGGCCCTTGCCATGGCGGTTTTGGCCGAACGCGCCGGTTTGCCCAAGGGGCTTTTGTCGATTGTTACTGGCGATGCCAAGACAATCGGTGCCGAAATGACCGAAAACCCGACGGTTCGCAAGCTGACCTTTACCGGGTCAACCGCCGTTGGTCGTTTGTTGATGCGCCAATGTGCCGATACGGTCAAAAAAATCAGTCTTGAACTGGGCGGCAATGCGCCGTTTATCGTGTGCGAAGATGCCGATATTGATGCGGCCGTCGATGGGGCTATTGCGTCGAAATACCGCAATAGCGGCCAGACCTGTGTCTGTGCTAACCGCTTTTTCATCCATGACGCGATTTATGACGAGTTTGCTGAAAAATATGCCGCCAAGGTATCAGAAATGAAAGTTGGCAATGGTGCCGAGGACGGCGTTGTTCTTGGCCCGCTGATCACGGAAAAGGCTGTTGAAAAGGTTGAGAACCAGATCGCAGACGCCCTGTCAAAGGGCGGTCGTATTCTGACTGGTGGTAAACGTCATGCAAAGGGCGGCAGCTTCTTTGAGCCGACCGTGATTGCCGATGCCAACCGCGATATGCTGGTTTTCCGTGAAGAAACTTTTGGTCCGATGGCACCGCTGATCCGCTTCCATAGCGATGATGAAGCGCTTGAAATGGCCAATGATTCCGAGTTCGGCTTGGCGTCCTATTTCTATTCGCGCGACATCAGCCGTATCTGGAAAATGGCCGAAGGGCTTGAAAGTGGTTTGGTCGGTGTCAATGCTGGTGTGATTGCGACCGAGGTCGCCCCGTTTGGTGGTTACAAGCAATCGGGGATCGGTCGCGAAGGATCGAAATACGGTGTCGAAGATTACCTCGAAGTCAAATATGTCTGCATGGCGGGCATTGACGATTAAGCTTTCCGGGCATTTTCGATTTTAAGAACAAAGGGCGCTTGCGTTATTGCAGCGCCCTTTGTGCATCTTGCTAGGAATATGCCAATCAGGCGGCGTCATCCTGTTCTTTCTTGTCATCGGGGGTGATGGCTTGAACCGAACCGTCTGATAGTTCCGACTGAAGACTGGTGAATACGTCAAACATGCGCGGGTTAAACGCAATTTCGGCCTGCATGCGGTCACGGTGCTCGGACGGAGTTTCGTCACCGCTATTTTGCTGATTGACCAGTGTCGCGCCATTCAGCTTTTGCTCAATCGCATCGGCAATGGCTTTTTCAAGGGCCTGACGCTCGGTCGCGCTCATTTCGGACAGCGCGTTTTCGTCCAGTCCCATGGATTGCAGGATCTTGCGGCGCATTTCTTCGATCTTGCGGTCTTCGATCTCTTTCACATAGGTCGTGAAGCCATGCTCTTTGATATAGGCGATCTCGGAATTTTCTTCCTTGTCGTCCTCGGGCAGGGGCTGGCTATTCGAAGCAATGGTCTTGGCCGATGCATAGGTGCTTTTGGCGCTGGACGCGGTGTTGGTGATGCTCATCAGGGTGTCAAATAATGCCATCCCGATCCTCCATGGGAAAATACTGCCGATAAAACGGAAACCTTCGTCTTGCAGTTGCAAATCCCGTGCCGCTATTAGGGCGCAAAATTTACCGGGCAAGCATCATAAGCGTCTGCAGCATGCGGTCTGCCGCCTTGCCATCCCAGTATTCCGGACGATAGGGCGCGGGCGGATCGGGGTTGTTGATTAAATCAATTGCGGTTTGTTCAAGATTGGCGGGCTCGCACAAGCGCAATCCGGATGCGCGCAGCGTTGCAGCCCGTTCAGTGGTGGGACGCAGGATACAACCCGGTTTTCCAAGCCATGCGCATTCATCAATGATCCCGCCGGAATCCGTAATCACGCAGGCGCAATCAGCAAGCGCGCTCAGGAATGCCGGATAAAGCATTGGCGCGCTAATCTGGATGTTTGCCGTATCACGGATGCGGCGCCACAGACCGCTTTGCGCAAGAGCATCTTGCGCACGCGGATGAAGCGGCCAGATGATTTTGGTGTTTTTTGAAAGGGTGATGATGGCTTCTATGATTGATGAAAGCCGAACGATATCATCAATGTTTTCTGCTCGATGAAGTGTCAAAAGCACGGGGCCGTTGCCCTTATCGAGCGATGGTCCCTCGATCTTCTGACCGCCAAAACGCACCATCGCATCGATAACGATATTGCCGACCTGGTGGATATGATTGGCCGTGATCCCTTCGGCAAGCAGGTTTTCGACAGATGAGGTATCTGGTGCCCAATGTATATCGCACAGGGCATCGATTTTGATGCGGTTGGTTTCCTCGGCAATTGCATCAAAACCACCACGTAAACCGGCTTCAAGATGGATTAGGGGCATCTTGTCGTTTGGGGCGGACTTTACCGCCTTGGCAATGCCCAGCGATCCGTTCACATCGCCAATCACGATGGTGGCGTGAGCAGGGGACTTTCGCAGGATTGTACAATAGGCGGCGCTGGCTTTTGCAATGATGGCAGGACGATCAATGCCTGCCTGTCCGATTCCCAATCGGTAATGCGGGGCAGGAAGGCCAAGGGCCATACGTAACCCATCCGAAAGCGTCGGGTCCCAATGTTGGCCTGTATCAATCAGACGCAATGCAAACGGCATAACATCTCGTTTTTCCTGCCAAGCCAGATAAAGGGCGGCAGCCTTGATCAGGTTGGGACGGGTGCCATAGACCAGATCAATGATCATTGCGGTAATTTTCCTGATGAATGATCGAGCCGGGATACTGTGTTGTAACTGATTGTCTTTGATAGCATTTTTGTATTCGTGCTGCCAAACTTGATGGGCTGCGGATCAAGAAATTTGATCAAATGTTCGAAAACGAATTGTTTTTTCGGTCAAATGTTTTCTAAATAGAAAGACAAAATCAGTTGAACCGGCCGACGACGAGGTGAAAATCACTTGTCGCGATGGGCTGTGACAGTACGGCAGATCAACTGTCGGCTTGGGAGGAATACCAAAATGACCGATACGCGCTATATTCTGGCGATCGACCAAGGCACCACAAGTTCGCGCGCCATTGTTTTTGATGCCAATGGACGCTCGGTGGCGGTCGCGCAACAGGAATTCCCGCAACATTTTCCCAATAGCGGCTGGGTCGAACATGACCCTGAAGATTTGTGGAATACTGTGGTCGCGGTGTGCCGCGAAGCGTTGTCCCATGTCGATATTGCCAATGTTGCCGCCATCGGCATCACCAATCAGCGCGAAACCACGGTGGTCTGGGATCGAAAAACTGGCAAGGCGGTTTATAACGCCATTGTCTGGCAGGATCGTCGCACGGCATTGGTTTGCCATGAATTGAAAAAGCACGATCCGGCGCTTGAAGCAGATGTGAATAATCGAAGTGGTCTTTTGATTGATCCATATTTCTCGGCAACCAAAGTTGCATGGATTTTGGATCATGTGACGGGCGCCCGCGCCCGCGCCGAGCAAGGTGACCTTGCTTTTGGCACGGTCGATTCATTTCTGTTGTGGCGTCTGACCGGCGGCACATCCCATGCGACCGATGCGACGAATGCGGCACGGACCAATCTTTTCAACATCCGCAAAAATGCTTGGGACGATAAGCTTTGCGACATCTTCCGGGTGCCCAAGGCAATGTTGCCGGTGGTCAAGGATTGCGCGGCTGATTTCGGGATGGTTGATGCAGCGCTGTTCGGGCGTGAAATCCCGGTTCTGGGCATGGCCGGTGATCAGCAGGCAGCGGCTTTTGGGCAATGTTGTTTTGAACCCGGCGATATCAAAAGCACCTATGGCACCGGCTGTTTCGTGATCCTCAACACCGGGGATGAGGCGGTGACATCGCAACATCGGTTGCTGACCACTGTGGGATACCGCCTGAACGGTAAAACCAGCTATGCCATCGAAGGGGCGATCTTTGTTGCCGGGGCGGCGGTGCAATGGTTGCGGGATGGGCTTGGCATTATCAAATCCGCGGCCGAAAGCGAAGGACTGGCTAAATCACTTGATGATAATCACGGGGTTTATCTTGTCCCGGCATTTACCGGTCTTGGTGCACCTTATTGGGACCCGGATGCACGCGGAGCCATTTTCGGCCTGACGCGTGATACCGGACCACGCGAATTCGTCCGTGCGGCACTTGAAAGCGTTTGTTATCAGACCTTTGACTTGTTTGAAGCCATGGCGGCAGATGGGGTTTCCCCAAAGGCGGTCCGGGTTGATGGCGGCATGGTTGCCAATGATTGGCTGTGCCAATATCTGTCTGATATCCTTGAAATTCCGGTTCAGCGCCCGATGGTGACGGAAACCACAGCCCTTGGGGCGGCCTATCTTGCCGGATTGCAAGCGGGTATTTATCACGATCTTGATCATATTGCTGCGAATTGGCACCTTGATGCCGAATTCAAATCCAACCTTGAAAGTAGGCGCCGCGATCATCTGTTGGCCGGGTGGAAAGATGCGGTCAAACGGGTTCAAACCGATCCATCGTAATCCATTGCCGGTTGTTATGTGATTTAACAGGCTGGTCAGCATTGAATTTGCTGGTTAATATCGGGCGACGCTGAAATGCGTCGCCTTTTCTTTTACGGGTTCGATTACCCCGTACCTCATATGAAATCACAAAGCCGGGCAGGGGAATAATGCTTGATCTGATTGTCGGAAAAGTCGGGCCTGTTTTCCTGACGATCCTGTGTGGTTATGGCTTGACCCGTTTTCGGATCATCAGCCGCGAGGGTATCCCGTTTCTGGCGCGTATCGCCATGAATGCCTTTATTCCGGCAATGCTGTTTCAGACCCTGTCGCAATCCGATATCAGTGCACATTTCGATCTTCGGCTGTGGGGAAGTTACTATATCGGCGTTCTGTTGAATTTCGCGCTGGTGTTCTTTATCGCGCGAAGCTTTCTTAAGGCCCGCACCGACGAGGCGGCGGTAACCGCTGTTGGCGGTGTGTTTTCCAACATTGTTCTTCTGGGTATTCCGCTGATCCAGGCCGTTTACGGCGAAGAAGGCCTTGTGCCGCTTTTGATTATCCTGTCGATCCATCCGCTGACCCTGCTTGGTCTGACGATTATGATTGTCGAAGGTTCACGCTCATCTGGCGGGCATTGGCTGCCAAGTGTCGGTCACAGTGTTTTACGCGTTTTACGTAATCCGATCATTATCGCCATTATCCTTGGTACGATTGCCTCGCTCGTCAAATTGCGGTTGCCTGAAATGGTTGATGGCACGCTGGAACGTTTCCGGACGGCTGGGCCGACGATTGCCTTGCTTCTTGTCGGTGCAGGGCTTTATGGCCAGTCGGTTCGCGGTAATATCAGTGCCAGTTTGCTGTGCACGGTTTCAAAGATGTTTATCCAGCCGCTTGTTGTGTTTGCCGTTGGGCATTTTGTTTTTGATCTTGAGCCGCTTTGGCTAACGATTGTGACATTGATTGCGGCCCTTCCGGCTGGTGCCAATGTTGCGATCATTGCGGGCAGCTATAACGTTTGTATTGATCGGTCATCGACAACAATCCTGATCACAACGCTGATCAGTGTGATTACCTTGCCTCTGCTTGTGCTTTACGCCGCTCCATAGGGTGGTAGCCGGATCGATCAACTGTTTTCTGCTGCGGTTAGGATCATGTCCATAAGACTGATTTCCGCGTGCAAGCCGGGCATCCTTGTATCGTGTGCTCCATCGCGGATGGCGCGGATAAAGCATGTGATGGCATCGTTTTGGCCCTTGTTCGGGCCAAGCCAGTTGCGCTTGTGCAGGGGTGATTTTCCGTGGATATCAAGTTTGCGCCAATCGGTAAGTTTGGCATCAAAGCCGGGGGCGGATATTTCCAGAACTTCTTTCGGTGTGTTTTTCCCTGCCTTTTGCAGATAGGAAACCTCGCCACGTGATCCATCAGCAAAGACAAAATGCCAGATGCTGTCACCCGCCTTTCGATCAATCCATTCGCACCGTAATTCGATTGGTGTCGTGCCTTCAAGAAAGCAGATCAGATCGATGAAATGACTGATTTCTCCGATTGTGCGGCCGCCTTGTGAAGGTTGATGCAGCCAATGGTCTTTGGGCAGGTCGCTGGTTCTAACCTGATATCGGTATTGTACTGGGCTGTTTGGCAAATGGGTTTTCAGGATCGTTGCCATTGGTGCGTAACGGCGATTGTGCCCGATCATAAAGACCTGTGGCCCGTTTTGGGCTGCGACTTCTTTCAGGGTGTTGATCTGTTCGTGGTTTACACAAAGCGGTTTTTCCAGCCAGACATGCTTGCCAGCTTTCAATGCCTTGGCGGCAATATCGGTGTGGCTGTCATGGCGGGTTGCAATGATAACGGTATTGATGGTGTCATCGGCAAAGATTTCATCCGCATTGGAAACGGCAGTTGCACCAGAAATCTTGCGGGTGATTGCCAATGCCGACAGGCCGCGTTGTGATGTAACCATGCGAATGGCAACGCCTTGATGGTGCGTCAGGCGGGGCAGCAATGTTCCACCAAGATAATGACCCGCACCGATCAATCCGATCCGGATGGTGCCGCTGGTCGGTGTTGTTGCCGGATATGCGTCATTTTTAGGTTTTTGGGGTGGTGATCGCTTGTATTGAATAAGGGTTGCAACGTTATCGAGTGAAGACGGTTTTGAAAGGAAATCTGCCGCATCCTCAAGCTCAATTTCATGGGTAATAAGTGGTGCAGGGTCAAGCTTGCCGCAGGCCATCAGGGCAAGGGCCGTCTGCATATTGCGATTGATGGTCCAACGGACATGCCCGATGGGATAATCATGGCCAAGTTCTTCGTAATTCGGATCATATCGGCCGGGGCCATAGGACCGTACCTGGCGGATTGTTAGTTCCTTGCGATAAAGCGTTTCGCGTGCTGCATTGGCCGCAACGTCGCCAACACAAACGATTATCCCGCGATCCCGGCAAAGACGTGTCGCCGCCTCGATCAGTTTTTTTGTGCCGTTATCATCCGTGCACAGAAAGATCACATCAAACTTGTCCGGGGTAACGAGATTGATTTCGCTAAATGTTTCGATGGCTCCGACAGTCTTTGACAGGGTGCGGCGTGCCATAGATGGATCAATTGTTGTGACAATGGCACCCGCCGTCATTGCCGTCTGGGTCACAAGTTGCCCAATGATCCCGCATCCAACAACACCAACTTGGTGACCGATTGCAATCTCTGATTGCCGAATTGCATGCAGGGCAATGGCGTATAATGTCGTAAAGGCAGCATTTTGTGCCGTAACCGTTCCGGGTACGGCACAAACCAAATTGCGCGGGATAATATTATACTGGGCATGATTGGCATAACCCAACCCGGCACAGGCAACCGATTGACCGACTTTTAAATCTGTCACATTCGATGCGATCGCTTCGATAATTCCGCAATTGGCATATCCGGTTGGCATCGGGGTGTTAAGCCGGTTGTTAACTGCATTCACAGCCGCACTTAATCCGTCGCGCCGTAATTTGTTGATTGTCAAGGCAACCAGATCAGGGCGTTGCCATGCCTTTTGTACCAGCGAGCTTTGCGTTTGTCGGGTTTGCCGTCGTTCGGTGCCGTTGCTAATGACCGATATTTCGGTCCTAACCAGAACCGTACCGGGCAACAAGGTTGGAATTGGGCAATCGGCGATGGCAATCCGTCGTTCACCGGGAAATCGCAAAAGTGCCTTCATGTCCGTCATGGCGCGATCCTGGTGCAGGTTAAGGGTGAAGTTTGTTGGCAGAATTAAATCATATCGTCACCGGCGCGTCGATCCGTCATTGACGGAAGCCTGATGGGCGTTTAGCAAAGCCAATAACCTCATAATGGAACCGGCAAACATGCAACAAACTGTCTCTGCAAAACATAGGCGCAAGTTATTGTTTGTCTGTGGTGAGGATTGGTATTTTGTTTCGCACCGTATTGGTTTGGGGCGCGCCGCACTTGTCCGTGGGGATGATGTCGTTGTGGCCTGCAATGCCAATGAGGCAGCAGCACAACTGCGCGCCGAAGGTTTCCGTGTTGTTGATGTGCCGATTGCCCGTGGTGGGCTTAGTCCCCTTAAGTCACTTAAGACAATCAAGGCACTTGCCTGTTTGATCCGTCGTGAAAATCCTGATGTCATTGTAAATATCGCAATTCAGTGCGTTGTCCTTTCGGCGTTTGCCGGATTACTGGTTGGTGCGCGCCGGTCGGTCAATATGGTCACCGGACTTGGCTTTATGTTTGTTTCAAACGGGCGAAAGGCGCGCTTGGTGCGTTCTGTGGTTTCGGTATTGTTGTGGCTTTATGCGCGGTGCAAGTCGATCCATGTCATCGTTCAGAATGAAGATGATTTTACCCTGATGCGCGGGCTTGGCTTTCGCGAAAGCCGCTTGTCTTTGATCCGGGGGTCCGGGGTGGATGTTTCGCTATTCTCGCCATCTGCGGTGGGTACGAAAAGTGATCCGCGCAAAACGGCAATTTTCGTCGCCCGGATGCTATGGTCCAAGGGGCTGGCCGAACTTGTTGAGGCTGCCCGCATTTTGAAAGACAGGGGGCAGGATTATCGCATCCTGTTGGTTGGGGATGCCGATCCGGCAAATCCGGACAGTGCTGATGATGCAAGTCTTGCTGCTTGGCAACAGGATGGTTTGGTTGAGTGGTTGGGCAAGCGTCGCGACATTGCCGATCTTTTGCGTCAATCCGATCTGGCTGTTTTGCCATCCTGGCGCGAAGGGTTGCCGAAATCATTGCTCGAAGCTGCGGCCTGCGGTCTTGCCATAGTGGCAACCGATGTGCCGGGGTGTCGTGAAATCGTAAAACAGGATCAGACGGGACTTTTGGTGCCGTTGCGTGATGCGCCTGCCTTGGCCGATGCCATTGAAACATTGATGGAAGATGATGCAAAGCGCCTTGAACTTGGGCGTAATGCTCGCACCATGGTCGAGCAGGAGCTTTGCGACGCTGTTATCATTCGAAAAACGCTTGATGTTATTACGTGCGAGCCAAGCAGCGTGTCAGTCGCGCCAAGCCGGTCCTAATCCTAAGATTTGAAGCAAGGTTGATACTATCGAATTGAAAAGGCTCCGGTTTCCGGGGCCTTTAAGTTTGGGCAAAATTCCGCATTGCCATCGGATTTGAATTTTTGTATACAATATACATCAAGTCATTCTGGTCCGTAATCATGCGGGCGTTGATGGTCAAGCGGTCTGCCCATTTCCGGGGGTCTGGCCAAATCAGGAGGTTATTTTTCCATGCAGGTAAATTGGACTGGCGTATTCCCCGCCGTTGCCACCCAGATGTTCGAAGACGGTTCAATTGATTTTGATATGACCGCCCATCAAATCGAAGCCCTGATCACGGCCGGTGTTGATGGCCTTGTCATGCTGGGGTCGGTCGGTGAAAACGCTGCCCTCGAAGCGGACGAAAAAATTGCGGTCCTAAAGCTTGCTGTCGAGGTAACCAAAGGGCGCATCCCAGTTCTGTCCGGGGTGGCCGAAAATTCAACCCCGGCGGCCATTCGTTACGTGCAGAAATGCGAAGAACTTGGTGCTGATGGTCTGATGCTTTTGCCAGGGATGATCTATACCGCTGATCCGCGTGAGAATATTGAACATTTCCGGTCGGTTGCGGCGAAGACCAAGCTGCCGATCATGATTTACAACAATCCGGGTGCTTATCGCATCGACATCAAGCCGGAAGAATTCAATCAGCTTGCCGATGTTAAAAACCTTGTCGCGATCAAGGAAAGCTCGGGCGATCCGCGTCGTATCACCGATATTTACAATGCCTGCGGTGATCGGTTTGTTCTGTTCTGTGGCATGGATGATCTTGTCATGGAAACACAGGTTCTGGGCGCGGTTGGCTGGATTTCCGGTTTTACCGATGCCTTCCCGAAGGAATCTGTTGCCCTGTGGAAGCTGCTTTCCGAAGGAAAGTATAAGCAAGCTCTTGAAATATATCGCTGGTTCACCCCGGTTCTGCATATGGATGTCCATGCCAAACTCGTACAATACATCAAGCTTGCTCAGGAGATGACGGGGGTTGGCAAAGCCCATGTCCGCGCGCCGCGCTTGCCATTGGTGGGCGAGGAAATGGAACGCATCCGCGCAACCATCCAAAAAGCCATCGATACGCGCCCGAAAATCTGATTTCGGTTTGGAATCAACGTATTTATTGCATCCGACCTGCAACGCGTGATTGCATGTGTGTGTGATTTAGTGGCAACAGTGAACTCTCTTGTGATCATCGCAAGGGAGTTTGCTGCCATCTGAAACCAGCGACATGACATCCGCAGCAAACCAAACTTCAACAATACGCACATCAATTCAGGCGAGGCCCCGAAATGTCAAAGCCACCCAAAGCATCCTCCACATCCCCTGCATCCTCTGAAACGACCGCCAGACATGCCGTTGTCATCGGTGCGGGTATTGTTGGCGTCAATGTCGGTTTGGCACTTTTAAAAAAAGGGTTCGAGGTGACGATCCTTGATCGCGGGGAACCGGGGCGGGGGACTTCCTTTGGTAATGCCGGGGGCATCGCAGTCAGTGAATGTGCGCCGATTGCCATGCCGGGAACATTGATGAATGTGCCGGGCTGGTTGATGGATCCCTATGGCCCGCTTTCGATCCGTTGGGCATATTTGCCGAAAATGATGCCCTGGTTGCTGCGGTTTCTTGCGGCAAGTCGCAAACCACGCGTCGAACAAATCACGGTCGAAATTGCGGCCATTCTTAATCGTGTTTGGGAAGATTATGAACCGGTCATTGCCGAAGCCGGTCTTGGCGATGCTGTCTTTATAAAAGAAGGCGCTCTTGCGGTTTATCGCAGCGAAAAAAGTCGCCGCGCGGCTGATTACAGCATCGACTTGCGGCGTCGCAACGGGATTAAAATTCGTGATGTGACCAAGGACGAGATCAAAGACCTCGAACCCGGTCTTGCGCCGATCTTCCCCTGTGGTGTGATCGAGGAAGACTGGGGGCGTGTGCTTGATCCGTTCAAGATCGTCACCGGTCTGTACAAACATTTTCTGGATCGCGGCGGCAAGTTCCAGACTGCTGATGTTACCGATTTCGTTTATCGCGATGGCAAACCGCGTGCCGTCATGACCGCAAGCGGGGATCAGATTATATTTGATACGCTAGTCGTTGCCTGTGGCGCATGGTCAAAAACGCTTGCCAAGCGTCTGGGCAATGGTGTGCCGCTTGATACGGAGCGGGGCTATAACACCACTGTTCCCTATCGTGATGCCAAATTATCACGTTCGGTGATTAGTGCCGATGACAGCATCATCCTGACCCCGATGGAAATGGGTATTCGCGTTGGGGGGGCGGTTGAACTTGGCGGGCTGGTTGCTGCTCCGAATTATGATCGCGCCAAGGCTTTGTTTGCCAAGGGTCGCGAAGTCCTGCCCAAGCTGAATTCCGAAGGCGGTATCGAATGGATGGGCTTCCGCCCGTCAATGCCCGATTCAAAGCCGGTCATTTCTGCAAGCCCAAAGCATGACAATGTCTTCTTCTCGTTTGGCCATGGTCACCTTGGCCTGACCATGGGGGCGACTACAGGGCGCCTGATTGCCGATCTTGCTAATGGTGACAGTGCGCCACTTAACATGACCCCGTATCGTATTGATCGTTTCTAAGGACAAGGTCGCCCCAAATGGCAAAACACAGCTTTTTTTGTATTGATGGACATACTTGTGGCAATCCGGTGCGGGTTGTTGCAGGGGGCGGGCCAAAGCTTGAAGGCGCTAACATGCTTGAAAAGCGGGCGCATTTTCTGGCTGAATATGACTGGATCCGCACGGGGCTGATGTTTGAGCCGCGCGGCCACGACATTATGTCGGGATCGATCCTGTATGAGCCAACCCGCGATGATTGCGATGTTGCCATCCTGTTTATTGAAACGTCGGGCTGTTTGCCGATGTGCGGCCATGGCACCATCGGTACGGTGACCATGGCGATAGAGGAAGGTTTGGTAAAACCGAAAACACCGGGCGTTTTACGCTTGGAAACCCCGGCAGGGCTTGTGATTGCCGAGTACAAACAGGTCGGCGATTATGTGGAATCGGTTAAGCTGACCAATGTGCCATCCTTCCTGTATAAAACCGGGATCGAAGTCGATTGCCCTGATCTTGGTCCAATCATAGTCGATGTGGCCTATGGCGGTAATTTTTATGCGATTGTCGAGCCACAGGAAAACTTCCGCGATATGGCGGATTATACCGTTGGCGATTTGCAACGTATTAGTCCCGAACTTCGTCGCCGTCTGAACGAAGTTGCCCAATTTGTCCATCCGCTTCACCCCGATATCAAGGGGCTTTCCCATATCCAATGGACAGGCAAACCAACCCAGCCCGAAAGCACGCATCGCAACGCTGTGTTTTATGGCGACAAAGGGATTGATCGTTCACCTTGTGGAACGGGATCATCTGCCCGTTTGGCTCAGCTGGTTGGCAAGGGGCAGTGGAATCCGGCGCATGAACTGGTGCATGAAAGCATTATTGGATCACAGTTCCGCGTTTCTGTCGTCGAACAGACAAAGGTCGGTGATTATGATGCGGTGGTGCCGGGCATTGAAGGCTGGGCCCGCAAGCATGGTTACAACACGATCTTTATTGATGATCGCGATCCCTATGCCCATGGGTTTGTTGTGAAATAAGTGCGATACCGAGGCATTCTCTGCTTCAAAGGCTGGGATGCCGTAGCGGCAGGGTTGCAATTATATTGCGCGAAAACCAACGCCTCGGTATGAATAGCTTCAGACCGTGGAAACGGGCGGTGATGTTTTGGGACCTTGAGCCGCTCGTCATCGCGCTGGACAAATATAAAGAGCACAAATGACCGCATCACCGCGCTTTACCCGCCGCACCATTACCGATCAGGTTACCGAGGATCTGCGCGCCCGCATTCTGTCGGGTGATTTCCCCGCCGGGTTCCAGTTGCGTCAGGATGCGATTGCGGCCGAGTATAATGTGTCGCGTATTCCGGTCCGCGAAGCCTTGCAGCGCCTTGATGCCGAAGGATTGGTGTCTTTTCAGCCGCATAAAGGGGCAATTGTCGCCCATTTGTCGCTGGACGAGATCGAAGAATTGTTTGAAGCCCGCAAATTGCTGGAATGTGAATTGCTCCGTCATGCTGTGCCGCGCATGACGCCTGAAGACATCAAATCAATCGAAGATATTCTGGCCGTCTACGACGAAGCTTTCCGGTCTGGCGATATTTCCAAATGGGGCGAACTTAACCGTGAATTCCATGATCGGCTTTATCGTGCGTCGAACCGTCCCAAGACCCTTGAAATCGTTCGTATGATTGGCAATAACACGGTCCGCTTTACACAGGCGCAATTGGCCCTTTCCGGGGCAACTGATCGGGCAGAACGCGAGCATCACCATATTCTGGATGCCTGCAAGGCACGTGATGTTGATTGTGCGGTCGAATTGCTTGCATCCCACATCGATAATTCGAAAACCAGCCTGATAGATTGCCTGCGTGGTGCGCGCCCGAGTGATGGCACGGCCAGCTAATCGCAGACGAACGTATATTTGCATCACGCGAAAATGGAAAAGGGATGAGGCAAGTGTCGCATCCCTTTCTTTTTTAGGAGCAGGGCATTGTTAAGCGATGCCCTAACGCACGATGAAGCCGCGTCCGATGCCGTCATCTTCTTCGTGCCAGAACGTCGCTTCGCCGCTGTAATAAGCTTGGCCTGATATTTCGGCGATGATTGCGGGCAAGGAACCGCACTGTGTGGTCCCGGTAACCCGTCCGGCAAACCCTGATCCGATCACGCTGTGAAAGTGCCGTGTCATATCGGGGGCAATCAATCCCTTGGCATGCTGAATGGCCAGTCTGGCGCTGACACCTGATCCGGTCGGGCTACGATCAACCTGGTTGTCGGCGAACACACATATATTACGTGTCGGCTCCTCTGACCATGCGTCCTTGCCATCGGTCAGGATCGCACCATACAGGAATGCCAGATCTTTATGGTCAGGATGGCTCAGATTGATGTTGGCATTCACCGTTTCGCACACCGATTGCGCTATATCGACCAATTCCCGTACCGGCGATACGCCAACTTTTAGCCCAAACTGCTCGGCATCCAGAATGGCATAGAACGCACCACCATATCCGATATCGGTTTTGAATGTTTTGCCATTGGCCAGTGTTAGTACCTGATCACCGGCAAACATAAAGCACGGCACGGATTTAAATCGAACGGCCCCGGTTTTCCCTTTTGTAACTTCGACCTCGGCCCGGACCAATCCACAAGGGCATTCAATATTGACGTTTGTGATCGGTTCAACCGGCGTGACCATCCCGTAATCAACGGCATAGCGACCAAGGGCCAGAATGGCATGGCCGCACATGGTCGAATACCCTTCGTTATGTATGAACAATACCGCCAGATCGGCATCCGGCAGGCTGGGGGCGATCAGAACCGCGCCATACATGTCGTAATGGCCGCGCGGTTCAAACATTAGAAACTTGCGCAGATGATCAAGATGCTCACGGGCATATCGACGCTTGGCCAGAATATCGTCACCCGGAATTGTCGGATATCCTGATGTGATAATCCGAAGTGGCTCGCCACCGGTATGCATATCGATGACTTTTATCGGGGATTGTCGTTCCGGCAGGGGGCAATTATCGGTTTTTGTGCGAATCATTTCGATGTTCCGGAATTTTTATGGCCGCAATCAACGTGGTTTCTGACGTGTTGATGGCAGGATCAGTGCATCTTAGCGGCCTTGAACATCTGCGCAATAGGCGTTCGTCCGGGTTTTGGCGTTACACTCCCCCCCTTGCGGGTCATAAAAGTGAAACTTATATGTACTTTCACGCAAAATCTTTGCGTCTCGCGAATTCTGTCACTTTTTCTTAAAAAAGGTGTTTACAGGTTTTG
>NZ_JFKB01000070.1 GCF_002115745.1 Thalassospira alkalitolerans
TTTGCCGGAAGCATCGGCAACATCAAGCGTCGGTGCATCGGCAACGCCGGCAACATCAACCGTCAAGGAACCTGTGGTGGTCGCAACATCGCTACCATCCGCAGATTGAGCGGTCACGCCAAGATCAAACGATCCGCTGAAGTCATCAGCCGGCGTGATCTTAAGACCATCAAGCTCAGAGCTCGACAGCGTCCAGGTCCCATCACCATTGTTGGTCCCGGCAGACAGGCTTGCGCCATCCGGCACACCAGAGATGGTGACAGTGAGAACCTCACTGGAATCTGTCAGACCGGCATCGATATCGAGCGC
>NZ_JFKB01000071.1 GCF_002115745.1 Thalassospira alkalitolerans
CGAGCAACATTAAATATACCGGTGCATCGAACGTGAATGGCGACAATGTCGCGACCTATACGATCCATGCCAATGACGGGACCGTCAATCCGCAGGTCGGTGGTGGCAATATCGACATTACAGCCGTTAATGATGCGCCAACCGCATCGGGCGTTCCGACCGATGTAACCGTAATCGAAGATACCGCGAGTAACTTCGACTTATCCGCAATCAGCTTTGCTGATGTCGATGGTGACTCTCTGACCGTCACGATTGCGGTATCTGCCGGGACATTCACCGCAAGCACGTCGGGTAGCGTCACGGT
>NZ_JFKB01000072.1 GCF_002115745.1 Thalassospira alkalitolerans
CGCCATGTACACCGCTGCGCCGTAGCCGTTGTAGGAGAACAGCGCGACCCCGACCATGGCGACGATCAGCGGCAGCGAAACCGGCGCCAGGTTGCCTTGCGCGTCCAGCATCACCGGCGCGGTGAGGATCTCTGCGCTTTGATGCGGATGGCTGAAACCGAGCCAGGCGATCAGCGCCAGCACCGCCACTTCCACCACCAGAAAGGCGCCGGTCAGCAGGGCGTTGGCCTTGATGTTGAAAATGGCGCAGGCGCCGCCGATCAGCACGGTGATCATGCCGGCGGTGGAGGCGTCGAATGAGG
>NZ_JFKB01000008.1 GCF_002115745.1 Thalassospira alkalitolerans
AGTCCTGGTTCGAATCCAGGTTCCCCAGCCAACTCCCCCTTTGTATTTCGCGTTAATATTCCAACCGATCCATTGATCGCCAGTGATCGTTGTCGGTTGAACAACCGTTCTTTATCCCTGTGCGGACACACAATCACCATCGCCCGCAATAAAAGCCCCCCATCCCCGCCCGCAGCGTACAATTGCGATGACAGTGCGGTTTATTGTAAAAATTCTGACCGTTTGAATTTTAAGGAGATGCAGCATGGACCGCTTTACCGGCGGCTGCCTATGCGGCAACGTCCGAATTATCGCCTCTGGCCTTCCATATCGGGTCGGCCTTTGTCACTGCCTTGACTGCCGCAAGTATCATGGCGCGCTTTTTCATGCATCCGCCGTGTTCCCGCAGGATGCAGTGACGATTGATGGTGAAACGCGTGACTACGCCGGGCGGTTTTTCTGTCCCAACTGTGGCGCATCTGTTTTCTCGCGCAGTGCGGATGAAATTGAAGTCAATCTGGGCTCTTTGGATGCCCCGGACCAATTAAAGCCAACCTACGAGCTCTGGACCATCCGTCGCGAGGCTTGGCTGCCACCATTTCCGACAATCACCAAACGATATAAGCACGACCGTGACACCACAAGCCGCTTTGAGGATTAGGACGCAGAACAGGTGGACGGCAGCCTATTGCCACAACGATATGCTCAGGATGACAGATAACAAGGCGGCGATGCGCCTTTGTTATGATCCCCCGCCCCAACCGCCTTATCCGTCATCGGGCGAATACCGGCCTCGGTCACAATGATATCGACCGGAATATCATACTGATGCGGGAAAATATCATCGACCCGGGTCGCTTCGAACCCGACGCCAACAACAAGCGGCGCAACCGGCATCACCGCAAGCGTGCGATCAAAAAATCCCCCGCCATATCCCAATCGATATCCCCGCCCGTCAAACCCGACCAGCGGTGCGATCATCACATGCACCGGCACAACCGGGGCATCAACAGGTTCGGGGATTTTGGCAAATCCGGCGACCATTTGGGTATCAGCGCACCAATCGTGAAAGACCATCGGCTGATCTTTTCCCGGTACAACGGGCAAGGCCGCCCGGCCACCGCATTCGATATGCGTTTCAATCACCGGCCGCAAATCAATTTCATTCTGGATCGGCCAATAAAATCCGATGGTCGCCTTGGGGCGATCGATAAGTATTTCGGCAATCGCTTTGCGTATCGACACCGAAAAAGTGTGATGGACCGACGGATCCATCGCCGCACGCCAGCCCAGCAATGCCTTGCGTACCGATTTGCGCCAAACCTCGGCGGCACCATCATCCGATTTTGCAGGGGGGGCAGGCAATGTAATCCGGGGCATGGAACGTAACCTGATGGCTAGTAGCAGAATAACAGCAATAATTGTCAGGATAGCAGCAAAGTACCGCCGCCGTTGGGGAAACCCCAGCAAAAAGAACCGGCACCTAAACGAATAACGCGCCGGAGACCGGCGCGTTAACGGTTGTCAGCAAAAGCTGCAATCCAAAATCAATCACATCGCGGAGAGTTCTTCTGCCGACAGGCGGCCGTTACGACCTTCAATCAGCTCGAATTGAACCTTCTGACCCTCATCAAGTCCCTGCAAACCAGCGCGCTGAACAGCAGTAATATGCACGAATGCATCCTTGCCGCCTTCGTCCGGGGTGATGAAGCCATAACCCTTGGTCGCGTTGAACCACTTAACCGTTCCGGTAGCCATATCAGTCGTCGTCCTTAGTTTTGGTAATGGCATTTCCCAAGCACGAGAAATGCTTAAGTTACGTTCCTGCACTGAACCTTTGTTTTAGCTCAAAAACCATCAACCAGAAGGCAATCAGTCAACCCAAAGATACACTGCATCGTTTCAATAATTACGCGAATTTCAGATGTCGCGCAACGAATTCATGCGTGAAGTTCCTTATTCAATGCGGGTAGTTAGGCGATATTTCGCGAATATTGTGACCGGATCGGCGACCGGTTTTACTCACAACCTGCTCGCGCCGAGGATGTGTTGATTTCAAACGAATTTTTAATTACGGCTTTGGGAAATCCGACAAACTGTGAAAAACGAACCGAAAAAATGGCAAGTGATCGGCCCGGGAAACAAGCATTTCCCTTGGATTCAGCCAATCACCGCAGTAATCGGCACCATCTGTCACCATGACCGATGGTTGTACCGAACTATTCATGCCCGGGAATACCAGAACAGTGACTTCGCGGGTTAACGCCCAAAACAGGGGCCGTGCTGCCTGCGATAAAATTCCATCGCGCAAAAAAGGCATGTTGTGAACATTTTCACAATTTTAGCGCGACAAAATCGCATCCCGATCCTATCGAATTCATGATAACGCCGTGTTTTACCGACTCTTGCACATCAAATTTTGAATCAAAGAACGTCCGTATTCTTGGTCGATAGGGATGGGAGTCATCCTTCCTCATCACCGGCTGATTTGACCAGTTGAATACGCCGATCAAATTGATCCAGAACGATCCGGGCGTATTGGCTATCATGACAGACCAGACCAAGATCAACCCTGCGAAGCGCAGGATAGGGCGCAGGTTCCATGCCGGGTTCATTCTTGTAACGTCCGGCAAAGGTGATCAATGCATCGACCCGCCCTTCCAACAGCAATTTACGCCCCTGTTCGACCCGTCGCAAACCGTAAAAATCAACGTTTCCCTGATACGGAACGGCTATCGGCGGCAGGTTTGACAGAATCCAATCGTAATACTGTCGCGTTTCTCGGGCATGTCGCCTTTTCAAACATACAGGATCAGCTCAAAGACACCCCCTTCGCGAGAAGCAATCTTACCCGCCAAAGGGGCGGGAACACGATCTACAGCGCAGTCAAGCTCGTGACTGTTAACCATCTCGATCATTCGCGGATATGGAATACCCTGTGCAATCTGAAACTCGGGCTTTTCGCGCAAAACCCGGAAGAACGGTTGTTGTGCATCGGTCAGCGCACCATACCAGTCGGCATCCATTTGGATCGTTATCCCGACTTGAACCTGCCGATTCCCGTCATCAGCATGACATGCAGCCTGTGCAAACAGGCCAAATGCAATCAGAACCCCTACAATGAAAGGCAATAATGAACGTCTCATTTGCACCGATGCCGAAAGATGTTTTTGCGGTCACTTCCTGTCACCTCGATATGGCGCCAGGGATATTACCATTCAAGACACAACCGTTGTGTTTTCCCGACGAATCACAGTGCGGCAGCCCTTCCAACACCAAACGGAAAATAACACCCTCTCTGATTGTGGTTTTGATCAATTGATCCCGCCTAACGAGATCAATGGGTTATGCCGACCAACCCAACAATCACAAAAACCAAACGACTATTTCAACCGCAAAAAAACAACCGGATGAGGTCATTTTGTTTTTCGCCATATTTACTTTGCCCGATGGCAAATATAAGATTTTTCCATAATTCCGGGTGCGGTTTCACGTGACAAGCAGGCGCAATTCGGTTGAAGATGTCAATAAAGGCAAGAAAATCAAAGTCACAACGACTAATCAAAAAGCCGGTACACGGTAAATTTCGTTGGAATTAGGGCAAAAGCGGCAGGTAAACATAAGTTAAGCTGAAGATTGGATCGGAACGCATATTGTGACTGCTACAACAAAGATCGCCAATCCACGCGACATTGCCCATAATGTCATGACACTGATCTCCGAGCTGAACCTGCAGCCCACGCCGCAGGTTTATCATGTATTTTACAGTCATCTGACCGAAGAAATCCCCGAACTTAGTCAACTTATCAAGGTGTTAATTCGCAACACCCAGGAACTTGACGAAGAAACTGTCTTTCGCATCTATCACAAATTCCTGGGGACTCATGCCCTGCAGCAACGCCTTAATTTGGGCGTCGAGGGATTGCAAGCTGCGGTTGAACGTGTCGAGGAAGCAGTTCATTCTGTGATCCGCGACACAGAAGGGTTCTGTGAACAATTTGACAGCGCGTCTAACCAGCTGAATTCCGACGACATCACCCTTGAAGACGCGCGCGGCGTCACACGCGGACTTACGACTGTGACGCGTGACGCACACGGGCGATACAGTGATTTCAATGGCTGTCTTGATGATTATCACACCGAAGTCCACCGGGTCCGCAGCGAGCTTGAACTGGTTCGCCGTGATGCATTGACAGACACCCTGACCGGCATCGCCAACCGTAAGAATTTTGATGCGTCATTGCGCGATGCCGTCACCGCGACAATGGAAACCGGTGCGCCCTTAAGCCTATTGATGATCGATATCGACCATTTCAAATACTTTAACGACAGCCATGGGCATCGTGCCGGTGATGGGGTACTTAAGGCCGTTGCCCGCGTTTTGGTCAATTCGACCAAAGGGGCCGATACTGTTGCGCGCTATGGCGGCGAAGAATTTTCCGCTATCCTTCCCCAAACGACGGTTGAAAATGCTGAAAAGCTGGCGAATAAACTGCGTGAAAACGTTTCCGGACAGCGGATCATCAATAAAAAAACAGGCAAGGATTTCGGCAAGTTAACCGTTTCAATCGGCTTGACGTCCTATCGTCTTGGCGAGAATATACTGGAGTTTGTTGACCGGGCCGACGCAGCCCTTTATCAGGCCAAGCAGGCAGGTAGAAATACCTGTACGATGATACAATAATATACCAAGGGCGCCCCTGATCGTGATTGGCACCAATGACAGATCAGGGATAAAGCACCTTATAAGACAAATATGGACACCACCAGTTCCGGCCCAGTTGCAATAAATTGCGCGCCTCCCTTTCAATTGAAAGGTACAGGTCATAAATCAAAGAGACAGCGCTGGTCCGGGCGGAGCAAACAGATGAACAAACCGACGCGCGAACGAAAACTAGAACTTGAGCACAAGGTCTTCAAATCGTTCGAGGAATGCCATTTCCAAAAGTCCGATCTTTCGGATGAGGCCCTATTCGTCCTGCAAATGGCAGAAGGATCGGTTGTATCCCTGCCCCTTGGAGCAATATGCAAGGAATTTGGGATTGACCCTGATTCCAAGGATGGAGAACTGATCGAACTTGTCGATAAAGCGCTGAACTATGTCAATGTTCTGCGCCCTGGCGATGACTTGCCGCTTGAAGTTCTGACTGGTGAAGCATCTTGGCATGTCGACGAAGACCATCGTGCCATTGCGTATAACCGCCTGACGATGCAGCTTGTCACCTGGATGTCAGGCAACGAGGAACTGATCACCGACCCTGATCAGTTAATGCAAATCGCCGAAGATCCCGGCACCAAGAAAAAGATCAACCAGGCCTTTGACGAAGTTGCCGAGAAGCTCAACATCGGGCACGACAACCGCGAAGAAGTGGTTAATCTGGTTCATCAGGTCGCCGAAGAGCTTTCCTATGTCGAGACGCTACGCGACAAGTATCGTGATGTAAAAAAAATCGACAAAAAGCTTCAGGAACTTCGCCGCATCTACGCCCATGAAAAAGGTGTTCTGGAAACGGTCACTCAGTCTATCCGACTGATTGACGATGCGATGAAAAAGTTTGAAACCTCGTTTGACGAGATTGACGCCAATACCGGTGAAATCATGTCAGTTTTACGCAATTTCACATCTCAGCGGCAGTATATCCGCAACAAGCGTGACGACCTTTATCGCCGTTTACGGGCGTGGGAACCATTGTTTGAACGCTGGAATACCATGGAACTGGAACGTGGCACACCGGCCGTAAAATTGGTGCGTGACACCTATCAGTTCCTGGCCCCCCGCTTTATGAAGGTCAAGCAATGGCTGTTGATGACCAAAGTCCAAGACGGCATCGTCGCAGGGCAGAACTTCAAGAACGAAGAAGACCGGATGGGCGCGCTTAAGGGCAAAATGATGCAGTGGTAAGCCACTGCCCTCAAAGGCCCCGTGATCGGCATATATAAAAACAACAAAAGCGCCCATTTGCGGCGCTTTTGTTGTTTTGAGCAACCTTGAAACCGGTATTATTGCTTCATGATCTTAAGTGCGACATGGCCATCAATGATCGTGATGGATTTCTTTGAAGATGCCGGCACCGGCACGCGCACATCAATGCAATAGGCGATCAGGGCTGCGGCCAATTCCGCCCCGGCCGTTGGCACGATAATCGGCCCCCCATGATCGGCAATGATATTAAGCCGGACAATAATTTCAGGCGTCTTATCGATTTCAAGTTTTCCGACCTGCCCGGGCGGTAACGGCTTGCCCGTGCGGCGCCGATACCCAATCAGGGCTTTGATCAGTTCATTTTCTTCGAAAATGATACAGCGCAACTCGCGCATAATGGGCCACCTGCTAACATAATTATTCCTTGATATAAGGCAGGATATCGAAGATTTAAAGAGATATTACAAACAAATAGGCCCGATGGGACAGGTGTTAGACACACAAAAACCCCGCCCCTAACCCAGCGCCAGCCAAATCCCCACACCGATCATCAGCGTTCCTGATATCCGGTTCAGGATACGCACATTGCCACTTTTTTCGAGGAAATGACGCAGGGACCGCCCGCCTGTTGCATAAAGCGTCATACAGATCAGCTCGGTCATCAGAATGATCACAACCAGCGTTGATAGCTGCGGGGCGATTGCATGTTCGATGCTAATAAAGGGCGGCAGCAGCGACACCATAAAAGCCCAGCCTTTGGGATTGGCAATGGCCGTAACGAACCCCTGAGACATCAGCGCAAACGGCGTCCCTGGTCGAGACGCATCCATTTCAGCCCCCAACGCCATACGACCGCGCGAACGCCACATCTGAATGCCAAGCCATGCCAGATAACCACCCCCGACATATTTAAACACAGCAAAAGCCGCAGGATATTCCAGCATCACCGTCGCCACACCAAGGGCCGCGGCCACCGCAACAATGCCAACCCCAACAAGCTCGCCCATCATCATCCAAGCGGTCCGGCGCAAACCAATGGTCATGCCCATGGTCAGTGCAAGGGTCATACACATGCCCGGTGTAATCGAGACAAGGAAAGCTGTCGGAACAAAGGCCCCGATTAAAGACAGACTAAGCATGGTGAATATCCGCTATTTGGTGGCGTCATATGACACGGAATAGCATTGGGAGCATTCCGTATCATTTCGTATCAAGTTGCCAACAGATAGCCGAGAATTTGGCGGCCTCCAACTCAATCTTTGGCATGGGTGACGTGCAATCGGAACGCTTGCGAAGGGGCGATATTCAAAGCCCTCAACCCCCTTAACAAGGAACGGCTCACAGCGGGTGCTCGCTAAATTCCACCCTTAAAAGCACGACAAAGATACAAAAATTACTTGACCTTGGCGGGCGAGCCAACGAAATTAGGGATGTCGCCAGAACAATCTGGCACGTTCACGCCACTTGATGAAGACCGATGACCGTAGACATTTGCAACATTCCTGCAATTGCCGATCGTGCCGAAGCCAATGCTTCGGGCGCCTTTGTGCTGTCTGCGCCAAACCTACTTTCCGGTCTCCTTGGTCTAGCTGCTGCGCTTGGGTCGCTACGACTTACCCGCCCCTGAGCGCAAGAGACGGTTTGGATCACAAGAATATCGATCCATTTACCGCTGCTCAGGGGAACAAGTCGCGCCACAAGGCCCGCACTCTTTCCAAAATAAAGTTTCAAAATTCGGGCAAAGTCCCGCTTGATCAGGAATTACGGTAATGGCTAGTGCTAACGACAATCGCGTCATCATTTTTGACACCACCCTGCGTGACGGCGAACAATCCCCGGGTGCATCAATGACGATTGATGAAAAGCTGCGGGTCGCCCATGCTTTGGCGGAACTGAAGGTCGACGTCATTGAGGCAGGCTTTGCCATCGCATCGAATGGCGACTTCAAAGCGGTCAATGAAATCGCCAAACAGATCAAAGGCCCGACCATCTGTTCGCTGGCCCGTGCGGCCAAGGGCGATATTGAACGTGCCGCCGAGGCGCTTGAACCCGCAGAAAACAAACGTATTCATACCTTTATTTCCACAAGCCCGCTGCATATGAAATACAAGCTGCAGATGGAACCGGAACGTGTTCTGGAAAAGGTGATTGAAAGCGTAACCCTGGCACGCAAATTCACCGACGATGTTGAATGGTCAGCCGAAGACGGCTCACGTACCGAGCACGACTTCCTGTGCCGTTGCGTTGAAGCCGCAATTGACGCCGGTGCAACCACCATCAACATCCCCGATACGGTTGGATATACCACTCCGACCGAATATGCCGACCTGATGTCCATGCTGTTTAATCGCGTGCCGAATATCGACAAGGCAATCCTGTCGGTTCACTGCCACAATGATCTGGGTATGGCCGTCGCGAACTCGCTGGCAGCCGTACATGCCGGCGCGCGTCAGATCGAATGCACGATCAATGGTCTGGGCGAACGCGCGGGTAACGCCGCACTCGAAGAAATCGTCATGGCATTGAAAACCCGTAACGATGCCTTCCCGTATGAAACCGGCATCGATTCAACCAAAATCATGAATGCCTCACGTCTGGTATCAGCCGTTTCAGGCTTTGTCGTACAACCAAACAAGGCAATTGTCGGTGCCAATGCCTTTGCCCATGAAAGTGGTATTCATCAGGACGGCTTCCTGAAAAATGCCGAAACCTATGAAATCATGAAACCGGAAAGCATCGGATTGAACAAATCCAGTCTGGTAATGGGCAAGCATTCCGGGCGTCATGCCTTCCGCGAGAAGCTCAAAGAACTGGGCTTTGCCGAATTGGGTGACAATGCCATCGAAGATGCGTTTGCACGGTTCAAGGAACTGGCTGACAAAAAGAAAGAAGTCTATGACGACGATATCGTCGCTCTGGTCGATGACGGCATGCGCGACAACGAACATATCAAGTTCATTTCCCTGGCGGTGACCTGTGGCTCCAAGGGGCCGCAAACCGCCGAGTTGGAATTGACCGTG
Source organism: Thalassospira alkalitolerans (assembly GCF_002115745.1). GTDB lineage: Bacteria > Pseudomonadota > Alphaproteobacteria > Rhodospirillales > Thalassospiraceae > Thalassospira > Thalassospira alkalitolerans. Next base: position 8,923 of record NZ_JFKB01000008.1, read on the forward strand.
AACGGCGAAACCCGCACCGCAAAAACCACCGGTGACGGCCCGATTGATGCAACATTTAACGCGATCAAGGCAATCTACCCACATGACTGGAAACTGAAACTCTATCAGGTTCACGCCGTGACCGAAGGCACAGACGCCCAAGGCACTGTTACCGTCAAACTTGACGGTAACGACCGCACTGTGGTCGGCAATGCATCGGATACCGACACCGTCGTTGCATCCTGCATCGCCTATGTTACTGCGGTAAACAAACTGATCGAAAAAAGCCAGAAAACCGCGCCGGATGCCATGGCATCCTGATTGGGAATATCAGGCTAAAAATCCCAAGGGTGGCAGTTTTGCCACCCTTTTTTTGTCCCTGAACGATGTCCAAGCCCCCTGCCTCGCAACACCCCACCAGATATCAACCTATAGGCGAACAAATTCATTTATGGTATGCTTCTACCTTCCGCGAAAGGGGCTGGTAATGGCAAAACACCGCGTATTTCAATGTCGCCGCCGATCATTTTCCCGGTGTTGTTTTGCCTTTTTAGCCGCCGCATTTTTCACTTTGCCATCATCGGCCCATTCTGCCCCCACTGAAAGCTCGCAAAAGATTACCGTCCCGGCACAGCCCTATCCGCTAAGCGGGTTGCGCCAGCGTTTGATCAATGCGGGAAAGGAAATCCCCCCGGTCGACAACAGCCTGCAATTTGATATTCCGGGTATTTATTATCCACCTGATGATACTTCCATGCCCGCAGGTGCCGTGATCATCATACCAGATTGCGATGATCGCTTTCCCGAGGAATGGGTTGCCCCCTTACATAAAGCAGGCCTTGCCGTTCTTCGAATATCCCCCGGACAAGCCCACCCATCGCAAAGCTACTGCACGGCAGGCACGCTTGATAATCCCAAGCACGGCGTTACATATTGGGCGTTCGACGCCCTAAGCGCACTGGCCTATCTTGCCCATTACCCCGGCATCGATCCCGAAAGGATCGCGATTTTTGGCTATGGCTATGGCGCGGCAGCAGCACAATTTGCGATTTATCGCCATGGCCACGCCAAACGATTTAAGGAAAGATTCAGGACGATGGTCGGGTTGCGTGCGCAATGTATGTCGGAAATGGATAATTTTTCCCCGGCCCTTCTGGTGACTTTGGAAAATGATCCGATTAATCCACCTGCGTGGTGCCAGTGGCGCATGGACCGCGATCTGCGCCCCGACCGTGCCCCGGTGAAATTTGAAATGCTTCAAACTGGCGAAACGCTTGAAAAACAAGCGACTCGCAGTTTTCTAAAAATCGAGACAACGGCCGACACCGTCGCCCTGATCCTCAATTTCCTCCGTGAAAATGGAATGAGCACCAAAGATAATAAACCTTGAATGAATCCGCCAAGACCATATGGCGGATCATCTTTTTCAATATTATTTTCAGTCTTCTGCGGCTCCTTAATTATTCCTCAACTCCCTGAGCAGATTATTCGTGCATCGACTTGCGCGTTGCGCTATCAAAGCCGCTACATTCGCATTTAAGTTTTACTATTAACCGGGGCATAGGGCAGGAATGTTTTCCAAGCTTCTTGGGATGTTATCCTCCGACATGGCGGTGGATCTGGGCACCGCAAATACATTGGTTTACGTTAAAGGGCGCGGCATCGTCCTGAACGAACCATCCGTGGTGGCCATCACCGACGAGAAAGGCAAGAAACAAGTTCTTGCAGTCGGAGAAGAAGCCAAGCAAATGCTGGGTCGTACACCCGGTTATATTCAGGCCATTCGTCCACTTCGCGACGGCGTAATTGCCGAATTCCATATCGCCGAAGAGATGATCAAACACTTTATCCGCAAAGTGCATGGCCGTCGTAATTTCGCGAGCCCGGAAGTCATCATCTGCGTTCCGTCCGGTTCGACTGCTGTAGAGCGTCGTGCCATTCAGGAAAGTGCAGAAAGTGCCGGTGCGCGTAAAGTTTGGCTGATTGATGAACCGATGGCAGCCGCCATTGGTGCCGGTCTGCCGGTAACCGAACCGACCGGTTCGATGGTCGTCGACATTGGTGGAGGCACCACCGAGGTTGCCGTTCTGTCGCTTGGCGGTATCGTTTACGCCCGCTCGGTACGTGTTGGTGGTGACAAGATGGACGAGGCGATCATCGCCTATATCCGTCGCACCCATAACCTGCTGGTTGGCGAAAGCACCGCGGAACGGATCAAGAAAGAAATCGGTTCGGCCTGTGCGCCTGATGACGGTGATGGTGCAACGGTTGAAATCCGTGGCCGTGACCTGATGAATGGCGTTCCGAAGGAACTGATCATTTCTGAGCGCCAGATCGCAGAAAGCCTCGCAGAACCGGTTTCGGCCATCATCGAGGCGGTCAAGGTCGCCCTCGAACAGACCCCGCCGGAACTGGCTGCTGATATCGTCGACAAGGGCATTGTCCTGACCGGCGGCGGCGCGATGCTTGGCAATCTGGATTATGTCCTGCGTCATGCAACCGGCCTTCCGGTTTCCATCGCCGACGACCCCCTGTCCTGTGTGGCATTGGGTACGGGACGTGCACTTGAAGAGAAGAAGATGCTGCGCAACGTTCTGCACACTGCGTATTAAGCATTCTGGCTCTGTGAAAAAATATAGCACCGGGTCGTATCCTTTCTGGACGCGACTCGGTGTTTTCGTTAAGGTTGAATATCCGTAAGGCTTTCTGAACGCCTTATCTGACTTTGGTAATTCACGGGGAATATAGTGGCTCAGCATGGCGGTCCGCAGCAGCGTATCTTTTCGCCGTTACGTACGGCGCTTCACCGCTTCGCTTTCATCCTTCTGATCGTTTCGGCATTCGGCCTGATGCTTTTGGGCAAGGCCGATACAATTCTGATCGAGCGGATACGGGCTGCGTCGGCGGATTTGGTATCGCCAATCATGAATGTTGTTTCCCGCCCTGCGGCCAGCATCAATGAACTGACCGAACAAGCCACCAACATTTTCAATCTGTATGAACAAAATGAACGTCTGCGACGCGAAAACCGCGAATTGTTGGCGTGGCAACAGGTCGCCCGCAATCTGGTGCACGAAAATGCCCGTCTGCGCGACCTTGCTGATTACACCAGCCCGCCGCCATTGCGACTTGTGACCACCCGCGTCATTGCCGATATGGGCGGCGCCTATGCCCATAGCTTGATGGTATCGTCCGGATCCCGCGATGGTGTTTCCAAGGGACAGGCCGTGATGTCCGACGAAGGCCTTGTCGGTCGCATTGCCGAGGCCGGTTATCAGGCGTCCCGGGTCCTGTTGATCACAGACATCAATTCGCGCGTGCCGGTGATTGTCGAAAACTCCCGCGATCGTGCATTCCTGTCGGGTGACAACACGGATCGACCGCTTCTGACCTTTTTAACTGCCGATGCCACCGTTGCACCGGGGGACCGGATTCTGACATCGGGCCATGGCGGCGCATTCCCGCCGGGTATTCCGGTTGGCGTCGTATCGTCAGTTTCAGAAAATTCCGTACGGGTTGCCCCGCTGTTTCGCCGTCATCAACTGGAATATCTGCGAGTTGCCGATTACGGCCTGCAAGGCATCCTGACCGATCAGGCGATCCACCGCAGCCAACCCCAAATTGATGGTGTCATTCCCAACGGGGTTGGCATTGTCCCACGCGATAGTTTTGCCCCGACGCAACAATCGGGCCCCGCAGCGCCATCATCGGCAGCCAGCCCGACCCCATCACCGGAACAACTTCCTTGAAGCCCGGTGTCTGGCAAAAGCTAGATGTCGTTGCACGTGGTTTGGTTCCGGCATTCAGCGTCTTTATCCTTCTTTTGATCAACCTTCTGCCGGTCAGCCTCCCGTTGCTTAGCACCGCATCCCCGGCCCTGCCCCTGATGGCAATTTTTTACTGGTCGGTGAACCGACCCGATTTGCTAACCGGGTTAACCGCATTTATGCTGGGGTTGATGCAAGACCTTCTGACAGGACTTCCACTTGGCGTCAGTTCCCTGGTTCTGTTGCTGGTACAGGCAGGGTCTGCCAGTCAGGGGCGGTTTTTCCATAACAAACCGTTCATTGTGATGTGGTGGGGTTTTGCCTTTGTCGCGATCCCGGCTTTGCTGATCCAGTGGTTCCTAAGTTCGGCATTGATCGGTGCCTTCTTGCCAATCAGGGCGACACTGATTAGCTATGTATTGACCGCTACGTTATTTCCATTGGTTGCGTGGGCATTGGCCCGCGCACAAAACTCGCTTCTGCGTCACGTCTAGGTCATCACAGGGTCTGGCCTTAATCACCGCCCGGACTTATTAATGTTGATGTTTTGGCAATAGCTGACAGCTATGCTGGACAAGACGGTTTTCAACCGGCCGCGCGCAGGATAGAACGGGCAAAATGATGCCCCGAACTTCGGCCCGGCACCCCGACGAACAGGTTTGACGACGCCAATGTGGCACCGCGACTCAGACAGATTTAGAACCTTTACCCGCCGTGCCTTGATGTTGGGCGCGGGCAAAGGTGTCTTGCTTACAGTGCTTGCCGCGCGGATGTATTATCTGCAGGTGATGGAAAGCAACCGGTATTCGGTTCTGGCGGATGAAAATCGCATTTCGCACCGATTGTTGCCCCCCCCACGTGGCCTGATCACGGATCGGTTCGGCGCACCTGTTGCCGCCAACCGCCAAAATTATCACATCATGATCGTGCGCGAACAGGCGCAGGATGTGCGCCACACCCTTGAAATCCTTGATCAAATCATCGAACTGGGCCCCGACACGATCGAACGGGTCGAACGCGACGTTGCCCGCAGGCGATCCTTTGTGCCGGTGACAGTGCGTGACAACCTGTCATGGGAAGAAGTGGCGCGTGTTGGCGTCAACGCCCCGGACTTGCCGGGACTGATCATTGATGCTGGTCGATCCCGTGATTATCCCGAAGGCCCGCATCTGGCCCATACATTGGGCTATGTTGCCGCAGTATCGGAAAAGGAACTAACAGGCGACCCGCTTTTGGAACTTCCGGGTTTCCGGATTGGTAAAAACGGTATCGAAAAAATCTATGACCTGGCCCTTCGCGGCAGTGCCGGCACCAGCCAGGTCGAAGTCAATGCGCTTGGCCGTGTTATCCGCGAATTGGATCGCGAAGAAGGCGAAAGCGGTAATACGGTTGTCATGACCCTTGACCTTGAATTGCAACGCTATGCCAATCAGCGTCTGTCAAACATGGAAAGTGCGTCAGCGGTTGTTATGGATATCCATAGCGGCGAAGTCCTGGCGATGTCATCCCATCCGACCTATGACCCGAATGCCTTTACCAATGGTATTTCGCATAAATTATGGAACAGTTTGGTCAACAACCAATACTCGCCGCTTTCAAACAAGGCCGTCAACGGGACCTATGCGCCGGGCTCAACATTTAAAATGTGCGTTGCCCTTGCCGCACTTGAAGCCGGTGTTGTCACAGCCAATCAACGTTTCTTCTGCCCCGGCCATCTTGACCTTGGCAATGCGCGCTTCCATTGCTGGAAACGTGGCGGGCATGGCTGGGTCAATATGCATGACTCGATGAAGCATTCCTGCGACGTTTATTACTATGAAATATCACAAAAAGTCGGCATTGATCGCATTGCCGCCATGGCCAATAAACTTGGCCTTGGCATTCCGACGGATATTGATCTGCCCAACGAACGTTCGGGTCTGATCCCGACCAAGGACTGGAAAGAAGTTCAACTTGGCAAACGCTGGCAGGGTGGGGAAACATTGATTTCGTCCATCGGACAGGGCTTTGTTCTGGCAACCCCCTTACAGCTTTGTACCATGGCCGCACGTATTGCATCGGGCAAGGCGGTCAAACCGCATATGACACGCGATCATATCACCAAGGACGGCATTCGCAGCCGCCAGAACGAAGAATTCCCCGATTTGCAGGTTAACCGGGCCAATCTTGCACGTATTCGCGATGGCATGAACGCTGTGACCAATGAATTGCGCGGCACAGCACATCGCAACCGGATCGATATCAAGGGCATGGAAATGGCTGGCAAGACCGGCACCAGTCAGGTGCGCCGAATTACCATGCGCGAACGCCAGACAACCGGGGTTCTCAATAACGATGATCTGCCGTGGAAATACCGCGACCACGCGCTGTTTGTTGCTTTTGCACCGGTTGACAATCCCCGCTATGCCTGTGCAGTTGTTATCGAACATGGCGGGTCGGGTTCAGGCGTTGCCGCCCCGGTCGCCCGTGACATCCTGATCAAGGCACAGGAACTTCAATCCGGCCGCCCGGGCATTTCGGCGGCCAATATCCAGTCGACGGTACAATTGCAACATCCGCCACAATCTGATCGCGAAGAAGAAAGCTAGGAACATGGCCCGCAGCAGATATCGTATCGGCGAAGATCCTGATTACGTGCCGATTGGTCGCCGTCTTTTGATGTTGAACTGGGCGCTGGTTCTGCTGATTTCGCTATTGGCGGGGATCGGGTTTGCCATGCTGTATTCGGCCGCCAACGGTTCGGCTGAACCTTGGGCTGAACGCCAGATGATGCGCTTTGCGGTTGGTGCGTTCCTGATGATCGTGATTGCGGTTACCGATATTCGGATCTGGCTAAAACTTGCCTATTTTTCCTATTTCGTCGCCCTGATCCTGTTGGTCGGGGTGGAAATCAAGGGCGATATCGGCATGGGGGCGCAACGCTGGATCAATCTTGGTTTCTTTCAGCTTCAACCCTCTGAATTAATGAAAATCTCGCTGGTTTTAGCCCTTGCGCGCTATTTTCATGGCCTGACCGTCGAAGAAGCCGGGCGTATTCCACTTTTGGTACCACCGCTTTTGATGGTGTTTGCCCCGGCGGCATTGGTTTTACGCCAACCCGATCTTGGGACGGCTTTGCTTTTGATTGCCGGTGGCGGGGTTATTTTCTGGCTGGCCGGGGTCCGGATGTGGAAGTTCGGCCTTGTGCTGGGAACGGTTCTTGCGGTCATTCCGATTGGCTGGCAATTCCTGCGTGATTACCAAAAGAACCGCGTCCTGACCTTTCTGAACCCGGAAAATGACCCGCTGGGAGCGGGTTACCATATTACCCAGTCAAAGATCGCATTGGGATCAGGCGGTGTATTTGGCAAGGGTTTCATGCTGGGATCGCAAAGCCATCTGAACTTCCTGCCAGAAAAACAAACCGATTTTATCTTTACCATGCTGGGCGAGGAATTCGGACTTGTCGGCGGGTTGGCGCTGCTGATCCTTTATACCATTGTCATCATGTATGGTTATGTCATTGCCTTGCGATGCCGTAACCAATTCGGCCGGCTGGTCGCGATTGGCATCACATCGACCTTTTTCCTGTATGTCTTCATCAATATAGCAATGGTGATGGGCCTGATCCCGGTCGTTGGCGTGCCACTGCCACTTGTCTCTTATGGTGGCACCGTCATGATGACCATTCTGGTCAGCTTTGGCCTGTTAATGAGCGTATCGATCCATCGTGATATTCGCATTTCACGACAGGGCAATGACGACGGACGTCAATAGCCGTCCTTCTTATCGATATAACCGGTCTTTTATGATCCCCGGTCGAAATCAGGCGTCCAGATGCTCAGTCAGGCGTACCGGGTCAGCCATGATGCAACAATTGCGACCGGCATCCTTGGCACGATAAAGTGCCTCATCGGCCACGGAATACAAAATATCGGCCAGATCGCTATTTTCCCGTGGTTTAAGCTGTGTGATATTTTCCGCCACATTGTCCGCAAGCTTGGCCAGCCCCGCAAGCGATGGCAATGAAGTCACACCGAAACTGGCCGCATAGTTCAGATGCTTGCCACCGAAACCGACGGTATCCTGTTCAAATACCTTGCGCAGGCGTTCGGCCAATATCATTGCCCCTTCGATTTCCTCGCCCGGCAGAAGAACGGCAAACTCTTCGCCGCCCAGACGCGCCGGAATATCGAAATCGCGCAAGCTGTAACGCATCCGTTCTGCCAGTGACACCAGCACCGCATCGCCAGCCTGATGGCCATAGCTATCATTAAACGATTTGAACCGATCAATATCGATTAACACCACGCTTACCGGGGTATCACGCCGCTTCCAGATCGAAATATTTTCTTCAAGACGCGTCATGAAAACACGGCGATTGGCCAGACCGGTTAGCGGATCAGTTGATGCCAAAACTTCGAGTTTGCCCATCGCATCATTAAGTTCGCGCGTTCGCATTTCAACGCGTGCTTCAAGATTGGTATTGGCATCCTGCAATTCATCGCGTGCGCGCTTTAATTGTCCGATTTGTCCGCGGATCATGCCAAATAAACCAACCGTGACCGAGCCAAGCAGTTGCACTTCGTCGTCATGTTTGTTCATCGGGGGCATTTCAAGCGGATGCTCGACATCGGTGGGATCGGCTTTGACGATGTAATTGGCCAGACGGATGATTGGCTGGGACAAGACAAAGTAACTCATGGTCGCAAAGACGGTCGCCATCGACACCGCAAAGACCATATTAGCCAGAAACGACCATGCAGCACGGGACATAAAGACAGATACATAAACCTGCGGATTGATATCGACGATCAGCCTGCCAATATTTCTGGCCGGTTCAACATGCGGATCGTGCAGCGGAACTTGCAAGACCTGCAGCCCGCCAAAAAACTTCTTGGCCCATTTGGATGTCGGGATTTGTCCCGCAGGTCGGCTTTCTTCATAAAAGGTTGAACCATCCGTTTTTTGGATCATGACTTTCATGATTGATCGTTGCACCATCATGCCCGACACTGCCAATTTCCCCATATCCGGGTCAGATAACAGCAATGCCTCGGTCACAATAGGCACACCACTTGCGACAGTTCGCTGATTGGCCTGATGATACACACCATCAAGCCAGTGATAGTCATTAACGATCTGAAAGGCCGTAATCGCAAGCCCAAGCAAGGTTGCAGCAATCAGGGAATATTTAAGCTGCCTTGAGGCCACCGAACTGCCAAGCTTAAGACCGGAAAGGTCATTCTCGTCTTCATTTCCCGTCACCGCCACGCCGTAGCCCTTTTCTATCAGCTTATCCCAATACGGCTAGAGCCGTTACTGCACCCACGGAATATTATTTAATCCTTCTATCCCAAAGAGATATCCACCCTGTTCCGGTTTTCTGGCAAGGCTAAATTGCAAAAAATCAATTCTGTCCCAATCCCGGTCCCCCAACAGCCGTTTATAGATTTCCAGATTTTCTGGTGTAACGGCCTGCATCCCAAAGGTTAAATTGTGATGTTTCTTCAACAATTCAACACCTTCACGATAATCTTTGAGCAACACCATAACCCACGCACCGGCCAGAAAATGGCCACCATGGGTCATGGTCATCTTTCCATCCCCGACCGCCTGAAGACCGGCGACTGACCAGTTAAGCCCACCAACGAAGACATCTTTGCCTGCAATCTTTCCGGCCTCTTCAATCGCTTTGATCGCCCCCAGGGCAATATCATCATTGGCCGCCCAGACCGCATCCAGACAGCCGCCCTTGGCCATCCAGTCCGCCGTCCGGCGATAGGCCTCGTCAAAGGACCAATTAACCACCAGTCGGCGTTGTTCTTGAAGAACCGGAAACTTTGCAAGTGCTTCGTCAAGTCCGGCCAATCGTTGCAGGGACGCCGGTGTCAAGCTATCCCCGGCAAGCGACAGCAAACAAATCTCGTCGGGCAGGTCTTTGACATTTTTTTTCAGCAGAGCTGTGATCAAGGACTGAGCGATTTCAAACCCGGCACGTTCATTATCGGGCGTCAGGGTGCCGATCCATTGCGATAATTCATTGCCTGCCCGACCATATTTAAGCTTCTGCTCGTCGGTCAGGTCATTAAGCAGCATCAGGATCGGAATACCGCGTTCTTGCGCCTCCAGGATAATGCGCGTGCCCTGCTGATGTTCATTGACAGCGATAATGTAATCGGGGGGAGGATCCATTGCAAAAACACGGTTGGCATTTTCCGCCATCAATGACCATTCCCGATCACTGTCGAAAACTGTCAGTTCGAACCCGAACTGATCCGCCGCCGCCTGCATGGTATCACGCACATCTTTCCAAAATCCGCGATCCCCGTAACCGGGATTGATAAAGGCAACATGCGGTTTGGTTTTGCTGTCCGGTTCGGCTGCATTTGCGCCAATTACCGCTGAAAAAAGCAGCGAAAACCAAACAAACCAAATTCCAAGTTTCAAAAACCTTTCCCCCAACACCAGACACAGAGTGTTAGGTTGCAGACCATACAACAATCACCTGTTTGCGCTCAGAATGGCCGCAATAGCGAATTATGAGCGAGAGGTCAAATCAACTCGGACCATACTTAAGAATCAGCAAGCCATACCCGCGTCATCAAAACCCAGCATGACTTCGTGCTGGACCGCGCGGAACAATGCGGTGAAATCCAGATTAACATAGTCAATCTGCCATTCGACCAACCGGGCAAACAATTCAGCATTCGGAGTATCTATGAAAACCATGGTTTTCAGACCACGGTTTCTGGCCGCCTGAATTCCGTCGCGGGTTACGTTATCTTCAAGAAATTCGAAAATATGTGCCTGTTCGTGATGGATGGCTTGTTCAAGCGATCCGGCGACGTGAAGCTGCACATTGCGTTTCAGGTCCGGCGCAATACGGCGTAAGTCATTCCGAATATCCGCCGAGAAAGAACTGACAAAAACATCATCGCCAAACGCAAATGCGTCAAGCATATCGACAACCTTTTGGGCATTGGCCTGTTTAATCTCGCAATAAATTCCGATACGCCCCTTAAGTCGACGCAAGAAATCGTCAAGCCGTGGCACCGGTTCACCGGCAAAGGTCGGATCAAACCATGCGCCCGCATCAAGGCGATCGATTTCAGCACTGGTCATACTGGCAATCGTGCCGGTTCCATCGGTTGTACGATCAACCGTTTCGTCGTGGATGACATACAAGATACCATCCGCAGATTCATGTACATCAAACTCGATGTAATCCGCCCCGGCGGATATGGCACTTTCCGCACTGGCAAAGGTATTTTCCGGCGCGTTGGTATTATCACCACGGTGATAAACAAGTTGTACAGGTTTCATCTGGTCCTCCTGCGGCGGGTTAAGCCGCGAAGAAGGTATGCCAGGCAGCCCGTGATCGACAACCACTGCCCGCAAATTTAACCGTCCTGTTACCTGACTGGGAATTACCCGGTGCAATCGCACATTTTTAGATTGATGCTTGCATTATTGGGTTTCGCGCAACGCGCGTGCCAGTTCATCGGTCGACATATTCGCCCGGTTCTCTATCCCTTGCTGCTGGGCCAGGTGATAAAGATCATCGCGCCGCCATTTGTCATAAGGCGGTTCAAATTGTCCGTCCTGTTGAGACGTCCCCGGCGTGCTACCACCGGAAAGTTTCTGAAAGCTAGCCACTTTTGCCTCCTGAGGGGATGGTCCTAAGCGGAACAGATACCGGGCAGTTTCAATACCCTTCATGACACTGCCATTACATTTGATGTGGGACCGAATGGCCGAATGTCTATGTTTTTCGGCAAATTTTACTAATTTTTCCGGTAAATTTCTGATCTGAAAGGCAAATTTTCTGTAACTGTGAATTCATCATTCACAATTTACCAACAAAACATCACCGGATTGTGGTTTTTTCTATTTCCCGGCCGCCGAGTTTGCTAGCGTCATTGGCAAAGCAACAATCACATTCAGGGAACATACAAATGGCCTTGCATTTCGAACGTGCCGAACTGGCTGCCCGCCGTGCAAATACGGTTAGCAGGATCGAAGCCGCCGGACTTGATGGATTGCTGATATTTCGTCAGGAAAGCATGTTCTATCTGACCGGATATGACACATTTGGTTATGTCTTTTTCCAATGCTTGTATCTTGGTTCTGATGGCCGGGTTGCCCTGATCACCCGCGCACCGGATCTGCGTCAGGCACAACACACTTCTGATATCGAAGATATCCGCATCTGGGTTGATGGCCCGGATGTCAATCCGGCCCTTCAATTGCGCGATATGCTGGCCGAATTGGGCTGTGCGGGTAAAAAGCTTGGTGTCGAATACGAGGCCTATGGCCTGACCGCTGCAAATGGCAAAAAACTTGACGCGGCATTGGATGGATTTTGCACGTTAAGTGATGCTTCGCGTTTGGTTTCGGAACTGCGCGTGGTCAAAAGCCCCGCCGAGCTTGACTATATCCGAACCGCCGCAAGCCTTGCCGATGATGCATGGGATGCCGCCCTTGATACCGTCCATGCAGGCGCGTTCGAAGGCGATATTCTGGCTGCGATGCAAGGTACCATTTTCAAAGGCGGCGGGGATTATCCGGGGAATGAATTCATCATCGGTGCCGGGCGCGATGCCTTGCTGTGCCGTTATTTCACCGGTCGCAAACATCTGGCAGACACAGATCAAATCACGCTGGAATGGGCCGGGGCCTATCGCCACTATCACGCAGCAATGATGCGCACCATTCCGGTCGGTACCGCAACACCACGGCATGTTGAAATGCACAAGGTCGCGGTTGACGCCATGGCCGCCTGCCGCGATGCCCTTAAACCCGGCGTACCTATCGGCGATGTATTCGATGCCTATGCCCGAGTTTGCGATACCGCCGGTATGAAAGCCCACCGCCTAAATGCATGCGGATATTCAATGGGCACGACCTTTGCCCCGAACTGGATGGATTGGCCGATGTTTTATCACGCCAATCCGGTCATCGCAGAACCCGGCATGGTATTCTTCCTGCATATGATCCTGATGGACAGCGACAGCGGCACCGCCATGTGCCCCGGCCATTCGGTTATCGTTACCGAAACCGGCAATGACGCGGTATCACGCCATCAGCTTGATCTAGTCACCCGCTAAGGTCCGGACCAAGGGCAGACTGACATTTCGCAATCAAAAGGGGCGCGCATCATTACGTTGCGCGCCCCTTTTAATTTGAATTTTGTCTTAGTCCTGAAGTGCGCGTCGCATCGCATCGGTCGTGTCCGCGGCCAGACGATCCAGATCGGCAATTCTGTCTTGGATCGTATCGGTAAAATCACCATCATAAAGTTCCAGCACACGTGCCTCTGCCGCCAGTTTCGCCGCAGCAAGGTTCGATGCCATCCCCTTGATCGTATGTGCAGCACGGCACAAACTGTCACGGTCGGCCTGCTTGATCGCCGTAACAATCCTGTCGCGTTCTTCCTGATAAGAAGGCGCAAGCATTTCAACCAGAAGCGCCATCTGATCCACACCAAGTGCGGTGATCATGTCTTTAAAACGTGCCTTATCAATTAAATCCATTTCATGCTCATGCGGGATGCTCGCTTCGCTGGCCTGATCCAGGCGGGAATATTCTGTGACCTTTACAACCTTATCACGTTCAGACGTGATCGCATATTCCAGTGGCGTGTGTTTTTTTGGGGTCGATGATGGCGCTGTATCCGCCTCAGGGTTCGAACCGGGCAAATCCACTGCGACATCAGGTGAATACAAAGCTGGCCGACAGGCACTGTTGCGGCTTCGCAGGAACCGCAACAACATTCCATAAAGACGCCGCTCTTCAACCGGCTTGGTCATAACCTCGTCCATACCGGCTGCCAGAAAATCGCGATGCCGATCCCCGAATGCGTCGGCTGTCACGCATATGATCGGAACACGCCCGCCTTGATTGACACGTTCAAGTTCCCGGATATGTCGCGTCGCCCCCTCGCCATCCAATATAGGCATATGCGCATCCATCAGGATGGCGTCATAAACCCCATTCCGAAACGCAAGCACAGCTTCGCGGCCATTGGGGACAATATCAACAACAAGACCGTGCCGTTGCAACAACCCGCGGATCACGGTGGCATTGATCTCGTTATCCTCGGCGACAAGGATACGGCTGCCCGCCAGAACGCTATCACCACTTGTTTCACGGCCGTGCACACCCGCTGTATCCGGATGAAGTTCGGGTTCATGTGTTTCAAATGGCAACCACAGATCAAAACGTGTCCCGTGCCCGACCACACTTTCGACAGTCATGAAACCACCCATCAGCTCTGTCAGGCTGCGTGCAATCGAAAGCCCTAGTCCCGTCCCGCCATATTGACGCGTGGTCGAATTGTCAGCCTGACTAAAGGGGGCAAAAATCTGTTCCTGGCGATCCTTCGGGATTCCGATCCCGGTATCGATCACGGCAAAATGGTAGACTTCTTCGTCCTCTACCAGATGGCGTATACGTTCCGGCGTATGTTCTGCCAACGTTGCTTCAAGGCGAACTGTCCCTGTTCGGGTGAACTTCACGGCATTTGATAACAAATTCCACAGGATCTGTCGGAAACGGACTTCATCACCCACAAACATGCGCTTGGTCAGCGGTGCATCCTCGCACAGAAGCACGATATTCTTTTCTGCGGCTATATCCGAAACCGCCCGGAAAAGATCATACGTAATGTCAGATGGATGAAACTCGCGTTTTTCCAACTCAATCCGCCCGGCTTCGATCTTGCTCATATCCAGAATGTCATTCAAAAGCGCCATCAGCGCCCTGCCCGATGACATGATTGCGCCGACCCGTTCCTTTTGCGCATCGTCAAGCTGGCTTTCTTGCAACAGCTGGGCCATGCCCAAAACCCCGTTCAACGGCGTTCTGATTTCGTGGCTCATCGTTGCAAGGAATTCACTTTTGGCCGAACTCGCCTGAAAAGAATGGCGATAATGGCGGCGTAATTCCAAAAGCATAAAGGCCAGCGCACAGCTGTAACTGATCAGGCGCGACGGGATAATAAACCGCGACACCATTTCGGCATGTTCTGGCGCAAATATGAAAAAGGCCAGATGATTGAAACACCCAACCAACAATGCGAAACAAAGCAGCGCCTCGGACAGGGTAAACCGATACTGGCAGCGCACCAAATAGCCCGCAGCACTGGCAAATATCATCACTGTGGTCGGGAAAAGGATCATGGTGCGGACATTCTGAAACGCCCAGCCGACATCACTTGTCAGCACAGGTACCAGCCAGACCATCAATGCCTGAACAACAATCCCCGCAGCAATCAGAATTGTTGCCGTCCCCACAACCGGATCAATACCCAATTGATTTTCGGCCTTATTGGCCACATGCCAGCTCAGAGCAATAAACGAAAATGAACACAGCCGCAGAACCAGGATCAAAAGCCCGGTAAAAGTCCCCAAGGCCTGTTCCACCCCCAGCAAGGTGCGCACTTCGACAAGCCTGGGAACACCAAAAAGGTCGCTAAGCAAAAGCAACCCCATGGCAACCGCGATAAAAAGGATTTGCTTGCGCTTGGTGATGTCAAAAACAATCCAGCCCAGGCACATCGACAACAGGGCAATAAATTCGACAACAACAAGAACCGAAATGGTAATCGTCGCGACAAGATCATCCCCAAGGGTCGTGAAAAACAGAAATGTCAGACCAATGGTACAGAAGGCAATAAACGCGATACCGGCAAGGTTCAGTATCTTGGGCATATTTGCTTCGACCCCGGTTTTGGTCTTTTTTGACCGTTACTTTTTTGACGGCTGTTAACCTGCCATCACGGCATGGGACAATCATCCCGATGCCCCGGTCAGTTTTTTACCGATAGTTGCGCCATAATGTCATTGGCCCATTGCAGCGTATCATCATCCATTGATTGCATATGCTGGTACTTATCAAACTGTTGCGCAATCAATTCAAGCCGGTCGTTAAACACCGGGGGGCGATCAAGATCAAGCAAACGATCTGCCAGCGGATCAAATACAGCGTTTTGGAATTCAAGCGACAGACTGATCCTTGGTTCCCGGGCAAAGGCACTTGCCCGCCCGCCCCAATGATACAAATCCTGTCGCCATCCCATCACGGTTCCCGGCCGGGCAGGCAACGCACGCACGTCTTGCAAAACAACGTCTTCCGGTTTCATAACTTTTTGAAAGTAACACCTTTCAAATGAATGCGGCAATACGTACATGCAACCGTTATCCGGGCTCGCAATCCCCAGCGGCACCCAAAGTGACAGGCTGATCAGCATATCTTCGCCAATCACGCTTTCGCCCTGATAATCACGATGCGGCGGCCACCCCCGCCCGTCCTTAGCCGGGTCCACATGCCAAGCCCAGAAATGCGGCAAAAGCTTTACCCGATCGCCAAGAAAATGATGCAAAAGCGGCCGAAGCCGCATGAACACCTGCCATGCTTCGTCATAAAGATAAATCATCGCCGGCGGCAATCCATGGCCGACCAGCGTTTCAATCCCGGCACGCAACCGGGCAAGATGATCGATTGGCAAAAGATCATCGATCAGGAAATAACCATCCTGCCAGAACCGGTCAGAATGCGCCGATCCGTCAAATTCCCCGTTTTCCGCACCAACCGGCGCCACATCACGTACCCCGTCATCATCGGCGATGGTCAATTGCGGATTGATCGAAAGCCAGCTTTCACGATCGCAGGCCTGAAGTGCAGTCATCATGACAGAAAATCCAAATCAGCATTTCGCGGACGATACGAAGTCGCCCGCACCGACGCAAGTCCGACTTGCGCCCCGCCCGGTCACGCGTTACCCAGATAACATTCTGATTTAAAGATACGCATCACCATTTCCTGTTTCGGAACCCGGAATAATGGCATCCTCGACACGGGAACCGCTGAGCCAAAGGCAAAGACATGATTGTTCGATCCCCTTCTCTTGGCGTGGCCCCATCGCGGGGCAGCCCCCCATCCCATGGCGGCGCAATTGACAGGGCGGCTAAAAATTACGGCATTCCCGCCAGTGACTGGCTGGATCTGTCAACCGGGATCAATGCCACCGCATGGCCGGTTCCGACGATTGACCTCATACATTGGCAACGCCTTCCACTGGCAAGCGAATTGCGCGAATTGAAACAGGCCGCAGCCGACTATTACGCCATCCCCAACCCCGACCGGATTGTCTGCGCACCGGGGACACAGGCATTGATCCAGACAATCCCGTTCTGGTTTGCAGATCAGGGAATGAAGGCCAAGGCCCATATCATCGGGCCGACATATGCCGAACATGCGATTGGCTGGCAACGGGCCGGGTTCGTGACCGATATTATTGCCACCACCCCCGAAACCCGCACACAACGCATCGCCGATATCCTGCAATCCCCGGGCGGAACCAATGACATCGTCATACTGGTTAACCCCAACAATCCCGATGGTGGGGTGATTGACAGTGCGGATCTGATCAAGATGGCCCAAATGGCCGGACACCACGATAAATGGTTATTGATCGACGAAGCTTTCATGGATTGCGATCCAACGCACAGCCTTTGCCCGGCGTCCGATACCCTGGACCGGCTGATCATCTTGCGGTCGCTGGGTAAATTTTTTGGGCTGGCCGGGCTGCGATTGGGCTGTGCCGTCATGGCCCCGGCGCTTGCCGCCAATCTGGAAGACCGCATCGGACCATGGGCCATCGCCGGGCCGACATTAAAGGTCGCGCAGGCAGCGTTTAACGACCGGAAATGGCAATCAGATATGCGTAAAAGCCTTGCCCATGATGGCGCCCGCCTTGATGCCATGATCGCCGCCAATTGCGATCTGGCCTTGATTGGCAGCACGGCGCTATTTCGGCTATATCACGGAAAGAATGCCGCCAAACTGGCCAACCACCTTGGATTGCGGGGCATTCTGGTGCGCCTGTTTGACGAAGACAAGGATCGCATCCGCTTTGGATTGCCCGGCATCGAAAACGACTGGCTGCGTTTGCAAAAGGCCCTTGCTGACTTTTAACCGCAGGCGGGTTACCCCACGTTGCTTTCTTCCCAGGCCTGCTTTTTACGATAAATGGTCGAAGGACTAACCCCCAACGCATCGGCGGCACGCGGGATTGATCCGCCGCACCGTGCAATCGCGTCTTCAATGGCCTGTTTTTCCACCAGCCAAAGCGGTTTGATCCCGCCATAGCGAACATCAACAAGCTGTGGATCAGCCATATCAACGCTGCCATCCGTGCCGATCATCAACGGGGCTTGATCCGTACGATGTTCGCCAAACTCGCGTGTCGGCTGTGACCCGGCCAGAAATGCCAATGCCTCTGGATCGCCTTCCCAGAAACGTTCCATATCCCCCATTCCGTTCAAGACAACGGGATGGGGGGGCGGTGCCTCGATGGTCGCCGATCCGAAATGTTCGTCGTCGGTACCGTTGTTTACCGGGCGGGGCACCATCGACATCGCAACTTCCGACCCGTTATTCAAAACAACGATATTGCGGATGATATTTTGAAGCTGGCGAATATTCCCCGGCCAGGAATAACGTTCGAACAGGGCGGCGACTTCGGGGCTGAACCGTTCGAATTCGCGGCCTTCTTCGCGGTTAAAGCGTCGCAAATAGAAATTGGCAATCTGCAGGATATCGTTATCACGATCGCGAAGGGGCGGCATGTGCAACGGAATCACATGCAGGCGATAATACAAATCTTCGCGGAACCGCCCGGCACGGACTTCTGCCAGCGGATCACGGTTTGTCGCACAGACAAACCGCACATCAACGCTTTCAATCGAACTACCGCCGACCTTCTGAAAAGTTCCAGTCTGGATAAAGCGAAGAAGCTTTGTCTGTAAATCCAGATCCATTTCGCAAATTTCGTCAAGAAACAGCGTTCCGCTATCGGCACGATGCGCAGCCCCTTCGCGGTCCGTCACCGCCCCGGTAAAGGCTCCTTTGACGTGACCGAAAATCTCGCTTTCCATCAAATCTTTGGGAATTGCACCGCAGTTCAGCGGAATGAACGGTTCTTTGACCCGTTCCGACCGGCGGTGGATGGCCTCGGCGGCCAATTCCTTGCCGGTTCCCGACTCACCGGTGATGAAAACAGTTGCCCGGCTAGGCGCCGCATTTTCGATGATCCGATAAATATCGTGCATCGTGTCCGACCCGCCGATGATATCGAAATACATTTCATCAGCGGCGTAATCGCCATTTTCATTTTTTGTGCTATTGGCCGTTGATGCCCCCCCTTCAAGCGCATCCCGGACCGTGACGCGCAGCTTGTCTGCGGTAAAGGGTTTTAACAAAAAGTCCCATGCACCATCACGCATCGCTTCAACCGCGACATTGACAGATCCATGGGCGGTAATCACAACCACCTTGCATTCCGGGGCGGATTGATGTGCGGCACGCAACACATCACGCCCATCCATATCGGGCAAGATCAGGTCAAGCACCAGAACATCCGGCGGATTTACACGCAGCCGCTTGATCGCGGCCTGTCCATTAACCACATGTTCAACTATGTGGCCATCTGCACGCAAATAGTCCTGATATACCCGCGCCAATGACAGGGTATCTTCAACGATAACAATGCGTGCCTGTTCTGGCATTTTTTATTCGGGTCCCGATATATCTATTGGCAACCATACCGATAGTGACATTACAGTCTCAAGTGATAACCTGTAGGCAGTTGATTCGTTATTCAATACAAATCAGGCTTTGGTTAAAAAAGGCATAGTTTCAATAACGAAAATTGCATTCTGGAGTATCACGGATTGAATTATACCACCGCACAATCGGGCGACACGATCAAAGTTGATTTGGTTGGCCGATTTACATTTGGGGACCATTCCAGTTTTCGCAAACTGATCGAGGAAATTCGCGGTCAGTCAGCAGAAACACAGATACTCGACCTATCCGGTGTCGAATTCATCGATTCCGCTGGTCTTGGCATGCTTTTGCTGGCCCGTGACGAAGGCGAAAAAATCCGTGCAACCGTTATTCTGAAAGGCGCGCAGGGGCAGGTCAAGCGTATGCTGGAAGTCGCCCGTTTCGACACACTTTTCAAATTGGAAGACTGACGCATGTCTCCGGCAGGCGAGACTTTCCCAAGGCCACGTGTTGCCATTGCCGAACCGGTCAATCATGACCGGGTATCGGCTATTCTTGCCGGAAAACAAATATTTGATGACGGTGCCGGGGCCGAGGCCGACCTTTCTTTTGGCCGCAGCCCCGAAGATTTTCAGCATGGAAACCGCTATCAGCTTTGCCTGATCCCCCAAGAATCCAGTCGGGAATGGCTGGGCGCACTGGTTCGCCTGAACTGCAATTATTTCATTGAATCTTTTGACCAAATTGATCTTCGCGATCTGGGGCCCATCCGAACAGCCCAACGTGGCGCGAAATGGGATCTTTTGGTCTGCATGTCGACACAAAGCGCCTATCAATTGCCGATGGCGCGCAAGTTTGTAACAGCCCTTCGCCATCGCGGGATCATCCACGATACCATTGCCCCCACAGTCGAAATGGCCGTGCAGGAAGCATTTGCCAATTCGCTGGTGCATGGCAATCTGGAGCTGGATACGACCGGCCACCTAACGATGGACCGGTTTAATGCCCTGGGTGAAGAAACGGCGCGTCGCCTTGAAGCCCCGGCCTATGGCGGGCGGGTGATCATGTTGACGGCGAAAAAGCGCCGCAATGGCAATGTCGAAATTTCGATTAATGATCAGGGCAACGGGTTTACCCCGCCACCAGAAAAACCGGCTCCTAAATTACCAGGTTCAGAATCAACCTTTGGCCGCGGCCTGCCACTGATCCGCAGCCTGTGTCAGAATGTCAGCTTTGAGCGTGGCGGACGCACGATCAAACTGACCTTTACCCCCGATACAAAAGCATCGATGCCGCTAAACTCAAACTTTGCTGCCGGGGTGGAAGAAGCCGAAAAAGCCATCGGCGAAAGCGATCTGCGCAATCCGCGCGATGCGACCATATTGATTGCCGATGACGCGATGATTTCACGCGAAATCATCGCGTCCTATCTGCGCTCGGACGGCTTTACCAACCTTGTCTTTGCAAAGGACGGCGAAGACGCACTTGAACAGGTGCGCAAACACAATCCCGACCTGATCATTCTTGATATCATCATGCCCAAGATGGACGGTTATGCCGTCTGCAAGGCATTGCGTGCCGATCCAGCCTATGCCGAAACGCCGATCATTGCGCAAACGGCACTGGAAGAAAACGAAGGCCGCACCCGGATTTTTGAAGATGGCGCCACCGACCTGATTTTAAAACCGCTGAACAAGGCGGAACTGATCGCACGCACGCGCATCCACCTTGAAAACCGGCTTTTGGTCAAACAGTTGCAAGCCTATCAAGAGCGCACCCAGTCAGAACTTGAACTGGCGCGTGACATGCAAGAAATGCTGATCCCCAAACCCGAACAATATCGCGGAATAGGCCTGGATTACGGCATGACCATCAGTGCCAGTTTCCAAATGTCATCGGAACTGGGCGGCGACATGTGGGGATTGGCACCTATCGATAAAGACCGGCTTGGTGTTTATATCGTTGATTTTGCCGGTCATGGGCTGGGTGCGGCATTGAACACATTCCGTCTGCATTCCCTGATCTGGTCGGAAGAAGACCGTGGCGAAGACCCGGGAACCTATCTTGAAGCCCTTAACCGCCACCTCAAGGGGCTTTTGCCGGTCGGGCAATATGCAACCATGCTTTATGGTGTAATTGATCGCGCCAAAGAAACATTCCGCTATGCCAGTGCCGCCTGCACATCCCCGGTATTGGGGAATATCAAAACCGGTTCAACGGTGTTTCTCGATGGTTCAGGTGTGCCGCTTGGGGTTATTCGTGACGCGCAATATGAAACCCGCGAACTTACCTTTACCACTGATAATTTCCTGCTGCTTTACAGTGATGCGCTGATTGAAACGGTTCTTGATGACGGTGTGTTTCTCGAAGATGACCGCCTTTTGAAAATGGTGCATAACATCGTCACGGAAACAAACGGATCAACCGATCTGGCATCCAATCTGGCCGATCAGTTCATGGACCGTGCCCCGGTCAAACTGCATGATGATTTCACAGTGGTGTCGCTGCAATCCGCCGACATTAGCGGACCAAAGGCATCGTAACGACCCGTGATGTGCCAAAAACCAGGGTCGGACGTAAAATCAGGACCTAGGGTCAGGACCCCTTAATTTGATTGGAATGGCAGGTGTTATATTTGCGAAATCCAAGGAAAAGCCCGCTGATCGGGTCGGCATCCCGAACAAGGGATTTGACGCCGGAGTTCGCAAATATAACACCTGTCCTGTGGATCAATCGGATTTGCACGGGCTACTTTGTCGCAATACCTTGAAAGATAAATATCTTCCTGCGGTTTTGCTTCGCGTATCCGCACAAATCTGATTGACCATTTCAAACAAATTAAGGGGTCCTGACCCTAGTTCAAGAACCAGGGTTGCGGCGGGATGAGTTCCGGCGACGGCATGTGATCGTGTAAATCCCAAACATGTCCCGTATCGCGATCAACCGGATTTACCGTTTTACCGTCCTGAATCCGGTTACGGATGACGGACCGGATCAAACCGGCCAGTCCCTTGCGGGCCCCGGCATGATCGGGATCAGTCGACAAAACCGCCCCCAACTGATCAAAGGCCCGCATGCGATCCCGGCATCCGACAAGATCGGCGGCAACAACGCGCAATTCACGGGCATCGGGCTGCAGACTGATCGCAATTTCAAGATGCTCAAGCGCGGTTTCACGCGAACCATTGTGCAAATAGGTCCGCGTCAACCCCAGATGCGTCGCCGGATCAAGATCATCTAGCAACAACGCCCGGCCAAAGGCATCAAGCGCAAGACTGCCCAGCCCCAGATCAAGCAGCACATGCCCCATCACCCGAAGGCGGGCCGGTTGATCAGGAAGGGTATCGATAAGATTGCGAAGACGGGTGCGAATTTCCGGCGCCAGATCAATGCCGTCAATTGTGACCGCTGGTAACCGGGATGAAATATGCGTCTGGCCTGACATCTGTCCTAAGCCCTGTTCCCGTCTGAGATGACGAATCGTAACGACTCGTTGAAATCCTTGCAATAGCCAATAAAAACAACGAGTCGTTTCAATCGCTTAGATCAGCTATAACCCCGCCCCCAGACACTTTGTCATGTGCGACGCGGGCATATTACTTTTACCCGCACGTCCGGATTTTCAAATACTACCCTGATTGGGTTGCAGGAAGATTAACCAAAAACCCGGCATCGATAGGGCAAAGACAAGGCCGCCCTGCCCTATGTGTGGCCATTGGCATCTTGTGTCGAAAATGGAAATGTCAGGATTGGGGCTGAAAATGGGGTCGCGAACAGTCGGTGGAATATGGTTTCCCCAACCTGACCTATCGGAACTGGATATGTCCTATTGGATATTACCTACGGTCAGGACCTCGGTGCCTTGGTCATCGCACCCTGTGCAAGTTTGGACAAGGCAGCCCAATCCAATCCGGCGACTGGCCTGGCAAAGAAATAGCCTTGCGCCAAATGACCGCCAAGGCGCAGGACTTCATCACGCTGTTCCGGGGTTTCAATTCCTTCGATCACGCAATCCGTGCCAAGGTTTTCACACATGTCGATCACGGTTTTAACGATCCGCTGGCTGCGTTCGCTGTTCACAATCGGTGCGATAAAGCTGCGGTCAATCTTCAGGCAATCGAATTCCAATTCATGGACATAGCGCAGACTTGAATAACCAATGCCAAAATCATCCAGTGCAACCTTCGCCCCGTGACGACGCAAGTAACGGATGCTGGCCCGGGCTGAAACAAAATCGCGCAACAGGGCGGTTTCAGTCACTTCAAATGTCAAACGGCCCGGATCGATACCAAAGAATTTAATCTGATCAATCAGCCAATGCGCCATATCAGGCAGAACAATATCGCGCGCCGACAGATTGAACGACAAGGAAATATTGCTGGGCCAGTCAACCATGGATTTCATCGCCTTTTGGAACAAAATGGTCGACAATGTCCCAACCAGCCCGGTTTTTTCCGCAACGGGGAAAAACATTTCGGGCGAAACCCGGCCCATTTTTTCGTTATCCCAGCGCGCCAGCACTTCGACCGAATGCATTATGCCGTTTCGAAGGTCAAACACCGGCTGGAAATGGATCGATAATTCGCTTTCCAGATCGGCCTTGCGCAGGGCTTGTTCTATCTGGGAATCATGGCGGATCAATGTTTCATGGCGGGCCGCGAATATGACCGGATGCCCCGGCATGTTTTTCTTGGCGTAATACAGCGCGAAATCAGCCCGTTCAAACAGCGCATTGGGATCACGGGCAACGGTGGGATATGTCGCAAAGCCAAGTGATGCGGAAAGTTGCACCGTGCCGCCGCCAACATCGAACGGGTCATTAAGGGTTCCGCATAAAGCACGACCGATCTTGATCAATTCCAAGGCATCATTCTGATGTTCAAAAATCACACCGAACTCATCCCCGCCCAAGCGCGCCAAAAGAACATCCGGCCCCAAAACGGCTCGCAATCGCGCACTGGCCTGCATCAACACTTCATCGCCAGCCGGATGGCCATGCACATCATTGACCGGCTTGAAACCGTCCAGATCGATCATGGCAATGGCAAACGCATCTTTGTCATTTGCCTGTTCTACCGTCTTTTCAAGATGGGCAAAGAACGCCCGTCGGTTCGAAAGCCCGGTCAAGGCATCGCAAAAGGCCAGTTCGCGGTTCTGATTGGAAAGTTCGATGGTTTTATTATGCTGCTTTTCAAGATCAATCTGCGACTCAACAAGGCCGGAAAACGCCGCATAATAGCTTCGGATGATTTGAACAATCATTACCGATACCATCGCCATATTGGCGGCAATCGCGACATAAACCTCGTTCCCCGTCGTGCCGAAATGCATGATGAAAGACCCAAGAACGATGACAACGACCAAAAGTGCGGCGGGCGGAAAATGCAGCAAACAGAAAATGCAGCCCACCACCGTGACCGAAATGAAATAAGCAACATGCCCCTGCTGATAGGCATCGCCATAGCCGAACATTTTGATCGCCCAGGCAGTGAAAACAATGCTGATTACCGCCGCCAGAATGCGGATGCGCCGCAAATGAATTACCGCATGGGCAAAGTCGGTAACGGTCTCGCGAACCCGCATCCACGCGATCCCGCGCATTAGACATACAAGGCCCAAAACGACGGGGATATACACCGTCATCCAATCCGGGGCGGTTCCGAAATGGGTGTAGGCCAATGCCAGCGCATTGGCAAAAAGAAGCAAATAAAGTAGCGGAATTTGGCGTGAAAGAGCCTTAACCTGTGCAAGAACCAGCGCCGGTTGGTCTTCCCTGACCTGGAATGTCTGAACGATACTACGACACAGTTTCTTCAACGCCACGCCAATGCGCTTTCCCGAAAGTTTCCATATTGGTAAAACCTTATACGAAAATCAGGGATAAATGCAGCCCTTTCGATATACATCCATACCAAAGCACCAAAGCCAATCAACATTCCCCGGCCTTTGATGAACATCTTCGATCAACTCAGCAGGCTTTGCATTTAGAGCAGGAATTATTTTCCGGTTTCTGCGGTGCTGCCATTACCAGCTTATTTATTGATTTTATTACTTTTCAGGCGACGATTACCCATCGGCATAGTAAGTCGGTGGGCATCAACACAAATTCGTTATCGACCGATACCATTCAGGATTTCCCCCTCGACCCCCTCGGAAATCAGATAATCCCGCAATGTCCGACCCGGTGTCGGACGGAAATGGTCGGCGGTGATGTGCATATTCTTGATCCGGTCTGCGCGAAAAACCCGAAAAGCCTGTCGCAATTCGCACCAGCTTGCCAGTAACCAGATGGTGCCAAAAAACAACATTCCCAACGGCCGAACCCGGCGATTGGTATTATCCCCCTTGGCATCGGTGTAATCGATATCGATCAAATGCCTCTCGCGGATTGCACGGCGTAAATCCGGCATCGAGATTGCAATGGGGGCTTGCGCAATTTCGGCAATCGCAATCGGCACCCCGCCAATCAGGCCCCGCATCTTTTCGGGTAAAACCGCCTCGATCTTGGTCAGGGCATCCCCGGCAGCACGCGCCATTTGCGGATCAGTCCAGCATTGCACCATGCGCGCTGCAACCACCAATGCCTCGATCTCGTCGGCATCAAACATCAACGGCGGCAGGTCATACCCATCGCGCAGGATATAGCCAACGCCCGCCTCCCCCTCCACCGGGACACCGGACGCTGCAAGATCGCGAATATCGCGATAAATTGTACGTTCGGAAACTTCCAGTTCCTCGGCAAGTTCACGCGCCCGGCACAGTTTGCGACGGCGCAATATCTGCACCAAACGGAAAAGTCGGTCGGCCCTTCTCATGTGCGCTCCTTATCTCAGCATGACCGAGAATTTATCATACCCCTCCTGACAGGAGCATGTCAGGAGGGGTGGGGCCAGATTTTACTTTCTCTCAACCGCAAAACGAAAGGCGGATGAAATTCCATCCGCCCCGGTTCGTCTGATCAAAAAAACACCTTTCACCGACCTTCCGGTGAACCATCGTGATGCAATCCTATCGCAAGAATAAAGATCGAGCTGATCGGGATTGCCGAAGCCTCCGGTGTCATAGAAACAATCACCTTTGGCAAAGCCGTTTATCCCACGCATCTTTTCTAACGTATTCGCAAAGGGACTTCAGGGTCACTGCGAAGCACCGGATTAGCGAAGCATACTGCCCTTTTCACGCAAGGCTGTATGCCAAGACAGGGCTTCCTCAATAAGATGCGGCGTATGCCCCCCGCGGACCACGGCACGATGATAATAATCGTTCAGTTCATTGCGATAGGTCGGATGCACACAATTGGCGATGATGCTTTGCGCACGTTCCCGCGGGGCAAGACCGCGCAAATCGGCCAAACCGACCTCGGTGATCAGGATATCAACATCGTGTTCGGTATGGTCAACGTGGCTTACCATCGGGACGACACTGGAAATCACGCCGTTTTTGGCGATGGATTTGGTCACGAAAATCGCCATATGAGCATTCCGGGCAAAATCCCCCGATCCGCCAATGCCGTTCATCATGTGGGTTCCGCCGATATGGGTCGAGTTGACATTGCCGTAAATATCGAACTCAAGGGCGGTATTGATACAGATAAGCCCAAGGCGACGGATGACTTCGGGGTGATTGCTGATTTCCTGTGGCCGCAGGATCAATTGATGTTTATAGCGCGCAAGATCGGCCATGACCTGCTTGTATTTTTCAGCTGACAGGGTGATCGACGATCCGGACGCAAAATCAAGTTTTCCGGCATCGAACAAATCGAAGGTCGAATCCTGCAGCACCTCGGAATACATTTTCAGGTTATGGAACGGGGTTTTAATAAGGCCATGCATCACCGAATTGGCAATCGTACCTATCCCTGCCTGAAGGGGCTGTAATTTGTTGGTCAAGCGGCCCAGTCTGACCTCGTTCAGCAGAAATTCCAACAAATGGCCTGTAATCGCGACGGTATCGTCATCAGGCGGCAGAATGGTCGATGAACTGTCGAGCTTTTCCGTCATAACGATCGCGGCAATCTTGTCCGGATCAATCGGAATGAACGGGAAGCCAATCCGGCTTTCAGGCGACACGACCGGGATCGGCTGACGGGTCGGGCGGCGTGACGGGATATAGATATCGTGCAACCCTTCCAGCGTATCGGATTGCGACAGATTGATCTCGATGATCACCTTCTTGGCAAGAATGGCAAAACTTGCGGAATTACCGACCGAGGTCGTCGGAACAATTCCGCCCTGTTCGGTAATCGCCACCGCCTCAATCACGGCAATATCAACCGGCGGAATTTGCTGCGTGCGTAAAAGCTCGACCGTTTCGGACAGGTGCTGATCAATAAACATCACCTCGCCATTATTGATCGCCTTGCGCAAGGCAGGATCAGCCTGAAATGGCATGCGACGCGACAAAACATGTGCCTCGGCCAGGGTTTTATCCAAATCGTTGCCCAGCGACGCACCGGTCAGAAGCGTAATTTTCAGTGGATCGGTCTTGGCCCGTTCAGCCAGCGCCATCGGCACCGCCTTGGCTTCGCCCGCACGGGTAAAGCCACTCATGCCAACTGTCATACCATCCTGAATAAGGCTTGCTGCATCCTCGGCACTGGTCACACGATCCAGTAAACCAGCATGTCGAATACGTTCACGATACATAGACATTTCCTTTTCCAAAGACCGGCGATTAATGGCATTTCGTCACTGCATAAGTGACCAATGGTCATCATGCAAATCGAAACTTACATTCGGCCATGCTAATTTGTATAGTCAGCACTGTTTGGGTGAAAATTACCCACCATATCGGCAAAATCCGCAATCGCTGCCACCGCATCCCTGATACTGTCGGCCTGTGTCCGCCCCGATTTCTTACGGACGTCGAAATCGTGATTACCATCGGCAACCCAATGCAGGGTCACCGCATCTGACAGGCCATAACCGGCAACTTCATCGGGGGTACCAAACGGATCGCGCGTACCATGGCAAATCAGGATGGGTGTTTTCATCCCCTTCAGGTGTTCGGTTCTAAGGTTTTCCGGTTTACCCGGTGGATGAAACGGATAGCCAAGGCACACAACACCGCGCACACCAAGGTCATCGCCAACCATGCTGGCGATCCGCCCGCCCATGGATTTCCCCCCAATGATCAGGCTTTCCGGATTGCCAAGCTGGGCAACCACTTGCGCAAATGTGTCGATCAAAACCGGTGCCCGGTCTGGTCCGCGCTTTTTGCCATCCAAACGGCGCTTGGCCATATAGGGGAATTCAAACCGTGCAACCCGATACCCGCAAGCAGCCAACCCCGTCGATATTTCATTCATGAACGGGCTGTCCATCGCCGCCCCGGCCCCATGCGCCAGGACGATGGTCAATGCGGCATCTTCTGGCCCGCAAAACAGGAAATCAATATTCATGGTGACTGGGGTTCCCTTAACTGCGCTGTTTTAGGATCAGGACTTATTCATTCATAATCCAAAGCATCCGCAAAATTCAAATGGCATTCCCGCCCAGGCCAATTTTGCGAATGTCTTCCTGAATATCTCGCCTTTGGGGAATTTTTCGGGTTATCATATCCCTCCCCAAAGCAGCGCGCCGCGAAATTAAAGGCGTTCCCATGCCCCCATCCAAGTCCAAATTCAGGTGAACCTCATGCGTAACGAGAAAACCCTGCTGAATCCAGCATGTAGCGCGCTTGTCATGATTGATTTGCAAAATGGCATTCTGGCCCAGCCCCTGCATCCGCGAAGCGGGGATGTCGTTCTGGAAAATGCGCGCGGCCTTATTGCCAAATTCCGTGCCGCCAATGCGCCCATCGTTCTGGTTCGTGTTTTCTGGTCACCCGATATGGCCGATGCCCCCCGTCAACCGGTCGATATGCCATCCGTCCCGCCCAAATGCCCGCCGGATGATTGGGGCACATTGGTTGATGGATTGGAACAGCCCGGTGATATCGTGATCACCAAACATCAATGGGGGGCGTTTTACGGCACCGAACTTGACCTGCAATTGCGCCGTCGCGGAATCGACACCATTGTTCTGGGCGGGGTTGTGACCAATTTCGGGGTCGAATCTACCGCGCGCGCCGCATGGGAACACGGCTATAACATTGTCATTGCCGAGGATACCACCGCGACGAAATCCATTGAAATGCACCAGTTTTCCATTACCGAAATCCTGCCCCGCATTGCCCGTATTCGACGATCCGAGGAACTTGAATTCACCGCCCCCTGATCCAAAAGCCAAATAAACCCGTTCCCCAACCGGGGCCAGACAGCCACCGTCAGTTTCACTTCCCGTCACCAGCAAAAGGCCGCCCCGTGCCAGATACCGCGCCCCATCCCAAACAACCATTCCCGGCCCCGTCATCGCCCCCGCCTGACGACGAAAAACTCGGTCGTTTGCCGCAACTTGCGCAATGGGGGTTGTTGATTGCGCTGTCGCTTGCCCTGTCGGTCTTTTTGCATGATGCCGATATCCCGGCCGCCTTGTTATTGGGACCGATGATTATTGGCATTATCATGGGGACCAATGGTGCGACCATTACCATGCCAAAACCGGTTTACCTGGGCGCGCAATCCGTATTGGGGTGCATGGTTGGCGGATCAATGACCGCCGGGATCATCACATCCTTTATGCATGACTGGCCGCTGGTTTTAGGCGTGACAACGCTAACACTGATCGCCAGCAGCTTTTTGGGCTGGATCCTTTGCATCAAACAGGTCCTGCCCGGAACAGCAGGCATTTGGGGATCATCCCCCGGTGCGGCATCCGCCATGGTCATCATGGCCGAGGCATTTGGCGCCGATGCACGGCTTGTCGCCTTCATGCAATATGTCCGGGTGGTTATTGTCGTCGCCGTTGCATCAAGCGTTGCCAATTTCTGGGTTGATCCGGCAATTACCGCCGCAGCCGTGCCTCATCAATGGTTTTCCGCCTTTGATGCAGGCGATTTTGCCATCACGCTGGCGCTGGCGCTGGGGGGCTGTATCGTCGGCGAAAAGTCGCGTTTGCCATCCGGGGCGCTTTTGGTGCCGATGATCGTTGTCATGGTGCTTAGCATTTCCGGTCTGGTCGATATCGTTCTGCCCGAATGGTTCCTTGGCCTGACCTATGCGGTGATCGGCGGCATGATCGGGCTTAAATTTACCCCAAATGTCCTGCGTCACGCGGCCTATGCCCTGCCAAGAATCCTGATATCGATCTTTGTTCTGATCGGTTTTTGCGCCGGGATTTCGGTTTTGCTGGTGATGTTCATGGATGTTGATCCCCTAACCGCCTATCTGGCGACCAGCCCCGGCGGACTTGATTCCGTTGCCATCATCGCGGCCAGCACCAATGTCGACCTGTCGTTCATCCTTGTCCTGCAAGCCACACGGTTTTTTATGGTGTTGCTGTTTGGTCCGCCGCTTGCCCGCATGATCGCGCGCCGCACGGCCAATTTTCCGGATAAAATCCAATAACGCAAAACGCTGTTTACATCACAAGGATCTGACCGACAAAGCCCTCAACACGATGGCTAAGTTCCGATCCTTGTGTTTCCAGATTGCGCGCCGCATTTGCAAGCTCGCCCGCGACCTGCCCGTTATGGGCGATGGCACCAGCAATATCGGTAACACTATCACCGACCTGTCGCGCCTGCGCCAAGGCATCAAGCGCATCACCTGCAACCGTGCGACAGATCGCAACCTGCCCGCCGGTTTGTTCAGCGGTGTTTTCGGCGCGCGCCTGTAAATCCCCCATCGCATCGGCAATCTTGTCGATCTCGCCACCGGCCTTGGAAATGGCACCGGTCACGCCATCCATCCATTGGGCAATTTCCGCCGTTGCCGTTTCAGATTGCCCGGCCAGTGCCTTGACTTCCTTGGCGACAATCGCAAATCCCTTGCCGGCTTCGCCCACACGGGCCGCCTCGATCGCGGCATTCAGGCCCAGCATCTTGATCTGGCTGGCAATGGCGGAAATGGTCGCTAACATCTTGCCCGCATCAGCCGCCCGGTCCTGTAATTTGACAAATTCATCGCGCATGTCACGCGCCTGCATGCCCAGACCGCGCGTGGTTTCAACATTTTCCCCGGCATCATCACCAATGGTCGTTAATGCGCCCTGAAGCGCTTCCATCTGTCCGGCAACATTTTCAATCCGGGCAAGGGCCGCACCTGCGGCCCGATCAATACCCTGACTGCATTCATCGGTGCGACGGTTACTGCCATCAAGAACGTCAAGCGCGCTTCGCATCTGGGTTACCGCCGCGCCAAGCATCCCGACC
Organism: Thalassospira alkalitolerans; assembly: GCF_002115745.1. Lineage (GTDB taxonomy): Bacteria > Pseudomonadota > Alphaproteobacteria > Rhodospirillales > Thalassospiraceae > Thalassospira > Thalassospira alkalitolerans. The sequence continues at coordinate 40,473 of NZ_JFKB01000008.1, forward strand.
GTACCCTGCACCTGATTTTCAAAATCAGCCGCCAGCTTTTCACGTGAAGCACGGGCCGCGTCACGTTCAAGCACACGGGCAACCTGCCCCCCGACAAACCCCAGAAGTTCAAGCATTTCGTCATCAAGACGGGCAACATCACGACTGAAAAATTCGATCACGGCAACCACCTGCCCGCCCAGTTTCACCGGCAAGGCAAAACATCCGCGAAGCCCGTTCCGCGCCGCCCCGCTGGCACGCAGAAAGCCATCTTTTTGGGTGACATCATCAATGCAAACCGGTTCGCCCTTTTGCGCGACATTGCCAATCAGGCCCTGCCCAAGGCTAAAAACCGTTGCTTCGGATTGGCTGCGGAAATCGGAAAGCTCGTTAATCGAAACGCCGCGCCCAACTGACCAAATCCCCGCAGATGACAAACTGCCGTCATCGCGGCGCAAATAGGCATGTCCCACCGGCCACTGACAATATTCGCAGACCGCATCCAGAATGCCGGAAATCGCCCGATTACTTTGCCGCGCATCATCGGCAATGGTTCCGACCTTGCGCAACAGGCGCAAAACATCAGTCAGGCGCGCCTCGCGGCCCTGTTGCAAGCGGGTATCGTCATCAGCGGAAATGGAACGAATAAAACCGGCAAACATTGCACTTCTCCGAGGCAAGAGACATCTGAAACCGACCCAGGATGACATCCGTCAGGTCGTTTGATTGTCATGCAAGCCTCGTTGCCTGCCGATTTATTTGGGCTGCGCCTTTGCAACCACGATTTAAATTTATCGCCTTTTCGCACATGCGAAAAGGCTTTTTTACAATCCTGTCACAAAACAGGGACGCCTGAGATCATCACGGCATCCCCGATCGCATGGATTGAACCAGCATATCAAGACTGTAAACAAAAGTTTACAGCCCATCATAACAGCACCACCTATCGCAGGATTTTGCGAAAGACACCCGATGCCACCATCACCCCGAAAATCACCAGAACCACAGCAAGAACAAGGATAAGGTTCCCGGCCTCGCCCAGCAGGAACACACCGCCAAGCGCGGTCAAGGCCGGTGTCATAGACCCAAAGGCCGACGCCCCGGTTGATCCGATATGACGCACGGCAAGCCCATAGGTCACAGCGGCAACACATCCCGCAAGCAGTCCCTGAATAACCAGCAACAGCAACACATCATCCATCGGTGCCTCGGCAAGGTTCGTACCGGTAAACACCGCAACCACCGCCATAATGACAAAAGACCAGAACCCGACAAAGGCCGCGGCCTCCAACGCGCCAAGTCCGCTTTGACGCATCGCATGGGTATAGCACGCCCACATCAACGCCCCGACAGACACAAGCCCGTACCCATAAAGAATGGTATCCCCCGTCGCATGGCCGGGTTTCAAAACGGCCAGCAACACAATACCGGTAATCACCATGCCATAACCGGTCAAACGAACCCAACCCGGCCGTTCCCCAAACAGCAGCACGGCAATCAATACCGCCCAAACCCCCATCACACCGGGCAGCAAAATGCCAACATGACTTGCCGGAACGAATTGCAGGGCATTGGCAACCAGCAATGTATAGAATGCCCCCGACCCAACCAGCATGGTCACACCATTGACCAGCGACAGTCCTTTGGGCCAGATCCCGCGTTTAAGCCAAATCGGCGCCAATAAGGCAAACGGCACAACAAACCGCAAAAGCCCGATATCAACCGCTGTAAAATCAGACGTCATGGCATAGCGCGTGACAATCAGCCAAGCAGCCCAAACCATGACAGTCGCAAGGGCGGCAGTCACCCCAATCAGGCGACTTTCCGTTGTGCTGGTGGCGGCAACAGCAGAATTTCGAGGCATAAAATGGCTTTCATATTGGGCGAGCAGGGCCGAACCCTAAACAGATTTCATACAGAAATCATGCCCGCCCACGAATGACAAGTCTGCCAATACGTTTTTTGACCACCGGTCAGTCCATATTTCAAAGTGCCGAATTGCCACACACCAGAACATCGCAAGGCGCACTGGCAAGAATGTGCTGTGTCACACTGCCCAGCAACCATTCCTCGATCATGCCGCGCCCGTGTTTGCCAATTGCAACCAGATCGGCATTTTCATCCCCCGCCACGGCCAGAATGGCCGAAGCCACATCGCCATTAATCGTGCGCAGACTGATTTTATTATTCGGATCACCGATGTCGGCCCGCAACATCGCCAGTTCGGCCTGGGCCTTTTTATGTTCCTGTTCACGATAATAATCAATTTCCGCCCCGGTCACCCCGGCGTGGCGCAATTGCGGCTCGTAACTTAGTGACACCGCGTGCAGCAGGACAATTTCCGCATCGGGCAGCAACTTGCGCACTGTGCGTAGCGATGCCTCCGACCAATTGGAAAAATCCACAGGCAGCAAGACCTTGCGATAAGGTTCACCCACCGGGTAATTAACCACCAATGTCGGGCGGGTCGCCTGGCGCAACAGTCGTTCGGCGGTTGACCCCGTTGCCAGATCGCGCAATTTTCCGGCGCCATGCCCGCCCATAACCTGCAATCGCGCGCCTGTTGCCGTGGCGCAATCGATCATTTCGCGCGTAACCGGTCCGTTGCGCAATTCGGTCGTCACCTTGATCGATGAAGATTTTTCCACCGCACGTCCAAGTTCCTTAAGGTCGGCGATAAGCTGGTCATGCAATCGATCATGATCATTCCCGTCGCGCAGGCCGATCAATTCAGCCAGCCCCGACCAGATATCGCCTTCCACCACATGCAGCAGATGCACCCCCGCCTTACGGGATTTGGCAATCTGCACGCCACGCATCAGCGCCAAACCAGCGGTATCGGAAAAATCGGTGGCAACAAGAATGGGGGCGGTCATGATATTCAATCCTTCTTTTCAGGGGATAGAGTATGGGGAGTGGCAAATATCCCGCTGGCGTAATCTGCAGCATCTTCAAACAGGTTAAGAACCCTGTCGCATCCCATTTCCACAAGCATCTCGCCATGTGTTCGATCACGAACAATCCCCGCGATATTTCCGGTGAAATTAGCCCTCCGAATGGCATGAACCAATCCGGCATTGGATTCCACCAACGGCAATGTCGTTACCACCCAACGCGCTTTTGACAACGGCAGCCCGTCAATAAAGGCATCATCTTCCCCGTCACCGAACTGCACCGGCAGGTCTTTTTGCTTAAGCTGATTTACGGTTTCGGGATCAAAATCAACGCCCAGTACCGGCGTGCCGTTTTTGTGCAATTCAGACAGCAAACGTCGACCATACCGGCCAAGCCCAAAAATCACCACTTCGGGATATTCATCAATCAGAACCTGTTCCTCGGCCGCAATTTCGCGCGAGGGGTGCTTGCGTTCAAACACCGACAATAACGGCGCAATCCGATTATAAACAGGATGCGAATACAAAATCATATAGGTCGAAAGCGTGATCGTCACGAGGCCCACAAGCGTCGTCAGGCCCAGTGCCTCAATCCCGACATGACCAAGCGTGATGCCCATCGCAACAAAGACAATCGAAAATTCGCTGATTTGCGCCACCGTCAGCCCCGCAAGGAACCCGGTTCGTTTGCGATATCCCATATATCCCATAATCGCCATGACGATCAGCGGATTGCCAATCAAGACAAACAGCGACAAGACAATCGCCGGCAGGACCTCATCACCAAGGGTCGAAAAATCAAGTTTCGACCCCAGATCGATAAAGAAAAACAACAATAGAAAATCACGAATACCTGTCAGCCTGGCGTTGATCGCCTCACGATAGCCGGTCGAAGCCAACGAGAACCCTGCCAGAAATGCCCCGGCCTCGTGACTGAATCCGGCCCATTCACCAAAGGCTGCCAATGCCGTTCCCCAGGCAATCGCAAATATCAGCAGCAATTCACTCGATTGCGCCATCATCGCAATAACACGTGGCAAGATATAGCGCATGGCGATAACCAAAAGCACTGCGGCAACGGCAATCCGCCCCGCCAGTGATGCAACGATCTCGATCATCGTCGCATCTTCGGCACCGCGCATCGCACTCATCGCCATCATGGCAATGACCACGGCCACGTCTTGTACAATCAGAAAACCAATGGCAATCCGGCCATGCAGCGTATCAATCTCGCGCTTATCGGCCAAAAGTTTGACGACAATGATCGTGCTCGAAAAGGTCAGGGCAACGGCAACATAAATCGCCTCCATTACCCCTTTGCCCATCAGTAAAATGATGCAAAATCCGATAATGATCGTAAAGGCCAATTGCCCCAAACCGGTTGCCAACGCCACTGGTCCGATATGGCGGACATGGGAAATATCCAGCTTGAGGCCGACCACAAACAGCAAAACCGCCACACCAACTTTTGCCAGCAGCTCAATCGGTTCATGCGCGGTCACAAGACCCAGAAACGCCGGACCAACCACTACTCCGACCACGATATAAGCAATCAGGGCTGGCTGGCGCAGTTTAACAAACAATCCACCAATCACTGCGCAAATCAGCAGCAAAAGGGAAATCTCGGCAAAGGATGTTTCAGGCATACGGGCAGACCATTTTGGGTGAATATTCAGCCCATTATGGCAAGCCCACATAAAAAAAACAGGCGCGACCGACGTCGCACCTGTTAACCACTTCACAATCTAAAGTTTATAATTATTCCAAACACACCACCATAGAACAACAATGTCGCCCTACCGTATCGGCGCATCTGAGCAGTTTAAATCCCAAACTCGGCAAAGAAGTCATTGCCCTTGTCATCGATCACGATGAAGGCCGGGAAATCTTCGACTTCAATCTTCCAGACGGCTTCCATGCCCAGTTCCGGATATTCAAGAACTTCAACCTTGCGGATGCAATCCTGTGCCAGACGTGCGGCTGGCCCCCCGATAGAGCCAAGATAGAACCCGCCATGGTTCTTACACGCATCCTTGACCTGTTTTGAACGGTTGCCCTTGGCCAGCATGACAAACGATCCGCCAGCGGCCTGGAACTGTTCGACATAGGCATCCATACGCCCGGCCGTGGTCGGACCGAACGAGCCAGACGGCATGCCTTCGGGCGTTTTGGCCGGACCGGCATAATAAACCGGATGGTTTTTCATGTATTCCGGCATGCCTTCGCCCGCATCAAGGCGTTCCTTGATTTTGGCGTGGGCAATGTCACGTGCGACAATCACGGTCCCGGTCAGCGCCAGACGGGTTTTGACCGCATGTTGCGACAATTGCTTGCGGATTTCATCCATCGGACGGTTCAGGTCAACCTTGACCACGTTGTCATCAAGATGTTCGTCCGAAACCTCTGGCAGGTATTTTGCCGGGTTATGTTCAAGGTCTTCGATAAAGATACCGTCCTTGGTGATCTTGCCCAGAACCTGACGATCAGCAGAGCACGAAACACCAATCGCCACCGGGCAACTGGCCCCGTGACGCGGCAGGCGAACAACGCGCACATCGTGGCAGAAATACTTACCGCCAAACTGTGCGCCAATGCCCATTTCGCGCGTCATCTCAAGAACCTTTTGTTCCCATTCAAGATCGCGATAGGCCTGACCATGGTCGCCGCCTTCGGTCGGCAGGTTATCGTAATACCGGGCCGATGCCATTTTAACGGTCTTAAGCGCAACCTCGGCCGAGGTGCCGCCAATGACGATGGCAAGATGATACGGCGGGCAAGCCGACGTCCCAAGGGTCCTGATTTTCTCGTCCAGAAACTTGCGCAGGCTTTCCGGGTTCAAAAGCGCCTTGGTCTGTTGATACAGGAAGGTCTTGTTGGCCGAACCACCGCCCTTGGCCATGAACATGAATTTGTATTCATTGCCCGGCGTCGCATACAGATCGATCTGGGCCGGAAGGTTGGTTCCGGTGTTCTTTTCTTCGAACATATTGACCGGGGACACTTGCGAATAACGCAGGTTATGTTCCTGATAAGCGCGCCAGATGCCCTTTGACAGGGCTTCTTCATCCGCACCATTGGTGATGACCTTGCCGCCGCGCTTGCCCATAACGATGGCCGTGCCGGTATCTTGGCACATCGGCAAAACACCGCCCGATGCAATATTGGCATTTTTCAGCAAATCCATCGCAACGAATTTGTCGTTTGGCGTTGCTTCCGGATCATCAAGGATTTTGCGCAATTGTTCGAGGTGGCCCGGACGCAGCAAATGCGAACAATCAAAAAACGCCTGAAGCGTCAGTTTTTCAATTGCCTCGGGTTCGACCTTCAAAAAGGTCTCGCCATTGACATCAACGGTCGAAACACCTTCGTCACCGATCTTGCGGTAAGGGGTGGTGTCCTTCCCCTGTTCGAACATGGGTTTATAGACAAAATCACTCATGGGATAAGTTCTCGTCTCTCTCAAAAACAAGGTGGGTTTGTTTTGTTGTGTTTAATTATGGCCGTTCATAACGCCAAACGCGGCAAATTTCCACGCGACATTAGATGAACAGGCTTTGCCGAAATGCGGGAAACAAACCGGCATATGCAGGAACGAAAAAGGGGCAGGCCAAATGGCCGCCCCTTTTGACATCACTTTTTACGAAACGCATCAAGGGCGATAACTTCACCGCTTTCACCCTGATCAACAGGCTTTTTCTTTTTGCGTTTGGCCGGTTCGGTCACAAGTTGCGGGGTGTCGTCACCGCCATCGGCCAGTTCGGCAGCCAGTTCAGCGGCCAAATCGGCATCAAAGTCTTCGTCTTCGTCGTAATCGGCATCGTCCATTTCTTCTTCGACGCTGAATGTCAGCATGAAGTTGGCGGACGGATCGACAAAGGCCAGCATGGCATCATAAGGCACGACCAAGGTGGTCGGCATTCCATCAAAACTCATCCCGACAGAAAAATGATCATCTTCGGCTTTTAAATCCCAAAACCGGTGTTGCAAAACAACGGTGATGTTATCGGGATGTGCTTTGCGCTGATTTTCAGGCAAGGCAACGCCGGGATGATTTGTCTGGAACGTGATGTAATAGTGATGCTCGCCGAAAAGGCCTTCTACGGCCGCGCGCGAAAGGATCTGCTTCACCACGCCGCGCAGCGCCTGGTCGACCATCAGGTCGTAACGGAATTCTTCCGGTTCCTGCATCGAAAATCCTGTATCTGGCGGGTTAACCCGTCATGAGCATATGGGTGTTCACACGCCGTATTTCACTACAACGCGTTTGGTTAACTCTATTCATAAACAAGCGGAGGAGAAATACAAGAGTGGGGCGTTCTGTTGCTAGGTGCCCCGTCCCCCACCAAATTACCGCTCCCGGCAACCGGAATTTTCGCTATGGTGCTAGTGCCGCTTACGCAGCAACAGCAACCTGAGCATTGTTATCGTTTGCGTTTACAAACATTGGCCCGATATCGGTGGTACCATGCCGAGCGCCAACAGAGGCTTTTACTACACACGTCGATCCTATTTCGACCCCAACATCCTCGCCCGAGTAAAGCGATTCAAAGTTTTGAAAGTTGGTGGAGTCGCCGGGTACCGCCCCCGGGTCCGTAACGTCTATTCTGCCAAGTCGTGTAACGCCATAGTCGAGTTGCCCCGACAGCCCTTATATAGGTTAAACGCCCCCACTTTCGCAAGGGCTTTAAAGGATATTCTTTTGTTGAAATAATATCAACAACCACACTTTTAAGGTGTTCTATCTGTGCTCATACGCGCATATAATCTTGATAGTTCAGATCAAGCATTACGGGATTCCTTGCAAAAATGACCAAAGTTGGAGATTTGGATGGAGGCCTCACTGCAGCAAAAGCTGATTGGCTACCTGGAACCACTTGGATCGGCTTCACCCCGACCGGAAAAGGTGTATCAGCAATTCCCCAATGCGAGTCCACAATCCAACGTCAATTTTCTCATGGCTGGATAATAGAATACATCACTGAGACATTTCATAATCCAAACGTAGGTTACGAAGATGATCCCGATTACGTGAAAACTTTAGCAAGGCATGAGAAATTAAAGGGAAGACTGATAGCCGTACATAAACTGCGCTATACGTCTCGCCCATTGAAATCAATAATTGGCGAAGATGAATATAAGCATTTGCAGGACATGTGGGACCAAGACGGACAACGCCGACGTTGGTCTGTCGCATTCCCAATAGTCGGAACCTACCGAATTTCAGGTACACCTAAAGCTAAAGATGTCCTTGATGAACCAACCTATAGACGACTATTTGCTCGCTCGTCCGCAACTTTAAGAGCTATCAATGACGATGAAAGGGCGTTGTTTGAAGGACTAGAATTAGAACACCAAGACGCCCCAAATGCTCATGTTGCCATCGATGACGAAATACAATTGGCAGAGAAAAGTGATATCGACCGAACAAGCATACACTTGATCGAGCGCGATCTTACTGACCGAGCTTTAGAAGGTTTCCCCATTGAACGCCGCATTAAACTTAGAAAACGGGCAGCATGGATCGCCGATAGTTTTGTAAGATCTCGCCGAAGCCAAGGAACACTATTATGTGACCAATGCGGTTTTGATCCTCGTTCAATATTTCCCAACATCAAACTTAAGGCGCGCGCACTACTCGATGTTCATCACAAAAACCCAATCGCAGAAGGTATCCGGTATACTTCCCACAAAGACTTTACTTTACTGTGCCCAACATGCCATCGAGTGGAGCACGTAAAACTGAAACTTAAAAAATTTGATAATTAAGCGCCCAATGTGATGCTATTTACCCCTTCAAAATTTGACTAGTAACTGCATGTTGCTGAAGGCGATGCCGCTGACTATGCTGCCCCAAACACGATTCCGAACAACAGGATGCGGCATGCAGCAATATCTCGATCTGATGCGACTGGTACGCGATACCGGCACGGCCAAGGAAGATCGTACTGGCACCGGCACGGTATCGGTATTTGGTCACCAGATGCGGTTTGACCTGTCACAGGGCTTTCCGATGGTCACCACCAAAAAGCTGCATACCAAATCGGTCATCCACGAATTGCTGTGGTTTCTGGCCGGTGACACCAATGTTAAATATTTACAGGACAATGGGGTTCGCATCTGGAACGAATGGGCCGATGAAAATGGCGACCTTGGCCCGGTTTATGGTGGTCAATGGCGGTCATGGCACGGGGCAAATGGCGAAACCATTGACCAGATCAGCCAATTGATCGACCAGATCAAAACCAATCCCGACAGCCGCCGTTTGATCGTTTCGGCCTGGAACGTCGCCGATGTGCCAAACATGGCACTACCGCCGTGTCATTGCCTGTTCCAGTTCTATGTCGCGGATGGCAAACTATCGTGTCAGCTTTATCAGCGCAGCGCCGATATCTTCCTTGGTGTGCCGTTCAACATCGCGTCCTATGCACTTTTGACCATGATGATCGCGCAGGTGTGTGACCTAGGCCTTGGCGATTTCGTCCATACGCTGGGCGATGCGCATCTTTACACCAACCATCTTGAACAGGTTGAATTGCAGTTGTCGCGCGACATACGCCCGCAGCCGACAATGAAGATCAATCCAGATGTCAAATCGATCTTTGATTTCAAGTTCGAGGATTTTGAACTGACCGGTTATGACCCACATCCCCATATTGCGGGCAAGGTTGCCGTCTGATGCCAGCCAATAATAACGATCGGATCGAACGGGTTGCCGTGGTTGCGGCGGCCAAAAACGGCGCGATTGGCAAGGATGGCTGGATGCCTTGGCATTTGCCCGAAGACCTTAAACGGTTCAAGGCGCTGACCCTTGGCAAACCGATGATCATGGGCCGCGTCACATTCGAGGCGATTGGCAAACCTTTGCCCAAACGCACAACCATCGTCGTCACCCGTGATACCGGCTGGTCATTTGATCATGAAAATGTCCGGGTTTGTCATGACATCGAAAGCGCGATTACGCTGGCCGACGAAATTGCCGCCCAGGATAATGTCAACGAGGTCATCATTGCCGGTGGGGCACAGATTTATAAAATCGCCCTGCCCTTTACCACGCGATACGAACTGACCGAGGTGCATGACGATATCGATGGCGATGCCTTTCTGGAACCGCTGCCTGCCGACAAATGGCAGGAAACAGCGCGCGAAACCATCGTAAATCCCGATGGACCAGATTACAGCTTTGTCACTTTGACGCGTCAATCCTGATCAAGCACCCTCGGATGGTTGATTATCACCAGAACAATCTATATTTATAAATTAGTTTCAGAATACCCGTTCCAATAATTTACCACCGAACGCACGCATTCAAGGATCCCCCGATGGCCCGCCCTCGCGCATTTAACGAACAAAGCGTTCTTGATAACGCGATGAACCTGTTTTGGAGCAAGGGGTTCGAAGCCACATCCGTTCAGGATCTGGTGGATGGAACCGGGCTGAACCGGGCCAGCATGTATGCAAGCTTTGGCGATAAAAAGGCCCTGTTCCTGCGGGTTCTTAATCATTACAGCCAGAAAATCAGCTCCGCCCGTTTTGAAAAACTGCGTGACATTGACGATGGCCGCGAAGCCATTACCGAGACGTTTCGCAATGCGGCACGCTTTGACCGCAATGAAGGCCGCCACAAAGGCTGTTTGATGGTGAATTCCGGTATGGAACTCGCCCCGCACGATCCGGAAACCGCCGCTATCGCCCAAGCAGCCTTTCGACGGGTCGAAGACATGTTTGCCAATGCCATCAAACGCGGGATCAATCAGGGCACAATTTCAGACACCAAAAATATCCGCGCATTATCACGATTTTTCGCCGGATCATTTCAGGGCGTCAACCTGATGGCGCGCCGTGGTGCGGATGACAGCACCCTGAACGATTATGTCGATATGGTTTTAACCACACTGGATTAATCATCGGCCTTTGCCAACCGGCCATCCGGTTCAATCAAGCCCTGCTGTGCTCTGCTCCCCTTCCTCGTGCACCCCCGACCGCATCACAGTTCAGTGACGTCAACAATTGACGATTGTCCATCATGCCGGAATAATTCATATCGGTGTGATCAACCTCAATTTGGGGTTGACCGGCAAGATCAGGGGACAAGATGGATCGCAACAAGAAGTTCTGGGACAAGATCGCCAAGCGATATGCCAAAAACCCGGTCCGCAATATGCAGGCCTATCAGGCGACACTTGATCACACACGCAAACACCTGACGCGCGATGACAAGGTTCTTGAAGTCGGCTGTGGCACGGGCACGACCGCCTTGTTACTCGCCCCCGATGTTCGCCATATCACGGCAACCGATCTTTCGACCGTCATGATTGATATCGCACAGGCAAAGCTTGCCCCGGTTGCGGGCGAAAATGCCAACACAGTCGAAAATGTCCATTTTAAAACCGGCACGCTTTCGGATCAAAGCCTTGACGGCGAAACATATGATGCGGTGCTTGCTTTTAACTTCCTGCATCTTGTCGCTGACCGCCCCGCAGCCCTTGGCAAAATCAATACGCTTTTGCAATCTGATGGCCTGTTGATTTCCAAAACAATCTGTCTGGGCGAAAAAAACATCCTTTGGCACATTTTGATCCGGGCGATGCAGGCGATTGGCATTGCGCCCTATCTTGATTTTGTCCGTTATGACGAAATCGCCACCCAGATTACCAATGCCGGGTTCAAGATCGTTGAAACCGGGCTCTATCCTGCCTCAAGCAATTCACGGTTCATCGTCGCCCGAAAAATCTAACGACATTTCGACCGCAGGCGGCATCAACGCCTTCCTGCCTTTCCGCCTGCAGTCTCAAAGATGATCACGGTTCGGTGACATTTCGCTTTGGTGTTTGCAATTAAGGAATGAACGTTCCATAATTGCCTGCATTACAGAAAAACCAAAGAACGAGGTTCGATAATGTCCGCAATTACCCCACTGATGCCGCGCCAAAAAGTCCCGTCCCTTTCCGTCCCGCTTGTGGGCGGTGGCACATGGTCGCTTGCCGATCAGACGCCGGAAAACTTCACCATGGTCGTTTTCTATCGCGGTCTGCATTGCCCGATTTGCGGTAAATACCTTAAAGACCTTGATGACAAACTCGGTGAATTTGCCAAACGTGGCGTCAATGTTGTTGTCCTGTCATCGGATACACAAGAACGCGCCGAACAGGCCAAAGAAAAATGGAAACTCGAAAATATCGATCTTGGCTATGGCCTGTCGCTTGAAGCCGCGCGTGAATGGGGTCTTTACATCTCGACCAGCAATGGCGTGACCTCGTCCGGTGTTGAAGAACCCGCCCTGTTTTCCGAACCGGGCCTGTTTGTCGTCCGCCCGGATGGCACGCTTTATTTCGGCACGGTCCAGACAATGCCCTTTGCCCGCCCGGCCTTTGACCAAATCCTTGGCGCACTTGATTTTGTCATCGCCAAAGGCTATCCGGCACGCGGCGAAGTCGTTGATCATACAAATGCCTGATCCGGCACCAAACCGACGTTAAAAACCACAAAGGCCGGTTTCCAATGGCGGAAACCGGCCCTTTTATTTGTCACGCAACCGAAACATCACACTCTACACTAAGAAAATCGAACCTACCGAGACGTATATAATAGATGATAAAGTTCTGGTTGTTGCCGACTTTCATCCACCACGTCACCTAGTACATTCACGACACTCGTCGCAGTATTTGTTGTATAATGTAGGGGATCCCAATAATTACTATCAATTTGGGTCAGTGATGATGGAATCATGAGATCAACCAACCAGACATTTTTTCCCTGTGAAACGATATCGTTTATCCGTCTTTTACACTCACTCCAAACCTCACCACTTGGTGTCCCAGGCAGAGGTTGAGAAAAGAAATGATATGGCGCGAAGAAAAAGACTTTTTTCGTTTCATCCGGAATGATTTCCACAGTTTTCTTTAGCAAATCATGACTCGGAAAATTAAGATCTTCACGCTCTGACACACTAAGAAATTGAGGTTCCTGACTATAACTGCGCTCACGCGGGCCTTCCGCGCCATAAAGCCCTCTTCGTACCTTTTCAAGATCATACTCGGATGGGCTGGGTAAGAAATTTCGATACCCGTCTGCATCGTATTTCGTATCACGAATCCCAAGAAGATATCCGACCTTGCGACCGACAATTTCCAATGTCTTGAGGGTCAACATATTCGGAAAATCGTTCCAAGCAGTATCATCATACATCCATTCTGGGAATTCGCGGAACGTGTACTTATGAAGCTCGTCTCCAGCCTCACACCAAGATATATCGAGGCCCACCACAACAGTACGAGACAAAGGATGTACACGCAGATAAATGTCCAAAAGACGATACTGCTCATAGGCTGTAGAACTATTCATCGCCAGATTGGCAAAATCACCACCAAATCTTCTCTCCAGATCCTTTGGGTCTAGCAACCTACTGGTCGATGTCCCAAAGACAGCACTATCAAAACGCGGATCCCGGGCAACAGAAGGATAGGAAAACCGTTGATTTGTTGCCATCACGGCCTTTTCAAAAGGTGGCGTGAAAAGTAAATTTCCATATGGATTAACCATATAGATTGCCGTAGCAATGAACATAAACAGACCAATAATGGTCGCCAGGACGTTTCGCCAAAAACGTGACCAATCCATTGCGATATCCTAAAACTGAAAATAGATGAATTCAGGCGCCAAGTCTGAACCGACTTTTAACGCAAGAAAAACAAAGGCGAGCCCCACCACAACGCCCAAAACCGGCTTACGGAAATCGCATTCCAGACAGAACCTTTGGCTGCTTGGCCCAACCAGTGCAACAATAGCACCAATGGCAAGCCCCCAAGGGGCTGCAGCATAATTTGTGATCCCCGGGACGACTGGACCAGTTCCCAACATACTTTCAAGCATGCTAGTCGCTTGGGCAAAATTCTCTGCACGAAACAAAACCCATGTCACACACAAAAAAAGCATCGTTAAAAACCAGCCCACAATGCTGGGCAGAGCAAACGCCCGTTTATGCCACAAGCTTTGAACAATCAGAGCTAAGCCATGCAACCCGCCCCAAAGAACAAATGTCCATGCAGCCCCGTGCCAAAGCCCCCCCAACAGCATGGTTACCGCCAAGGCACTCGCTTGGCGCGTTGGCCCAAACCAACTTCCACCTAGAGGTATATAAAGATAGTCTCGCAAGAAATGGGACAACGTAATGTGCCAGCGACGCCAGAAGTCCTGAATTGATGTTGCGATATAAGGAATATTGAAATTAACAGGAAGCGTTAGACCAAATAAAAGAGCAAGACCAATGGCCATGTCGGAATAGCCTGAAAAATCAAAATAGATCTGAAAACTAAAGGCCAGGGCCCCTAACCAAGCATCTATTGTAGACAATCCGCCACCGTTCGCAGCGCTAAACATTTGATCCGATAATTTGGCAAAACTGTCTGCAATCAAAACCTTCTTGATCAACCCGATGACAAGAAGCGTACTTCCACGCGAAAGGCGCTCAGCCAAACCTTCGCGCAAAGGCGATCTTTCCAACTGAAAAATGAATTCATCATGCCGGACAATTGGCCCGGCAATAAGTTGTGGAAAGAAACTTACATAGAGACAATATTCACGAAATCCGTACAACGGAGCCTTATTACGCGAGACATCAACCAAATATGAAATCTGCTGAAAGGTAAAAAAGCTGATCCCAAGTGGCAAAATAATATTCCATGCTTGATGATCCGTTCCAATAACCCAAGCAAGTGAACCTGCAAAAAAATCAGCGTATTTAAATATACCTATAACAAGCAAATTCAGAGTGACGGCAATGGGAATTAGACCACGACCGGCAATCTGGAAAAATCCATAAACAAAAATCCAGTTGGTCACCATGGATATGATGATCAACGGCAGCAAACGAATATCCCAATACGCATAAAAGAAAAGTGACGAGAAAATAAGCAACCATTCGCGCACTAATCGCAACCGTGCCAGCAGGTAATATGCCGTTAACACGACTGGCAAAAAACCTAGAAGAAAAATCTGTGAATTAAAAAGCACGCCTACCCCCAAATCAACTAAGGCGCTTTATACAATTACAAAATTGCAAATGCAAACTGACGTGTGAATCCATAAACGACCACACGCAAACAACATTTCAAAAGGTGCGGCGTCCGCCCCATCAAAACTACGGATTTAGGTATTCTCTACGCTTTCCTACATACTGCACGACTAGCTTCACCCGCCAAAGTCAGCATCACTGACATAGTCCGTCTTCAGGGCGGCGGTGTACCGACCAAGACCGTCATACCAAATCATGTCAGCGCATAACTTAGGTTGTTTATTGTCGAATCATCTTTCAATTAGGCCGCCGACCGCAACTTGGCTGGGTTCCCCGTGCCTTTGATATCAATAAAGTACGGCGCACCCCTATCGGATTTGAGCTGCCCATCCCCCACGGAACACACATCGCGCGAATACCAACGATCCTTCGCCGGGATATTATCGCGCCGACATGGTGCATTTGGACTCGCCTATCCGCAAAAGTCCAACCACCGTCGTCTGGCCCTCAATTATCCTCTCATCGCAACTACCGAGGACGTGGCGATCTATCTCGGGACAAACCGCGATTGCAACAATCACAAGAGCAAGTATATTCCAACTGCTTTCGCATCTAGAATTCATTTCGCGGAAACTGGCCTTTTTATTTGTCATACAATTAAATATCAACGATCAGGCCGACATAACCGCCGCGACATAAGGGGCGTCGATTTCCTGCATTCGCAGATAGGCCGGGCGCGCATTAATCCGGGCGATGTAATCATCAAAAACCGGATTTTGCGGCAACAGGTCAAACATCCGGCCATAACGAACCGCTCCGCCCAACACGACATCAACGGTGCTGAAATCCGTGCCCATGATCCACGGATCAGCCTTGACGATCACATCCAAAAGGACGGACAGGAAACTGTCCCAATCACCATAAGAAACCATGCTGCGGTCGCCTGTTTCACGCCCCATCGCGTGATCGACAAGTGCCGGTTCAACAGTCGACGGCGAAAAGAATAACCAGCGCAAATAAGCTCCGCGTTTCGGATCGTCCAATGCCGGGGCCAATCCGGCTTCGGGGAAGCTATCAGCCAGATAACAACAGATCGCGGCGGCCTCGGTCACCACGGTATCGCCATGAACGATGGCCGGAATTTTGCCCAGTGGATTGATCGCAAGGAATTGCGGTTTTTGTCCCTCACCTTTGCGGATATCGATCATCTTGACGTCAAAATCGATCCCCAGTTCCTGCAACATCCAATGCACTGTATTCCCGCGTGAAGGGGCGGCGTGATAAAATGTCAGCTTGCGGTCCGTTATCATTCCTGTGTCTCCTGTTCCTGTTGCCGGGGTATTAAGGCATCATGCGCCGGTTCAAATGGAATGGGAACCGCATGACAAACAGGTTCCTGACAGCAGCGTGTCAGCAGGATATCAGGAAGACATATCAGAAAATTCAGAAATACCGCACCAACAGGGGCAGACCGATCTGGTCAGTCAAAATCGGCGTCACTGCCATCATCTTTGCGACGGCGCAGCACCAACCATGCCCCGACAAGTGTCAGGGCCGCCATGCCAAACCATGTCAAGGCATAGCCAAGATGGTTGTTCGGGAAACGGATTTTGGTCAGGCCGCCGACCGGTAACTTGGCAGGATTGCCCCCCCCGTCGGCATCAATGAAATAAGGTGCAACGTCATCGGGATTTAAGCCGCGTTTGGCGGCCATGGCGCGGACATCGCGCGAATACCAGCGATCCTCGGCCGGGACATTATCGCGCATAAACGTACCATCGGGTTCGTCGATCCGCAAAAGCCCGGTCACAATTATCTGACCATCAATCATCCCGGCATCGCGACTGGCGGGGTCGCGGCGATCTGTCGGGACGAAACCGCGATTGATCATCACGACACTGCCATCCCCCCGCAAAAGCGGCGTCATCACCCAATATCCCGCACCGTAATCGGTGGCAGCATAAACATGACTTTCAAGATCATTGCGATAGATGCCGGTCACAAAAACATGGCGATATTCATCGCGGGTCGTGCCGACATTTTCCCAATCATCGTGCGTGGGGGCCAAAACAGGTGCGGCATGAACGCGCGCATCAATCCGGTCAATCAGGTCAAGCTTCCAGGCACGGCGTTCAACCTGCCAAATGCCCAACGCACAGAACCCCGAAAACAACACCGCCCCGATCAGGCAGACCACAACGCGGGTCACCATCGACGGGCCAGGGTTAACATGCGTTTCAAACAGATTTTCGGAATTTCTGGGATCAGCCATTGGGATCACGACCTTGCAAAGACATCGGAACAAAAAAAGGGCGCGACACCATCAAGCATCGCGCCCCTTTAAAACATTGGGCTGTCTTAACCAAGACCGCCGCTGCGGAGCATTTCAGGGTGCATCTGCGGCATCATATTGGTGTTCAGGTGATACATCACCCACAACGAGCCCGAAATCGCGATTGCAACAATCACAAGGGTAAAGATCAGGGCCAGCATGTTCCAGCCGCCTTCGGATTTGGAATTCATATGCAGGAAATAGATCATGTGAACCACGATCTGTACCACTGCAAGCCCCATGATCCAGGCAGCCGTTGCAACCTTGCTGTCAAGAACCCCTTCCATCACCAGCCAGAACGGGATGGCGGTCAGGATGACCGACAGGATGAACCCGATCAGATAGCTGTTGAATGTACCGTGGCTGGCACCATCACCATGGTCGTGATCATGACCGGCGTGGTCATCATGTGCATGAGAATGCGTGCTCATCCCAGAACTCCCAACAGATAAACAACCGAGAAAACACCGATCCAGACGACGTCAAGGAAGTGCCAGAACAGTGACAGGCACATCAAACGACGTTTGTTTTCCGGAACCAGGCCATGCTTGCCAACCTGAACCAACAGGGTAATAAGCCAGATAATCCCGAATGACACGTGCAAGCCGTGGGTCGCTACCAGCGTATAAAACGAGGATAGGAAACCACTGCGCATCGGGGTTGCACCCAAATGCCACAGGTGATGGAACTCATAAAGTTCCAGCCCGACAAAGGCGAGACCGAACAGGCCGGTAATCACCAGCCAAAGCTGGGTTCCCTTAACGTTGCCCTTTTCCATCGCCAGCATGGCAAAGCCATAAGTGATCGAAGAAAACAGCAGCATCGATGTGTTGATCGCCACCAGATCCAGATCGAACAGATCGGCTGGCGACGGCCCGGCCGCATAATTGCGGCCAAGCACACCATGGGTAGCAAACAAGATCGCAAAGATGAGGCAATCGCTCATCAGATAGATCCAGAAGCCAAGCATCGTCCCGTTTTGCGGGTGATGCTCTTCCGTCATGTAAAAGACCGGCGCTTCGGTCTGAGAGGCAGTTGTATTCGCCATTGTCATTCCCTTACGCCTGCTGCTTTGCCAAAAGAACGGTACGTTCGTCTTCGGTCGCAATAACTTCACCAGCCGGGATATGATAATCGCGGTTGTAGTTAAAGGTATGCGCAATCGCCACACCGATCAGGGCAATAAAGCTGACAGCGGCAAGCCACCAGATATGCCAGACCATGGCGAAACCAAGGACAAGAGAAAGCCCGGCCAGAATGGCACCGGCACCGGTATTTTTCGGCATGTGAATGTCGATAAAACCGGACGTCGGACGCACAAAGCCGCGTTTCTTCATATCCGCCCAAGCATCAAGATCGTGAACAACCGGGGTAAAGGCAAAGTTGTAGGCCGGGGGCGGTGACGAGGTCGACCATTCCAGCGTACGTGCATCCCACGGATCGCCCGTTTCATCGCGCAACTGATCACGTTTCAGGAACGCAACCACCACCGACATCAGGAACGAACCAATACCGATTGCAATCAGAACCGCACCAAAGGCCGCAACCACGAACCAGATCTGAAGCGAACTATCGTCGAAATGGCTCATGCGGCGGGTAACACCCATCAGGCCAAGAACATAAAGCGGCATGAAGGCAACATAGAACCCAACCAGCCAGAACCAGAACGACATTTTGCCCCAGAACGGATCAAGCTTGTAACCGAATGCTTTCGGGAACCAGTAAACGATACCGGCAAACATCCCGAACACCACGCCACCGATGATGACATTGTGGAAATGCGCAATAAGGAACAGGCTGTTGTGAAGCACAAAGTCAGCCGGCGGAACCGCAAGCATCACACCGGTCATGCCACCAATCACGAACGTCAGCATGAAACCAAGCGTCCACAGCATCGGGACATCAAACTTGATGCGGCCCTTGTACATGGTGAACAGCCAGTTGAACATCTTGGCACCCGTAGGGATCGAAATGATCATCGTCGTGATGCCAAAGAAGGCATTGACGCTGGCACCAGACCCCATGGTGAAGAAGTGATGCAGCCAAACCAGATAGGACAGGATGGTAATAACGATCGTCGCATACACCATCGAGCTATAGCCAAACAGGCGCTTGCGAGAGAAAGTCGAAACCACTTCGGAAAACACACCAAATGCTGGCAGCACCAAGATGTAAACTTCCGGGTGCCCCCAGATCCAGATCAGGTTCACATACATCATGGCGTTACCGCCAAGATCATTGGTAAAGAAGTTCGTGCCGACATATCGATCCAGCGACAGCAGAACCAGAACGGCGGTCAGAACCGGGAAAGCCGCAACAATCAGGATGTTGGTGCAAAGCGCGGTCCAGGTAAAGACCGGCATTTTCATCATCGACATGCCCGGTGCGCGCATCTTGACGATGGTCACAATCAGGTTCACGCCAGATAACAATGTCCCGACACCGGCAATCTGCAAGGCCCAGATATAGTAATCAACCCCAACACCGGGACTGTAAACAATGTCTGAAAGCGGCGGATACGCCAGCCAGCCGGTTCTTGCGAACTCGCCGATAAACATCGACATCATCAAGGTGATTGCACCGGCCGTCGTCATCCAGAAACTGAAATTATTCAGGAACGGGAAGGCAACGTCACGCGCGCCAATCTGAAGCGGCACGACAAAGTTCATCAGGCCCGTCACCAGCGGCATCGCCACGAAGAAGATCATAATCACGCCATGCGCGGTAAAGATCTGATCGTAGTGATGGGGCGGCAGGTAACCTGCGGCATCACCAAAGGAAATCGCCTGTTGCAATCGCATCATGATCGCATCGGCAAAGCCGCGCAAAAGCATGACCAGGGCCAGAATGATATACATGATACCGATCTTTTTATGATCGATAGATGTGATCCATTCGTTCCACAGATATCCCCACAGTTTGAAATAGGTGACAGCGCCAAAAACGACAAGACCACCCAGAACAACTGCTGCGAATGTCACGACCAGGATTGGTTCGTGAAATGGCAGGGAATCAAGTGAAAGCCGGCCAAATATAAAATGCAAAAGGTCCGGATTTGAAAACATCGGATTACTCTTTTTTTCGATGCGGCAACGCACCGGCCAGGCCGGTGCGCGATCCGCGAAGGGCCGGTCGACTTACATCAACCGGCACTGCTTCAGAACCCTGTCGACGTAACGTCAGGTACGGGGCTGAACCGGGAATTAACCACACCGTTGTCAAACAACGGAATGGACGAAATTTCCTTGTTCAGACCGCCGGACGGCGTCGTGCAAAGCGTTGCCACATAAGACCGGGACGACGGCAAAGGCTGAGTGCCACGTTCACGCGGGGTATCGTATGTCAATGACATGACATTATAGATACCCGCCAGACCGCCACCGCCCTTTTTGTCGATTTCCATCATCTCGTTCATGCACATTTTTGATTGATCAACGCACATGTTCAGGATGGCTGCGTACAGCTCGGGATCGACAGCGCCGAAATAATGAACCGGTTCTGCAACACTTGGTTTTTCAAGTTCCAAATATTGCGAACGGCCAAGGGTCTGGCTATCGGCTTTGACCCCGGCAACCCAATCGGCAAAACCTTCGTCACTCAGGGCATGGAACTTAAAGCGCATATGCGAGAAACCCTCGCCGCTATAGTTTGCCGAGAACCCGTCATACACGCCTTCTTCGTTGATCACGGCATGGAGTTTGGTTTCCATACCGGCCATCGAATAGATCATGCCGGCCATCGCCGGAACGTAGAACGAGTTCATGATGCCCGAAGACGTGATCTTGAACTGGATCGGCGTATCAATCGGGGCCGCCAGTTCATTGACGGTCGCGATACCCAATTCGGGATAAATGAACAGCCATTTCCAATCGAGGGAAACAACTTCTACCACCATCGGCTTATGATCTTTGGCAAGCGGGCGATCCGCGTCAATACGATCAAGCGGGCGGTATGGATCCAGGGTGTGCGTACTGACCCAAGTGATCGCACCCAGCGCGATAATAATCGCAAGCGGGGCAGACCAGATGACAATTTCCAGCTTGGTGGAATGGTGCCATTCAGGATCGTACTCGGCATCCTTGTTGGATTGACGATATTTCCATGCAAAGAACACCGTCAACACCATTACCGGAATGATGATGATCAGCATCAGGATCGTGGAAACAACGATAAGGTCGGCTTGCTGTGACGCAATATCGCCAGACGGGTCCATAACCACCAGATTACATCCGGTCAGCACCATGAACACAGAAGCAATTGCGACGCCGCGTGCAAGTTTTGAAAGCATGCGCTTCTACTTTTGTCAGTCTCTGGAAGATAGCCTTGCAAACAACCGTGCCTGCAAGCTGCAAGGATGCCTTTCGACACCTCTGCTTACATGTACCCCAAGCGGCATATAAGAAGACTAACTCCAAACATCCACGTAAAAGGCACATATTCACGAATTTTTTTTTGAACCTGTCAGGCCGACAGGCCAGGGCGATAGCTATAGCTGCGCCGCAGCAATGTCAAGCAAACCGCCTTGCATAGCCCCATGATCATGACAATTATCAATCTTATGTAAACCATGCGTTGTGCGACGCAACACAATAATTGACACTGACGTTTGCAATTCACATGTCTATAATTAGACTCGGTCCAAGAAGGGAGCCGCCAAAGACGCCCCCGACGTTGGATCCAATGAAAGCAATTAAGTCAGATATTTAGGGAGATCAGGCGTGACCCAATCCACTCAATCCTACGCGACCTCCACCTCCTCGGGTCTGGAACGCGACGCACGCCAACACTCGGCTGGTACGATCAACGATCCCGGTCAAATCGCACTTGGTGTGATCATCGGTCGATCTTCCGAGTTTTTCGATTTCTTCGTGTATTGCATCGCATCTGTACTGGTATTCCCGCAACTTCTGTTCCCTGGCGACAGCGCAATTGTCGGGACCATCCATTCCTTTGCCATCTTCTCGCTGGCGTTTATCGCCCGTCCGATTGGCTCGCTCGTCTTCATGACGGTGGATCGGCGTTATGGCCGAGGCACCAAACTGACCCTGGCAATGTTCCTGCTGGGCGGATCAACGGCGGCGATGGCCTTTTTGCCAAGCTTTGATACGGCGGGCATGTTTGCCATCTATCTGCTATGTAGCCTGCGCTTTGCCCAAGGCTTGGCGCTTGGCGGCGCATGGGATGGTCTTGCATCACTTCTGGCACTGAACGCGCCGGATAACCGCAAGGGCTGGTATGCAATGATGCCGCAGCTTGGCGCACCGCTTGGCTTTATCCTTGCGTCCTCGCTGTTTGCCTATCTGATACTGACCCTCTCGGCCGAGGATTTCCTTGCCTTTGGCTGGCGCTATGCCTTCTTCGTTGCCTTTGCAATCAATGTGGTGGCTTTGTTTGCCCGCCTGCGTCTGGTGGCGACCTCGGAATTTGGCAGCCTGCTTGAGCAAAACGAACTTCAAGCGGCCCGTATCCGTGACACGATTAAACACAATGGTCGTACCGTCCTTTTGGGCGCGCTTGTCCCAATGGTCAGCTATGCCCTGTTCCACTTGGTAACGGTCTTTGCGCTGAGCTGGGTCGTGCTTTATACCCCGGCCAATCCGGGCCAGTTCCTGTTAACACAGGCCGTTGGCGCGGTGCTTTGCGGGCTTGGTATTATCGCATCGGGCTTCATCGCCGATCAAATCGGCCGTCGGAAGTTACTCGGTTATTCGGCCGGTATCATCGCTGCCGGTGCCCTTCTGACACCACTTCTTTATACCTATAACATCATCAATGAAGGCATGATTGTTCTGGGTGGCTTTGCCGTTCTGGGGCTTTGCTTTGGTCAGGCGGCTGGAACGCTGGCATCGAATTTCAAACGCGAATACCGCTATACCGGCTCGGCCCTGACATCGGATCTTGCATGGTTGCTAGGTGCCGGGTTTGCGCCTTTGATCGCACTTCTGCTTTGTGTTGCCTATGGCCTGCCCGGTGTGGGTGCCTATTTGCTATCAGGTGCGGCGGTGACACTTCTGGTCCTGCATTTCAACAAGCAGTTCGGCAAGAAGAACACTGATTGATCGCTAATTTTTCAAAGCTTCGTGCTTTGAGAATAGCCAACACCCCCGATGGAAAACCGTCGGGGGTGTTTTTATGTCTCGGCTGATTGGCCCAAAACTAGCTGTAATTCGATGGGAACAACGCGCGCTTGGCGATATCATCGACTTCTGTTTTAAAGGTAATATCTGAGCCAACCTTACGCGCACGCTCAACTGCCGGGCGAGCAGAAATTGCAGTATGCCAGTGTTTAATGTTGGGATAAAGGTCGAGTACATCGGGATTTTTGTGCACGAACGGTGCCTTTTCGACCCAGCCCCAAGCCGAAATATCGGCAATCGTCATATCATCGCCAACAATAAAGTCACGCCCGGCCAAATGATCATCAAGTACCTTGTAATGGCGGGCAATCTCGTTGCGATACCGGTTTACGCCATAATCGCTGCCCGCTGGCGCGACATGCTGAAAATGCACGGCCTGACCGGAAAACGGGCCAAGGCCCGATGCAATGAACATCAACCAGGACAGCAATTCACCGCGATCTTCGGGCTTACCCATAAACTTGCCGGTTTTTTCAGCCAGATAAAGCAGGATGGCGTTTGAATCAAAAACGCGCACTTCTTTGCCGCCTGCCCCGTCCGTATCAACGATTGCCGGGACCTTGCCATTGGGATTGATGGCGCGGAATTCCGGGCTGTGCTGATCACCTTTTTTGGTATCAACCGGAACAACTTCATAAGGCAAACCGGCTTCTTCAAGGAAAAGCGAAACCTTGGCCGGGTTCGGGGTCGGGTGAAAATAAAAACGGATCATCGGGGCTTCCTTTAAAGGTCAGGTGGGGACGAGACATTATTTCTCGCCCGGCCTTGAGTTATGGAATGATCGGTTTAAATTGACGTATCAGAAACGTGTTGGCAAGGTCATATTCATGAACTGCCACACACCATCAATTCACAGGAGCAAATGCCCCATGATCGACCTTTATTACTGGCCAACGCCAAACGGCCATAAAATCACGCTTTTCCTTGAAGAAGCGAGACTGGAATACAAAATACACCCGGTCAACATCGGGGCCGGTGATCAGTTCAAGCCGGAATTTCTGGCCTTTTCACCCAACAACCGGATGCCTGCAATCATTGATCAGAACCCCGCCGATAGCGGCGATCCGATTACGGTGTTTGAATCGGGTGCCATCTTGCAATATCTGGCCGAAAAAACCGGCAAGTTCCTGCCAAGCGATGTCCGCGCCAGAAAAACCGTGATGGAATGGCTGTTCTGGCAAATGGGCGGACTTGGCCCGATGGCCGGTCAAAACCATCATTTCAGTGCCTATGCACCTGAAAAGATCCCCTATGCCATCAACCGCTATGTCAACGAGACAAACCGGCTTTATGGTGTGCTCAACAAACGCCTTGAAGGCCGCAATTTCATCGCAGGCGATGATTATTCGATTGCCGATATGGCATCCTATCCGTGGATCGTCTCGCACGAAAAACAGCAACAGGATTTGAATAACTTCCCCAACCTGAAACGCTGGTTTGCAAGCATTCAGGCGCGCCCGGCGACCATCGCCGCCTATAAGGCCGGTGAAGGTCTGCGATCTGGCGAAATGAGCGAAGAAGACAAAAAAGTCCTGTTTGGCCAGACGGCAAAAACCACAAAAAACGCCTGATTACCAATCGCCACATATTCAAACCCCGCCCCCCGTTGGGCGGGGTTTTGATTTGCCAGAAATCGATTGCATTGGAAATCCGAACCCGATAAACGTTATGATATAACATAACAAATCAACGGAGATCATTCCATGCAAAGCAACCGCCTTCCGGTCACGGTTCTGTCCGGTTTTCTGGGTGCCGGTAAAACCACGTTACTGAACCATGTGCTTAACAACCGCGCCGGGTTAAAAGTTGCGGTGATCGTCAATGATATGAGTGATGTTAATATTGATGCCGATCTTATCCGCGATGGCGGGGCGGAACTTTCCCAATTGGATGAAAAACTGGTCGAGATGACCAATGGCTGCATTTGTTGCACATTACGCGATGACCTGTTGGCCGAAATACGCCGTTTGGCCGATGCAGGCCGGTTTGATTATTTGCTGATTGAATCGACCGGCATATCCGAGCCCCTGCCCGTTGCCGCGACCTTTGATTTCCGCGATGAGTATGGCCAGTCACTTGGCGATATTGCACGCCTTGATACCATGGTCACCGTGGTTGATGCTGCGCGCGTCATTGCCGATTACAGCTCAACCGACTTCCTGATTGATCGGGGCGAAAGCCTTGGCAGTGATGACGACCGCAGCATTGTTGACCTTCTGGTCGATCAAATCGAGTTTGCCGATGTCATCGTGGTCAACAAGCTTGATCTGATCGACACCCGTGAACGCGAAACCGTGCTTGGTATTATCCACGCGCTGAATGCCGATGCCCGTATCGTCGAAACCGATCACGGCCGGGTTGATCCATCCGAAATATTAAATACCGGTCTGTTTGATTTTGATCGGGCACAAGATCATCCACTTTGGGCAAAGGAACTATATGGCTTTGCCGATCATGTCCCGGAAACCGAGGAATACGGTATCAGAAGCTTTACCTTTCGCACACCATTGCCCTTTCATCCCAAACGGTTCTACGACTTCATCCATTCCGAATGGCCCGGCGTGATCCGTGCCAAAGGACATTTCTGGCTGGCAAACCGCCCCGGATGGGTGGGCGAAATCAGTCAAGCCGGGGCAGCGGTCAAGCACGAGGCCCTTGGAAGCTGGTGGTGCGCCACACCACGAAACCACTGGCCAAATGACAATGGTTGGCGCGACCGGGTTTTATCAAACTGGGACCCGACCTTTGGCGACCGGCGTCAGGAAATCGTCTTTATCGGTTTTGCCAATCAGATAAACGAAGCAATCCTTCGCACCCGGCTTGCCGCCTGTGTGGTTGACGAAGATGACGCCCTGATGAGTGGCAGGTTCGAACCAGATCGTTATGTAAACCTGCCCGATCCATTTCCCTATTGGGGCAAATAGCACGCATAAAAAAGCCCCCGGTCCGTTGCAGAACCGGGGGCCTAATCAACATTTCACCAATCAGGTGCTGCGAACTTCCGTAAGGAAGGACTCAACCGCACTGTTCAGAACCTCAGCCTGACGTCCAAGCCCTTGGACAAGGCCAAGAACTTCCGTCGAAAGGTTTTCAGCATCTTCGGCCGCTGACGACACGCCGGTGATGTTTTCCGAAACATCGCGCGTACCATGGGCAGCCTGTTCAACGTTGCGGGCGATTTCCTGGGTTGCGGCCCCCTGTTCTTCAACCGCGGCTGCAATTGTCGTTGTCGAGCCATCCAATTGGCGGATGGTTTCGGCAATTTCACTGATGGCGGTCACCGCATTGGATGTTGCCACCTGAATATCCTCTACTTGCGTGCGGATGTCTTCGGTTGCCTTTGCCGTCTGGTTGGCAAGGTTTTTGACCTCGTTGGCAACAACGGCAAAACCTTTGCCCGCATCACCGGCACGCGCGGCCTCGATCGTTGCGTTAAGCGCCAAAAGATTGGTTTGCTCGGCGATGCTTGTAATCAGCGATACCACTTCACCAATCTTATTGGCGGCCTCGGCCAGCATTTCGATTTTCTGGTGGGTCTCTTCCGATGTCCGCACCGCACCATTGGCAATGGTCGAAGATTTAGCAACCTGATTGCTAATCTCGGCAATCGATGCACTGAGTTCTTCGGCCGCAGAGGCCACAGTTTCAACGTTGCTCGACATTTCGTGCGAGGCGGTCGATACCACACTTGCACGCTGACCAACCTGTCTTACGGTACCGGTCATTGCATCAGCCGAAGTTTGCATATCGCTTGTTGCCTGAATAACCTGGGCAACCACCTGCCCGACGCTGGCTTCAAAACTATCGGCCATTTTGCGCAAGGCATCGCGTTTTTCAGCATCGGAACGACGTTCCTGTTCCTCACGCTGGGTTCGCATTTCTTCCATTTCGATGGTTTTGGCCTTAAAGATATCCATCGAACGTGCCAGATCACCGATCTCGCTTTTCTGATCGGTATATTTGACCTCGATATTATGATCGCCCTGCGACAGACGCAGCATATTTTCCGAAATCGCCAACAACGGGCGGGTAATGCCCCGGCTGATCATCAAAGACATGCCAACAACCGCACACAGGATCGCCAGTGCGACAAGCCCCATGACCAGCATGCTTTTCTGGAACACGGCATTCACATCATCCATGTAAATCCCGGTTGCAACCACCCAGCCCCACGGCTCAAATGCTTTAACAAACGATAACTTCGGACGAAGCTTGTCCGATTTTGGAACCTGATAGGTATAATCGACAAAGCCTTGTCCATCTTCGCGGGCAACTCGGGCAAATTCCCGGTAATGGTGCTTGCCTGAACCATCCACAGCATCACTCAGATTCTTGCCGACAAGGCTCGGCTTGATATCATGCATCAGAACGACCGGGGTGAAATCAAAGGCAAAGAAATAGTTCTTCTCATCATAACGCAGCGACGCTAGCGCCTTTTTGGCGCCGTCCTGCGCTTGGTCTGACGTCAGTTCGCCGGACTGCTCCATCTGATAAAAATGCCCAACCAGGCTGATCGCGACTTCGACCAGGTTCTTCGTCTTGGCTTTGCGATCCTCGACCATATTGCTACGCATTTCGGTAAGGCCAAACGCCCCAACCAGCAATACCGCAAGGACAGCCCCTGCGACGATGATCAGCATGCGTTTACCGATCTTCATAGAGTTCAGATTGAACATTCCCATCCCCATAAATCTGTGCCCGAACATAGCGGACATGTTGGTCTTTTTTCGTTACTTTCAAGAATCCCGGAAGCGGTATGAATACAAAAAAGTGACGTCATCACCAGATGATAGAAAACCACAGATAAACAAGCATATAACAAGCGGCACATTTCTTAACTGTGATTACAATCACTTATGTGCAAATTTCCGCATAATTTATCAATCTTCATATTCCAAAATGGCACCAGCCCCGTTTAACGATTGAACTGCGTCAAAGACAACGCCCCCCGAAATGACATCCTTTAAAACCCCCAACCATGACAAGGACCAGTTATGAACGCGCGGCCAAATGGATTTTCAAAACACAGCACTGTAATCCCCGCCCTGCATTATGATGACGCCAAGGCTGCCATCGAATTTCTGTGCCGGGCCTTTGCTTTTGAAAAGCACGCCATCTATGAAAATGAAGACGGTATTATCGAACATGCCGAACTGATTTTTGGCAATGGCATGATCATGCTGGGTCAGGCTCGCGACAGCCAATATGGCAAACTAACCCGTCGCCCGCGCGATATCGGCGGCGTCACCCAAAGCATCTATATCATCGTGCCTGATGCCGATCTTCACTATGCCCACGCTATTGCCGCCAGCACCGAAATCGTCATGCCGTTGGAAGCACAAAATCACGGCGGCAAGGCCTATTCCGCCCGCGATCCCGAAGGCCATATCTGGAGCTTTGGGACCTATGATCCATTTGCTTAATCGGGGTGGGCTACCCGACGGATCATCACGATGTTTCAGAACCATGCCTCTTGCGAAAAAGGCTTTTTGAGCACTATCTTAATCAGATCAACGCCAGCAAGGGCAGGTTCATGACCGATACCAACAGCACCGCCGCACCATTTCACCCCAACCATCGGACGCGCGTTTTTGCGCTGATTGCGTTCATGGTTCTATGCCTGATCATTTCCGCGGCGGGCGGGGCGGTGACATCAACCAGTGTTGGCACATGGTATCCGACGCTGGAAAAGCCGTTTTTCAATCCACCGAACTGGCTGTTTGGCCCGGCATGGAGCCTGATTTACTTCCTGATCGCCTTTAGCGGCTGGCGTGCATGGCTTAAACGCGGGATTGACGGGGCAAAAGTCCCGTTTGCGATCTATGGCGCACAACTGACATTGAACCTGTTGTGGTCGTTCCTGTTTTTTGGCGCGCAATCACCCATGCTTGGCCTGATTGATATTATCGCGTTGCTGATCCTGATCATCATCAATTGCAGGATGTTCTGGCGGATTGACCAACTGGCCGGAATGTTATTGGTGCCCTATGCGCTTTGGGTCGGGTTTGCCACCCTGCTAAACGGATCGATTTATTTCCTCAACCCATAAAGCCAAAGCGCCGTGGAAATTCACAGATGAAATTCCCGCTATATTCAGAAGAATACATCGGGAATTACCCCCGCATCTGCCCGGTAATGATATTTCCCCTTGGCAGGATCGTGATCGCCAACCCGGCCAGCACGCAAAATGCCCCCCCGGCAAGAAACGTTGCCTGTGCCCCGGCAAATTCCCAAAGGCCACCGGCAAGAAGGTTGCCGATCAACAGCGCACCGCCACACACCAGATTGAACATGCCAAAGGCCGAACCGCGAAGATGTGGCGGAGCATGATCCGCCATCAGGGTGGCCAACAATCCCTGTGACATCCCCATATGCAGCCCCCAAAGAACAATCCCCGCCAAATACCCCGCCACCCCGGGCAAAACGGCAATCGCCAAATCAGCAAGGGCAAGCACGCCAATGCTTACCGCCAAAAGCCCGCTTCGCCCGATCCGGTCCGACAAAACACCGACCGGATAGGCACAAAACCCATAAACCCCATGCATCAACACCATCACAAGGGGCACAAAGCTGATGGCAATACCAACCTGATCCGCACGCAGCAGCAAGAACGCCTCGCTAAAACGGGCCAGCATCAGGATGGCGGCAACAATCATCACCATCCAGCACGCCCGGTTAAGCTTGCCTGCCTGTTTCAGGATCGCCGGACGGGCTTTGGGATGAAAGGGCTTTTGTGGTTCACGTATGGCAAAAATCAGCAATCCGACTGCCGCCACTGCCGGTAAAACCGCAAGCCAGAAAACCAGCCTGAAATCACCAGCCGATAGCAGCATCACGCCAACCGCGATCAACGGACCAAAGAACCCGCCCATGGTATCAAGCGATTTGCGCAACCCAAAACTTGCCCCGCGGGCTTCGGGCGGGGCCGCGTCGGCGATCAAGGCATCGCGCGGTGCGGATCGTATCCCCTTGCCAATACGATCAATGAATTTCGCGACAACAATCTGCCCGACCCCATCGGCCAGTGGAAATATCGGCCGCGAAATAGCCGCCAAGCCATAGCCAATAACGGCCAACCACTTCCGGCTTGCCAGCATATCCGAAAGCACACCGGCAAAAAGTTTGGTCACGGTTGCCGTGGCAACGGCCACCGCCTCGATCATGCCAATTGCAAGTGCGGATACGCCAAGCCCGCTGACCAGATAAAGTGGCAACAGGGTTTGGACCATCTCGGATGAAACATCCATCAACAGGCTGACAAAGCCCAAAATCCAGACCGTTTTCGGCACAGATCGTGATGCGGCGGGGGAAAGGGACGAAAATACAGACATTAAAGCGCCCGGCTTGTGATGATCATACACCACAAGCCAATACGCGATTGGTTATCACCTGCAAACAGATAAAATAGAAAAACGTTGCTTTGCCTGGGGGTAAGCCCCCTAGCTGCTTGGCCCCACAGCAGTCGCTTCACCGGCTTCTTCCGCAGGCCTGGGCACAGATGCAGATGCATCACCAGCCGATGCCACATCATCCATCCCCAACCGCCCGACAGACGGCAGGCGCAAGGCCGGGCGATTGAAATCAATCCCGATATTTAGCCCTAAAAGGTTCAGCTCGATCCCTTCTTGCAGCCCGACAGTGAAGCCAAGCAACCCGAAAAGATTAGCCTGAATGCCCTGACCGCTGGATGACAACCCGACCGGATTGGTGATTTCGCGGTAATCCTTGCCGATGGCATTGGCTGGCATGTCAAGATCAAGGCCGGGGACTTCGCGCCCGATATGGGCAACAAACGTATTACTGTTCGGACCGGGATAGCTGCGATATTCGGTGGGATAGGGATAGGTCTTGATCGCGGCCTCGATCTGATCGATCAGGGCATCAACACCCGCGCCGCGATGATCGGCCAGAACTTGTGGTTCAGAACCAAACCACAACCCATCGGGCAGCGCATAGTTCTTGCGCACCACAGTGCCCCCACCCCAACCAACCACGTCATAACGGGTAAAGCTGGTTTCGCCAGCACGTTTATAAATCACCCACGGATGGACCGCAAAATAACCGCGCCAGCCATAGGTATGCGCGGCCATGACCTGCACAATCGCAATATCGGCATTGGCCCCCGGATCAGGCGCCACCCCCGATGAATGGCGCGGCGCATTGCGCCATGTCTGCGGTTCCTCGGCCTTTTGACCCGGCGGGTCTTCGGCAAGACTGATCCCGAACGGCAACACAAATACAGCCAGAAGGCCAAGAATAATGGTTCTGCCTTTTTTCACGCATCAATCCTGTCATATGTCAGATGTCACATTTCACTATTGTTACAATAACAGCGAAAAAATGAGATCAAAGAATGGCAAAGATGACGCAAGGGACCATCAAAACTATGTGAGCACTTGCGACAATTCTGCGACATTTCACGCATCCACCGGCCCCCTACTTATGGCCAGGCGGCAAAGGTATCATCGCGCACCCGTTCTTCGGCCCGGCGAAGACGGCGATAAGCACCGGGGGCCTCGCCCATATAGCGTTTGAAAAACCGGCTGAAATAGGCCGGATCCCGAAAGCCAAGCCCATAGGCAATCTGCGCCACACCAAGCGGACTTTGTTCAAGCCGCATACAGGCTTCGCGCAAGATCCGTTCATGTATCAACGTCAGGGGTGCCTTACCGGTGGCCCGCATCACCGCCGATCCCAGCCGCCGTTCACTAACACCCAGCGCACCGGCATAATCAGCCACATTCCAGTGTTCGCGAAAATGCAGTTCAAGCACCTGCAAAAACCGCTGAAACGTGATGGAACCGGGGCGATGTTTATCGCGCTGTTCCATAACCCCCTCGGCCAGACGCAGAACCATGGTCAGGATAATCTGTAAATGCGCACCAACAACCGTGCTTGCCCCCAGGGCATTTTGCAAAAGCTCTGCCCGGATCGCGTCAAAACTGCGTGCCAAAAGTGCAAGATTATCACTCCCCTCGGCCGGGGTGACGTTATGAACCGTATCGGCGGCAAAACGCAGCGGCAATCCCCCGCCCAGTCCCACAACCATCTGGGCCATCCCCGATCCGGTAACACCACCAGATCCAACAACAGCACCGCCACCGCCACCGCAATGACGCGCCACAAGGTCATCAACCACCGATAACAAATATCCTTTCGCCCCGGCAGCCACCGACACGGCCTGTGTTTCGCCAAGTGGCAACCATACCAATGCCGGCGCACGGCATTCGATTGTGCCCTGTCGCAAACGGATATGCGCCCGCCCGGACAACATCAGCACCGCATAACACCGATCCCGACGCCCCGGATCGTTCATCACCCAGTCCTGTGCGGATAATGAAGGGTCAAACCGGTCCATGATGGCCTGTGTCGTTACCGGCACCGGATCATCAAAATGCCGCGCACCAAACGATGTTTGGCGTCGGACAGATAGGCGCCCTGATGGATCCATGCCTTTTTGCCCCTGAAATATTCCAAATGGTTATATGTAAAATAGTACAATTTTTCGTCTTAAAATGTCAATTTGACCATCTTTACAATGGAAGCATTCCAGTGCCTACTAATATCGCGGACAAAGAAACCGTCATAAACAACAAAAGATATCGAATAATGCGTCCCCGTTATTTCGCAAATGCGAGACAACGGGCAGGAGGATGCACCGAAGATTTACTTTGCACTGCAAGGTAAGTAATGAAACTTCTGTATTTATCTTCCTGAAACCAACGCCAAAGCGGTAAATCCGCCTCGATCATTCAGGAGGAAGACCAAGATGCAAATTTCATCACGTCTGCGCATTGCGACACTGGCAGCAGCCACGACCGCATTGATCGGCACCGCCCTTTTGGGCGCACAGGCGCAAGCCCAGGATACATACCGTATCGGCTATGCCATTTCAAAAACCGGGCCGGGCGCACCGGGTGCCAATACCAGCACCATTCCGAATTACGAAATGTGGGTCAAAGAAGTCAATGACGCCGGCGGCCTTAAAGTCGGCGATAAAATGATCCCGATTGAAGTTGTCGAATATGACGACCGATCCAGTTCAGAAGAAGCCGTGCGCGCCATTGAACGCCTGATCAATCAGGACAAAGTTGATTTTATCCTGTCGCCTTGGGGCACAGGTCTTAACCTTGCAGTCGCCCCGATCCTTGATCGGGCAGGCTACGCCCATCTGGCTGGAACGGCGGTCAGTGACAAAGCACCACAACTATCCAAGCGCTGGAAAAATTCATACTGGTTGCTTGGCACCGGGTCACAATATGCAAATGAACTTGCCACCTTCCTGGACCAGTTGAAATCCGACGGCAAAATCAATAACAAGGTCGCCATGATCGCGGTTGCCGATGGTTTTGGTATCGAGCTTTCCAATGCCGGTCGCAAGGCACTTGAAAAACATGATTTTGAACTGGTCTATGACAAGACCTATCCGCTGGGGTCACAAGACTTGGCGACCATCGTCAATGAAATCAAGTCACTGGGTGCGGATACCTTTGTCGCCTTCAGCTATCCGCCCGGCACGCTTGGCCTGACCGAACAGGCGCGTGTTTTGAACTTCAACCCCAAGATTTTCTATGCCGGGGTTGGCACGGCTTTCCCGCTTTATAAAGATCGCTTTGGCGCGGATGCCGAGGGCGTCGTCAGCCTTGGCGGCGCCAGCGAAACCGATCCAAAAATTGCCGATTATATCAAACGCCATATCGCCTTTGCCGGTCGCGAACCGGATCGTTGGGCATCAATTGTCAACTGGGCGTCCCTGCAATCCCTGCAGCAGGCCATTGAACGCGCCGGTTCGACCGATCGTGACGCCATCAATGCCGAACTGGCCAAGGGTGGATTTGATACCATTCTGGGCAGCTATAAACCGGGCGACCAGAATTTCTGGCAGGTCGGCCAGTGGCAGGATGGCAAATTTGTTGGCATTGCACCAACCAGCATGGACGGCGCACAGGCGCTTATCTTCCCGAAACCGGATTGGAAGGGTGCGCAATAAGCGCACCCCGCCTTTGGGAAGAATTGCATGTTAAGTTACGCAGTCTTTTCAGGGATCACCCTTGGCGGCATGTATGCACTTGTCGCCATGGGGCTGACCCTGCAATACGGGGTATCGCGGATCATGAACCTCGCCTATGGCGAGCTTGTGGTTGTCGCGTCCTTTGCCGCCTTTGTCCTGATGACATCGGCCGGGATCAATCCGGTAATCGGCCTTTTGATCCTTATCCCGGCATCATTTGCCTTAAATTGGGCGATCTATCGCATATTGCTAAAACCGCTTGTCGCGCGTGCCAAGAACCGTGGCATGCTTGAAGTCGACAGCATTCTGGCTACCTTTGGCCTTTTGTTCATCGTGCAGGGTGTTTTGCTGGTCTGGTTTGGCGGCAATTACTACAGCTATGACTTCATGAACAGTGCGGTAAATGTATTTGGCGCCGCAATTGCGGCCAACCGTTTGGTTGCACTGGGATTTGCCGTCGTGATCGGGCTTGGTTTTTACCTGATCCTGACCCGCACCCGGATCGGCACGGCCCTTCGTGCAGTTGCGGTTGATCCACAATCAGCCCGTCTTGTGGCGATTGACGTTAATTTCGCCGCCTGCTTTGCCTTTGCCCTTGGCGGGGCGATGGCCGCAATTGGCGGCGTTCTGGTCAGCATGTTCCTGACATTTTCGACCTCTATGGGTGTGGTCTTTACCATGAAGGCCCTGATTGTTGTGATCATGGGCGGGGTTGGCAACATTTTGGGCGCGCTGGTGGCGGGTCTTATCCTTGGTATCGCCGAGGCACTGGTGGCGACCTATATCGATCCGGGCCTGACCATTGCGGTGACTTATGTGATCTTCCTGCTGGTGCTGTTGATCAAGCCATCTGGCCTATTCGGAAGGGCCACGTCATGAACATCGTCACCTTTAAATCCGACTTCATCAAACCCGTCATTCTTGGTGCAATCATCTTTGCAGCCCTGGCCTTTTTGCCGTCGCTCGTTGACAGCTATTACATGTCGCTTGCGATCAGCATCACGAGCTTTGCCATTTTGGCAACCGCATGGGCGATGTTTTCCGGTCCGACACGCTATATCTCGCTGGCAACAGTCGTGTTTTTTGGCATCGGCGCCTATACCGTCGCCGTCCTGGGTGAAATCCTGCCGTTTCCCGTCGTTCTGATCTGTGCCGCGCTGGCCGGAACGGTCCTTGCCCTTTTGGTCGGGTTTTCAACATTGCGTCTGGCGGGGGTTTATTTCGTGATCTTTACCTTTGGCCTGACCGAACTGGTGCGTCAGGTTGTCAGTTGGTACGAGGTCAATGTCACCCGCGAATTGGGCCGCTATATTTTCCTGGATATAACGCAAGATGACATCTATTGGCAGCTTCTGACCCTGCTGGCCGTCCTGCTTTTGACCGGCTTTATACTTGGCCGGTCACGGCTTGGCTTTGCGCTGCGTATTATCGGCGAGGACGAAACCGTTGCCAAACATTGCGGCATCAATGTGACCCGGGTCAAGGTTGCCCTGTTTGTTCTGTCTGCTGTTTTCATGACATTGACCGGGGCAATCATGGCGCCGCGCTGGACCTATATCGATCCGGTGATTGCATTTAACCCGATGCTGTCGTTTCAGGTGGTGATCATGGCGTTACTTGGCGGGCCACGCCGCTTGCTGGGGCCGATTTTGGGTGTGATACCGCTAACCTTGCTGTTTGAGGTTCTGACCGCGAATTTCCCTAACCATTTCAGCATCATGCTCGGCGTTACCTTTATGGTAATTGTCTATCTGTTACCGGGCGGGGTCATCGGGCTTTATGAAAAATACGGCGGCCCGAACAAGCCATCGCATCCAAATGGCCCCCCGACGACCAAGGAGAAAACAGCATGAGCGCGGAAATTCTTCTTTCGGTATCGGGCCTGCATAAGGCATTTGGCGGCCTGATTGCCGTCAACCAGATGCAATTTGATGTGCATAAAGGCGAAATCCTTGGCCTGCTTGGCCCGAACGGATCGGGCAAGACAACGGTGATGAACCTGATTTCCGGCGCACTCCCCCCCAACGAGGGCAAGGTTGTTTTGGCCGGACGTGATATCACAAGTTTGCCTGCGCACACGATCAGCCATGCCGGGATTGCGCGCACCTTTCAACTCGTGCGCATCCTGCCCGATCTGGATTGCATCGAAAATATCGAAGCCGGTCTGGCCTTTCGCCCCGGCCCGCTTTGGGGCGACGCGGCGAAACTGGCCGCACGGGCGTTGCTTGATCGTATCGGTCTTGCCGATCACGCCCATACACCCGCCGGTGATCTGACCTATATCGATCAGAAACGGCTTGAACTCGGCCGGGCATTGGCATTACAGCCCAAGTTGCTGTTGCTTGATGAATGGTTGGCGGGGTTAAACCCGTCCGAACTTCAGGAAGGCATCGCCCTGGTCCGCAAGCTAAAATCCGAAGGATTAACCATCATCATGGTCGAACATGTCATGGATGCAATCCGAAGCCTGTGTGATCGATGCGTGGTGATGAATACCGGCACAAAAATCGCCGATGGTACGCCCGAAACGGTTCTTGCCGACCCGGAAGTCATTCGCGCCTATCTGGGGGACGCTCATGCTTGAAGTCCACAAACTGTCGGTTTCCTATGGCAAGCACGCCGCCCTTCGCGATGTATCACTGCGCGTGGATCGCGGTGAAATCGTTGTAATCCTTGGTGCCAATGGGGCGGGTAAAAGCAGCCTGCTTAAGGCCTGCGCCGGATTGGTTGCCAAGCACGAAAATTCCGCCGTCGCCCTTTCGGGCAAAGACCTGACCGATCTTGCCGCACATCGGATTGTCGAAGCCGGGTTGGCCCTTGTCCCCGAAGGACGGGGGATTTTTGGTGACCTGACCGTGCGTGAAAACCTTGAACTTGGGGCCTTTGCCAAACGTGCGCGGGCAAGCGAAAAGGAAAACCTGGCCCGGGTGATTGATTTGTTTCCCAAACTGTCCGAACGCCTTGATCAGGCTGCACGCACCATGTCGGGCGGCGAACAACAAATGGTCGCCATCGGACGCGCCTTGATGTCCAATCCCGATATCCTTTTACTTGATGAACCGTCCCTTGGCCTATCGCCCATCATGACCAGCGACTTGTTCAAGGCACTTACCGCCATACAAAAAACCGGGGTTGGGGTACTTCTGGTCGAACAGAATGCCCGTCAGTCCCTTGCCATATCCGATCGCGGATATCTCATCGAAAACGGGGCCATCACCGGGCAGGATACTGCCTTGGCCCTGCAATCGGACCCCGCTGTGCAAAAGGCCTTTTTGGGCCTTGGGGCTGCGTAAAGCAGCCTTTCGCCACCACACAGCGGAACATAAAAGAGCCAGGAGAAACGTCATGAATAATGCCAAATTACTGATCGACAACGAAGGCGTGAATGCCGCCAACAACCGCACGTTCGAGCGCAAAAACCCGGTGACCGGCGAAACCGCCACGATTGCCGCCGCCGCCAGCCCCGCCGACGCCTGCAAAGCCGCCGATGCCGCCGCCGCGGCCTTTCCCGAATGGTCCAAAATGGGCCCGGGCGCACGACGTAAAATCCTGCTCAAAGCCGCCGATATCATGGAAGCCAAGGGGGCCGAATTTGGCGATCTTGTGCTTTCCGAAACCGGCAGCACGCGCATGTGGGGCGGCTTTAACGCCCATCTTGCGGCCAATATGCTGCGCGAAGCCGGGGCCATGACCACCCAGATCCAAGGCAATCTGATCCCGTCCGATACCCCCGGCCTGATGGCGATGGGCATTCGC
The DNA here is from genome assembly GCF_002115745.1 of Thalassospira alkalitolerans. Taxonomy (GTDB): domain Bacteria; phylum Pseudomonadota; class Alphaproteobacteria; order Rhodospirillales; family Thalassospiraceae; genus Thalassospira; species Thalassospira alkalitolerans. Next base: position 78,592 of record NZ_JFKB01000008.1, read on the forward strand.
CAGCCGGTTGGTGTGGTTCTGGGCATTGCGCCGTGGAATGCGCCGGTGATCCTTGGCACGCGTGCCATTGCCATGCCGCTTGCGTGTGGCAATACCGTGGTGCTTAAAGCATCCGAACTTTGCCCGGCCCTGCATCGCCTGATCGGGGAATGCCTGGTCGAAGCCGGTGCCCCGGCGGGTGTTGTGAACGTCGTGACCAACGCCCCCGAAGACGCCCCGGAAATTGTTGAAACCCTGATCGCCCATCCGGCGGTTCGGCGTATCAACTTTACCGGGTCAACCCGGGTTGGCCGGATCATTGCCAAACTCGCCGCCGAACACCTTAAACCGGTTCTTCTGGAACTCGGCGGCAAGGCCCCCTTCCTTGTCCTTGACGATGCAGATATTGACGAAGCGGTCAATGGTGCGGCATTTGGCGCCTATATGAACCAGGGCCAGATTTGCATGTCGACCGAACGCCTGATCGTTGACAATGCGGTTGCCGATGACTTTGTTGCCAAACTGGCTGCCAAGGCCAAAACACTGACCGCCGGTGATCCGGCAAAGGCCGAACATATCCTTGGCGGTGTGGTTAATATCGAAGCCATCAACCGGATCGAAGAACTGGTCGAAGACGCCGTTTCCAAGGGTGCCAAACTGGTTGCCGGTTCCGGCAAGGCCCATGACGGCGTTTTGATGGATGCGACCCTTCTCGATCATGTCACACCGGCCATGCGGATTTATGCCGAGGAAAGCTTTGGCCCGATCTGTGTCGTAATCCGTGCTGGCAACGAAGACGAAGCCGTGCGCATCGCCAATGACAGCGAATATGGTCTTTCATCGGCGGTATTTTCAACCAATATCCCGCGCGCGATGGAAGTTGCCAAACGCATCGAAAGCGGCATTTGCCACATCAACGGTCCAACCGTACAGGACGAAGCCCAAATGCCGTTTGGCGGGGTAAAATCCAGCGGGTATGGCCGGTTCGGGTCGCAAGCATCAATTGATGAATTCACCGAAATGCGCTGGATCACCCTGCAAAGCGGCAAACGCCATTATCCGTTCTGATCGGAAAAATTAACGGTCGGGCAGCACAGTTGCCCGGCCGTCCTCTTTGACAGAATTTCAGTTCAGCAGGGGGGAGCCTGATCTGTTCGTTCATCACAAGACAGATCAGGACCTGTGACAGGCCGCCCGGCGTTTAAGCGCGCAGGGCGGCCTGTATCGTCACTTCCAGCACATTGGAAAAACGGGATCGGTCTTTTGGGGTGAAACCGGCATTCCGGCCCTGCTCGCCCGTGACCTCGCGCATATGGGCGGCAATTTCACGGCCGGCCAGCGCATTGCCAATATTGGCATTGGTGAATTCCTGACCATTGGGCCGCAACACCCGCGCGCCAATTTCAAGCCCGCGTGACGCCAACGGAATATCGCTGGTGATAATCACATCGTTCTGGGCGGCGTTTTCAGCAATCCAGTCATCGGCGGCATCAGGTTCCGGTGGCACAATCACGCTTCGGACCAACGGGTTTCGTGACGGACGAATGCCACCGTTCGATACCATGATCATTTCGATCCGGTGGCGTTCGGCCACACGTTCGCATTCGGCCTTAACCGGGCAAGCATCCGCATCGACAAAGATGCGCGGCCGCGTGGGCACATTATTTGATGTATTTTCTGACATGGCGCGATCATCGCCACACGCACGGCAAAGTCAAGCGATCAGACAGCTGTTTGCGCCGGTTTTTGCGTTGTCCTATCGCGCATCATCAATAACACCAGCCCACCGACCAACGCAAAACCACCCGCGACCAGAACCGTTGTCTGAAACGAGAACCAGGTAGCGACAAAACCGGTCGCAAGGTTCCCGACAAGGCCACCGATAAACAGCGTACTGACATAGTAACTTGTCGCGACACCGGGGCGATCCGGGGCAAAGTTTTGCACGAACGTCATGCTGATCCCGGCAAAAATGCCATAATAAAGACCGTCCAACGCACCAAGAACCAGCACATCGCCAAGGCTTGTCGCGTTATAAATCAGGCCAAAGAAAATAGCGCCCAGCACGCTGGCAAGGATCATTCCGCCGCGCTCGCCGATTTTTTTGATAAGCGTGGCACAGAAATAAATCACCACCACCTCGACAAAGCATTTCACGGTCAGGGCAAAACCGGCCGCCGATGCGATCAAGCCAAGTTCAGTCGTGAAATAAAGCGGCATGGCCGATAAAAACACCACATTCCCCGCCCCAATGAAAAACACCGGCACACAGGCCAGCAGCAATCCAAAATTGAACGGGATTTTGCGCCCGGTTTTCAGGCTGCCTGGATGATGGGTTTTAAAGGCACCGGGAACGATAAACAGACAGACGACAAACCAGATGCTGGCAAGCACTGCGATGCTGTAATAGGTGATCGTAAAACCAAAGACACCAAACAGCGACAGCGAGGCCGCCGGGCCAATCATCCAGCCAAGCGAGGTTTGCATGCGCAAATAACCGTTGAACCTGACGACATCGCGTTCCGTCTGTTCCGCAAACAACCGACCGAACGAATACATCACCGAAAGCGCGCCCGACCCAATCCCCAGCAGGATCGAGGCAATGCACAAATACACCCAGTAAAGCTGAAACGTTCCAAGCACCGTCATCCCGCTGGCAAAGCACAGGATACTGGTGACCAAAAGTGCCTTGACCGGAACACCGCGATCAATCGCGCGGCCAAATGCCCGATTGGTCAAAAGGGTCACGACGACCTGAACGATCGCGACCATGCTGACTTTCCAGGGCGGCTCCCCCAATCCTTCGATGATATAAAGCCCGCCAAGCGGGGCCGCACTTGATGACGTCAACGCCCCCATCAAAAGCAGGCCAAGCACCAAAAATGGATGACGGTCCAGAAAGGCTGTTACGCGCGATACCGGTTGCCCATTGTTACCGTCAGATACCCCATCTTGCTGTGCTGTATCGGTCTGATCGCGCAATACCGTGCCCTCGCCCATCATTTAATGCCGAAAGCACGTTTTAGATGATCACCCAAGGATATGAAACACCCCTAATTGCAGCTCGGTGAAATTATCACCAACAGCCTATTAGGCCGCCCCCGCAAGCCCCCCGACAAAATTGGCAAGCTCCGGGGTTTTCGGATTGGCAAAAACGTCTTCGGGGGCGCCGCTTTCATGGATGCGGCCTTGATGCATAAACACCAGCTTGTCACAAACTTCGCGCGCGAAACGCATTTCATGCGTCACCATGACAAGGGTCATGCCTTCTTCGGCAAGCTGGCGAACAACCGCCAGAACTTCGTTGACCAGTTCGGGATCAAGTGCGGATGTTACTTCATCACACAGCAGCACACGCGGTTTCATCGCAAGCGCACGTGCAATTGCCACGCGCTGTTGCTGCCCGCCTGATAACTGATCGGGGTAATGCAGCATCTTGTCGCTGAGCCCAACCTTGATCAGCATTTCTTCGGCAACTTCCTTGGCCTCGGCCTTTGATAGCTTTTTCACGACTTGCGGCGACAGCATGACATTTTCAAGCGCTGTGTAATGCGGAAACAGATTGAACTGCTGAAACACCATCCCGACATTCAAACGCAACGTCAGCAAATCCGTATCACGGTCACCAACCTTTTTGCCCGCAACCATGATCGTGCCGTCATTGATGGTTTCAAGGCCGTTGATCGCACGTAAAAGCGTGCTTTTGCCCGATCCACTGCGCCCGATCAGGGCAATCACCTGCCCCTCTTCGATCCGAAGGTCGATACCTTTAAGCACTTCCAGCTCGCCGAAGCTTTTATAGATGGCGTGAAGTTCAACGAGCGACATGACGAAGTTTTCCTTCCAGATGGCGGGCATAAAGCGATAACGGATAACAAATCAGAAAATAAAACACCGCAACACAGCCATAAACCGTGAACGGCGCATAGGTCGCGTTGGTAATCATCGTCCCGGCCTTGGTCAATTCGACAAAGCCGATGATCGATGCCACGGCCGTGCCTTTGACCACCTGAACCGAAAAACCAACCGTTGGCGGCACCGCAATGCGCAATGCCTGTGGCAGGATGATATAGCGCATTTGCTGGCGGAAATTCATGCCAAGGCTGGCCGATGCCTCCCATTGGCCAAACCCGATGGACTCAACACATCCGCGCCAGATTTCAGTCAGGAACGCACTGGTAAACAACGTCAACCCCAGCATCGCCGCGACCCAGGGAGAAACATCAATCCCGATCAACGGCAAGCCAAAGAACACGATGAATAACTGCATCAAAAGCGGCGTGCCTTGAAACAGTTCGACATAACCACGCACAAGGCGCATCGCCCACGGATTGCCCGCCGTGCGCGCCATCAAAAGCAAAAGCCCGACACCGCCCCCCAGCACAAAGGCCGTCAGCGACAGCAACACCGTCCAGCGCGCGGCCAAGGCCAGATTATAAACGATATCCCAAAGGGTAAATTCAGACATGATTACGCCGTTCAAACAGGAAATTGCCAAAAACCTTAAGCATCCAGCGCAACAAGATCGACATCACAAGATACACCCCCGTGACGATGAAATAGACTTCGAATGCGCGGAAATTCATGGCCTGGATGTAGTTTGCGGCAAATGTCAGTTCCTCGGCCGCGATCTGCGAACAAACCGACGAGCCCAGCATGACAATCACAATCTGGCTTGATAACGCCGGCCAGATTTTTTTAAGCGCCGGTAAAATCACGACATAGCGGAAAATCTGCACCCGGTTCATCGCAAGACTTTGGGCAGCCTCGATCTGGCCCTGTGGAATGGCCAGAATACCCGCCCGGATGATTTCCGTCGAATAGGCCCCAAGATTGATGACCATCGCCAGAACGGCGGCCTGAAATTCGGTCAGTTTCACGCCAAGGGCCGGAAGACCAAAAAAGATAAAGAATAACTGCACCAGAAACGGGGTATTGCGGATCAGTTCCACATATACCCCGACAATCTGGCTGATGACGGGGGCGCGCGACGCACGCGCCCACGCCCCCAAAACACCAAGACTGACGCCAATCACAGATCCAACGACGGTCAGTTCGGTTGTCAGCACAACCCCGTTAAGCAGCAGTTCCCAATGGGGAACGATTGCACCGAAATCGAATTTATAAGCCATTGAAACCCAGCAATCCGGTCAGTTTGATTAAAGTTTTTCCGGCAGCGGAATGCCAAGCCATTCTTCCGAAATCGCATTCAGGCGACCATCGGAAATCGAGGCCGCAATGATCTCGTTGATCTTGCTCATCAGGGCCGGTTCTTCTTTGTTCAGACCGACATAACAAGGCGAATTCTTGATCAGGAATTTCGGTTCCGGCTTGCGCGGCGGATTGCGTTCAATGATTGCGGCGGCGGTAACATTACCCGTGGCAATCAGGTCAACCTGACCAGACAAAAAGGCCGAAATCGTGCCGTTATTATCTTCATAGCGTTTGATATCAACATCCGACGGGGCAATTTTCGCCAGTTCCATATCTTCGATTGTCGCGCGCGTCACACCAAGGCTGTGCCCCGAAAGATCGGCGGCACTTTTGATCTCGATCTCGGCCGGGCCGAACACACCATTATAAAAAGGCGCATAAGGATTGGTGAAATCGATAACCTTTTCACGGTCCGGGTTCTTGCCAAGGGTCGAAATAACAAGATCAACCTTACCGGTCGTCAGATACGGAATGCGGTTATTGGTCGTCACCGGAACCATTTCAAGCTTCACGCCCAAATCATCGGCAATCAAATTTGCCATGTCGATGTCATAGCCCTTGGGCTGCATGTCGGTACCGACCGTCCCGAACGGTGGGAAATCCTGCGGTATAGCGATTTTGATCACGCCAGCTTCTTTGATGCTGTCAAGCGCATCTGCCGATGCCGCCGCCAGCGGGGCCGCAACCATGGCGATGGCGGCGATTGTCGATTTCAGAAATGTGTTCATTTGCCTCTACCCGTTTCGATGTAGATTATTTGAGTTATTTTTAATCTGATTAAAATAACTGCATAAAATTTATGCGACTGTCCACGGATAAATTTCGCACTTGCGAAAAAGAACAAGCTGATCGAAGCTATGACCCCTATTTTCTTGTATTTTTTGATCCTAAAAATAGATCTTTACTGGTCTGACCAGCGATGGGAAACCGCATGCCACGCATGGAAACCGCACCGGAACGCGCCGCACGCAGCATCCGGGATTTGATAAAAAACAACGGGTTGGCGGCGGGCGACTCTTTGCCAGCACAGCGTGAACTGGCGACCGACCTTGGCATCAGCCGCGCCAGCCTGCGCGAAGCCTTGGTAACGCTGGAAGCCATGGGAGTGATCCGGGTTTTGGCGGGCAAAGGCGCGTTCGTCGCCGATCCACATGACGGATTACCACGCGACGATGATCAAAAACGCCTGGCTGCCCAGGTTTATCAATTTCGACTGGCGATCGAACCCTATGTCGCGGGCCTTGCCGCACAGGCACGCACACGCGACCAGCTGATTGATCTTCAGACCAGCATTGAGGACATGCGCAAAGCCTTGGAAACCGACGACCTGATTGCGGCGGCAAATGCCGATACCGAATTTCACGAGATCTTATTGACCGCGTCGGGAAATCCGCTTTTTGCCAAGGCGATCTTTCCCGCGGCACAGACCATCCATGAAAATCAGATGCTGCCTTTTGCCAATGCCGCTGCGATCAAGGCCCCGCTTCGCGAACATGGACAAATCCTGCGCTATGTTCGCGATCGCAACCCATCGGGCGCACGCGATGCCATGCACTTTCACGTATTAAGCGCCGCCACGCGGGCCAATATCGCGTTTCTGCGACCCTGAACGACCGGCCCGAATACGGATAGAACACCCCATAAAACAACAAAACCCCCACCCGGTTACCCGGATGGGGGTTTTGCAAATCAGCGCCCTCGCAAGCGAAGGCAAACCGAATTAGGCTGCGGTCAGATCGTCAGCCGAAACGCGACCCGAACGTGAGTCGGTGCGCAGTTCGTAATTGATCTTGTCGCCTTCCTGCGGGTGGTTCATACCAGCGCGTTCAACGGCGCTGATGTGCAGGAATACGTCATTTCCGCCTTCGTCCGGCTGAATGAAACCAAAACCTTTAGTTGCGTTGAACCATTTAACGGTACCAGTTGCCATCTTTATATCTCCTCTAGAGTGTCGATTGGCGTTACGACGCATCCCGCATGGATGCGCCAATCAGTTTGGAAAATCACCTCAGGCGAGCTCGCGCCTGCTGCGGTTTCCCGAATTATTTTCGGTCCGGCTTTCACCGTTCGGGCGTCCACCCGGTCGACCACCAGCAACCTTGCCGGGGCGCGCATTATTTGGGCGGGTGTTGCGGCCACCCGGCTTACCGGTATTTGCCGGTTTGCCATTGGTGTTCGCACCATTGCCACTTGTGCGGCGCTCGTCCGAGGTGCCAAGGAATGAAAGGTTCGAGGCAATGCGGTTATCACCACCGCCTGCACCGTTCGAGCTTACTTTTTTCGCAGAACGAACGCGACCGTCACCATTTGCATTGCGAGTGTCGCGTGCATCGCGGTTATCGCGACCATCACGGCGTCCATCTTCGCTACGCGGCGGACGGGCAGCAGCCCGATCATTGCGATCAGAACGTTCTGCACCACGATCCGCACCGGCTTTGATACCGCCCTTGTAACGACCGCCGTTTTCCGCGCCACCGGCAACGGCATCACGCGATGCCTCACCATTGCGACGATCCGGGTTACGGTCGTTACGATCATTACGGCCCTGTGCTGAACGCTCGCCATTGCGTGCGCCATCACCACGACCGCCGGCATTTCTGCTCTGACCGTTGCGATTACCATTACTGTTGCCATTGCGCTGACCCAGACGGCCAGCATTGCGGCCCCCGCCATCCCCGCGACGTTCCGGATTAGCCGCACGTTCTGCACGCGAAATCGCATCCTGTTCGGCTGCGGCCTTGGCATCACGACGATCAATAACTCGGATAGACTGACGGGTGGTTTTTTCGATATCGCGCAAAAGACCGCGTTCTTCTTCGTCACAGAACGCAATCGCCGAACCGCTTGCCCCACCGCGCGCTGTACGACCAATACGGTGTACATAGCTTTCGGGAACATTTGGCAGTTCGAAATTCACGACGTGACTGACGCTATCGACATCAATACCGCGTGCGGCAATGTCGGTCGCGACCAGAACACCGATCTGACCATCCTTGAACGCATTCAGGGCACGTTCACGCTGATTCTGGCTTTTATTACCATGAATGGCGGCGGCACTGATTTTGCAAGATTCAAGATGGCGCGCAACACGATCCGCCCCGCGCTTGGTGCGGGTAAAGACCAATGTGCGTTTGAAAAGGGGATCATCAAGCAATTCCGCCAAAAGCTGACGCTTGCGGCTTTTCTCGATCATATAGACCGACTGCTCAACAAGTTCCTGGGTGCTCGCCACCGGGGTGACGGAAACCTTGACAGGATTGGAAAGCATATCACCGGCAAGCTGGCCAATCTGGGACGGCATGGTTGCCGAGAAGAACAGATTCTGGCGCGAACGCGGCAACATCTTGATGACACGTTTAATCGGCGGCAGGAAGCCAAGGTCAAGCATATGATCGGCTTCATCAAGCACAATCACCTCAACATTGCTAAGCTTCAACTTGCCTGCATCGATATGATCAAGCAAACGGCCCGGCGTTGCCACCAACACGTCCACACCCGGCGTGATCGCCTTGATCTGCGGACCATGGGAAACACCGCCAACAACAACGGCAACCGTGGTGTTCATGAAGCGGCCATAAGCACGGAAGCTGTCGCCAATCTGGGCGGCCAGTTCACGCGTCGGCGCAAGCACAAGAACACGGCACGATTTGGCCGGAGTGCGCGAATTTGATTTGAAAAGGCGGTCAAGGATCGGCAGCGCAAAAGCAGCAGTTTTGCCGGTGCCGGTCTGTGCTATCCCCAAAAGGTCTTTGCCTTCGAGGAGAGATGGTATGGCCTGTGCCTGGATTGGCGTGGGCACATCATAGCCTTCATGCTTAAGAGCGCGAAGGACGGGCTCGGCTAGGCCGAGATCCGAAAATTGGGTCAAATATAAGTAACTCTTGGTATTACGACTGCAGAGGGAAGGGGATCGACCCTTGAATGTATTACGACAGCTCTGCGCCTTGCATATTCTTTCGGAAAAGCCCGCGTAGTAGGGCCCTTCAATGCGGTTTTCCAGTAGATTACTCAACAGGTGAGGTCAACAAAGTCCCCTCTACGCCTCTGGAGTAACCAAATAACAAGGGCACCATACACAGAGTTTTATCCGCTTGTCAAACAGGTTGTTTGCTACCGAAGATTGGCTCACTCTTTCCAAAGACATTTTCGCGGTGCCATTCAATTGCGTGTGTCGATGGCATATAGCGAAATGGTGCACGAATCTGTTCGCCATCAAACCGCAAGAGAAGCTCTCCAATGGTTTCATCGGCCTGTGCAAGTTTCCGAACCTTCTGATCCACTTCAAGCCGGAGTCTACCGTCTAACGCCCAGTATCCCTCATCAAAGGCTTTATGATGGTTCCGGCAAAGAGACAAACCATTATCTGGCCGCAAACGATAAGTCTCATCCTCGTTATGTGGTTTAATATGAGAGGCATCAAGAAGCCGATGCAGCCCTAAACCACATACACAACATTGAAAACGATATCCCGACAGAACGGCTTTCCTGAAAAAACTTTGATTTAACCGAACCCTAGCGGTCCGAAAACCCACTGTTGGCCGCCCTGAAACATCAAAATTGGCGGCATGATCACTCATTTCTGCCGTAGAATCGGAAATATCGGAAAGCTGCGCGCTAATAATTGACGCCTCTGTGATCGATGGTAGAGATATACGATCTACTGCACGTTCGATTTCGTCGACAACGCGCTCAGGATGATTATGGAATCGAAGCATCAAGGCACGATCAGCAGCACTAACGCCCGTGAAACCTTTTCGATCAAGCGTTGGATCAAGACTGGCAAAGTTTCCAAGCTTCATCGCTACAGCACTAGGCGTGCGACCTATGATCCCCGCCAATGCAATTACACTTCGGTTACCTTTGTGAAATTGGCCGAATTCCAGCTCGAAATATAGCTTTAGAGCAGCATATCTCTCTTCATCAGTCCAATCTCGACGCGCCATCTGATTCTTCCCTGTCACCCACCCCATAAAAAGCTATAACTTTTCATAGGGTTACGAAACAAAAACATCAGTTCGGCGAGCACGGGTTCCCTGCCCCACACGGGTTAACCGCCGCACATGGGTTCATCGCCGCACAGGGGTTAACCACGCCTGGCGCTGCCGCACAAGGATTGGTTGCACCACAAGGATTGTACGCGGCACACGGATTCGCGCCACACGGGCTTGCTGCACAAGGATTATATCCCGCACAGGGGCTTGCCGCACATGGATTAGCAGAACAAGGATTCGCCGCACATGGGTTCGCAGCACACGGATTGGCTGCGCATGGATTCGCCGCACAAGGATTCGCAGCACAAGGATTCGCCCCGCAAGGGCTGCAGCCAACGGGTGGCGGCGTAGCCATTGCCGGGTTTGCAATGGCGGGTGGATTGGCCGGTATGCTGGTATGGCTGTAGTGATCAAACGCCACCGCACCGGTTGCAGCCAGCAATACAGCACCAAACAGGATTGTATTTTTTTCACTCATGACTTTTTAAACCCGTCCATACCAAATACCGGGCGCAGCGCAACACCGATCCAGCTTCCGGCGAATGCCGCAACAAACCACAACCAGCCATGCAGACTGCCCGATGCGATGCCGCTAAAGAACGCGCCGATATTGCAGCCAAAGGCCAAACGCGCGCCATATCCCATCAAAATCCCGCCAATGGCCGCTGCCAAAAGTGATGAAAATGGCACTTTGACCCGGGGCGCAAATTTTCCGGCAAGGCTTGCCGCCAGCGCCGCCCCAATCACAATACCGAAATTCATCACCGAGGTATTATCCGCCAGCACCGAATTCGAAAGCGCTTTGGCCGGGCCTGCCCAATTCCAGAATTCCCAGGTTTCAACCGAGATGCCGAAACCTTGGGCAATTTTCGCGCCCCAAAGACCAAACCCGAAGGTGATCGACCACGGATGCCCTGCGGTTAAAAGGGTCGCAACGTTAAGCCCCGCCAACAACACACCCGTCGCAACAAGCGGCCATGGGCCATGCAGCAAACGCCGCAAACCAAACCCCGTTGGTTGATGGGCCAAAGTTTCCAACGATCCATGGGCACGTTTTTCGACCCAGATGGTGATCAGTGCAATCAGCCCCAGCCCGCCAAAGGTCACACCCAATCCACCCCAGATACCATATTCACGGCCAAGGCTTATTGCGGGCAACGATGGAAATTCAAGCCACATCGGCAGATGGGCCGTGCCAATCACCGCCCCGATGATAAAGAAAGCAAGGGTTAGCAACATACGCGCACTGCCGCCGCCGACAGTAAACAACGTGCCCGATCCGCATCCGCCGCCAAGCTGCATACCAAGGCCAAACATAAAGGCCCCGACCACAACCGACACACCAACCGGGGCGATTGCCCCGACAATCGGCGTGCCCAAGGGCGATCCGATGGCAAGCAACGGAATAAAGGCCGCCGCCGCCACACCGATCATCAAAAGCTGCGCGCGCATCGCCCGCCCGCGCCTTTCAACTGAAAACCGCCGCCAACCGCCGGTAAACCCGAACGAGGCATGATAAAGGGCAAAGCCCAGCAATCCGCCAAGGCCATAAAGCACACCCTGATGGATATCAACGGCCCGCGAAATCAAAACCGCGACAATCACAAACAGGATGGCAATGACAGCAGCGGGGCCTTTGTCAAAGGTAAAGCCCGGCACTTTAGAACCGGTAGATACACTAGCTTCGGACATGGTGGCGCTCATATAATCGGATGATAATGCAAACAGGAACGGAACCGGTTGATGCCGGTTCCGTTTAATCACGCTTTATTATAGTCGCGTTACGCCGGTTTTTCGAATTATTCCGGAATAACCACTTCGCGCGCCGGATCAGCCGCCCATTCGGTCATGGAGCCGTCATACATGCGGGTTTTCTTGTTGCCCATCACTTCAGAAAGGCCAAACCACGCAACCGATGCCCAATGACCGGTATTGCAATAGGTGATTTCATCGCCGTCCTTGGCAACACCGGCGTTTTCCACCAGTCCTTTGATCACATCCGATGTGACAAAGGCGCCCTTCTGATCGTTATAGAATTCAGACTGGGAAATATTGACCGCCCCCGGGATTGCACCGGCACGGGCCACAACACCGCTTTTGCTTTGACCTTTGTACTGCGACACCGGGCGGGCATCGACAAGGGCAACACCGCTTGCACGGGCCTTGGCAACATCATCGGCCGTTGCCAAAAGTTCCGGGCGGAAATTAGCATCAAAGGCCACTTTGACGGGATTGACTGCATCCTTTGAAACAGGCTTCGCCGCCGCATCCCATGCACGCTGGCCACCATCAAGAATGGTTACCGCGTCATGGCCCAAAACCTTGAACGTCCAATAAACACGGGTCGCCGACCCAAAGTCCGAGCTGTTCTGACCGGCCGGGACAATAACAACCTGTTTGTCGTTATCAATGCCAAGGCTGCCGATCCGCGCCGAGATCACATCAACCGGCGGCAACTGGCCAACAACATCACCCATCTTTGCGCGCCAGCCAAACTTGCCATAAGGCGCATAAACCGCACCGGCAATATGACCCGCATCATAGGGGCTGCCTTCTTTGGTCATCGAACGGATGTCAACAACCACCAGCGACGGGTTTGCAAGATTATCCGACAGCCAGGTCGCATCGACCAATGGCTTTTCTGTCAGACGTTCGGCCTGTGCAGCATTGCCGGCAAAGACCAAAGCCACCGCAGCAACGGCAGAAAAAATAAGAGAGCGCATGGGGCCTGTCTCCGTTTCGTGAATTAGGGAAATCTGTGGAACTTATGTAATTACCGCACATCTTTTGTCAATAATAATTAATAAACATAATTTTTTTGTTATTATTAATTCGACGACAAAAACGACGGTATATAAGTGGCATATATTAAGCAATCAGGGTCGCAGCCCGTTCAGATAGCGCGCATATTCACGCGCAAAGGCCTCGTGAGTTTCACTGTTACGCATTGAAGGCGGACGGGTCAGGAAGCCATGCAGGGTGGCAATGATGAATTCCGCGACCGAGGATGATTCAATATCGGTACGGATGGTTTTGTTAAATTGCCCACGGCCAAGATGCGATGCCAGCCCCCGCCGCCAATACCGATAAACCCCATCAATGCGTTTGCGCAGGCTTTCGTCAAGTTCCGCCGCCCCCGAGGCAAGCCGGGCCAACGGACAGCCCCCGTCAAGCAACTCGGGCGCATTTGCCCCTGAAAGGCAATCGACCTGCCCCATCAGAACCGGCAAAACATCATCCACACCGTCAAGCGGCCCCAGCCAGACATCGTTGATATATTGCGGCAGGCATTCTTCGATCACCGCATGCACCAATTTTGCCTTGCCGGGGAAGTGGTGATACAGCGCCCCTTTGGTCGTCCCCGTGCGTTCTAATATCTGATTGATCGAGGCCCCGGCAAAACCAGCCATACGGATTTCATAAAATGCGGCATCAAGGATCAGTCGGCGCGTTGCCTTGGGGTTGCGCGGCTGGCGCGTCGTCAAGGCGGTTTGCGATTGATCCACCACCGCATTGCCATCCCCGCCTGCATTTGCATCCGCATCCAACGGGCCATCCGGCTGGGAAATCCGGGCCAGTGCGGCGGTAATGCTGAACGGCGGTTTGCTCATAATTCTCAATCTTGTGCCATGATGGGAAAGGCCGGGGTCAGAACCCGACCAAGGTTCCCCTGTTTTCGATCCAAGGTCAATATCCCAACGTTGACACATCCCACAACGACAGTGGCATGTTCACGCAAGCCATCAACATCGTGTTTGATCATGCAGGCCCTTGCAATTCCATGCAAACCGGGCTCTATTGGCGAGATTGCATGGCCGCGAACCGGTCCCGGTATCCGGCGGGTAAAGCCGCCGATACAGACAGTTAACAATACGACGCCAACCAATGCCAAGCGATCATCGGGTCGCATTCGATCGGGAAGCAGATGCACGTTCATTCCATCGCCTTTGTCGCCGCCGAAACCAAGATCGCACAGGATGCGATGTATCGGTTAAAGCATCGATATGGCCATGTTTCGCCTGAAACCGCCGATGTTATTGTCGCACTTGGCGGTGATGGTTTCATGCTGGAAACCCTGCATCGCTATATGGGCCGCAAAGTGCCGATCTATGGCATGAACCGGGGCACGGTTGGTTTTCTGATGAATGAATTTCGTGAAATCGATCTGACTGAACGCATTCATGATGCCCAGACGGTCGAACTTCACCCGCTTCAGATGGAAGCCCACACCATGCAGGGCGAAAGCCTGTGCGCGCTGGCAATTAACGAGGTATCGCTGCTGCGTGAAACCCGTCAGGCCGCCAAGCTGCGCATCAAAATCGACGGGGTTGAACGCCTTGCCGAACTGGTTTGCGATGGCGCACTTGTCTGCACACCGGCCGGAAGCACGGCTTATAACCTGTCCGCCCATGGGCCGATCCTGCCGATGGGAAGCGGCCTTTTGGCCCTGACCCCGATTAGCCCGTTTCGCCCGCGGCGCTGGCGCGGTGCGCTTTTGCCACATGGCGCCGAAGTTGTATTTGATATTCAGGACCCGCAGAAACGACCCGTTTCCGCCGTTGCCGATTATACCGAGGTCCGTGACGTATCGCGCGTGATTATCCGCGAAGACCGCAGCATGAAAATCAAACTGCTGTTTGATCCCGAACACAATCTTGAAGAACGCATTCTAAAGGAACAATTCGTCGAATGAGCGCCCCAAACACCCCCGCCATGCCATCTGCCGCCACACTTGACTGGCTTGCCAAACTGATCCGTCATCCAACGGTCAGCCTGACACCTAATCTTGAACTGATCCAACAGGCTCAGGATTATCTGGAAGACATCGGCTATCTTTGTGCGGTTGTGTTTGACGAAAGCAAAAGCAAGGCGAACCTTTATGCCACCATTGGCCCCGCCGTTGATGGCGGCGTGATCCTTTCGGGGCATTCCGATGTTGTTCCCACCGAAGGCCAAAACTGGGCGTCTGCCCCCTATGTCACCGATATTCGCGGTGACAAGCTTTATGGTCGCGGCGCATGCGACATGAAGGGCTTTCTGGCGTGCCTGATGAGCAAAGCCGAAACGTTTAGAAATGCCGATTTGCGCGTGCCGGTCCATTTCGCCTTTACCTATGACGAAGAAGTCGGCTGTCTTGGCGTGCCAAGCCTGGTCGAAGCAATCAACGCCCTGCCCCACAAACCCGCGATGTGCATTGTTGGCGAGCCGACCAATATGCAGGTCATCACCCAGCACAAGGGCAAATATTCCGCCCGTGCGCATTTCACCGGGCGGTCGGGCCATTCGTCACTTCCGGGCGAAGGTGTCAACGCGGTTGAATTTGCCGCCGAATTTGTGGTTTTCCTGCGCCGTCTGGGCCAAAAATTTCGCAATGAAGGCCCGCATGACGATGAATTCCTGCCCAACCATACGACATTCCATAGCGGCGTGATCCATGGCGGCACGCAACTCAACATCATCCCGCAGGATTGCTATGTCGATTTTGAATTCCGCAACCTGCCCAATCATGACCGCAACGAACTAAAGAGCCTGATTTTCGATTATCTCGACAACACCCTGATCCCGCAAATGCGCGAGATTTATGATGATGTCGGGGTCGACATCGAAGTGGTGTCTGATATGCCCGGTCTTGCGACAGGTGATGACGAAGAAGTCACCAAACTGGTCATGGAACTGACAGGTGCCAATACCACCGGCAAGGTCAGCTTTGGCACCGAAGCCGGGGTGTTTTCCGCCATGGGCGATATTCCGACCGTGGTTTGCGGCCCCGGAAGCATCGAACAGGCCCATAAGCCCGACGAATTCATCGAACTGGATCAATTGGCCCGTTGCGAAAAGTTTTTGGACAAGCTTCTGGCTGTATTAGTGCGGAAATAAACCAAACTCCAGACGTGCCGATATCTTTCATACTCGGCACGTCCATATGGATATTTTTGATCCAATCAAGCCCCCAAAACAGCTTGAATACTGTTCGGATCAGGCCTTGGTCCGCACAAAGTCATCGCGGGTTTTAATTGGGAAAACAAGGTCATATGCCCAGTTAAACGCAAAGGCATACCCCATGAAGAACAGGGTAAATGATGCATCCATCAAGAATGCCTGCATCATAGGAATGCCAAGATACCATGCGATAAACGGCAATAGCAGCACCAACAACCCGCCTTCAAAAATCATCACATGCAAAACACGTAACAGCAGGGTCTTTTGGACATGCCCCACGATACGTTTCATCACATGATCAAAAATCAGATTGTATAGATAATTCCAGCCTGCGGCGATTGTCGCACTGACAAGTGCGACCACCCCGATATTATGCAATGGCATGTCAAACAGCCACGCGGCAAGCGGGGTGATGATCACAAGACCGATGATTTCAAAGCTGATAGCATGACGAATGCGGTCTTTGACCGTACGCATTTTACACTCCTGCAAAACTATCAGGTCGTCCCGAAACATTTTTCCTGAACCGCATCATCAAAAACACCCGGCCCGGAGAGGTCGTCCTCACTTTGCCGGGAATATAGCCGCATGCCTTGGTTTTGCAAGGAATGAAACAACTAAAAACCTGCCGTTTTTTCGGCGAAGAATTAAGATCATTTCATATAAAATATCCACAAGGCTTACCAAGCGACTTGACGCGTAACAGCGCAGCGGTCAAAACAAAAGGGCCGGTGCAAAAGCACCAGCCCTTTCTTACGCACGCGCAACGGCGCGGGGTCGGGGGACGATCTAAACCGTCGCGAGTGCGCCCACAAAGCCGGTCTGTGTTAACAGACCGGCTTTGCTTTTGGTTTATTCGCCCGGATGTTCGTGTGTGGCCCTGACATCGCCACGCTTTTTGCGCGACTTCGAAAAGGCCCCAACGATCAAGACAAAGAACAGCGGCACAAAGAAAATCGCAAGCACGGTGGCGGCAATCATCCCGCCCATCACCCCCGTACCCACGGCAACACGTGCCCCGGCACCGGCACCGGTACTGATGGCAAGCGGTAAAACACCAAGGGTAAATGCCATCGAGGTCATGATGATCGGGCGCAAACGCTGACGCGCCGCCTCAATCGTTGCCTCAAGCAACCCCATCCCCTGATCATAAAGTTCGCGGGCGAACTCGACAATCAGGATGGCATTCTTGGCTGACAGACCAATCGTGGTCAGGATCGCCACCTGGAAGTAAACGTCATCAGGAAGGCCGCGCAGCAAGGCGGCAATCACCGCCCCCAAAACACCAAGCGGCACAACCATCATCACCGAAATCGGGATTGACCAGCTTTCATACAGTGCCGCAAGGCACAAGAAGACCACGACCATCGACAAGGCATAAAGCGTTGGGCCCTGTTCACCTGCTTCGCGTTCTTCATAGGAAAGCCCCTGCCATTCAAGGCCGACATCACCGGGCAACTTGGCAACGATTTCTTCCATCGCAGCCATCGCATCACCCGATGCAACCCCCGCTGCTGCTGAACCTTGAATGTTCAGAGAAGCAAGCCCGTTAAAGCGTTCCAGACGTGGTGATCCATATGTCCATTTGGTGGTCGAGAAGGCCGAAATCGGTACCATCTCGCCCAGGTCGTTGCGGACATACCAATTGTCCATATCCTCGGGCATCATGCGGTATTTCGCATCTGCCTGCATATAGACCTTTTTGACACGGCCCTTTTCGATGAAGTCGTTGACATAGCTTGACCCCCAGGCGGTTGCCAGCGTGCTGTTGATGTCGGCAATATCGACACCCAACGCGCTTGCTTTTTCCTGATCGATATTGATGTCAAACTGCGGCATGTCATTCAGGCCGTTCGGGCGAACCCCAACAAGGCGCGCGTCCTGTCCGGCCATGCCAAGCAACTGGTTACGTGCGCCCATAAGCGCGTCATGACCATTGCCACCACGATCGACAAGCTGCATGTCAAAGCCGTTTGCCGTGCCCAGTTCAACAATTGCAGGCGGGGCAAAGGCAAAGACCATGGCTTCGCGGATATGGGCAAAGGCCCCATAGGCACGCCCGATTACCGCACCAACAGCCTGATCGGGACGCGTACGTTCTGACCAGTCCTTCATGCTGACAAAGGCGATACCCGCGTTCTGACCACTACCAGCAAACGAGAAGCCCGCGACGGTAAAGATACCGTTCACATTTTCCTTCTCGTCCTCCATGAAGTGTTTCTCAAGCTTCCGCAGAACCCCAAGGGTACGTTCCTGCGAGGCACCAGCCGGTAGCTGCACCATAGAGAACATGATCCCCTGATCCTCTTCCGGCAGGAAGGAACCCGGCAAACGCATAAACAGGAAGGCCATGCAGCCAACCAGAATGCCGTAAACGAACAAATAGCGCCATTTACGGTTCACAACATGGCTGACACTGCCCTGATAGAACCGGTTGGTTTTATCAAACCCACGGTTAAACAGACCAAAGAAGCCACCTTTCGCATGTGGATCCCCCTTGGATGGTTTGAGCATGGTTGCGCAAAGCGCCGGGGTCAGAACGATTGCAACAATCACCGACAACACCATTGCCGAAACAATTGTGATCGAGAATTGACGATAAATCGCCCCGGTCGACCCGGCAAAGAACGCCATCGGCACAAACACTGCCGACAGAACCAAGGCAATACCGACCAGCGCGCCGGTAATTTGATCCATTGATTTGCGCGTCGCTTCACGCGGCGGCAAACCGTCTTCATGCATCACGCGTTCAACGTTTTCGACCACAACAATGGCATCATCAACCAAAAGGCCAATCGCCAGAACCATGGCAAACATGGTCAATGTGTTGATCGAATACCCAAACGCCGCCAAAATGCCGAAAGTACCAAGCAAAACCACCGGCACCGCAATCGTCGGGATCAGGGTGGCACGGAAATTCTGCAAGAAGACAAACATCACGAGGAACACAAGGATAATGGCCTCGAACAGCGTCTGGACCACTTCCTCGATCGAGATTTTCACAAATGGGGTCGTATCGTACGGATAAACAACCTCAATTCCTTGCGGGAAGAAAGGTTCCAATTCGGCAAGACGGGCCTTGACCGCATCTGCGGTATCAAGGGCGTTGGCACCGGTTGCAAGGTTAACACCGATACCGGTCGCATCCTGCCCGTTATAGCGCGCGACAACGTCATAGCTTTCGCCACCGATTTCGATACGCGCAACATCCCCCAGCCGCACCTGTGACCCGTCTGTATTCACACGCAACAAAACGTTGGCGAATTCATCCTCGGTCTGCAATTTACTTTGGGCTGTGATGGTCGCATTGATCTGCTGCCCCGGCACAGAAGGGGCTCCACCGATCTGACCGGCGGTAACTTCGGTATTCTGGGCTTCGATGGCCGAACTGACATCCGAAACCGTCAGATTATAGGAAATCAGCTTGTTCGGATCGAGCCAGATGCGCATCGCATGCTGGGCCCCGAACACCTGAACAGAACCGACACCATTCACACGCGCAATCGGATCCTGAATAGTCGAAACCACAAAATCCGAAAGATCCTGGGACCCCATCCCCCCATCGGCAGAGACAAACCCCATAACCATCAAGAACGAGCCACTTGATTTCGAAACGGTGATCCCTTGCTGCTGAACTTCAGTCGGCAGCAACGACGTGGCCGATTGAAGCTTGTTCTGGACCTGCACCTGGGCAATGTCCGGATCGGCTTCGGGTTCAAAGGTCAGGGTGATCGACGCACTGCCGTTCGAACTGCTGTTCGACGACATATAGCGCAGAAAATCAAGCCCGTTCATCTGCTGTTCGATCACCTGGGTGACCGTATTTTCGACCGTTTGCGCCGATGCGCCCGGATAGGTCGCTTCGATCTTCACCGACGGCGGTGCAATCGATGGATATTGTTCGACCGGCAGCTGCAAAATCGACAGCCCCCCTGCCAACATGATCACCAGGGCCACAACCCAGGCGAAGACGGGGCGGTCAATGAAAAACTTTGCCATCTAAAAAAACGTCCTTACTCGACAGCTTACGTATCAGCTTAAATGTCAGCCTATTGGGCTGCTTTTGGCGTTTCGGCAGGCAGCCCGGAAACCGGGGCACCCGGCGCAATGCGCTGAAGGCCATCAATAATCAGTTCGTCGCCATCGGCGACACCATCGGTCACCAACCAATCGGAACCCTGCGACTGTTCAATCTGGATATCCTTGGCAACAACCTTGCCGTCACCGATCACATAGACATAAGCCGTTCCATCGGGACGACGCATGACCGCTTTCTGTGGCACAAGAAACGCCCCTTCAAGCTTGCCCTGACGGACCTGACCGCGTACGAACATGCCCGGCAACAAAACCCCTTCCGGGTTCGGGAAAACCGCCCGCAAACGGACCGTGCCGGTGGTTTCATTCACCGATACGTCCGAGAATTGCAACGTCCCGACATGCGGATATTCCACACCGGTGGCATCAATAATCAATGACACCTCGATATTGCCGGTTTCAACACCCTGAATGCGACCGGACTGCACGGCCTGCTTGATTTTAAGCAAACGGCCACCGGCCTGGGTCACATCGACATAGATCGGATCAAGCTGGGTGATGGTTGCCAGCAAACTGGTCTGATTGGCCGTTACAAGCGATCCTTCGCTAAACGAAGATGCGCCAATCTGACCGGAAATCGGGGCGGTGACGGTGGTATATTCCACATTGATCCGCGCCTGATCTATCTCGGCCTTGGCGGCGGCAACAGCCGCATTTGCCTGTGCCTTGGCCGCAACCGCATCGTCATAGGTTTGCTCGGAAACAGCCTGAGTTTTGATCAGTTTTTCGTAACGCGCAAGCGTCTTGGTCGCCTGATCAAGCGTCGCACGTTGCTTGGCAAGCTCTGCCTGGGCGGCATCAAGCTTGGCCATATAGACAGCCTGATCGATCATATAAAGCTGATCGCCCGCCTCAACAAACCCACCTTCGGTAAAGTTGCGTTCCTTGATAATACCATCGACCTGCGGCCGAACATCGGCCTTGCGGAAGGCAACGGTACGTCCGGGCATTTCTTCGACCAGACCCACGGTCTGCGCTTTAAGCACGACAGTCCCAACAGGCGTTGCCTGGGGCTGTTGCTGGGCACTGGCCTGTGGCTGTGCTTCTTTTTGCTCGTCGCAGGCCGCAACCATCAATGCTAGTGCAGCCATACCGGCAAATTTCAAACAAGATCGCATCGACAAAATTATTTTCCTTCTCACAGTCCTGTAAGCAAAGCGGCCGGGTCGAAATTTAGCAGGCAGCTTTAGCATTGAATTATTAAATACTGTACGGTACAGTACACATTGTGCGCTGCACGATCAAGAGCCAAAAACAAAGATCGACAAACAATGACCGAAACGTCAGAAACCCAAGAAAAACAACCAAATCGCGGCTCCGCACGGCGGCGCGCAATGATGGATGCTGCATGGCAGCTTTTGTTAGAAAAAGGGTTCTCTGGCGTCACGCTAAATGACGTGATCGCCCGGTCCGGTGGCTCACGCACGACACTTTACGAGGCATTCGGCGGAAAAGATGGCTTGCTGGCCGCCGTCATGACCGAGCAATGCAGCGAGTTTTCCGAAGAATTGCACATTTCGCTGGAATCCGATCTCCCTCCTCGTGACACCCTCATGAGGTTCGCTAAAAAGCTGGCAACAGAGATACTAACCGAGGAAGCGATTCGCTTCACGCAAATTCTGTTCACAGAGGGGCAGCACTTTCGCCCGATGATTGATAATTTCATCGCCCACGGACCGCAAAGCACGCGAACACGCCTTGCCCGATACCTCAGGCGTCAGACCGAGGCAGGCTTCCTGGCCGTCGAAGATCCGGATTGTTCGGCAGAAATGTTTATCTCGATGGTGGTTGGCGGCTGGCAGGAACAGATGGAAAAAGTCCATAACCCCCGCAGTCACAGCACCAAACAGATCGACCAGCGTGTGCGAACTGCGGTCGATATTTTCCTTTCTGGCATGGCATCCATCAACTATCGCGAAACGCTGGGTCAAACTCGCGACGGGTTCCTGCCCACCTGATCGGGCAACATCCACACCATTTTCCCGTCTTTCCGTTTCGAAGATTTCCAGCCTGACAGATAATGCCTGCCCTATCTTCACCAAATTTGGTGTACAGGATAAGGGACCTGAACCATTATTTGTGAGACTGCCACCATGGCCGCACGCCGCTTTTTTATTGGCATTTCTGTTTCAATGATTTCCATTGGCGCCTTCGGTGCCAATGCCTTTGCGCTTGAAACGCAAAAGGCCCGCGAAATCATGGATACCATCCTGATGCAGCACGGCGTCACCGCGACAGAGGCAACAGCGGCCAATAATAATGGTGCCGTGACATTTGCCTATAACGATGTCCACCTTGATCTTAGCGGCTATTCCACCGCGCGCGAGCTGGTTCTTGATGATGTCCAAGTCACCCTGCGCGATACCGATATGCGCGATCAGGTCGATATCGACATTGCCCTGCCCGAGCGCGGCAAAATGCTTGCCGATGCCACCAGCGACCAGCGCGACCTGACCCTGCGCAAGGCGGGTGGCAGCCTGCGCTGGAACCATGTCACCGGCACGCCGGTTAATTTTACCGGCATGGCAGATTTCCTGATCGGGGATGAACCGATCACGCGCAAACACTGGCTGATGAACGGCCTTGTCATTCGCTGGATGCCTGACGAAGCCCGGATTTCATGGCAGGCCGCCGAATGGACCGGCGCTAACCGAGAAAAGATGGGCTCGGTCAAATCAACAAGCTTTGTCCTTTACCCAGGCAAAAACGGCGAAACCCATCTGGATTACGCCCATGACGGCCTTTGGCTGCCCAACCTGTTGCAACCCCGGACCGTGCGCATCAAAAGCAGCAGCACCGGCCTGCCATGGTCCGAAACCAAACCGATCCTGGAAAAGGGCTTTAACGACATGATGACCGGGCTTGCCCCACGTACGGCACGTCGCCAGATTGCCAACGAACTGTGGCGCAAGGCCGCGGGTGCCGGCGCACCGGTCAAAATTGACGAAATCTATGTCGAAGGACGCGGGCTCGAAGCCCTTGGCAAGGGCGAATTCATCGCCCAGCAAACCGCGCGCTATGGCTTTGCCGGGCAGCTTGATTTTGACCTTCTGGGCCGTGAACGATTGCAGGATTTGATCGGCACACCGCAAAGCCCGACCCTGCTTGGCGCACTTGTTCCCTTTGCCGTCGATGGCCTTGCCGCGGGCAAACCCGGAACTCAGGGCACCACCAAATATGATATGGAATTACTGCCCGATGGCCGCATCGTCGTGAATGGCATGACCGTTTATACCGCCATGAACGACCGTTGATAACACCGGAAACGATCATGCCGACAAGCTGCAACCGCATCCTTATCTATACCGCCAAGATGGACGAAATGATCCATTTCTATGGGGAATTTTTCGTCTATCAACCTGTGCGGCGCGATGGTGATCGCATTGTCGAACTGCACCCGGCAATGGGCGGGCTCACGATCCTTCTTCATCCTGCCGCCAAAGGACAAAAACAAGGTCAATCCGCCGTAAAGCTGGTGTTTGACGTCAAAAACGTCGAAGCCTTCCAACAGCAGTTTATAAAACGCGGCATAAAAATCGGCCCGATCCATCAAGCCGACGGCTATCAATTTGCCAATCTGAAAGACCCATCAGGCAACTCGGTCTCGATTTCCAACCGGGCTTTTGTCCTGCCCAACGAATGATTGCCCCGGTAACGGCTTTACCGTTGTGAACGCTGCTATTCTGGCAAGATGCCAAGTTGGATGCTCTTTAGACGATATCCCTAATACATATTATTGACGTTGTTCGTGGAACTTCGCATGATCCTGCCCTGCATGGTTGGCAAGCTTTGCGCCGACCCAATAAATCAGGGAGTTTCGATCAATGAAGTTTTTTAAACCCAGCACTTTGTCTGGCCTGTTCATCGCGGGCGCGATGGTTGCCGCAATCGGCACCGCATCCGCAGACCCGATCAAGGTCGGCATTGCTAATTTCGGTGAACATCCACAGCTTAACGCCGCGATTGCGGGCTTTAAAGAAGCCATGGCTGCCAATGGTTTCACCGATGGCACCGATGTTGTCTATTCCGAAAGCCACACCAATTTTGATGCGTCGCTGGTCCCGCAGATGATTGCCAAATTGCAGGCTGAAAATCCCAAACTGATTTATACTGTCACCACCCCGGTTTCCCAGATTGCCAAAAAGGCTCTGGCGGGTTCAGGCATTCCGATTGTGTTTTCCGCCGTCACCGATCCGGTCGCAGCCAAGCTGGTTCCGTCCTGGGATAAGGGCGATGATGGCATGACCGGCGCATCGGATTTGCAAGACATCGCGGCGGTTTTGGAATTCACCCATAAATTCCTGCCCGATACCAAACGCCTGGCCGTTCCCTATAACCCCGGCGAGGCCAATGACGTGGCCCTGCTTGAAAAGGTTCAGGAACTTGCCCCGGCTGCCGGTTTCACCGTCGTTCCGGTTGGCATTGATAACGTCAATGATATCTTGCAGCGCGTCACCTCGGTCGCGGGCAAGGCCGATGTGATCTATACCCCGGCATCAAACCTGATCCAGCCCGCCATTGCCGCCGTTTCGGCCGCAGCCCGCCAGATCGGCATTCCCATCGTCAATTCCGATAGCTCGGCCGTTGCCAATGGCACCGTTCCGGCCAGTTTCTCGGTCGATTATGGTCAGGTTGGCCGCAATGCTGGCAAAATTGCCGCTGAAATCCTTAAGGGCAAAGACCCGGCAAGCATTGCACCATCGGCACCGTCTTACGCAGACCATGCCCCCTTGATTTCGAAAAAGGCCTCTGCGGCCTTTGGTATCGAAATCCCCGCCGAATTCAACGATTGTGGTTGCATCGTCGAATAAATTCCGACCTCACTTTATGTTGGCGCCCTTATTTCCGGGTTCTGATTTTTCAGAAATCCGGGGGGGGCGCCAATATTTCTTTACGGAGGATGCGGATGCTTGAAATTCGATCTGCACGAAAAACGTTTTACAAAGGTCAGGCGGACGAAAAAGTCGCGCTTGATGCCCTTGACCTGACCCTGCAAACCGGCGAATTCGGCGTTGTTATCGGATCGAACGGGGCGGGTAAAAGCACGATGTTAAATGCCATCTCCGGTGCCATGCCGCTTGATAGCGGGCATATCCTGATCAATGGCGATGATGTAACCAATACGCCCGTGCATAAACGTGCCATGCGCATTGCGCGTGTATTTCAGGACCCGATGCTGGGCACCGCCGCCAGCATGACCGTCGCCGAAAACATGCTTTTGGCTGAACTGCGCAGCAAAAGCCGCACCTTCGCGCGCGGCCTCAATGCCAAACGGCTATCGGATTACAAAGAACGCCTGTCGATGCTGGGGCTGGGGCTTGAAGACCGGCTTGATACGCGGGTTGAACTGCTTTCCGGCGGACAGCGCCAATCTTTGTCGCTGATCATGGCGGTTGGTGGATCGCCCGATTTGCTGTTGCTCGATGAACATACCGCGGCCCTTGATCCGCGCACCGCCGATCTTGTCCTGAATGCCACGATCCGCGCCGTTGACGCCCTGAAACTAACCACGCTCATGGTAACCCATAACATGCAGCACGCGGTCGATTACGGCAATCGGGTGATCATGCTCGATGCTGGCAAGGTCAAGCTTCAGATTGGCGACGATGAAAAGACCAATATCACGGTCGCAACCCTTGTTGATCATTTCTCGGTCAAGTCTGACGCCATGTTGCTGGGAGCCTGATCGATGATGGAATTTATCTCTTCGACCTTCACAAGCTATGTCGCGTTATTCCCGGTCACACTGGCCCAAAGCCTGATTTTGGCCTTTGTCGTCATGGGCATCATGATCCCGTTCCGCACATTACATTTCCCTGATTTGACCAGCGAGGGCGCCTATCCGCTGGGCGGTTGCGTTTGCGGTATGCTGATCGCCGCCGGGGTTAATCCGGCATTGGCAATTATTGCGGCTTTGCTCTGCGGCTTTGCTGCCGGTTGCTGTACCGCTTTCATTCATCTGCGGTTCCGCATTCATACGCTTTTGGCCGGTATCTTGATGATGACGATGCTTTACAGCATCAATCTGCGCATCATGGGCAAATCCAACCTGTCGATCTTTGGCACCGGTTCGGTCTTTGACTGGGCCCCCTTTGTCACACCGGGCTTCCCGGCCAGCAAGATCATCATTGCCGGGATTATCGGAGCCGGTGTGTTTCTGGCCCTTAACTGGTTTTTCAAAACCGAACGCGGCACCGCCATGCGGGCCGTTGGTGCCAACCCGGCCATGGCCGAGGCACAGGGCATTTCCGTTTGGGTTTCAACCATCGGCGGCGTTGGCCTTGCCAGTGCCTTTTCGGCGACCAGCGGCGCGTTGATGGTCCAGTCACAGGGCTTTGCCGATGTGAATATGGGCCTTGGCATCCTGATCAACGGCTTGGCGGCGCTCATGATCGGCGAAGCCATTGTCGGCAAACACAGCGTATTCCGCCAACTCCTCGCGCCCTTTGTCGGCGCGATTATCTATTACCAACTGGTATCGCTTTGTCTGGCGGCGGGCATGCCACCGCCCGATCTGAAACTGGCGACCGGCCTGTTTGTTTTGGCGATGCTGGCCCTGCCCAGCCTCAAACGCGGGCGTGGTGGTGCCCCTGCCCGCGAAAAGTTCCGCGAATAGCCCCCAAAACTTGGATCAAAGGGGGCGGGAGATTCTCGCCCCTTGCACCAAAACCCTATATTTTTCTTTCCAAACCCGTCTTTCTCAAAAGGTTGTAATCTCTGCAAGCAAAGAGTGTCACCATGCCTTCTGTGACGTCCGTCCTTTCTGATCGCAACTATCGCAGGTTATTCCTTGCACAGATTTCGTCCCTGCTCGGCACCGGGCTTGCGACGATCGGATTGTCACTTCTCGCTTTCGATCTGGCTGGTCCAGATGCGGGGATGGTGCTTGGAACTGCCTTTGCCATCAAAATGATCGCCTATGTCGGGGTTTCCCCGTTTGCGGCGGCATTTCTCAGCGCGCATGCGCGAAAACCTGCTTTGATTGGACTTGATCTTTTTCGGGTGATCATTGCCGCGATGCTGCCCTTGGTAACCGAAATCTGGCAGATATATGTTCTGATATTCGTACTGCAAAGCGCATCCGCCGCCTTTACCCCTACATTTCAAGCGACCATTCCCGACATCCTGAAAGACGAGGAACGCTATACCAAGGCGCTATCACTCTCTCGCTTGGCGTATGATCTTGAAAACCTGATAAGCCCCTTGATCGCAACGCTTCTGCTTTCGGCAATGTCATTTAATGTGCTTTTTGCCGGAACATCCGTCGGCTTTGCCCTTTCGGCGGCCCTAATCATGGGCGTTACCCTTCCCGCTCCGGCATTGGCGATGGTCGATAATTTCGGCAAACGCCTGTTCCGCGGCACCCGCATTTTCTTTCAAACCCCGCGTCTGCGTGGCCTAATGGCGCTTAATCTTGCGGTTGCGGCACTTGGCGCTCCGGTGTTGGTAAATACGATCATCATCGTTCGCGAAACACTATCCCTTGGCGAAAGTGCCGTCGCCGTAACGCTCGGTGCATTTGGCGGCGGGTCTATGTTGGCGGCGTTTATTCTCCCTTCGCTTTTAAGGCATGTCACAGAACGCACCATCATGTTTGCAGGCGCTGTGATCGGCGCAACCGCGTTTATTGGGTTGATCTTCTTTTTGCAATTTAGCGACCTGAATTGGCCCATGCTGCTCATGATCTGGTTCATCACCGGCTTTGGCTATTCTGCAACCCAAACGCCATCGGGCCGCTTGCTGCGAAAATCCGCCCATGAACAAAGTCGCCCGTCAATTTTTGCAGCACAATTCTCGTTGTCTCATGCCTGTTGGTTGTTTACCTATCCGCTGGCAGGTTGGTTTATCTCACAATCAGGATTCCAGGCTGGACTTGCGCTTTTTGCAGGCATCGCACTGATCGCAATCGTGGCGGGATATGTTCTTTGGCCATCGGGCGCGGATGACGAAATCGAACACCGGCACGATAATCTGCCCGCCGATCACCCCCATTTAAACGGCTCTCCAAGCCACCGCCACGTTTATATGATTGATGAAATTCACGCCAAATGGCCCTAGAATCAACTTAGATATTTATTGAACCACGCGATGGTACGACCCCAGGCAAGTTCAGCCTGTTCTTCATCATAGCGGGGCGTTGAATCATTATGAAATCCGTGGTTTGCACCCGGATAGATATGGGCCTCATAAACCTTGTTATGGGCTTTAAGTGCCGCCTCGTATTCCGGCCAGCCTGCATTGATGCGTTCATCAAGTTCGCCATACTGCAAAAGCAACGGTGCCTGAATGCGCGGCACATCGGCGGCATCCGCCTGACGGCCATAAAACGGCACGGCGGCGCCCAATTCGGGATAGGCCACCGCCGCCGCATTGGCGACACCCCCACCATAGCAAAACCCGGTAATGCCGATCTTGTCGGTGGTGGCTTCATGCGCGGTCAAAAATTCAATGGCGGCAAAGAAATCATTCATCAGCTTGGTCGGATCGACCTGTTTTTGTAAATCCCGGCCCTTATCATCATTGCCGGGATATCCCCCGACCGAGGTCAAACCATCCGGGGCCAGCGCAATGAACCCGGCCTTGGCAACCCGGCGCGCCACATCTTCGATATAGGGGTTAAGCCCGCGGTTCTCATGCACAACCACCACACCGGGCAACTTGCCAGTGGTATTGGCCGGTTTCACAAAATACCCCCGCACCTCGCCATGGCCGTTCGGCGACGGATAGGTGATATATTCGGCCACGATATCGGGATCGGTAAATTCCACCTGTGTTGCCATGGCGTAATCCGGGCTAAGGGATGCCAGAACCGACACCGCCGTCACACCGCCCACGGTATATTTCCCGGCACGGTCAAGAAATTCCCGCCGGGAAATGATCCCATGCGCATAGAAATCATAAAGCTCAAGCAGTTTCGGCGAGAAATCTTTGGCCGTTAAACGTGTCATGATGTGCTCCCTGTTTCGAATTATCCGGGGCGAAAAACCCGTGGCTTCAACAACGCTTGCGCAAAGTTTTCTGCAATCCCCGCCAACTGGCAAATCACAAACCCGCGACAGGCTATTGGATTTTGCACATCCCCCCGCCCAATCCCAAAACAAAACGGCCGCGCCCCAAAGGACACGGCCGTCAAAATCAAGACAATCAGACGAAAATGCCCGTCACCAAGCGTATTTCAACGTCGCCAGAACGGTCCGGCCATCGCCATAAAAGCGGCTGCCAAAAGTATTGGACGATACATACTCCCGATCGAACAAATTGGTGGCATTGACTGCGAGGCTAACATTGTCAGTCACCATGTAATTCACCATGGCATCCACCACCGTGTTCGATCCAAGCAAATCAGCATTGGCATCATTGTTGTAACGCGACCCAACAAATCGCACACCACCCCCAAAGGTCAGATCACCAAACACACCATGTTCGGGAATGGTATAATCCATCCATGCCGATGCAGTGTGTTCGGGCACCATTGCCGGACGATTGCCGATATTGGCCGTAATGACTTCTTCTTTGATTTCCGCATCAAGATAGGTATAGGCCAGCGTCAGATTGGTGCGTTCATCAAGCGACATCTTGCCCTCAAACTCGACCCCGCGCGAATTGATCTCGCCAATCTGACGGTGGGTCGTATAATTTTCGTCCCACTGCGATACGTTTTCTTGCGTCAGATCAAAGAGGGCAACGGTGAACAATGCGTCAAAATCGGTTGGTTGATATTTCAGGCCAACCTCATATTGCGTGCCTTCCTGTGGTTTGGCACCGCCCGGAAGGGAAGAGGTACTGGAATAGACCGGCTGGAAGGATTCCGAATAATTTCCGTAAACAGAAATCTCATCCGTCGCTTTATAGGTCAGGCCTAAACGCGACGTGAATTTATGGTCGTCGCGTTCCTCAACTGTGCCGCTGCTAATCGTATCTGTATCGCTCTGAACATAGTCAAAACGCCCGCCAACCGTCGCTATCCAGTCCTCGGCAATTGTTAATTGCTCCTGCCCATAAAGCCCATAAACCGCCTGCGTGATTTCCGTGTCCGTCACAGAACCAAGGCTTACGCAAGATCGCCCGCAATAAACCGGATGGTAGGGATCAATCGGAGATGCCGTCCCGCTAGCACTTTGTTCACGGTTCTGGTCACGGTTAAAATCCATCCCCACCAGCGTCTTGCTGTCGAGATTCTCATTCAACGAGGTATCGTATTGCATCTGATTGTCGATAGCAAAGCGGTCAAGCTCGCCATAAAGCGCATATGCCGTACGGTTTCCAAGCGGCGTCGTATTGTTCAGATAGACCGTCTCGTAATCCAGATCGACATGGGTGTAGCGCGCATTCTGCCGAAATTCGAGCTTGTCGGTAATCTTGTGGGAAAACTCGTACCCAAGATTGACTTCTTCGGTATCGAAATTGTTGAAATCCGGTTCACCGAAAAAGGCATCGCGGCTGGTTTCAATTCCAGCCGGGAAACCGTAACCCAAATTGCTTTCACGGTTGCTATAGCTGGTCAGGATCGTCAGTTCCGTTCCGGCCTTTGGCTTATAAGTAAAGGCAGGCGCAACATAAATGCGATCATCCTGCGAATAGTCCTGAATACGCTCCGCATCCTGCCAAAGCCCGGTCAAGCGATAGGTCCAATTGCTGTCTTTCGCAACCGGTCCGGTCACATCGCCGCCGCCCCGCAGATAATTATCCCCAAAAGTGGTAAAAACCTCGCCACCAGCTTGATCCTGTGGGCGCTTGGTCACCAGATTCACCAAACCGCCCGGCCCGTTCAGGCCAAACAGGCTGGAAGTCGATCCTTTAAGGATATCGACCTGCTGAAGGCCATAAGGTTCCTGACGGGCCGTTGTGAAGTTATAGGTCCGTGACGATAACCCGTCGCGATATGTCGACAGTGAGGAATAAAATCCTCTGAGACGCACATAATCATACCGCACATCCGACCCGTATTCTCCTGCCTGCACACCTGCTGTATAGGCCACCGCCTGCTGCACATCCTGAACGTTGCGGGTTTCCATTTCCTTCTGGGTCACGACGGAAACTGCGGCTGAATCATCCAAGATCGACGTATCGGTTTTCGAGGCGGTCCGCGAACGGCTGGCGACAAAGCTGTCGGTTGTCGGGCCAAGCGGGCCATAGGATTGTTCGACATTGCTTTCGACCCGGATTGGATCAAGCACATCACCATCCGTTGCCGCACCTTCAGCGATCTTTTCAACCACCACAGTGCCATCTTCGGAAATCGTATAGGTCAAACCGCTTCCGGCGAACAAACGGTCAAGTGCCTGCTGCCCGGTCAAGGTGCCGTTCACCCCGGGGGCTGCAATATCGCGAACAATCGCGCCATCCACCGTAATCTGAAGGTCCGATTGCTGACCAAACGCAACAAGCGCACTGGTCATGGATTGGGCCGAAATATTGAAATCATGTGTCGTGCCAAGGGCCCCGGCCCCGCTTTGCGCAACTTCGCGCATCGCCGCGTTTTCTGCTGTCTGTGCCTGACTTTGGGCCAACGCCGCCGTCGGATTGGCTATCAACATCGGCACCAGTGCCGTCGTCATCATCAACGCACCTGCAAAAACCGTCTTTTTGCTGCGGTTTTGCCGTGTCGCTGTCCCCCGGTTGGTCATTCAAACTCTCCGTTTTGGGTCATATGCCTGTTTGCGAATGCAAATAAAAACGCTTCTCATTCGCGCATACTTCACAAAACGTTGCCCCGAAGGATTTTTTCAAAAAAAGTTTCGGATTTTTTCAAACCGCTATTTGAAAACGGTTTCAAGACGCCGAAACGACCAGAACCCAGGGGGTAATCTGGCGAACAACGCCATTCTGCGCGCGCGCAATGCCGCGCAATGCCGCAACCGGATCGGCAAGATTATAGACCCCGGTCACCGGGCGGGCCGCAAGACCACCATCCGTCACGATGATTGTCCCGCCGTAATACCGCCGCACCTGATCAACCACACTGCCAAGCGGCTGATCCTGTGCGATCAATTGCGCCTGTCGCCATGCCGCCACCTGTCCAACCGGCACGTCGTTGCGTGTGACATTTCCCTGCCATGTCACACGGGCGGTTTGCCCGACTTCCAAAAGTTCGGATACCGGGGGTATCGCCCCGTCAAGATCAACCCGTACCAAGCCATGTTCGACCGTCACATCCGTTCCGCCCGGTTCGCGGCGCACGTCAAATCCGGTTCCCAAAACAGTGACGTCAACCGCATCACTTGAAACCCGGAACGGGCGTTCCCGATTGGGGGTAACATCAAAAAAGGCTTCGCCTTCCAACAAATCGATATGGCGCATACCGGTATCAAACCGCACCCGAATGGCGCTTTCAGGCGCCAATGTCACGGTGCTGGCATCGGCAAGCGTGATGGTCCGGACCTCGGCGGTTGCGGTTGAATAATCGGCCTGTAACGTGGTGGCGATTTTCGGTGCCATGACGAATGCCAAAAGCGATGCCGCAATCGCCATGCCGCCAAACCCAACCAATTGCCGCCGTCCGATCCGCCGTGCAACCGGTGAACGCCGTGAAGGTGCCGTTGATGATCGAACAAAAGAAGAAGCAGGGCGGGCTTGGTTTTGGGTTTGATCCACAACATGATCAGCGCCCACCCGCTGCGCGCTGCCATCCCCAACACCATCGCCGTTTTTGGCGCGCATTCCGGCAACGGCGGGTTGCCAGCGATCGGCATAGATCGGCAAGACACCTGCCATCATATCAGCCGCCTTGACCGTCGCATCCCACGCCTGTGCATTTACCGGGTCACGGTCACGCCATGTCGCAAATTGCGTCTGGATATCGCGATCATCGGGCGCGTCCTGTAACAGGATCAACCAATCGGTCGCTTCCTTTGATGCCTTGGCCCGGATCGGGTCAGTGGTGCCTGCCATGCGTCTCTCTTATCCCTGAACGGTGCCAAGCACAGATGGCGTGAAAATCCCGGTCAACGGGCATGACCTTGAACGCGCTACAATAACTAAACGCATTGGCCGGGTACTTTTCTATAAATTTTCCAAACCCGGTTCATGCCTGCCCCAGTCGCTGCTTGCAATGATCAATCCCGTCGGCCACCAGCTTATGCGCAAGTGGCACCGATATATCGAGGAACTCTGCGATCTCGCGAAGTTTCGCACCGCCAAAACGATGCATTTCGCATGCAAGCCGGGTTCGTTCCGGAAGTTCGGCCAGCGCGGCCGCCACAATGGCGTATTGATCCTTGTAAAGGGCGACAGTTTCCGGGTTCGGCGCGGCATCGGCTGAAACGCGAACCGCTTCGTCATAATCGCCTGCTGCCGTCACGCGGTTTTCGCGCACCAGCCGTCGTTTGCTATCAAGGGCCAGATTGCGAACGATGCGATACAGATACCCGGTGGCATCTTCGATAAACCGGCCCCGCGATGCTTCGTCAAAGCGCAACCAGGCTTCCTGCACCAGATCTTCGGCCTGACCGGAACTACCGATAATGCTGCGCGCATAAGTCACCAGCGCAGAACGATGGGACACAAAAAGATCAAGGGCGGCTGGTTTTCCGGGCAAAGGCATACTTCCCTCAGGACCGGCGTAAACAAGGATATTACGCGTCAATGATGTGACTATCAGATACTGAGACTAATTATCAATATCTTTTGCGCACGGTCCGTCACAATGCAATCGTACCTTGTTCTTTCGCTTAAAATCACACCCGCATTCATCCCAAACAAGCGAAATCATTTATCAATCAGGGTTATGATATATCCCTACGGATCGAAGGGATACTTGGCCTGCGCGCACAAACCTGTTAGCGACAGAGGTAAGGCACGCCAACTTGGCAAAAGATCAAAACAGAAGGATCGGGGATAATGCGCAAAAGCAGCATGGTCGTATTGGCAAGCGGGGCACTTGCCGCCACGTTCTTTTTCGTCAGCAATCAACTGGCCCATCGCGGCGAAGAACACGGCACTGTTGCGCGCGGCAAGGCAATTGCGGAACAAACCTGTTTGCGCTGCCATAATAAATTTGCCGGTGATCCCCATCCTGACCCGGCCCTCACCACCCCGCCCCCGCTTGCCAGTTTCGGGCAACGCTGGCCGCTGGAAAATCTGGAAGAGGCCCTGGCCGAAGGCATCACAGTTTCCCATGATCAACTGACCATGCCGGAATTTTCATTTACCCCGGAAACCATCGCCGATCTTCTGGCCTATCTGGGTGACCTGACCAAACGCGGGGATAAGCAATAAACCAGCCTGACAACGCCCAAAACCCGGATCACCGATCTGGCAGCCCCGATAGTCCCGACAGTCCCGATAGTCCCAAGTCGATAGCCCCCATGATGAACCTGCACCAAACCCGGCTTTGTAAAATCAGGCTCAGGGCCCAGGCCGGGTTGCCTTCTCACGTTCATGTGATCTTTCGTGATTAAATCGTACACGATTAATTATTGCGATAGTAAATCTCCAAACCTACAACCATTTCATCGCAACACCGTTTTGCCGATCACCGGCGAAACCGGGAAAAGGGAAGATGAAATGCTCAACGTGAAAAATCTGCTGGCGGCCACCGCCGTTGCATTCGGCCTGATGGCGGCACAATCACCGGCTTTTGCCACCGACACGGCAAAACCAACCATCGTTCTGGTTCATGGCGCCTTTGCCGCATCCGACAGTTGGGACGGCGTTGCCACGATCCTGCAATCTGATGACTACCCGGTAATCAGCGTCGCCAACCCGCTGCGCAGCGTATCTGGCGATGCCAGTTATACCCGTTCGCTGATCGACAATATTGTCGGTGATATTGTTCTGGTCGGCCATTCCTATGGCGGGCCGGTCATCACCAACGCCGCAAAGGGTGCTGCCAATGTCAAATCGCTGGTCTATGTCGCGTCTTTCGCCCCGGAAAAGGGTGAAACCATCGCCGAACTGGCGGCAAAATTCCCCGGCGGCACATTGGGCGAAGCGCTCGCAACTCCCATCCCGCTCGGCAATGGTGTTAACGACCTTTACATCGAACCGTCCAAATTCCATGCCCAGTTCGCCGCCGATCTCCCCGCTGATAAAGCCCGTCTGATGGCAACGGCCCAGCGCCCGGTCACCGACTTTGCCCTGAACGAGCCATCCGGCGATGCCGCATGGAAAGACCTGCCGTCATTTCACATCTTTGGCACCGCCGATAAAAACATCCCGCCCGCTGCCATGACATTCATGGCCGAACGCGCCAATTCACGCAAAACCGTCACCATCGACGGCGCATCCCACGTGGTTATGGTTTCAAATCCTGACGCAGTTGCCGACC
Source organism: Thalassospira alkalitolerans (assembly GCF_002115745.1). Lineage (GTDB taxonomy): Bacteria > Pseudomonadota > Alphaproteobacteria > Rhodospirillales > Thalassospiraceae > Thalassospira > Thalassospira alkalitolerans. The sequence goes on from NZ_JFKB01000008.1 coordinate 114,079, forward strand.
TGATCATCGAAGCCGCCACCGCAAAATAAGTATCCCCGCCGCCCTCAACAATTGCCTGTCTTGCGCACCGCATGGGGAATGCGGTGCGCATTCTGCTTATCACCGGTCAGATCGCTTTCTTTGCCTGCCCCTCTGTAAATCTGTGATTGATTATCCATATGATCATGACAGATCAAGGAACAGAGGATCCCATGGCAGCTTGCGGCAGAATTACGTTGGTTATTCTATTAATGGTACTTGCACCAACGCTTGTGCATGCGCAAAAGCCACTGATCATCGCAACAAACATCTATCCGCCCTACGTCAATGAAGACGTCAAGAAAAGCTTCCTGCCCGCTCTGTTTGATGAAATCGGCACTGAAATGGGGATCGAGTTCAAGATTGTTCTGATGCCCTGGCTGCGCTGCGAACAGGAAGTCACCAACCTGAATATTTGGGGGGCAATCCCCTATACCCGAAACGCTGAACGTGATCAGTTATATCTGTTTTCCGACCAGATCTATACTTCCGACTCACATTTTTTTGCCTATCGGACGCCAGACAAGGCACCGGATAAAACAGTGCCTCTTGAATATGATGAGCTAACGGATCTGCGCAAATGGCGCATCGGCGGCATTCAAGGTTACTACTACGAACCGCTTTTTGACAAAGCATCAATGGATGTCGACTATGCCCTTTCCGAAAACCAGAATTTCCGGCGCCTGAAACTGGGGCGGATTGACCTTGTTCCTGCGGCAACCACTGTGGGCTGGCACCTGATCAAACAGCTTTTCCCGCCTGATATCGCAAAAAATTTCTATACGCTGGATAAACCACTGGTCGACGGTGGCACTCTTCACCTGATGACATCGAAAAACTATCCCGAAACCCAGATCCTGTTAAAGCGCTTCAACCAAGCCCTGACAAAAGTCAAACAAAACGGTACTTTCGCCCGGCTGGTCGAAGAATACGGCTTGGTAATGCGCTATTGATCCCATCGATTTTACCAAGGCACAGGATTAAGGCGGAACGACACAAAACCGCCTGCACTGTCATGCATGCCAGTGCCGATTCCAGATCGTTTTCTGGCGTAGCTCCCGAAAATTTTTCAAAACACCGAAAAAATGCAGCATAAGATGATCCGCGCCGAATGGCCCCAAACCCCTGTCTATTAACGGGTTTTGGCCCATTCGCAGGTGCAAAACATCATCCATGGTTTCTTTTCCGCTTGACTTGAACCGATTCAATTCCAAAATTGGTCTGACGTCTGATGACCGACCAAATAAATGGGTCATAAACAGGCGGATTGAAATCAGATAAAGGTGTGATGTGTCGCAAGCAGCGGGTGCCACTATTCGACCAATCGAAACGTCGGGGCGTCGCGATGCGATTTTGCAATCCCTGACGCAATTCATCGTGCAATCGGATTTGAAACCCGGCGACCAACTCCCCCCCGAACGCGAATTGATGACAGGCCTTAAAGTTGGCCGGTCCAGCATCCGCGAGGCGATTGGCCATATGCAGGCATTGGGCATTGTCGAAATCAAACGCGGGTCCGGCACATACCTTAAACGCCCGGTCAGCGAACAAACCCTGTTCATGCCGCTTTCCATCGCGACCCAGCGCGACGGGTTGTTGCAAACCCTTGAAGTCCGGCGCGGGTTAGAAGTCGAAGCCAGCATGCTGGCCGCCAAGCGCGCAACCCAAGAAGACATCGCGCATATGCGCACCGCCCTTGACGCGATGGAGGCCGAACATCTTGAATTTGGCACCGCCGGTCAGGCCGACCTCGTTTATCACCTGTCGATCTACAAGGCGTCGGGCAATCCCTTATTCGAACAGCTTTTGGGTCAGATGCGCGAAACCTTCGAAAGCTTCTTTGCCAAACCATTCAACCGGTCGGATTTCGCCCGGGATTCCTTTGAATTTCACCGCATGCTGTTTGACGCCATTGTCGCGCGCGATCCTGAATCCGCCCGTCAACACACGCTTGCCATCCTTGAAATTGTCGAAAACGACATCGTGAGAATGTCCAATGAACAACAGTAATTCAGATAAACCCGCAAACAGCAAAACACCGCACGCCCCCCTCGCGCAATCCACCCAACTTGCCTATGACGAAAGTCATTTCGCCAATGCGGTCGTGCCGCCGATTTTTCAGAACTCGCTTTTCGTGTTCGAAAACTTCGCCGAAATGGTCGAAACCTATGCCGGGCGCAAAAACCGGCCGGTTTATTCCCGTGGCCTGAACCCGACGGTGCGCGCGTTCGAGGAAAAGATCGCCACCTTAGAAAAAACCGACGACGCCCTTGGCCTTGCCAGTGGCATGGCCGCCATTTCATCTGCCGTCTTGTCTGTGGTCCGGCCCGGGGATCGTATTGTCGCGGTCGAACATCTTTATCCCGATGCCTTTCGATTTTTCGAAATGTTCCTGCGCGATATGAATGTCACGGTCGATTATGTCGATGGCCGCGATCCGACCGCGGTCGAGGCCGCCATTCCGGGGGCGAAAATCCTCTATCTCGAAAGCCCGACAAGCTGGACTTTCCACACCCATGATATCGCAGCCCTTTGCAAAATCGCCCGCGAAGCCGGTGCGGTATCGATGATCGACAATAGCTGGGCCTCGCCAATCTTTTGCCAGCCCGCCACATTGGGCTGTGACGTGGTGATCCATTCCGCCTCAAAATATCTTGGCGGGCATAGCGACGTTGTCGCCGGTGTGATTGCCGGATCATCCGAATTCATCGGCAATGTCCGATCCACCATCCTGCCTTATCTGGGCGCCAAACTTTCGGCCTTTGACGGCTGGCTGTTGCTGCGCGGGCTTCGCACCCTTTCGGCCCGTATGCGCGAACATGAAAGATCGGGATTGATCATTGCCCAAAATCTGGCGGATCACCCGGAAATCATCGCGGTTCACCATCCGCGTCTGGGTGGGCAAACGCCCCCCGGCCTGACCGGATCATCCGGTCTGTTTTCGTTCGAGTTTTCCCCGAATATCGACATTCCGACCTTTGTTGATGCATTGCGCATCTTCAAGATCGGCGTGTCATGGGGCGGACACGAAAGCCTGATTGTGCCCGCACTGGTGACGCGCGCACAAGTCGGCGGACCCAATTCGGCATTGCGGTTTGGCGTGCCCGAAAATCTGGTCCGCCTGCATATCGGCCTCGAAAGCCCGGACGACCTTTGGTCCGACCTGACACAGGCAATCGGGGCGAGCCTGAAGTAAGAATACTCTTTAAAAACAGGGAACTTCACAATGAATTGGAAAACAACACTTCTGGCAGGTGTGACATCACTCGCACTGACAAGCCAGGCCTATGCCGATACCACGCTTAAGCTGGTTGAAGTGATCACAAGCCCGGAACGCACCGAAACCCTTAAGGGGCTGGTGGCCGAATATGAAGCCGCCCATCCCGGTGTGAATGTGGAAATCACCTCCCTGCCATGGGGTCAGGCGTTTGAAAAATTCGCCACCATGGTATCCGCGGGCCAGACGCCCGATCTGGTGGAAATGCCCGATACCTGGCTGACCCTTTATGCCAACAACCATATGCTTGAAAGTCTGGAGCCGTATCTTAAGGATTGGGATGGCGCCAAAACCTTGAATGATCGGGCGATTGAATTTGCCCGCTCTGCCGATGATACCGCCTATATGATGCCCTATGGCTTCTATCTGCGCGCGATGTTCTATAACAAAAAGCTGTTCAAGGAAGCCGGTGTTACCGAAGTTCCCAAAACGCTTGAAGACTTCCGTGCCGCAGCGGAAAAAGTTTCCGCCCTTCCGGGTAAAAGCGGCTATTGCATGCGCGGCGGCCCCGGCGGCCTCAATGGCTGGGTGATGTTTGGCGCGGCAGCGGCCGGATCAAACGACTTCTTCACCAAAGACGGCGACAGCACCTTTAACTCCGAAGGTTGGACCACGGGCCTAGAATATCTTGTCGATATTTACAAAGACGGCCTGGCCCCGAAAGACAGCCTGAACTGGGGCTTTAACGAAATCGTCGCCGGTTTCTATTCCGGCACCTGTGCAATGCTTGATCAGGATCCCGATGCCCTGATCGCAATTGCCAGCCGCATGAAAGAAGAAGATTTCGGCGTGACCACCATGCCAAAAGGCCCGTCGGGCAAAGCGTTTCCGACCATCGGTTATGCTGGCTGGTCAATGTTTGCCGATAGCGAACATAAGGACGAGGCATGGGGCCTTCTGTCCCATCTGTCCTCCAAAGACAGCAACCTTGCCTGGAACAAACGCATCGGTGCGCTTCCGATCCATAACGGCGCTGAAAGCGATCCGTTCTTTGCCAGCCCGCAATTCGCCGGTTGGTTCAAAGAACTATCCGATCCGGATGTCCATCCGACCGTCATGCCAACCCATCTTGAAGAATTCGCCTTCTTCAAGGACAGCATCGTCATCCGCACCAGTCAGGAAGCCATGCTGGGCCGGATCACGGCCAAGGAATTGGCAACCCAGTGGGCTGAATACCTAAGCCCGGCACAGAAAAACTGGATGGCGGCAAATCAGTGAGCACTGCAATGCAGGCCGGAAAACTCCCCGTCGCAAGGCGGGGAGTAATCTCAAGAAGACTGTCCGGCATTCTCGAACCATATCTTTATGTTTCCCCCGCATTGGTTCTGATCATTGCGGTGATGTTGATGCCCCTTATTCTGGGGCTAAGCTATGCCTTCCGCGATATTCGGATTCTCAATCCGTTTAGCGGCGGCTTTGTCGGCATGGCCCATTTCCAGACCCTGCTGACCGATGATGCGTTTTTTGGCGCATTGGCCAATACCGCGTGGTGGACTTTCGGCTCCCTGTTATTCCAGTTCACGCTTGGCCTTATCCTTGCCCTGTTACTTAACCGGGAATTCCCAGGACGTCGGCTCATTCAGGCTTTGGTCTTTCTTCCCTGGGCTGTGCCGACCTTTTTATCCGGGCTTAACTGGGCCTGGATGTTCAACCCGGTGGTTGGACCGTTGCCGCATTGGTTTACCGCCCTTGGCCTGATGGATGAACCGTTCAACATCCTGTCCGATCCGGACCTTGCGATGTGGGGGCCGATTGTCGCCAATATCTGGTTTGGCATTCCGTTTTTTGCCATCACACTTTTGGCCGCCCTGCAATCCATCCCCAAGGAATTATACGAGGCCGCATCAATTGATGGCGCCACTACGCGTCAGAAATTCATCAGCATCACCTTGCCGTTCCTCGCACCGACCATTGCGATCACCTTGATGCTGCGCACCATCTGGATTGCCAATTTTGCCGATCTGATTGTCGTCATGACCAATGGCGGCCCGGCCGATTCAACCCAGATCGTTGCCTCCTATATCTTCACCCAAGCCTTCCGCCGCCTTGATTTCGGCTATGCCTCGGCGATTGCCGCTGTGCTGCTGGTCTTGTTGCTGGCCTATGCGCTGGGTGTGATTGCGCTGCGTCGCGCCATGACGCATGCCGATAGTTAGGATCAGGAACAGATAACATGAACCTTTCCGGAAATTCACCGACCCAAAAGGCGATCTATTGGGGCAGTCATTACCTGATGATTGCCGCCTTTGTCGTCTTTGCGCTGTTTCCGCTGTATTGGCTGCTTAAGGTTTCCGTGACACCAAATGACATCCTGTATACCGAAGGGGTGCGGATGTGGCCGTCGCGGACAACGTGGGAAAATTACACCTTCGTCCTGACCCAAAGCAACTTTCCGCATTACTTCATGAATTCCGTGATCGTTGCGGGTACCACGGCGATTGTCACCACCATGGTTGCCGCCGTCACCGGCTATTCGTTTTCGCGCTTTGCCTTTCGCGGCAAGGTGATCATCGTCGCCCTGATGCTGATCACCCAGATGTTCCCGCTGGTGATGCTGATTGCGCCGATCTTTAAAATTCTGGCCCCGCTTGGCCTGACCGACAGCCTGACCGGTTTGATCATCGTCTATACGGCGTTCAATGTGCCCTTCGCGACCTTCCTGATGCAGTCGTTCTTTGACGGCATTCCCAAGGACCTCGAAGAAGCCGCGATGATCGATGGCAACACGCGGTTCCAAGCCTTCCGGCGCATCATTTTGCCCCTGACCCTTCCGGGGGTCGCGGCAACGCTTGGCTTTGTCTTTACCGCCGCCTGGAGCGAGCTTCTCTTCGCCCTCATGCTGGTCAGCAGTGACGCGGCATCGACCTTCCCGGTTGGCCTGCTGTCATTCGTTTCAAAATTCAGTGTCGATTTCGGTCAGATGATGGCAGCCGGTGTGCTGGCCCTGATCCCGGCCTGCGCGTTCTTCCTGTTGATCCAGCGTTATCTGGTGCAGGGACTGACGGCTGGCGCGGTAAAAGGATAAGAGGACCAAAATGGCTTCTATAGAAATTGCAAATGCCGTCAAAAGCTATGGCGCGGTCGATGTCCTGCACGGGATCGACCTTGATATCCAGGATGGTGAATTCATCGTTCTGGTCGGCCCGTCGGGCTGTGGCAAATCAACGCTTTTGCGCATGATTGCCGGGCTTGAAGACATCACATCGGGCGATATTTCAATTGGCGGCACAATCGTCAATGAATTACAGCCCAAAGACCGCGACATCGCCATGGTGTTCCAATCCTATGCGCTCTATCCGCATATGTCGGTCGCCGAAAATATGAGCTACGCGCTTACATTGCGCAAAACCGCCAAGGAAAAGATCACGGATGCGATCACCAATGTCGCAGATATCCTTGGCCTAAGCGCGCTTTTGGAACGTCGGCCCAAGGCCCTTTCGGGCGGGCAGCGCCAGCGCGTGGCGATGGGGCGCGCAATTGTCCGCAAACCACAGGCGTTTTTGTTTGATGAACCGCTGTCAAACCTTGATGCGCGGCTTCGCGAACAGATGCGTTCCGAAATCCGCAAATTGCATCGTCGCCTTGGCGCAACTTCGGTCTATGTCACCCATGACCAGATCGAAGCCATGACCATGGCCGATCGGATTGTCGCCATGCATGACGGCATCATCCAACAGGTCGGAACCCCGATTGAAATCTATGATCGCCCGGCGAATATCTTTGTCGCCAGCTTCATCGGATCACCGGCGATGACCTTCCTTGAAGGGACCTATGAAATCGCGGCCAATGGCAATGCCGGGGTGCGCATTGCCGATGGTGCCCTGATCCCGGTGCTGCCTGCACAGGGGGCAACCGCCAATCAGGCGGTGACACTGGGTGCCCGGCCCGAACATATCGGCATTGTCGGCGATGACAAAGGCGGCATTCCTGCCCGTGTTGACCTGATCGAACCGATGGGCCTGTCAACCCTTGTTCATGTGTCGCTGGCGGGTAACCCGGTCAAGATCTTCACCCTTGATCGTCCGGATTTTGCCGCTGACAGCATCATCCACATCACGTTTGACATGGAAAAAATCCACGTCTTTGACACCAAAACCCAATTGCGCCTGCCACCGCAAAGCGAACCACACACCGCCAAAACGGCATAACCGGACGGTATCAACAGCCCCACCGAAACCTTCCGCGCCGTTTGCACCTTAATATCTACCCGGCGCATCAAACTCAAAGGCCGCAAGTCACATGCTTGCGGCCTTTGGCGTATCCCCTGCCCCAAAAGGCTCCTACACGCGCGAAGGTCACATGCCCCTTCTTCGTTATTTGCTGCTTCTTGGCATGTTTTGTTTTGGGATCACATCCGCATCAGTCATCCCGCACTTTAAACCCTATCGAATTTTATGCGACAAAACCCCCAAAAAACCGGCCATCACAACAACACATCCGGTTATTACCCCCTGACCAAAGCAACATTTCACCTTTTAGGCGCAACAACCAAAGCGCGACGCGACAAAAGGGGCATAGCTGTGCTATCGAATTGTCATACAGTTTAACGGCTCCAATGCGCGAATGCGATCACCCTCGCACCGCCCGATCCGTTTCCAACCTCGACAGCTCGACAGGAAGATGACATGCGTACTGTTTATGTGAACGGCCAGTATGTGCCGGAAAATGAAGCCACGATTTCGATTTTCGACCGTTCCTTCCTGTTTGCCGATGGCGTCTATGAAGTCACCTCGGTTCTGGATGGCAAACTGATCGATTTTAACGGCCATATGACCCGTCTTGCCCGCTCGCTTTCGGAACTGGGCTTTACCTATGTTCCCGATATTGATGAACTGCTTGCGGTTCACCGCGAACTGGTCAAACGCAACAATGTGACCGAGGGTCTGGTTTATCTTCAGGTCTCGCGCGGCTCGGCCGGGGATCGTGATTTCGCGATCAACAAGGATACCCCGGCAACGCTGGTTTTGTTCACGCAGTCCAAATCACTGATCAAATCCGCCCTTGCCGAACGCGGCCAGAAAATCCTGACCTACCCGGATGTGCGCTGGCGCCGGTCTGACATCAAAACCGTTCAGCTTCTCTATGCGTCGCTTCTCAAAACCGAAGCCGCCGCCAAAGGGGCCGATGATGCATGGATGGTACTTGATGGTTACATCACCGAAGGCTCGTCAAATAACGCCTATATCGTGACCAAAGATAACGTCATCGTCACCCGCCAGCTTTCCAACGACATCCTGCACGGCATCACCCGCAAGGCGGTTTTGAAATGCGCCGACGAATTGCAGCTTAAAGTCGAAGAACGCCTGTTCACGGTCGATGAAGTCTTAAACGCCAAAGAAGCCTTCTCAACCTCGGCCTCGGCCTTTGTCTGCCCGGTCGCCGAAGTCGACGGCACCAAAATCGGCGACGGCAAACCCGGCCCGATCGCCAAACGCCTGCGCGAGATTTACATCGAAGCCAACCGCGCCGCTGCGATCTGATCACCCCAAACCTTGCGTCCCAAAACACAAAACGCCGCCGGATCATTCGGGCGGCGTTTTTGTTTGGAACAACCATATCATCGAGGCCCCCTGCAATCCCCACTGAACTGCTTACCTGAGGCCACACGTCTTTTTTCCGGCGTCATCATTGGAAAAAATTCAACAATTCCGGCCGCCCGAACCCAACCAAAAAGTGTAGTTTTCGCATAAAATTACACTTTAAATTTAAATTACAACAATTTTTAACTTGACCCCCGCATACGGCTATATCAACTTAAAGGAATATAAAGTTTCCGATATACACGTAAAAATTAAAGCCGTTGTGGAGAGGCCCAATGAAATCGAAATACGAAATCTTTCCGAAGGTTGGCGTAGCCCGACTGGGAAACAGCCCAACAGACTTTTATCTGTCCCCTGCTGCAACAGGCGGTTTACCGATTGAATGTGATGCTCAGGGAAATGCCTCCTACAACAAAAACAAGACTGTACCTGTTAGCGCATTCAAAGACTCAGTCGGTCGCATCAAGCGTCAGGCAACCAAATTTCAGATCGTTGCAACTGACGGTGCGTCCCCAAAACCAATCAATCTCGACAGCGACGATATCGCTTCGATTGAATGGACCGTGCACATCGCCAACAAAAAACCGATTTGGTACACCTTTGCCGAGTTGCAAGGAGATTTGGAATTCGGGCCGGAAAACAGTTACGAGAACCAACATATTCCGGTTAACAATCCAGATACGCTAGACTCAACCGATCGTCAGAATCTGATCATTGACCCTGGCCCTCGTTCGATTTCCGGCAAAGAACAGAGCATACAGTTTTCACGCTACAATATACCTGACGACTACCCAAAAGGCTCGTTCCCGCCTGTCGATGCTGGCGGCGAACAAATTGATGTCCTTGGCGAACTTAAAACAGATTCCGACGGCAACCTTATTGCTCTTGGTGGCTTTGGCAAGGTAACGGGTGGCGGCAGCATTACCTCATTCCGCGGCGCCCCCGGATATTGGGATGATGTTTCGGATGGATTTGTTTGTGCGGAAATCACGCTCAAAGATGGTACAAAAATTTCCCCGGAACCCGCTTGGCTTGTTGTCGGAAGCCCAAAATATGTGCCCGAAGTTGTAAATATAATCACACTGGCCGACACCATGTATGACACTGCTGTGCGAAACCTCGATGCACAGCCATCTTTGTTCGACCCGGCAAAGCACACCGCCAAAAACAGCAAAAAATACTTCGCTGACATTGGCAGCTACTGCCCTCTTTACGGCTTCAATCCAGAATACGAAATTAACTTCGAAGCGCATATTCAACCCATTCTAGATGCCTTTGCACGCTACAAATGGGTCGCAAATATCCCGACAATGGATGAATTTGCGCACCCATCTTTTGATATGCGCGACAAAAGCAAAGAAAACGAAGCCCGCCGCTTGGCCTATTTCAAATATTTCCGCGTCCCGCTTCTCCCCAAAGACTATGACGCGTGCTATTCACAAATGGAACATGGCCCGGCGCAACTTGAACGTAACGGGCAGCCCATGATGCCGCTGAACTCGGGCGATAACTCAGTAACAAATAGCGGACCAATATATAAATTCCTGACACTTACGCCGACCCAGTACTTTTTCCTCTATCAATGGGCAAAAGGTCATTTCAAGTCCACATCAAAGCACCCGCGCAAGTCTGGATCCGCGTGTCATCAGTATTACCATCACCATCATCACGCACCGGATCAACCACTTGTGTCGCCACTCGCTCTCGCGGATTCAAGCAATTGCGTCGGCGGGCCTTTTTCACCAGGGATCGAAGTAACCTGGAGCGTAAGAAGCCCAAATATTTACGATAAACCGTTTCATATCATGTTGGCATATTCGCATCTCAGTCAGGCAAAGATGCAGGGACACTATCGCAAACAGGGATTATCTATTCAAACCCGCAACGAAACGGCACTCGATGACAATGGACGCAAAATTGGATGTGAACCGGGCGACCTGACAAAGCGGATGGCCATTCCATGGATGGCCGATTTTCAGGAATGCACGGTCCAGACCCCCAACATTTCCAATATCAACGTTAACCAGTTTGCGGACGGCTCCGGTATTGAAGTTCCGCCAACATATTATGTCTATTGGTGGCCCCCGCAGAGCCCGTTCAACATCACAACTGGCGCAATAGCCCCCCAAGATCAGGTGCTTGATGCCTATGTCAGTCAGGTTGATGGGCAACCTGTTGTCCCCGCGGGACAAAATGTCGAATTCCAACGAGGCATCCTCTCGCCAGCAGACATGATCAGCAACTGGTTCATGCTTGGCTTCGTTGTCAATCAAGGTAGCGAGGAAACACCCTATATTGTCGAAACAGAGCGAAACTTTGGACAACTTGCACAGTTCAAAATGAACAATGCCTATAACCTCGAGCTTGCGGCTAAAGGCAAATAAAACATGAGCAACACCATCGATGATACCGTTCCGTGCGTCGATGTCGCTATCATAGGGGGCGGCCCGGCAGGCACTTCGGCCGCCCTTACCCTCCTCAAACGCACAGATATTTCCGTTCTGGTCGCAGAATCTGGCGACTACAACCGGCTGAAAGCTGGTGAGTCTCTGTCTCCGGGTGTGCGGAACCTGCTTGATTATTTAACCATATGGGAAAGTTTTTCCAACTTGGGCCCGGTCGAGACATGGGGAAATCAAGCAGCTTGGGGAAGCAGCGAACTGGCCTCTTTCGATTTCATTTTTAACGTTCATGGCCACGGATGGGCAATTGATCGAAATAGATTTGAACGGATGATGGCCGAACTCGTTGAAGCGCGTGGCGGTGAACTCCTTCGAAACACACGCTGCCACTCCATCAACAAAACAGACGACGGCTATCTACTCACCCTTCGGCAACCAAATGGAACCGATCGTCACTTGAATGCACGCGTGGTGATTGATGCTGGGGGGCGAACATCGCGGTGGAATGATTCTTTACATCATCGTCATGATGATCTGGTCGGTGCAAGTACTCTGCTCCCGGCCGTATCACATCAACCAACCGCAGCAGTCACGACGGTCGAAACATGCGCCGATGGATGGTGGTACGCCGCTCCGGTACCACATGGACGCGTTGCTATCTCTTTCATGAGCGACTCAGACATCATTCACCAGCGGAAACTTTCCGAACCCGATAAGTGGTTTGCCCGACTCAAACAGACCCACCATATTTCCAGGCTTATCAACCTGCCAAATGCAGTGGCTGAAATACGTGTTGATCCGGCGTTTTCCGCCTGCCTCGTTCCCGCATCCGGCACCGGGATCATTGCGACTGGCGACGCTGCGGCCTCATTCGATCCATTGTCATCTGGTGGAATTCCACATGCTCTTGCAACAGGCATACAGGCTGCGCGTGTCGCATCCGACCGTCTTCACGGCGAAGGCCATCTTTTCCAAGCATACGAAACAGCAATCGCTCGTGATTTTCGCCAATACCTCCGTACACGCTGGCAAATTTACAGCATGGAAAACCGTTTTGCGAAAGCTCCGTTCTGGCAACGACGCCAAACCCCTGTCTCTCTTCCCCCGGAAAGCATGTTGATGGCGATACACCAAGAACGCAGTCAGACTGTGTTCATTCCCCGACAGGTGGTTGATCAAATCATTGATCTGGCACATCACCCGATTTCCGCGTCAGAGCTTGTCGGGCGCGTGCAGTCTACTTATCCAACACTCCCCGCAGAGCGTGTGATCCTCGGCGTTCAAGACATGATTGGAAACGGATTGACCCAATGCACCCCGGATTGATTATCTGCATCAATCCACGCCATCAGCCCCTCACAGGCCATATGTCACCAACAAAAATCCCCAACCGCATAGGTAATCTGCCGCCCTGTCACGCGCAGCAGATCATCCAGCTTCCGACGATCGGGCAACGTCCCGCGCGGTGCGTCCAGTTCCTCGGCATGGATACCGCCGGTGACAAAGGCGATATCAAGCCCGGCATTGTTTGATCCGGCCACATCGGTCGAAAGGCTATCGCCCACCACCAAAAGCTTTGCATCCGGTCCTTTATCAAACATCTGCAAACAGAAATCATAGGCACTTGCCAGTGGCTTGCCTTCCCAGCGAACATCACCGCCCAATTCTTCGTACCGTCCGGCAATCGCCCCGGCGCAAATAATGCGATCCCCGCCACGGATCACTTCCCGATCCGGATTTGGGCAAAGCATCGGCAAATTGCGTGCCTTGGCGGCATGCAGCAAATCTTCGTAAACTGATACCGCGTCATAATCGTCATTTGGCCCGGTCACCAAAAGCCAATCGGCGTCTTCGACCGTCTTGACGACCTCAACATCCTGGCCTTCAAACATCGACATATCGCGCACCGGCCCAACACGCATCACCTTGCGGCCAAGTTTGGCGTACCACGGGTCACTGCGGGCCAAAAGCTGTGTATAGGCGATCTCGCCGGTGGCCACCGCCGGACCATAAAGATCCCGCGCAATGCCCATATCCCCCATCCGTCCGACCACAACGCTGGACCGGCGCGGCGCATTGGATAAAAGCGCAACCGGCACCCCCGCCTTTTTAAGCGCCTGCATCGCGGCGATTGAATTGGGATAGGCCGTCACCCCGTCATGCACCACGCCCCAAAGATCAAGGATCACGGCATCATAATTTTTGATCACTTCCGACAGGCCGCTGATCATCTGATAGTTGGTGCTGACAGACATTTATGCTTTCCACTTCGTTATAAAATCGTCGTCATCGCGGCTTCGGCCAAATGGTTTCCCGCCTGCGCGGGAATGACGGGAAGGCACAAAGCCATCCCCCCATTCGTCACTCCTGCTAAGGCAGGAGACCGCCGGGGCCATCGCGCCGCAACTCAAAAAAAGGCGCGGCAAGCCCAAAACCTTATTCCGTCGCCCCGCCCTCGGACCCGGCTTTGCTTTTTGGCGCCGCCCGTTTGGATGCTGCCGTCGTTTTTGATGGCGTCTTGGCGGTTGGCTTTTTAGGGGGCGGTTTTGCCGCTTCGGCTTCGGCTTTGGCCGGTTTGGCTGCTGCCTTTACTGCTGCCTTGGCTTCGCGGGCTTCATCCGCCGGGGCGCGACGCCCGGAAATTTCGGGGAATGCGGCACCCACCGCATCGGAAACATGGGTAAAGCCATCCTTGCGCAACCGACGGGCCAAGTCTTCCTTGATCTCGGTCACAAGCTCAAGCCCGTGATAAACCAAGGCAGAATAAAGCTGCACCAGCGACGCACCGTTCAGGATTTTCTCATAGGCATCCTTGCCCGATGTAATCCCGCCAACCCCGATCAGGGGCACCTTGCCCTCGGTCAAACGGTAAAAATCCGCCAGAACCTGGGTCGAAGGTTCCATCAAAGGCGGACCGGAAAGACCGCCCTTTTCATCCTGATCATAGCTATTCAAACCGACCGGTCGGTCTATTGTGGTGTTCGACACGATCATGCCGTCGATCTTGACCTTAAGCACCACCGCCGCAATGTCGGCTTTGTCTTCCTCGGTCAAATCCGGCGCGACCTTAAGCAACACCGGAACACCTTTGGCAAAGTCATTGCGTGCTTTCAAAACCGCGTTCAGCAATTTTTCAAGCGGGGCCCGCCCCTGCAACGCACGCAAGCCCGGCGTATTGGGCGAAGATACATTAACCACCAGATAATCGGCATAGGGGCCAAGCGCCTTAACGCCCTTGACATAATCCTCGGCCGCATCGGCCGAATATTTGTTTTTGCCAAGGTTGGCGCCCAAAATGCCCCGGCGTGCCCGCTTGCGCAGGCGATCGGCAACAACTTGCGCCCCGTCATTATTAAAGCCCATGCGGTTAATCACCGCCCGGTCAGAATACAAACGGAAAAGCCGGGGTTTGGGATTGCCCGGTTGGGGTTCTGGCGTCACCGATCCGATTTCAACAAAACCAAACCCGTGTGACAGTGCCTGATTGGGCACCTCGGCGTTTTTGTCAAATCCGGCGGCAAGCCCGACCGGATTGGCAAATTTGCGCCCAAAAACTTCGGTTTCAAGAACCGGCGTCGCATCCATCGCGTCATCGTCACGCGGCACCAGATTTTGTTTCAACGCGCAAAGTGCCAAACCATGTGCCGTCTCGGCATCGATCCAGCGTACAACCGGCAAAACCAGCGATTTATACCACCCCATCCGACAGGCTCCGTACTTGTAAACACCTGCCCTGTTCTTACGCGTGGTGATGCAGCAGAGCAAGTTTCAATCTCCCGCTCTGCTGCTCCCCGTCACCTTTGGGTATCATCGCTATTGGTGAAAACAGCTTTCCGGGGTCATAACTCCAGCATCAATTTTCCGGCCAGCAGCGCCTCTTGCCGGTCTTGCACCACCTTCATCGGAAAATTAAACAGCCTTCCCGATATTGTCGCGATGCGATCTGTCAGCAAATTCCGCAGCCCTTCATCGCGGGTGATATAAATATAGCCTTTGCAATAGGTGTTTAGCGCCGTGCGATGCTGTTTTATCCAGACATTGGATGCTTTTTCATCCTCATGCGGCTCATCATCATGATCATGGCTGGCCGGAATCCAGACGGCGACAAAAGGCACCTTTTGATCCAAAAGCCGTTCCAACCCGCCCAAAACACCTTCCAGACGGTTATCATCGTCAAGTTCGGGAAACCGGACAAACGCAATCGGCCAACTGCCCAGATCAAAGAAAACCGGGCTTGGTACAGGCCCGAAAAAGCCTGCCGGCAAATTGTTATCAGCTAACATTAATCGTTTCTTCCAATGAGAGTAAGCAGAAGGAACACCATGGCAAACAGCGCCGCCGCCCCCGCCGCATAAAACAGCCCCCAATTAACAAGCGGTACGACCTGTGCCGCCGCCACCGTCATCAAGGTGCTGCCAAAACGGCTGATACCGTAATAAGCGGCATAGTCGGTGGCGGGCTGTGTTCCGGCGGACCAACCGATGATTTTTGTCGCAAGGATGACGTAAATCCCGCTCACCCCCGCACCAATCGCCACCGCCCCGACAATGGCAACCAAATGGTTTTCAAACGAAAACCCATAGGCCATGGCCAAAAGGGCGACAAAGGCAAGTGCCGCAAAGACCAACATACTGCGGACAAGCCCCATATAGCGCATCAAGGGGATGGAAACCGCCGATGTCACCAACATGGACAAAGGGCCAAGCGTGCCAACAATCCATCCGATTTCCCCAATCGGCACACCGATATCAACCAGCATCAATCGATTAAGCCCGACAAGGGGGAACATGATGCAACAGGCCACGGTCAACAAAAACAGCCGCATCCGCAACACAGGTGTCCGCAGCAACCGCATAAGGCTGGCGCCGCCGCTGTTTTCTGATGCGACACGGGGATTAAAGCGCGGATCATCCAATCCCCTAAGGGCAAGCACAGGACACAGCAACAAACCCAGCAACCCTGCCAGGATCAGGAAGGTTGTCTGCCATCCCAAAACGCCGGAAAGGGCGACAAAGACGCCGCCCCCCAGCATGGTTCCAACCGACAATGCGGCAAGTTTTGTCGCCGAAGCCACCGATCGCCAATCGGGGGAAATGACCTGTACCGCCAACGCATCAAGGGCAATATCCATGGTTGCAATCGCAACCACGATACCAAAGCCAAAAACGAACAGCGCCAATGGACTGGCCCCTTCGTTGAAGGCAACAACGGCAATGCCAAGAACGGCGATCCCCTGCATTGTCACGATCCAGCCAAGCCTGCGTGACAGGAATGGCAGGCGGATACGGTCAATCACAGGCGCCCACAAAAACGTCAGCCCAAAGGGCAAATACAACAGATAAATCCAGCCAGCCGTGGCAATATCTATCCCTTGGGCCCGCATGACCGTTGGCATACCGCCATTGACCACACCCATCACCACCCCAAATCCGACATAAAGCGCATTGAGCCCGAACAAAATCATGCTGTTCTGGCGCAATGCAGGATTATAGCGCATCGCGGCAAGCAAGCCTTCGCGTTGCATCGACGTCTTACCAAGCATATTTCAAAGAAACATAGATGGTTCGGCCATTGCCATAGTTACAAAAGTTGTTGCTAAGGCACGTGACATAGGTTTCATCGGCAAGGTTGGTGACATTCATCTGGGCTGTGACCTTTTCCAGACGGCTATCAAGCGCCCCAAGGTCATAGCGCATCATGGCATCAAACAGCGTATAATCCGGCACATCCAGGCGCGTGGCACCGGCAGTAAAGGCATTGGGGCTGTATCCGCCAACGGATTCACCGACATAACGCACCCCGCCGCCAACGGTAAGGCCATCCATCAAACCACGATCAAAGCTGTGATCAAGCCAAAGTGACGCCGTAACATCGGGAATGGCAATCGGTGCATCACCAACGTCATAGCCGACACTTTCCGTGACCTCTGCGTCGGTAAAGGTCACATTCCCGATAACATTGGTCTGCGCGGTCAACGCAACCTTTGCTTCAAATTCGACACCTTTGGAATGAACTTCGCCCGTTTGATATTTCTGAGTGGGCGATTTGGTCGCAACGACATCTTTCTGGACGATATCGAAATAGGCCATTGTAAACAGCGCATCAAACGATTGCGGTTCATATTTGACGCCAAGCTCGTACTGTTTGGCCGTGGTCGGGTCCAAGGCATTGCTCAGATAATCCGTACCACTTACCGGAAGATAGGACGTTGCATAACTGGCATAAGGTGCAACACCATTGTCAAAGTTATAAACGGTGCCTGCTTTCCAGCTAAAGGCAGTATCATTCTGGGTCTGGCGGGTATTTGTCCGGTTATTATCGGTGACCGTGCGAACATGATCAACGCGCCCGCCAAGCAGGAAGTTCCAATTGTCGATATCAAGCTGATCCTGAACATACAGCCCGGACTGGCTGATGGTCTGGTCCTGATCAATAAAGGGCGACAGCGATACCGATGTGGCAACCCCATAAACCGGGTTCAGATAATCAATCGACGGCGCAGAGGCACCGTAAAGACGAACCTGCGAGGAATCCGAATATTTATAATCGAACCCCATAAGCGCGGTATGGGCGACTGACCCGGTATCAAAATCGGCCTGTGCCTGCAAATCCGATGTCACCCCCGATGTCTGTTCGTCGGTCGTCAAGGCATATCGGTTGATCGTGTGATTGTCCGCGGCAAGACTTG
Organism: Thalassospira alkalitolerans; assembly: GCF_002115745.1. Lineage (GTDB taxonomy): Bacteria > Pseudomonadota > Alphaproteobacteria > Rhodospirillales > Thalassospiraceae > Thalassospira > Thalassospira alkalitolerans. The sequence continues at coordinate 132,004 of NZ_JFKB01000008.1, forward strand.
ACGTTGCAATATCCTTGGTCATCACATCCACGCTAAGATAGCGAAGATTGTGACGCATCGTCCAAGTATCGCTGATCTGATGTTCCAACTCGTACCCAACCGAGAATTGTTCCCGGTCAAAGTCGGAAAAAGCCGGATCACCATCATTGAAATCACGTGCAATCTGCCCGGCCGGACTGGTCAACAATGACCCAACCGTCGGCAGAATACCGTAATAACCGCCTTCCGGGTCGCGCTGATAATGGGTCAGGATCGTCAGCGACGTATCGTCGGTCAGCTTCCATGTTACCGATGGTGCGACATAAATACGCTGTTCCTCGGTGTTAACGACCTGGGTTTCACTATCGCGCCCCAAGCCAACAAAACGATAAAGAACCGAACCGTCATCCGTCACCGGGCCAGATACATCAACCGCGGCCTGATACCGGTCATGACTGCCGACAAGGAACTCGACCTCGCCGCGTGCTTCCTCGGTCGGGCGTTTGGTCACGGAATTAACCAGCCCCCCCGGCATCGCCGACCCATAAGTGGTTGAAGATGGCCCTTTCAGTACTTCAATCCGTTCCACACCATATGTGTCGCTTTGGGCAATGGCATATCCCGGCCCGCGCAACATGCTTAATCCGTCCTGATATTGGATCGGATCGCTTGGTGACCCAAAACCACGGATATAGGGAATATCATAGCGCGATGCCGAACCACGGATTTCTGCGGCAACACCGGATGTATAACGCAGGGACTGGGTAATGCTTTGCGCTTGTTGGATTTCGACCTGATCACGCGTAACAACCGAAATCGATTGCGGCGTTTCGATCAATGGCGTGTCGGTTTTGGTTCCCGTCGCACTGCGCGTTGCAACATACCCGTCAACCGGGCCTGTCGCGGTTTGGATCCGCCCCTCGACCATAACCGGGTCAAGCAATGTCGCTCCATCCTTGCCATCGACAATCCGTTCAATCGCAACGGTTGACCGCGAAACCGCATAAAAAAGACCACTCCCCGACAAAAGACGGCGCAGCGCCTCTTCTGTCACCATTTCCCCCTGAACGGCGGGTGCTGAAATACCCTGGGCAACATCCCCGTCAACAGTAACCTGAATACCCGATTGCTGACCAAACGCGACCAGCGCATCTGTCAGGGCCTGTGCCGGAATATTGAAATTCTGTACCGCTTGGAATTTTTCGGAAAAATCGGCCGGTAACGATGCTTCCTGTGCCCGGACCTGTCCGACCGGATAGACCGAACAAAGCGCCGTTGTTACCGCCAAAACCCCTGCGAATGCGACATGTCGATTGACCACCCCAAAACGAATTCTTTCCCCCTTGATCACGTCAAGTTCCACCTTCTGTTGTATGTTGACATCCGGCCACATCGCAAATGCGATTGCATCGCAATGTCGTCCTATAGAGGGAACGTCACGTAAAAGAGATTTTCTCTAAAAAGTTATATTTTTTGAAAAATTGTTGTTTCTCAAAAGGTTAACTATTGGAAACAATGACCAGCCAGGGCGACACCTGCCAAAGGACTGCGTTCTGTGCCCGGGCAATACCGTATAGGGCCTCCAGCGGATCAGCCAGATTGTAAACGCCGGTAACGGGTTTGGCGGCCAGTTCGTCACCAAGCACGATAATCTTCCCCGCATAATGGCGTCGAAGCTGGTCAACAACGGCGCCAAACGGTTCATAACGGGCAACAATCTGGTTTTGCCGCCAGGCCGCAACGTGATTTGCCGGGCGTTTCCCACGTTCATAGGACCCCGACCAATCAATGCGAAGCGATTGCCCCGCGCCGAGTGTCTCTGCGACAAGGGGAAGACCATCATTGATATAATCAACACGCACTTTCCCGTGCTCGACAGAAACATCAACGCCGTCATCGTTTCGCAGCACGTCAAAAGCAGTGCCAAGCACGGTCGTGTTAACGCCTTTGGCCGCGACCCGAAATGGGCGTTCCGGATTGGGGGAAACCTCGAAAAAGGCTTCGCCATCCAAAAGCCGGACATTTCGCACATCGGCATTATAGGTAACCGTAATCGCGCTTTCAGGTGCCAACGTCACGCTACTGCCGTCTTCAAGCGTGATGGTCCGCGTTTGCGCCGTGCCCGTCATGTAATCCGATTGCAGATCCCGCAAAATATTTGGCCCGACAATTGCCGCCACAAGACAGGCCGCAACGCCAAGCCCGGCAAACCCGAATGTTGTGCGACGCCCGAAACCGGCGGACCAAAATGGCTTGCGTGCAAGGCGGTCGGCCTGTTTTCGCCTAAACTGAAATGCGCGATCTCTGATGCTCTTCGCACGGTCGGCACGCCGCACGTTTTCAAGCAACGGCGTCCATTTATCGGCATGGACCGGCGTTGCCATATCCATTGCGTTTGACGCATGCTGCATGGCTTGCCATGCGGTTTGGTTTACCGGGCTGCGGTTAAGCCATTTTTCAAAATCGCCGCGCAGTTCTGCATCGTCGGGATCGTCCTGCAACAGAACAAGCCAACTCGTTGCGTCGCGTGATGCCGCTTTCTCGATATCTTGCGTGTTCGCAGTCATACGCTTCCTTCAGCCCCGACCAGAACGAACTGAAACGTTGGTGATCGACTGTTGCAATCCTAAAAGCCTTCTAATGACTAAACGCATATCACACGATTTTTTATACAAGTTTCCAGATTTCAGCAAGGTCACGGCCACCCCAGTTGCTCCTTGCAATGCTGCACCGCATCGGTCACCAATCTGTGTGCCAGCGGCAGGGAAATATCCAATGCCGCCGCAATTTCACGAAGCTTGGCCCCGCCGAAACGATGCATCTCAAAGGCAATCCGGGTACGGTCGGGCAATTGCGCCAATGCGTTCATGACCAAGGCGTATTCGTCCTTGTAAAGCGCCACGGTTTCCGGCGAAACCACGCGATCGGTACAGGCATTCGCCGCCGTGTCAAAGTCATCGTCGGTAATAATCTGGCTTTCACGTTTCATGCGACGTCTGCCATCAAAGGCCAAATTACGAACAATACGAAAAAGATAACTTTTTGAATCTTCCAGAAACCGTCCCTTTGACGCCTCATGGAAACGAAGCCACGCCTCTTGAACAACATCTTCTGCATGTGACCGGCTCCCGATGATGCTACTTGCATAATTCAGGAGCGCGCGTCGATGCGTCACAAAGATGTCCAGATTGCTTGGCTTCTGGCCCAATACTGTTCATTCCTCTTTCCCCGGCATGCGCATTGTCCCCACCGCTTAAGACAATAATCATCACACATGCCGCAACTTAGAATGCGGATCATTCTTATCAACGTCTAAAGATTTCCTGAAAACAGCGCAATAGTTATTCACGATATCAAACGCAGATAGCCCTCCAAGGCCGTCAACCGCGGGCATCCCCTGATCTGAAAATCAATCACTCTGGTCGTGCTTAAAAATCGGCGAAATATCTGTTTTTGCCAAGGTTGATGCCCAAAACGTCGGTTTCCAGAACCAACGTCGCATCCATCACCTCATCGTCATCGTCACACCGCACAAAACTTTGCTTCACCGCGCAAACGGCCAAACCATGTCCCGCCTCGGCATGGATCAATAACCGCCGACACGGCGAATACCATCGGCGACAGTGCTGCTTTTTTTCACATTCCGTTGCGCCAAACGTCCTAGTAGCCGGAATGACTTCGCAACGTCCGACCAATCTTTCGGGCCGACACTGATCGACCCCATTTCCAACAGGAGAAGCAAGTGACGTCTACAGCAACGGTAACACTTCCGGCCGGGCATACTGTTTACATGCAAGGCGCGACAAACGCCTCATATCAGCAGAAAGCAACGGTCACTATTCCCGGCCAATCACCCATGGTTTTCACCGGCCAGGGGGAAGGCAACAAAAGCTTTATCAATCAAAACTTTACCACACCGGCCGATGGCTCCGGCTCTGTCAGTGTGACCGTCGAAATCCAAAATTCAAGTAATGGCGGGCGTAGCTGGAACCCTTCAAGTGTCTCTCAGGGGCAATATTCGCTGATGGGGTTCAACGCGCAATATATCGTTTCCGAAGACGGCGTTGATCACGATTACAACGATTGTGCGCTCAGCTTTGTCTGGTGGATGCTCTCGTAACACAAATGACCATAAACAGCATTCAAAAGCCCGCGTCATTTCCGTTTCGGCATGTTGTCATCGACAATTACCTAAACAGCAACACGCATGATGCGATCCGCCAGGATTTCAATAAACTTCTGGCGCATGGCATTACGCAATTGCCGGACCAAAACCGGCTGGCAAAAATGCCGGGCTATGATTGCTATAACTGGGTCTTTCCGCGCGACGTTACGGCCCCAATGGATCACTTTTACAGTGCAGAGTTTATGGCATTTTGCCGCGAAACCCTGAACATCCCTTTCACTGCCGAAGTGAATGCCCAAATCAACCATCATCCTGCGGGTTGCCGAAGCGGTATCTGGCATACGGACTTCATCCACTGTTATCACACGCAAGACCCAACAAACCATTCCGGCATACGTCCTTGGTATTTCGGCTGTAATTATCAATCTGGAATGCCGGTTGCCGGTAGCTCCGACGCACGGATCCTTAAGCGCGTCAGGGCACTCACCTTCCTTTACTACATTGATGGCGATGACTGGACCCAGGGGGACGGCGGCGAAACAGCCTTCGGCTATGAAAGTCCTTTCGGCGATGAGGTCGCACCTTTCTCGGCGATTGCCCCTCTTCCCAACCGTCTCCTGATGTTCGAATGCAGTCCGCATTCTTTCCATCGAATGCTTGGCAACAATCGTCTGCCACGCAGCCTGATCATCGGCTGGCTGCACTGTACCCCCGAATATGCCGTTCAAAAACATGGCATGGTTCCAGATGACTGGAACAGTGAAGCTGCGCTTGGCCTCGTCACCTACAACGAGCCAGAACAGTAACCTCAAACCAAGGATACGTTTATGCCTTCGTCAAACACACTCAAAACCACTATATCCGGCAACATTGTCATCGGATCAGCTGCCTCACCAATCACCATTCCAGTCAGCACCGATTTGCCGCCAACAACCCCCGGTGATCTAAAGTTTTCTTATCAGTTGCCCACGGGAACCCCCCCATCGGCACATATCAGCGTCAGTGATCTTATCGGTTGGGCCTCTACGGCCCTGGGCAGCACCATCACCGCCTCAGACCTGCCCTCCAGCCTGACCGCCCTGTCGGTTGCCGTTGACAACATCACCGTCGATACAACCGGCAAATTCGATCTCGGCATGCTGTTCGGTAGCGATAACAGCGGCACATGGGACCCAAGCTGGACCCCGATCTCTGGCTTGCCGGTCAGCCTGTCCAACGTCCTGCTGCAATTCGACTACGGCACACAACCCTGATCCCATCCCGGAAACCCGTTATTTCCCAACCACATACAGGGGCCTTCGTGGCTCCTGTAAAGGGGGACCTTTATGTCCATGAAAACCCATTTGTCCGGCGAACTGATCCTTGCAGGTGCCACCTTCGATCTTGCAGCAGCCCTACCAGCACCTAATGATAAAATCAGTTTCTCTGGCTCGCTGGCAGATGGTTCAACCATTAGCCTGACCGGCCTGGTCAATGGCGTGGCAGGAAACAGTTTCTTAAAACTGCCCTCCGGCTTCCCCGACCTTGTCCTCAATCAGGCCGCAATCACTCTCGAACCTCAACAAAAAATCGCATTTTCGGCAGGTTCAAATCAAAAATGGTCCAACCCATTTGGCTTTCTTCAGGGCGTAACCATAAATACGTTTGACCTGTCCTTTTCATCGACAAAATCTGGCTCGAATCAAGTCAATACGGTCAGCTTCGATACAACCGCTGACTTCGGGTCCCTTAAAAATATTCAAGGTTATGTCCTCTTTAACCAAGGCACTTTTGAAGTCGTCGGCCTTGCCATAAGTGACACGATTTCGATTTCATCTATTTTATCCACAATGGTTCCCGGCCTTGACTGGGGCAGCCTTCTGCCCGTTTCATTTGGCCCGGCGGCGGGTGCCACCGCCATGCGGCTGTATTACGCGCCAAATGACGGACAAACCGGTAATCCCCCCTTCATCAAGGGGATCAATCTGGATCAATGCCAGATCAGCATTTTTGATCATGTCGCCAATGTCAGTTTGAATATTGATAAAACGGCCGGAAACACCTCGTTATCGGTCACAGGGTCGCTGCCAGCACCAATCGATATTGCCGATATCCTGAAACTGACCAAACCGGGGTCAAGCCAACTTGGTCCGGGCGTTCAAATTGCTCGCAGTAGCGGGTCATCGTCATTCATACTCGAAGCCGGAATCACCTTTTTCAAAACCAGCTTTGGCTCGGCTCAGATTGGAATTGCGTCGATCCCCGGCACCAGCAAATATCAGATGGTCGGCACCCTTAAATATAGCGGGTCGATTGCGGGCATTCAAAACCCCGAACTTGCGTTCACCTGGAGCAAACCCAACGGTTTCCGTGTTCAAAACTGGAACATGAACAATTTCCCGGCTCAGGCGCTCGACTTTCTCAGCCAGCTTAAGAATACAAGCAGCTCCGCGTGCGGTTCACTGCTAAACTTTGTCTTCAAAGATGTCATCACAACGAAATATAGCCTAAAGGTTGCCATGTCTGCGGGGGATGGTGGCCTCAACCTTGATCTGACGATCTCCTATACCCTCAGCATCCCCGGCAAGAGTGACTTTCTCGGCGCATCCCTGCCAAGCTTTGCGGTGCCAATCAGAAAACCCGAAAATCTGACCTTTGAAGACGTGATCAATCAACTGATCAGCAGCGTCAATGGCGCGGCGGCAAACCTGATCAACGCGATATTTAGCGATCCCGAAAAATCCGCGACTTTCTTTGCCACGGTTGTCGCCAAAAGCGTCCTGCAGCAATTCGCGGGCACTTTGCTATGCAACGGTTGGAGCACCACGCCCCCGCCGCCGCCGCCCCCGCCCCCGCCACCGCCGCCACCGCCACCGCCGCCGCCTGGCCCCGGTCCGGGTCCCGGCCCGCAAAAACCCGGCACACCCGTCATTTCCACCGTGACTTACACAGATGGCAAAGTCACAATTGACTGGTCCCAGGCCACCAATGCCAGCAAGTATATTTGCGTCCTGACTCAACAGGGGCAACCCGCTATTGGCACCAATGAACTCAGCGCACCGGCACAGACAACACAGATCACTTTCCCCGATGATGCGCCCAGCGGCGAATATCATGCGGCGGTGCGTGCCTATAACCAATCCATTCCTGGCGATTGGTCCGCAACCAAAACAATCACGAAACAAATCGCCACAAACACCCCGACGTTTACCTTTGATACGGCAAATCTGACCTTAAGCTGGAACAACGTTTCCGGCGCAGAAAATTACGCCATTGCCTTTACACCGCCAAACGGCACAACCGCCACGACCCAACAATCAAATCCCCCGGCGATATTCCCGATTGGAACGACCGCGGGCAATGCGACGGCAAAAACACAGGTCTTGGGCGGCATTCCATCCGATTGGAGCCAAACAGCCAGCATCACAATTCTGGCGGCACCGGCCCAACTCACCGCAACGCCTGCAAGCTCACAAGACAAGATCAATCTGTCTTGGCACGCGGTAAACGGTGCCACCGGTTATGTCGTGATCATAAAAAGCCAAACAGGCACACCACTTGCCCCGCAACCTGCCATTTCCATTACCGGCACAACCGCATCCGTAACAGCAACGACTTTGGTTTCCGGAACAACCTATCAGATAGAAGTCCGCGCAACCGGCAATGCCTCGGTTCCAACCTCTATTGATTACCTGTGGGCGCCAACACCCAATAAAGAATATGAACTAAGCCTGCTGTCTGAAACGGCCAGCATGTCGATCCCCTATATCGCCGATTATGATCTTGGGATCGATGCTTTTACCCTCTTGATCAACGTCACAGCACTCTTGCCAAACACACAGGGACTGCTGTTCTCTCATGCCTCACAAGTCCCCTCGTCTTTTGGCCCGAAACTGGCCGGGTTCTGGGTGTGGATCAATCAATCGGGTTCGCTTTGCTGCACGCTTAGCGATGGCAAAGGAAATACACGCGATTTCGTCACATCCGCCGCTGTCGATCTAAGCACACAGCCACATACGCTGGTCATCCGCCGGCAGAAAATAAAAAACCGGGCGGCCATTTCCGCATGGCTGGATGGACAACAAATTGACAGCTTCGATAATAAACGGTCGCCCGTGGACATCACAACAACCTCGGCCGCTTTGGTCATGGGAAGTGACACGGCCATACGTCCCCCATTGGCCCAACCAACCGATGTGTTAACCGGCACGATCCGGTTGATTAAACTGTGGAACACAGCCCTTTCATCGGACCAAATACCCGATGCACAACAGAACGCGACCGCGCGAAATAGTCTGATCGGGATGTGGAACTTCGCAGACGGCAAGGGCAACGACGCAACAGGTCGCAACCCGTCCCCGGCAACCCTTGGCGGCGGTGCCGCCATTATCGAAATCCCGGACCGCGATTTCGCACTCAGCCTGCCCCAAAACGACGCAGCCCTGACAATCCCGTTCATACCGGCATATGCATTTGCCAAAAACGGCTTTACCATTCTGCTTAAGCTGACCGCCAAGTCGCCCAACACCCAGGGTCTAATCTTCTCGCAAGTCTCAACAATAAAAACCACCTGGGGCAAAAAACTACAGGGCTTCTGGATATGGCTCGATAATTCCGGATTGATCCATTGCAGCCAATCGGATGGCCAAGGCAATATTCTTGATTTTACAACCACACAAAGCATCAAGATGGTCGGGCAACCGCACACCCTTGTCATTCGCAGGAACGTTGCAAACACCCAGGCAATAACAACAGCCTGGCTTGATCAGGAAAAACAATCTTCCTACGCGAACCCGCGCCCACCGATTAATATTACGACCCAGAATGCGGACCTGATTGCAGGCAACAACCCGCTTGTTCTTTCCGGGCGCTCCGCACCAAACAACATCATGACCGCCGACATCAATCTGATCAAAATCTGGTCCGATGCCCTGTCCGACACAGAAATTCAAATCGCCACACAGCCCAATGTGGCCCCGACATCCCTGATTGGAACCTGGGATTTTGCCGATGATCAAACAAAAGACATCACAGGCAAAAACCCGACTGCCGGGCAATTGACCGGCGGGGCAACCGTCGTCTCGACAAAGCCGCCATCATGATGAAATTGCATCTCGAAGGATTAAAAGTCGCCATTGCCGGGGGCACACGCGGGATTGGTCTGGCAATCGGGCATATGTTTGCCCGCGAAAATTGCCAACTGGCAATCTGCGGGCAAGACAGCCTGACTGTGTCTGTCGCATTATCCGAACTCAAACGCCACGGCAACAAGATACGCGGCGATACATTGGATATAAGCGATACAGAAAAATGCCGGGACTGGGTCAAATCTGCGGCCGAAGATTTGGGCGGATTGGACGTTTTTATCGGCAATGCCGCCGCCTTGTCAGAGGCCAACAACGACCCCGGCTGGCGCAGGTCGGTTGATGTCGGTCTTCTGGGTGTCATTGCCGGTGCCGATGCCGCAATCGCGTTTCTTCGCAACAGCACGCGACCAACCATTATTTTTGTCGCCTCCACCGCGGGCATTGAATCCGGTGGCCAGGCTTTGCCTTATTCCGCCGTCAAAGCCGCCTTGATCGCACATGCCAAAGACCTTGCCATCGAACTGAGCAACACAGGGATCAGAGTCAACGCCATCTCGCCGGGAATGGTTTACGATAAATCCGGATGCTGGGGCCAGATGGAACAAACCAATCCAGACTATTTCAGCTATGTCAAAAACAGCAATCCGATGCGACGCATGGCCGATTTAAACGATGTTACAAACGCCGTCGCCTTTCTCACCAGCACCGAGGGCAGCTTCATCAACGGGACCAATCTGGTCATCGATGGCGGCCGCAGCAGATCCTATTCCGGCTAGGATCAGGATTACCTTTCAAAACCGGGCCTGCCTCCCATCGGGGCAAGAACACAAAATCCCCGCTAATTTCATTTTTTGCGTCGCAACAAATTGACACTCGGCGATTTTGGCTTAATTGCAGGGGCATATATTTCCTTTTTCGGAGACACCCCGATATGACCTCGACCGATATCCTGTTTCAGCCCTTCAAGCTGAAAACCCTTGATCTGCCCAATCGCATTGTTATGGCCCCGATGACCCGCGTCATGGCACCCGATGGCATTCCCGGCCCGGCCAACGCGGCCTATTACCGCAAACGCGCCGAAGGCGGGGTTGGGTTGATCCTGTCCGAGGGCACGGTGGTAGATCGCCCGGCATCACGCAATGAAAAGGACATTCCCGTCTTTCACGGCGATGCCGCCCTTAAAGGCTGGGCCGAGGTGATTAACAAAGTCCACGCGGCGGGCGGTAAAATGGCCCCGCAAATCTGGCATACCGGTTCGACCAAAAGCATGCAAAATGCCTGGGTGCCTGATGCCCCGGTCGAAAGCCCGTCGGGTCTTTTGGCACCAGATACCCCGCGCGGCGTCGCCATGAGCGACGAAGACATCGCCGATACCATTGCCGCCTTTGCCTCTGCCGCCAAATCGGCCAAGGACCTTGGCTTTGATACCGTCGAAATCCACGGCGCGCATGGCTATCTGATTGATGAATTTTTCTGGTCGGGCACCAATTTGCGCGATGATCGTTATGGCGGCAAAACCATTGCCGAACGATCGACCTTTGCCCGTGAAGTCGTGGCGGCCACCCGTGCTGCCGTTGGCCCGGATTTCCCGATTATCTTGCGGCTTAGCCAATGGAAACAACAGGATTTGACCGCCCGTCTGGCCCCAACCCCCGATGAAATGACATCATGGCTGGCCCCGCTGGTCGAAGCCGGTGCTGATATCCTCCATTGCTCGCAACGTCGTTTCTGGGAACCGGAATTCCCCGAACTTGATGGCGAAAATGGTCTTAACTTTGCCGGTTGGGCCAAAAAACTCACCGGGGCAGCGACCATTTCAGTTGGCTCTGTCGGTCTTTCAAGCGATTTCTTTACCGCCTTTGGCGGTCAGGGTTCCAAACAGGCCGAACTTGATCAACTGATCAACCGCATGGAAAAAGGCGAATTTGATCTGATCGCCATTGGTCGTGTGCTTCTGACTGATCCCGATTGGGTCGCCAAAATCCGCGATAACCGTATGGCAGAGCTTAAAGGCTTTGACCCGGCAAGCCTTGGCGAATTGGTCTAACCTTCAAAACCCGGCCCACAAGCCAATCAATCCAAAGGACGGCACCATTGCGGTGCCGTCCTTTTTTTGATCCCCATCATGGCACTCAAGGGGGCAAAATGTTCAAATGGGCAAAGATCGAAAAGGTCGGAGGCCACAATGGACACACATGAAATCACCCGCCTGCAAAACCGGATGGCATCCCATGATCCGGGCGAATTTCATTTCCGCGAAATCTTTGGCCCCGATTGGGACCGGCTTTATATCGGCGATAAAGTCCGGTTGGGTCGGGAATTCCTTAACGCGGTGCGCGCCGGATATTTCCCGGGAATAGAGGACACCGGCCAGAAAAAAGGCGGCGGGCGCGTCTATCGCCGGATCGGCTGATCAAGGCCAAAGGTTAACCGACCCGACCTGATCCAACCCAATCCAGCCACCATGCCATGCATGGCCGCGGCTCATCCCCCGCTAGCGCATATCTTCCGGCAGGATATGAACCTCGTCATCATCAAGCGCCAAATCATCAACCCGCGCGACATGTTCAACCGACAGCACATCATAAAGATGCGGGAACAGCGTGCCCCCACGGGCCGGTTCCCATTTCAGCTTGTCGGCAACACTTTCGACCGGCACATGCAACAGGCGCAGTCCGCCACGCTTGGCATAATGCAGGGCCAAGGTCGCCGCCAGCGTATCAATCGTCGAAAAATGGATAAAGCCATCCGCAATATCATGCGGCGCGCCCGCATACTGGCCGGTCGACAGGGCTTCCGCCCATTCGTCCGATCCCAATACGCGATAAATCGTGGTGTGAGTATGTGATGTCGTTGTCATACGGGGAAAATAGGCATTTCTACGCATTTCAGCAAGGCCACCCCAACAAGCCCTCCCCGAAAACAGCCCACCCCGGCTTGCCCCGACAATTTTTGCTCTCGAAAAACATACATACGTATAGTATAACTTGAATTAAAGAGTAGCCTGAACTATCAATATAGCGGAATCATCCTTGGCGATACTTTTCCTGCATCGAAAAGAATCCGGGGAAAAATGCCCGCACCGCTCAAAATGATAAAGATGTGAAAATGCAAACATGAATGCTAAAATGCGCAAGACCGAAACCCCTGCGACCCGCCCCACAGTTGACCTTCCGGAAAACCGCCATCGTTGGGCCTCCAATGATGAAGTCGAAAAACCCCGCGTCATTCTGCGGGGCCCGAACATCCTTGAAGATGACCTAAGCGCGTATCTCAAAATCCCAAACAAAAGATACCTGCCCCAAATCGCGGCCTATGGCCTCGCGGGCCTCACCCTTGCCTGCATCCTGATTTATATCTTCCTGCGCTAGGATTTCGCTCTGGCGTTGCCCGCTTTGCGATGGGCATCTTCCACCACGTCCAAATCCGTGATAAATTCGCACTTAATCAAATGCTTTAAAGGTGTGAATATGGATATCACCAAGGATATTCGCCCGCTGACCGAGTTTAAGCGCGACACGGCGGCCTTCACCAAACGCCTGCGCGAAACGCAGGAACCCGCGATCCTGACGGTTAATGGCAAGGCATCGCTGGTGGTGATGGATGCCAAGGCTTGGCAGGATATGCAAAACCGTCTGGAATATAACGCCACAACCGATGGCATCCGCACCGGACTAAACCAGATTGCCGATGGCCAAGGGCAGAATGCAGAAAGCTTCTTTAACGACCTGACCACCCGGCATAAATGAAACAATACCGGGTCGTCATATCGCCCAAGGCGGCGGCGGATATCACCGCTGCCTATGACTGGCTCTATAGCGAAAACCCGGTCTATGCCACCAAATGGCGCGATGGCATGCAAGATGCCGTAATGGGCCTGCAAACACTCCCCTTCGCCCATGCAATCGCCCCGGAAAGTGCCACTTTCGACATTGAAATTCGACAGTTGCTCTATGGGCCGGGAACGCCATGGCGCGTGTTTTACTGTATCAAAGGTGATCAGGTCTCAATCCTTCACGTCCGCCATGGACGACAGGATTATTGGTTACCTGAAACGATTGGCTGACTGAAAAATAGATCAGTCCCATTTTTATCCTCATGCTGACATGGAAAACATCATGATGAAAAAACAGCAAAAACTCGAAGAGTGCCGATATGTGCATAAGACAGCCGAATTACTTGGCTTTTCTTGGAACATAGCAAAACAGCAAGAGGCTCCAGATTTTATAATTACCGAAAATAACTCTACGTTTGGACTGGAAGTGACAGAAATTTTCACAGGAAATATTACTAAATCCGGTGGAGCAAAACTTAAAGGCAATGAGCATTATCGCCAAGAGCAGTTGAACAAAATACGCACCACATTTGAGGCAAAAGAAAGCGTAAAGCTTCACCTAAGGCTACTTAGATCCTCAGCAAATCAGCAAACGGGAAACATCACACGCACGGAGATATGCGACATACTCAGGGCATTAATCGCTGAAAAAATTACGCAAAAAGAAATCGGATTTAGCAATACAATTGAGCTCAAGCATGGAGGGAAAATTCAAATCACAAATGAGTATAAATCACGATGGTACGTAGTCAATGATCGCGCAGGTTTTGTTCTTCAACATCCAGAATATCAAATACAATCAGCAATAAACAAAAAGAATGAGAAATTTCAGCAATATCAAGATAATGCAGGAGACGACATCCGCTTGCTAATTGTGGCCAACCGCACATCCAATAGTGGAAAGATCAGATTATCCGATCATTCCTCACTTACAGTTGATTACAAAAACTTCAAAGTAGTTTATTTTTTATCACACCCTGAAGAAGCTACTGCGCTTCAATTCAAGTAATAATAAAAGGGAATAGATTTATCCCCTCGCACGAAACCTCACCAATACCCCTCATACTGCTTCATAAGCAGGGCCGTATTCAGCAACCCCTGACTTTCGGCGACATTAATAATCGCCTCTGTCGATAGGGCAGGATTTTGAAACCGCGCCCGCATCCTCTTTAAAGCAGCAAAAGCCGTATGCTCATGAAGGGTTATGGTATCGGCAATGAAGTCATCGGTTGATTTGGCCTCCATCCCGAATTTTCCAAGCTCTGCCTCGGGGAAATCCTTTAAGTTATCCGTCACGACAACCTGGGCATGGGTACAGATGGCCGCCGCCACAACATGACGATCATTGGGATCGGGCAGATCAACAGACGGAATATAAACCTCAAAACCGCTGACACAGGCTTCTTCAAAGGCCGTCACCATCTGGTCTCGCTGTTTGGCCGTATCGGCTTCGCCCTTTGATATTTTGGCGATTGCGCGCTCCATCTCGTCAAGGATCAGCGCACTCCATCGCGGGCGAAACAGCTCCGCCTCGGCAAGGCTAAGCAGCAAGTTGCGTTTAAGCACACCGGCCAGAACACAGGCATCAAGCAAAGCTGTGAAATGATCTGACCGATATGTCATGCGCGCCTAGTATCCTTTCAGAACAAGATCGGCATCCGATTTTGCAAGATCGGACAACGCCTGATCACGTGTCGTATCGCGGGCCTGCTTATAGGCAAACAAATCCTCGGCCTTGATCCGACGATGGCGACCAACCGTGATGAATTTAATCTTGCCCGCTTCCAAAAGTTTGATCAGATAGGGCCGCGACACATTTAACAAATCTGCCGCCTGCTGGGTGGTCAGTTCTGCGGTCAGCGGGATCATCTGAAACCCTTGTCGGCCAGATACCAAACGCAACAAATCCATCAGGCTTGCCGTTAACGCCGGTGTCAGCGCAATTGTCTGCGGCTTGCCTTCGGGCAGTGTCACAGTCAGTTGAGTATCTTCGCCTTCCTTGGCCTGAGACGCAATAATCTGACGCAGTTGATCGGCTGTCGCGCTTTCAACCTGTGTCGGCAATCGCTCGCCAAAATCGTCTTTTCTCAATGCTGACATCTTGCGAACTCCGTTTCCCTTTTCCCGGCACTCCCTCTCCTTTTCAAAAAGAATGAGAGCACGCCTATATGTATAAGACCATCCAGCCATAAACGCAATATTCGAAACATACGCAACAAACGAAACTCTTGTGACAAGATCAAAATAGTGCGCACATGCAGGCTATCAATCACCATCCCCACCCGTCACCCCCGCGAAGGCGGGGGTCCATGCCACCACATGCCCCCCATGCCCGATTATCCCAGCTTCTTATCCGCACTTCGCTTCACCACACTCACGCCAAGCACGCCCAGCGCAATGCCCCAAATCGGGCTGGTATTGACAAGGGCCGCAATAATCGCCGGGGCCTGTAATGGCGTCAGGATGATCGCCGCCGCGATTGATCCCATGGTCATGATCCAGGTCAGCGCCACCGCATAGCCAAAGCTTGGTCGCCAGCGCCGGACAAACGCGTCCTCGCTTTGCACCTCGGCGCGGATGGTGCGATTGACCGTTGCCAGCACTTTGGCATCGCGGGTTAATTCCAGTTCCGCCATGCGTTCGGTATGACGATTGGCTTCGGCGATTTGGGCCGGGGTGACGTCGCCCTTGGTCACGGCCTCCCCCATTTGTTTAAGGCCCTCAGCTGCTGTTTTAGCAATCGGATTGTCGATATGATCAAGCCCCGAACCCACCGCCTTCATCAAAAGCGGCAGACCGATCTGGGCCAATAATGCGGCTATCATGTGATGCCTCCCCTGTTTGACTCAACCGATATTCTTGTAAAACAAATGCCCGCCAATCTCGGCAACCGGCACATGGCCGCGTGCCCAATACGGATCAACCGCCGGGGTATGATAATGGGTCGCCCCCTCGGTCTGATCGGCGATATCGCCCGCCATCGCCCGGCGTGCCACGCGCTTGCACAATCGATAAGCCGGATCGCGCGGGCTGAGTTTCAAAAGTTTTCCCCGGTTCGGGTCCTTGGCATTCCAGCACGAAAACTGCCCCGGTTTCAGGCAAACTTCGGCCATTGTATTGCCCCACCAATACCGCCCGCGTGCCTTGGCAAACGCCACCCGATTCAGGATCACACAGGCCACCGCCTCGATCCCGGCAAGCGCTTCGCCGCGTGCCTCGCCATAAAGCGTGCGCGCAAGGATATCTATCACCGGCAAGTCATGCGGGTCGGTGACTATGGTTTCCGCACTCAAAACATCCGTCATCTATCGGCTCCTTTTGTGAATTACGGGGCTGTCGCACTGTGATCAAGCTTGGCCTCGATCCGGATCAAATGCGCTGTCAGGCGTTTTTCAATGTCTTTGAGATACGGGATCGAGACATAATTGCGTGCGACATCAAGTTTGAAATCCGCCAACCCGTCCCGAAGGTCGGCCATATCGTGATTATGGCTGCTGCGTTGGGCGTCGATCCGGGTTAAAAGTTCGCCCCGCATCCGCCAGATCAGCCAAAAAAGGCTGGCCACCGCCGGAATTTCAACCGCGGTAATCCACCAGATCAAATCGACCGGTTGGCTCATCACATCCTCCTGCCGTTCGGTCATGAAAAAGGCCCGCATCAAAAATGCGGACCAAACGGGTTTGGGCTCGGGCTGTTCCCCCACAGGCAATCGCCCAAAAAAAGACCCGCAAGCCTAAAAGGCTGCGGGTCAGGTCAGGAGGTTACTCATCTGTTGCCAGATCAGCCGTCGTCTCAAACATAACCGGCTTGGCCGGTGTCAGTTTGAAGGGCCCCCGCTTTATTAAAAAGGGGTCACAGTCGGACACTCAGGCACCTGCAATGATCACCACCGTCGCGAAACGATGCGCATCAAATCAGGCCTGCGGGCCCTTCAACTTTGCTTCCAAATCCTGCCAGGCCTCGCCCGATGCCACAAGGCAACAGGGGCCGGAAGGATAGGTAAATAATATGGTCCAGGTCGCGCCATCTGGTGCCTTAAGCACCTCAATCACACCGCCATTGGCGGTGATGCCAATGGCAACCGGTTCTTCGGAATATTTCGCGCTCAGGCGATCAATCACCTTGGCACGATCTCCGCAAACCGGCGGTGCGGCCTTGGCCGCACTGGCAAACATAATTACCGAGAAAACCAATACGATCAGGCTCGGAATTTTCCACATGGTCAGGTCCTCCTTTGAGGAAAAAGGAGGACAGGCGCACCCGTTATCGGATGTCTTGTCGTATGACCTGTCCTGCCAAATTGACCAACACCGCCTAGCGGTAATCGTCTTGTGCCCAACCATCTCAGCAACTATACATAGGTATATAGAGATCGAAATATTATTATTCAAGCATATAATTTCATCGGACCCAGAAAATTTGCCGCATATGCGTTTTTCATCCTCTTTCTGACGCGCCAAACCAACCGTTGTGATCACAGCACCCCAGGGTCAGAGCCCAGGTCCTGACCCTAGGGCGAAAAGCGGCTATCGGCGGAAAATCCCCCATTTTGCCCCCGCCAATCTTCAAACAAAGCCGCCTTTTCAACCCGCGGAAGCCGCACCGGCTCGTTAGCAAGGCACCCGGCCACGGCATCCAGCCCGTCATCATGGTTGTCGGCTTTGCCGCCGCCCCCGCCACCCGATCCCCCGCCCGATAAACCGCCAACCGGATGCCATTCACGCATTTCACGCACAAACCGCGTTTCCCAAATATCGCGCCTTGCATGTAAAAGCCCGGCGGCCAGAACCCCGCCAATCGCATCTTCGATCCGATCCGATTTATTGCGCGTTTCGTGATGTTCAATCACGCTGGCTGCCCAGCCGGTTTTTTTAAGCGCTGCGCGCAGGATGCTGGGCAAAAACCGTCCGATCCCGTTGGTTTCAACCCGCACCGACGGCAAATGATGATGCTTCATAAACGCGGCCGCCTGCGCACAAAGCTGGCTGGCTTCATCGGCTTCGCTTAACCGGGCCGGGTCAAACCGCAACCAGACAATATCATGCAGCCAATATTCCCCCTGGTCGCAAATATAAACGCAGGCAATCGCCGCCCCGTCGCCATTTGCCGCGCCAAAACTCGGATCGAAATGGCACGCCGATGCCACCATCCGCCGATCCCCGATCATCAGGCGCAACGCCCCATTGGCGCGCTCAATCACCGCTGCATCGTCATAGGGAATCATCCGGGCCGGGTCGAGGATCCCGGCACGGGGGGCGACCATTTCCAGCATCATCTGGCTGGCAAATTTCCGCTCTGGCGTGCGCGCCCGGATACCGGCAATTTCGGCATCTGAAAACCGTTCCGGCCAGTTTGACCGGCCCTGATCATCCAGGATCGGCAGGCAGAACCGCGAAAATGTCGCCAAAAATGGCGCGGCCTCGCCGGTTTCCGGGCGAACCTCATCGGCATAGATCGAATAATAGCTATGCGGCGTGCCAACATAAATCTGCGTCCCGCCGGGCGACAGGACATAGGCAATCTCGCCCAGTTTTTCGCGCAGCTCGGCACGTTTATGGCCGCTATCGCTGTTTTTGGGCACCTCGACATCATCACAAATCACCACATCGGCCCGCGATCCGGTGATATTGCCGCCAATGCCCGCCGCCTGCATCGATGGATCGCGCAAAACCCCCTGCCGCGCCACGGTAAAACGTTCCGTGCCCCAATCGACCAGTTTTTCGGGCAAAAGCGCGCCTAACAACGGATGGCGTTCAATCACGCGCTTTACATTCCGCACCATCTTTTTCGCCAGATCAAGATCGGCGGCCAGCACCAGAATGCGCAAATCCGCATCGCGATACAGCAACCAGGCGCAAAACAGCCCGACCAATGTCGATTTGCCCGAATTGCGAAACGCCATCAGCAACAATTCACGTTTGCCCGATTGCCAGCAATCCTCAAGCCAGCCCGCCATATCGCGATGATGCCCCGGAAGATCCAGCCCCAACATCCGGTCCCAAATCCAGACAAACTCGGCAAACCCCGCCGGTTTGGGGCGATTGCGATAAATATACTGCGCCATCCAACATCCCCGCGTTACCCCGTCCCAACCTCAAAACCGGCCATCGACCCCGCATACGCCATCCTCCGGCGTCCCTGAGCGCTGCCGGTTCTGATCAATTTCAAATATCTGTTTGGACATAAAAAAACGGGCCAAAGCCCGCTTCATCACCGTTCAAAATGCCGGTTCATATCCAATCTGAACCTTACCGGCCCGGTGCCTTCACCGCCCCAAACCGCAACCCATCAACCAAAAGGTCAACCATGCTGCGCGTATGCGCCGCCCCGGCCGCATCCCCCACCCCCGCAACCGAAAGATTGGCAATCGCACGTAACAAATCATAGGGCGCAATATCGCCGCGCACTTCGCCCGCCTTGGCCGCCGCATCCAAAAGCCCGGCCAGAACCGGTTCAAAATTGGACCGGAAATAATCAGGCAGCGCATCAAACGCCGGATCACCGGAATGCAGGGCCGCCGCCAGCCCCTTTTTGGCCGCGATAAAATCGGTATAGCGGTTCAACCAGCGCACAAGCGCATCACCCGGCGTATGCGCCGCCGACAAAGTTGCCGCTGTTGCCGCACAGGCATCAACCTCGCGCCGGAAAACCGCCGCCACTAGGTCGGATCGCGTCGGAAACCGGCGATACAATGTGCCAACCCCAACGCCAGCCTTGGCCGCGATTTCGCGTACCGGCGCATCCACGCCAAGGGTGGCAAAAACCTCTTTCGCCGCCTCAAGCACCGCATCCTCATTCCGCTTGGCATCGGCCCGCATCCGGGGTTTTGGCGATGTGCTTTCGCCGGGAAATTTATTCAATTCTTCAGGCAAAACGCCTCCTTAACCGGCTCCCCCAAAGCAGCCGAAGTCTCACAAATCAACCACGCCCTTGTCAAACGGATCAATGTTCCGTATATAACTTGGGTAAATGGAACAACGTTCCGATTAATATCGGATCAATGTTCCACTTTCGCAATATAGGCCAACCCCACCGGTTTCACCACGCAAAATCAAGGCATCCCCCATGAACAATCTGATCAATCACGCCCGCCATATTCCCGTTCCCCCGCCCAGCCCGACCCTGACCATCAACCCGGTCATTTTACCGGTCCCGGATCGCGGCCAACCGCTTGAACTGCGCATTACCGCCCCCGTGATCGGCGATAACCTGCCGATTATTTTGCTGTCACACGGTCATGGTCCGTCCCTTTATATCCCGTCAAAGGATGGCTATGGCCCGCTGGTGGATTTTTATGCCGCCCATGGCTTTGTCGTGATCCAGCCCACCCATGCCAATGCCAAGGTCGCCGGATTGCCCGCCGATGCCCCCGGCGCACCGTTTTTCTGGCAATCGCGTGTGCAAGATATGAAACGCATTCTGGATCAGCTTGCCGTGATCGAAGATCAATTCCCCGCCCTCGCCGGGCGGCTGGACCGCAACCGGATTGCGGTGATCGGTCATTCGCTGGGCGGGCAAACGGCGGGCATGTTACTGGGCGCACGTCTGACCGATACCAAAGACCCGACCGCGCAAAATGTCACCATGATCGAACCGCGCATTACGGCGGGTGTTTTGCTTGCCGCACCGGGCAAGGGCGGCGACAGCCTCAGCAACTTTGCCCGTGAAAACTATACCGTGCTGAACCCCGATTTTGCTCATCTGACGACCCAAACCCTGGTGGTGGCAGGCGACGCCGATGACAATCCGCATCTAACCCCGCGCGGCGCAGATTGGCACACCGACCCCTATCATCACAGCCCCGGTGCCGATGCCTTGCTCACGCTCAAGGGCGGCAAACACGGGCTTGGCGGCATTGCCGGTTATGACGCCAAAGAAACCGACGACGAAGACCCCGACCGCCTTGCCATCACCCAACGCATGACGCTGGCCTATCTGCGCTCGGCCCTCTATCCCGGCGATCCCTCATGGGCAGATGCCTGCGCGGCCCTCGCCAAACATGCCGATACCCACGCCCGCGTCACCCGGAAAAAAGCCTGAAACCGGCCCGGCTGCATCGCTCACCCTGCGCGGTGCAGCCCCCATCCCGCCGCCCGATGGGGTTCCGCCTGTACGGACGTAACGAATAGGAAAAATGTCATCAAACTTCCGTCATTCCCGCGCCCGGCGGGGATTCGGCCCTTCGTGCCACGGCTTCAAAACCAGCCATCATCAAACAACCCGCCAAGTCTCGCCACTGGCAAGATTGCGGACATAATCAACCGCCTCCCCGTTCCAGTGATAGGAAAAATGATCTCCCTGCACCGGGATCGGCACCACATCGGGCCAAAACGCGGCCATACATTGCCCGCCGTCAAACCGCACGCTCGGCCAATAAAGCCCGTCCGATCTCGCCGCCCGCCGTGCCGCACCAAATTTTTGCGAGGCCCCATAATCATCGGGATCAAGCAGGTCGGCCATCCCGCTGACATCCTCAAACACATGGTCGATTTTCCCGACCAACTCGCGAAACTGCGATGTCCAGCCCGCATCCTCGTTCGTCGCCCGCATGGTCCGTGCGTGATGATGCACGGTTTCGGCTATTGCCACAGATCGGCTATTGCCCGCGTAATAAAGCCCATAACTGCCATCGGAAAACCGGCCCGGCCGATACGGCGAACAATGAACAAACGGTGCCATCACATAACTGGCCCCCGGCCCCGATACCCGGCGATCCACCGGCACCTTGGCCAGATTGCCAATGCTGTCACGAATGCGCGGGTTCATCTTGGCCTCGGCCGATGCCAAGGCTTCCCAGTCGGCGGGATCGGCAATGTCTTCAAACAGATCAATCGGTGGATAGATCGACCGGATAATCCGCACACAATGAGGCCATGTCACCCGCTTGGTCGGGATATCGCGCCCGCCCTGATCTGCCGGGTTCACCACCCCCCACGCTCCGCATCCAGATAACTGCGAATATCGGCAATATCCATGATTTCGCCGCGCATCATGATGTCCAGGGCACTTTGCCCGCCAAACGCCGCATTGGGCTTGCGGATCCAGGCATAACCGCGCGCCGGTTCGCGAAACAGATACCGCAGCCCTTTATGAATCCCGATCAGCATCGCCATACGCGTGCGCAAATCACGATCAATCCGCCCGATATCCTTTTTCTTCCACCGCGCCCATGTCCGGGCGGGCATATCGCCCAGCAAAACCCGCGCTTCCTGATCGCTTAAATCCCAAACCCCAAACAGATTGACCGTGGCACGCGCCAATGCCGCTGCCTCATCCCCGGTAATCGTTGCGGCACCCGGCACGGCCCCGGTCGGCTCAACAATTGCGAATTCCATATTCGCACCTCCATTTGGCATAAATATATCACTTTTACGCCAAATGGCAAATACAGGTCATCATGTCGATAAAACCATATAAGTTCGACACGTCGGCAGGACGTGTCGATGCAATCGACATGAAACAACACCCGAGCCTTAACGTGTCGATTTTTTCATATAATTTCGACACAATAACTTGCTTATGTCGATCCCATCGACATAAGCTGACTTTCAGACAAATCGTGTCGATCTTTTGGGAACAACCAAACATGAACTGGCAGGCAGACAAACCTTACAACACTCTTCCCCTACTGCCTCCGACAACCGAACGGGTCGAAACACGATCCGTTTTAAAAGCCTGCACCCCGGCTCGCGCTGCTTTAGCCGAGTTAAAACAGGCTGGCAGATTGCTTCCCAATCAAAACCTGCTGATCAACCTGCTGCCTTTGCTTGAAGCCAAGGACAGCTCGGAAATCGAAAATATCGTCACGACCACAGACAAATTGTTCCAGTTTGCCCAAGAAGATTCTGGTGCCGATCTTGCGACAAAAGAAGCCCTTCGCTATCGCACAGCACTTTATCAGGGGTTCAAAGAACTGGACGACAAACCGTTATGCACAACCACAGCCGTCGAAATTTGCAGCCATCTGAAAAATACCCAGATGGAAATCCGCAAAATTCCCGGCACAATCATAGGCAACCATACAACCGGTGAGACCGTCTACACCCCGCCCGTCGGCGAAAATGTCATTCGCGATCTTCTCGCCAACTGGGA
This sequence comes from Thalassospira alkalitolerans, assembly GCF_002115745.1. Classification (GTDB taxonomy): domain Bacteria; phylum Pseudomonadota; class Alphaproteobacteria; order Rhodospirillales; family Thalassospiraceae; genus Thalassospira; species Thalassospira alkalitolerans. The sequence continues at coordinate 155,102 of NZ_JFKB01000008.1, forward strand.
ACGGTTTCTACACAGCGAAGACGATATTGACCCGCTGATCAAAATGGCCATCAGCCACTACCAGTTTGAAGCCGTTCACCCATTTCAGGACGGAAACGGGCGAACAGGTCGCATCCTGAACGTTCTTTATCTGATCGAACAGCAACTCCTGACACTGCCGATCCTATATCTCAGCCGCTATATCGTTCAAAATAAACAGGATTACTACCACTTCCTTAATCAGGTGACCCGAACCGGACAATGGGAAGACTGGTTACTCTTCATGCTTAAAGGGGTTGAACAAACCTCCATCTGGACATGCGAAAAAATTGCCGCCATCCGACAGCTCATGGACCACACGACAGATCATGTCCGGGCAAAGCTTCCGAAAATTTACAGTCATGAACTGATACAAGTCATTTTTGAACAGCCCTATTGCCGTATTGCCAATCTGGTGGAACGCGACATCGCAAAACGTCAAACAGCCTCTACTTATCTTAAGCAACTGGTCGATGCGGGCGTTCTAAACGAAATCAGCGCCGGAAAAGAAAAGCTTTTTGCTCACCCGAAACTGATGCACCTCATGACAAACGACACGAACGACATCGCCCCCTACGCATAGCGTTACTTTCAACCAAGTCAGCATCTGTCAAACCTCTGCCAACGCCCCCCGCGCCTCCGCAATCAACTTTTCAATCTCCGCATCCTCACGCTTTTTAGCATCCCCCCCCGCCGCGCCATCAACACCATCCGCACCCGGCCCCTCGCACGCCCAGCGCAGCAGTTTGATCAGGCCTTCAAGATGGCTCAACCCCGCCTTGCAGGCGGCTTGATGCATCGCATAACTTTTGGCATCCATGTTCCGGGATACTTCCCGCGCCACCCGGCGATAGGCCCGACGCGCACGGCGAATATCCATCGGCAAATCACGCAAAAGATCACGGCGCAGTGTTACCAGTTCTTCCATTTCCGGCCCCCGATTTGTGTTTACGTCTCGGTCAATGCGATCAACCGATCATCCGAAAGCCGTGCAGGCCAATACGACACCCCGCGCAAATGCCCGTTTAACGCCCCGCTTTCCCCGGCATAACTGCCAATCCCGATATGGGTAAAATTGCGCGGCATCGCGAACCCGCCCGGCGATTTTAAAACCACCCCGTTTTGCGCCACCGCCACCGCGTCATCATCCCAGGCTATCGCGATCTTCCGGCGGGTTGCCGGGGTTAACGTGCCATACAGCGACTGGGTCACAATCGGCACGCCGCCTTTGCGAAGCGACACCCGCAATTGATCGGCGGCACTGTCATAGCCAAGATCAAGATGATCATCATTCAGGCTTGTCGAATAAAGCTGCACAATCCGCCAAATCCCGTCCCACGCGGGCGGTAATTCCAGATCAAAAACCAATGTCCCCGGTCCGGCCTGAAACCAATCCCCCGGATCAAGCCGCACATCGTCAATCGCCCGCGTGGCAGGAACCCCATTACTGATCATATCACTGGTCGATACCGGCCCGGTTTCAAGCTGCGCATTCCAGATCAGGATCGATGCCGCCATTCCCGAAACACTGGTGTTGATTTTCGGATAGCGCGTGGTGCCCGATGCCACCTCGCCAAAGCCAACCCGTTGCCAGCTTTCATCCAAACTCACCGCATGGGCCGATGCCCCGTTTATCCCGCCCAATGTGACATCAACCGTGCCCGAAACCGCCCGCGCCCAGACGGCAAAGCAATGCGTTTCCCCGGCAACCAGATTATCGACCCGCTGATAAAGCCCCGCCGCCCCGCCGGGCAAATCAAGCTGCGTCGCGCCCGCACTGCCATCCGGGGCGGCAAGCCCGGATGCCGAAACGCTTACCCCTGCGTCCTTTTCCCAAAGCACATTGGAAAACGCGGTTGAATAGCGCAACAGATTGCTTGCCGCCCCCTCAATCAAAAGCCCCCTTGCCCGGCCCAGATCATCATGATCATGGCCCGCTTCATCATTGCCGATTTCGCCCAGAACCCCATTTTGCTGTCGCACGATCTTGGCACTGCCGCGCGCCACGCGCAGACAGCTTTCCAGCGGCACATATCGCATGCCCATCTGCCGTTCTCCGTTCATAAAATGATGAAATGATTGGCCGGTTTTCACATCGGAAATGATGCGGCCACTTCCGTCATCCCCGCGCCAGGCAGGCATCCATCGGCTGCATGCAAGTTGCCCTGATCAGCCGCCAATCCGATGCAGATGAAACCAGCTCATCACACTGCTCGCCCCGATCTGGCGGGTGACACTGTCCGAATGTTTAACCCGCACCCGAAGGGCATTATCGGTCCCAACCCCGATCCGGGCGATGCCATTGACCCGCACGCTTTGAAACGCCCCCGATCCGGCACCAACGATATCCGATGCCTGCAAATGCGTGCTCCAACCACCCGCCCCCAAGCGTTCAACATAGATATTGGCCGCCACCGGATCGGCATTGATGGCAAAATGCAGCCCGGCATCAACATGGTAAAACCCCGGCGACAGGTTATTAACCCCATGAAGCGCCGCGTCATAAAGCCCATGGCTGTCTTCGGCGACCTGATCCCATTCCACCAGGAAAAATCCCCCGGCGGGAATATCCTGTACGCCCGTGCGCAAAAGTTTCACCACCGGCCCGCTTTCACGGATCGGCGCGGCAAACCACCGCCCCCCGTCACAAATCAGATCGACACAATCACCGCGCAGCGGCAGCGGATAAATCGCCCGCGCCCCGGCCCCGTCAAGCGACAGAATGTCATCGCCGCTGGCCGCCGCAATATCCACCATCGTGCCATCGCCATTGACGACGCGATAGCGCACCCCATTGCGTGCGCCTGTCACCCCCGGAAGGCTCAATCGCCCGCCATTTGACAACCGCACCAACGATCCCGTCTCGCGAATATCCATGATCCGATCCGTGGCCGCATCAATCACTGGCATCTTGCGTTCATCCTGCCAGGCGGTGACATTTTGCGCCCGCAAATCAACGTCAAGCACCGCACCGGCCATCTGTTGATGAAAACTGACAAGCGCGGTTTCGGCCCGCGTTCCGGCCGCCTCGGATCGATTGGCGGCATCAAGTGCCAAAACACCATGTTGCCCGGCACGGGCAATCTCGCCTGCCTCCGGGCCATTGGCAAAACCGTTGCCCGCATCATTCCAAATCAACGCCCGCCCGGCCGCGATCTTTGGCAAAGCCGCACTGGCCGTCTCGGCATTTGCCGGGTCAAGCCGCACATTGCCCGACATCGCCCGATCGACATCACCAAGGGCCGCGGTCAGATAATCCAAATCCCGATCAATGCCATCACCACGCGGGCTTGCCGTACCGCCATAGGCACTCAGCCGCCGCAACCGCAAACGCCGCGCGATTATAACCGCCACCCCGGTTTGTGGCGGCGTTTCAAACCGCACCATCCCGCCCGGCGCATCATCGGCATCATTCAGGGCAATGTGAAACCCGCTCGCAACCTCATCCTCCCCCAGCCGCACCACCACATCATCGATTGCAAAAACCACAAAGGAAAACGGAAATTCCACCCGCTCGCCATCCCCCGCAAAACGCACCCCGGCCGTGCCAAGCACCTTAAAAATCGCGCTCATCAAACTCCCCCTGTGAAAACACATCCCGCCATTGGCTCCCTTGGAACGCCCGCCCCTATCCCCACCCATCACGCCGTGCAAACCACGCATTTAACCGCGCCACGGTATTGTCCTGCGATGATCGCAAAAGCGATTGCTCGCGCCAGCTCGCCTGTTGATTAACGCTGGCTCGTTGCCGCGCCGCTGCGGCTTCATCGGTCGCCGCCTCCGAAAGCGCCTGTTTTTCAAGCCCGGCCAAAACCGCACTGGCCGACCCGGTTCCACCGCTTTGCAGGCCCGATGCCCCCTGGCGGGCACGAAGCTGGGCTTGCCGGATGCGCAATTCCTCGGCACGTTCGCCCTCGCGCTCGGCCTCAGTCGCGTTAATCTGGTTTATATCGGCCTGTCTTGTGGCCTCGGTTTGTGCCGCGCGGCTTTTTTGGTCCGCGCGATTTGATGAAATCTGCTGCCCGGTTTGCAGCGCCGAAAGCGCCATTGGCGCATAGGATGCAAAGGCCCCCATCAGTCATTCACCCCCAATTCGCTGGCAACGCCCAGCAATAAAAAAGGCCAGGGAAGATCCCCGGCAATATGCCATAATCCGCTATTGGCCGCCCCGCTGCCGCGCCGCCAGCCCAGCGCGCGCAAACTGACATCCCCGCTATAATCCGCATCATTATCGCCACCCCGTCGGCCATTTCCCAACGGCACATCGCGCAATCCGCGCCCGGTATCAACGCGCAACTGACCGCTTTGTTGTACGCGAAACGTCACCGCAATCAGGCGCAAGGCATTGCCACCATGCGGGCGCGTGCCATCCGATCCCGCCGGTGGCAGGGCAGTAATTTCATGGGTAAACGGCAATCCGGCCTCAATCCCATCCACCGCCCCCGCGCCCTCGGGCAAACTGACCGTGCCACCAATAACCGGCACCTCACGATACAAAACACCCCCCGCCCAAATCGCAAGATTGACCCCCTCAAGATCGCCCATCCCGCCCCAATGCCGACGGGGGTCTTCGCCCGAACCAATCTGTTGCGTAATCGCAAGATCAAGCCCACAGGTCTCGTCAAATCGGCCCAGGTAAAACCGCCCGCCGCGTTCGATGCTCAGGTAAACCTGCCCGCCTACAACCGTCACGCCGCGAAACGCGCCACCGGCAATGCTTTGCGCCGACCAGGCGGTAATCGCCTCGCTGCGATAAAGGGTCAATGTGCCCAAACTGCCATCGCCCATCACCACATGCAAAAGCCTGCGATCGGCATCGAATGCCTGATCAACCGGGCTTTGCACCAGATGGCGCGACAGCAATGCCAAATCCGCCGCGCCATAGGCCTGCTCGACATCGGTAAACAGAAACTCGCGAAGCTCGCGCCCGCTGCGCGCGGCAAAGATCGTCGCCCCATCGACATTGACCAAGGGCACGTTTCGATCCGCCCGGCTACCGATCCGGGTTTGGCGCGTCACCTGAATATTGGCCGGTGTTAACGGGTCCCCCGTCACCATCCATTCCGAACCGCTGGTGAAGACCTGCAAATGACGCCCGGCGAAAATGCCGGTAATCGCGTTGACCTGATCGGCCAAAAGGGCAAATTCGATGGCCTCGTCATCCAGCCCCTCGCCGAGATCAAAATTAAACAAATCACCCGATTTCGACATCCACAACCGGTTGGGCAAATCGCGTGATCCGCCAATTACCATGCGGTCCTGATGAAACGTCACGCTGCGCGGCCACCCGCGCACGGATGAAAACACCTGTTCCTCGAAATCCTGTGTTTCACTGGCATCGGGCAGGGTTTCTTTCAGGGCAATGCTCGCCACCGTCGCACTGGTAACAACAGTAATTTCCCCCTCGATCCCTTGAACACGCCAAAACGTGCCAACATGCCCGGCAACAAACAAATCGGAACTGGCGGTAATCGTCACCGTGCCGCTGGTACCCGATGGCGTAATCGCCACCGCCGGTTCGACAAATTTATAATAGGGCTGAAGCCGTTTGACCGTATTTTCCCGCCAGGCCCAATCGGTCAACTGCCAATTACCCTCGCCGCTTTCCCCTTCAACGGCTCCCGTCCGGGTCAAACGCATCGGCGCCACATCGGGATGCACCACCAACAGCGTATCGGCACTTTGCGTCCAGCTTAACAGCGCGTGATGATCAACCCCGAACGGCGTTTCAAACGATATGATCGCCACCCCGTCGCGGTAAATCGTGCCGCGATAATCCCCAAATGCCATCAAATAGGTCTGCTGGGTATTGAACTCAAACGGGATCAACCGCACCGGCCCATCCAGATCATCGACCAACCGAATACCGGGCCGCCTGCGCACCCCGCCCGAAGGCTCGATAAACACATTGCGCAATCGGGCCGCCCCATTGCCATAGGCATTTAAATCCGACCGCCCCCATAATTCCGGGGCCAATTCACCGGTCGAAAAGGTCGTCTTTTCCAAAACCCTGCGCGCCATTTTTATTCGGCTCCCCTGCCCTGCCCTGTCCCGATCCCGCCGATCCCGCCAAGTCCGCCTCATGCCACGAATATCAGCGACCTGCCCCGCACATCACCCCGCTAGCCCAATCCGCGCAAACCCCAGCGCCCCGCTACACCCGATGCCGCCAGAACACCCAACTTTCCACCCTTTACGCAAAGCAGCGCAAAGCAGCCCAAAGCAACACCGGGCTGACACCATGCTGCCCCTCGCATCTGTTTTGCTGTTTTTGAAAAACTTAACTGCGCACCCCGATCAGGGTGAAATCATCAATCGCCCGCGGTGTCGATTGCTGCGCATCGGCCAGTCGCGCGGCGCGAAACTGATCCTCGGCCCGCTTAAACAAATATTCCGCCCGCGACGCACTTTCGGTCAGCGGCAAACAAAACTCGGCGGCCAGCCGCGTCATCAAGGCCAGATCAAAAAACGCCGGAAACGATGCCTCTGCCATGCGCCCGACATAGCGCAAATACGCCCGGTCCGCCCGGCACATCACCGCATCCTGACGTACCTCAAATTCCGGCACCCCGCCGGTTTCGCTTTCCAATGACAACAGCCGGATAAAATCCCCCGGCAAGGCAAATAACGTTTCCCCCGTATCCGTCTGCCCGACGCCTTCATCGGCCAACCGCGCCAGCCAAACCCCCTTCGCCGCAAACCGCCAGGGATACCCCGCCAGCATCCCGTCGCGAATGGCCGGATACAACATCCCCGCCACCTCGGCCTCGGCGGTATCCTCATCAAAAGAAACAATCGGCGCTGCCCCGATCATCACCAAGGCACGCGCACACAGCGCGATATCGCTTAGGGCCATACCATTCCCCCCCAAAGAAAAGGGGCCCGGAAAACCGGGCCCCAGTTGTGCGTTCAATCAGACCTTAGATGGAAACTACAGCCAGATAGAAAGCCTTAATCGCACAGATCACAGGGCGTCACAGACGCCACGCATACCTACAATACCGTTGGTAAACCAAGGTTTTGAGCCTGAGTGCAAGCAACGAGAACCGGCTTCATCTCCGTAGTTCCAAACGCCACCACCAGCAAAGCTTCGCCATTCAGCATGGTCGACAACCCCCCGAGGAATACTGGCGTCTTTACCAACATTTACTACTGTAAAGTCCTTCCTGAGGGTGTCCCCCCAATCCGAGTGTTCACCAATGTAATCCCAAAGGTTACCGACAACGTCCACCACATTGAACATTGAGATAGCCTTTGCCACAGTGCCAGATGGCGCTGGACCAGTATTCGTATTTGCAGCCCAAGCACAGTCGTTATTAGCGCTCTGGCCTGCCGGAGAACCTTCCGCGTAAGTCAGAAACTCTTCAACCACCGGAAGTCGTTTACCGGCATTCCGCAGCAGCAAATGAAAATCAGAACGAGCATAGACATTGTTTCGAATCAGGCTTTGTCCGTAACGGCTTACCGGAACATTTTCCGGCCAGATACCGCCACCTTCGCTGTTCAGATAAATATCCGCCCAGAAACCGCCCGGCGTGATTTCCACCATACCGGTCGGATCACAGGACGGACGATGTTGCAAATCCCAAACGCTGTTCGGCACGATCTGTACTGACGGGATATAGTCAGTATCGTAACGGTTAACCACCGGCCGTACCCGACCATAGTGGAAACCGCCAATCTTGCGGCTGTTAACCGCCGTATAGCCATCTGGAATATCAGCATTTTTACTGGCAACCAGCTTCGCCTGGATATCGCCATCATCGACCGCATAGATATAGACATCATCGCCAAGTACCAACGTGCCCAACGATCCGTCATGGTTTGTGGCATCTGACACATCCCAGCTCGATTGGGCTGCAATCATATAACCCTTGCCATTCCCACCAATATTTACCGATCCTTCCGGAATATCGAGTGTGACAGCACCTGCTGCGGATATTTTCCCCATCATAGAGAAATACCCGGCTCCTGCCGCAATAGTCGTCAGTGCCTGATTTCCAGCCAAAGCCTGAATCGCCTGCAAAAGCTGGGTGTCATCCTGACGATCAGGCGTGATATTTGCGGCAAGAACAACGTTAAGAACTTCACTTGCAACCGGGGTATTACACTGCATGGATATTCTCCGTGTTTGAACAAAAAAACCCGGCAGCACAGGGCTACCGGGTCGAAGGTTGGCTTAAGAAGTAGAATCAGACCTTGATGATGTAGTTCAGCACCACAAAGGGCTGCATATTGTTATGAGGTTGGTTCCCGCCTGTCAGTCCGGTTGATCCAAACTGCCCATTACCGTTCGAGCCAACATTATGAGGCCCCGTAGTATTGAAGGTATCTCCGTGACTATGCGATGGCATCTCATCAATCGTAAGTTGATGAGTTTCGGCACCATCTGTTGCACCAAGAACGCGATCCGTCAAATTAACGCCCTGACCGACCCCAATTGCTGTTCGGCCGCGCAAATCCGGGAGCTTGAAGCTACCCGTAGCTGCACCTTCGCCGTAAACCGTTCCAATCAGAGTAAACAGATCGACATGCTCGCTGGCGAGAAGTTCAGTGCCATCACAAAGCATAAAGCCTTCGGGGGCAGTTGCACCGGCATAAGTCAGAACGGTGCCAATCGGAGCTGACCCGACATTACCGCCGTTACCACCGCCCGAAACCAGTGTATTAATCGCCTGCAACAACTGCGTTTTGTCATCGCAATCCGGCCAGATACCTGCGGCCTGAATGACATTAAGGACTTCACATTCGACTGGTTTGGAACCCTGCATGGGCGTTCTCCTTGGTTGCGCATAAAAAAACCGCTCCTGCCAAAACAGAAACGGGTCGAGGGAAAGGTGAAATTTTCGGATTGTGCCAAATCAGTCGGTGTTGCTGGTGCCCACCGCCGTCATATCGCGGACGTCAACGCCCGCAGCACCAGAACTTGCCACCACGAACATGCCGCCCGATATGGTGCCATCGCGGTTGGTATTGGCGATGATGAAATCGCCGATGCGCAGCATGTCGCGCGCATCTTCGAAATAGCCCGATGTATCAACATCAGTCGCAAGGTCAGGGGTGATGTAATGCCAAAGCGTAAAGCCATTGGCATAGGCCAGAACACTGAGGTTTCTGGCTTTAAAGCCTTCTGCCATTAGGGTCTCCATTGTTCGGAAATGTTACGTCGGGGACGAAATATCGCGCCTATTCCTTGGCCCGAATGCAGGTCACACCGGCTTCATCAATCAGGGCCGCCCCCTGACTCATCGAGTTATTGACGAAATGTGCCGCATGATCGCCGTGCCAGGTAATATCGGATTGCACTTCGGACCCGATGGCATGGCCAATCGCGGTGCGGTGATACCAAAAGCACGAGCGAATACCCGCCGCCACCGGCAAGCCGGAATGCGGCATCCAAAGCGTCCCGAGCCAGCGTTTGGCCTGCGTGCCCTTCCACGGAAGGTCTTCATCGCCGATATAGTCGCTGGAGGAAAACTCGTTAATCTGAAGCAGTTCAGACCACTGTTTCCAGCCAACAACCGCATAACGCTGCCCGTCGTCGGGCACATCACGATTGCCCAGCCCCTCGAACGCCTTCATCACCTTGTCAAGGGTCAGGCCATCGGTATTATCGGGCAAGACATCGCTGGTCCCGGTCAGGGCATTGATGATCAGCTCGTCGGTTTTCCGGCCCAGCGCATAGGCCCCGGCATTGGCCAGCACCATTTTTTCATCATGATTGACCTTAAGCTCGTCGAGCGCATCCACCCAATCACCCGCATAGTAATCGCGAAGATCACAGCGGACGGCCTCGTGATCGGCATTCATCACCGGGATTTTGCCATGCCGTGCCTTGGTGGTTGCCGTGCCCTTGCCAACTTTTTGGAAAACGGTGCTCGCCCCCTTCACACTGTTTTTAACCCGCACCGTATTGCGCAGTTTTGATCCCATGCGCTGATAGGCCTGATGCACATCGGCCTGAAAATGGTCGACGAAACTTTTATCGATTGTCACGCTCATCGGTTTTGTTTCCCTTTGCCTTGAAATACTTGTGCGACCGGCACCGCATTCAAACAGCGCCAAAGGTCGGCAAATTTGACAATCGCGCCATATTTGCACCCCGAACCGGTCATCTTCTGGTCATGCTTGACGTGTCTTGTGGCGTTGTTCCAAACCCCACCTGCCGGGGATTGAACAATTGTCCGGTTTGCCCGGATCTGTTGCACATCTTGGGCCTTTGCCCTTCTGATCAGACTTAAAGTTGGAGCTTTGCGTTGCGCGCAAAACTGTTTGCCTTCATCACCCTGATCGGGGCCGGGGCAGCGGGATATACCCTGCTGCCCTATACCCCGATACCGGGCTATTTCGATGCTTTTGCCAATCGGGTTTCGGCCCTTGCCGGGTTCGGGGCGGAAAACATCCGCAACCGTGTTTTGCCCGAACTTGAAAGCCAGCTTTCAAACGCAGATCTGACAATAGGCACCCCGGTTTTCATCCGCGTGTTCAATGCCGAACGTGACCTTGAAATCTGGCTGCGCGGTGACAAACGTTACCGCCTGTTCAAACGGGTTGGTTTCTGCCCGCCAAATGGTGACAAGACGCAAACGGGTTTTGCCGGACTTGGCGTTTACAACATCACCCGTGAGGGCCTTGTCCCCAACAGCCCCCATCACCTTGAAATCACCCTGACACCCCTGACATCAGGAGCCCCCGAAGACACCCGCGAACAGGGCCAAGCCACCCCGCCCGCCATATATGGCAATTGCGAAGGTAGCGGCAGCATTGCGCTTGAAAACAGCGATATCGAACCGGTCTTTATCCTGATCGATACCGCCCTTCGCGCCGGGCAAAGTCAGGTGCCGGTACATATATTTGAACAACACCAGAATATGGATGATGCCCTGGCCCTGGCCGAAGATGCGTTTGAAAGCGTTCCGGCACCGGGACTTTATGATGTTTACACCGCCTTTGAACGTACCCGTATCCCGCCCGAGGTCCATAAAGCCAATGGCCGTTATCAGGTTGATGCGCATTAGCCCCAAAAACCGCCTGCCGAAACTCAACCATCCTGCAAACGGTCAAAGGCTGTCTGCACCTCGGCCACCAGCCCCGGATCGCGATCGCGCCAATAGCGCGGGTCGTTCATTTTTGTCCGAATTTCCGACCGCAAATCACCGCCACCGGCCCCATTGCCACCGTTTAATCCCGGTTCCGCCCCGCCGGTCATCAAACGATGCAAGGTCCGCACCCCGTCGGCGGATTGACACAACACGTCAAACGCCGCCCCCGGAAAGTTTTCCTGCCCCCATTTTTCGATCTTTGGCGCCAGCCGCGCCCAGTTTTGCGCCCCGCCAAACTCGGCAACAAGTGTTGCGCGATCTGCTGCGCGTTGCCCGGCGGTATCGATTTCGCCAACCATCGGCCCAATCACTTCCGCCGCAAGGTCATAGACCAATTGTGCCTGTACCCCGGTAAAGCCCGCCTGATGCAACCGTTCATTCAAGGCCGGATCAACCGCCCCCAAAACGGCATCAACCGAAATTTCATAACCATCGGGTGTTTCCGGCACGGTTAACAGGGCGGCATTTTCGCCATCCGTCATACTGTCCACCGCCGGATCAGGACCAAGACCGGCATCGGGTCTCGATGACGGTTCAGACGCCCCCGGCACTGACGGATTGGTCCCCAAATCTGGTTCACCGGCCAATGGCATTGGCGGATTTCCAGCATCCCCTTGCCCGGCATCCAATGCCTCTGCGGTCGGGGACAAAGCCGGGGTCAAAAGGCTTTCTGCGGTGTTTTGATGTCCCATGCTCATCTATTGCTCCCCTATGGTTGTCTTTACAAAATCCCCGTCGCGGTCCTGTGCAAGACGGGCGATTTGCAGTACCAAAGCCCGTTGCCCTTCGCGCATCCAGATCGCCCGATCCGTGCTTTGCGGGCCAAGGGCGGTGCGGGTAATGCTGCGATCCAGATCGGCCAGAACCTTCTGCCCGGCGCGGCTGGCAAAGCAATGGCGCCAGTGATCATCGGCGGTTTCATCCGTCACCGCCAAATCCTCAAACCAATCCCAACCGGTCATGGCAATTCCCCTTCAACCCCGGTAATCCCCGCAATCGTGGCCGGCAACATCGGACGCAACAAATGGTCCGGCACACCAAATTGATCGGCCAGCCAGCGCACCATATGGGGCATATCAATTTCGCCCAAGGCATCTGGCCCCAGCGTCGCAATGCGCGATAACCAATCCATCGCCTGCCCGGCCTGAACCCGTTTGGGCAATTGCGCCAATGGCGCACTGTGGCGCAGTTGCACAACATCGCCATCCAGCGGCATCTCTGGCAATTCACCCCGTTTGACCAGAATATGAATCGCACGCCGGATCAGGGGATAAAGCAATTCAGCCTGTAATCGGCCATAGGTCGCGCCCAGCAACCGGGCGTTTTCCGATGCCCGTTCCAGCACCTCGGTCGCCGTCATGCCGGGCTGGTCACTTTGCCCCAAACGATCGGCCAGCAAACAGCGCCGAATGCGGTCACGCAAATCAGACAGCACAAGATCGGAAACATCAAACCGCCCCGGTGCCTCAAGCGGCTTTAACCCCGCCGATCCCACCGCCTTGGGGATGATGCTTCCCGGCACAAGGCGAATGGTCGCGGGGTTTAACACCCCATCATCATCGGCCTGCCAGATGCCGGTCACCGCGATGGAGGCATTTTTAAGCACCAGTTCGACCACCTTGTTGGCGGTCTTGATATCGGGCAATGCCTTCATCACCGGCGACCGGCCATAAACCTCGCCCGGGGCCTTCATCCAGCGAAAGGCGATATAGGGCGACACGTCAAACCGGTCACGATGGATCACACCGTCACTTGACCCCTTGCCCGTCGCGATCTGGGCATCATCATAAAACACACAAAGCTGATACCCCCCCGCAACGCCCGGATCGGGCAAGACCGCCTCGACCACGGCAAAGCGTTTCGGGGTTTGATCGGCACCGCGATCATCATCTGGCAGCGTCGCATTCGGCCAGGTTTGCGCAATATCATCGCGGGTCAGTGACAATTTGCGAAATACCGCGTCCATTCGTCCATCTGATCGTTCTTCGAACGCCAGTTCACGCAGTGGCACCGCGCCAAAGCGAAAGGCCGACGGGTTTTGCAGATCATCACTTTCAAGGCGCAAACAGGCCGTGCCCGCCGTAACCAGATCCAAAAACGCCTGATGCATTTCAACGGCGAAATTGGATCGATCAAAATGCCCCTGAAGAATGCGTGCCGCACGCGCCAAACGTGCGGTCAGGATTTCACGATCTTGGTCGGCAACATTGCCACCCGGCTCAAAATCAAACCAGCCGCCCGTCGGCGGGGTGATTTCAGCCATCAGGCTGGCGGCAAGCTGTTCAACCGCATCGGGGGCTGTTGAATCAAACACCCGGTCAAACCGTTTCGCCCCGTTCGAGGCAACCGATTGTTCGCTGGCCCCATTGCGTTGCGGCAGGGCAAATTCATAACATTCCTGCCAATGCTTTTGCCAATTGCCTTGGCGTGCCAGGGCGGCGCGATAGCGCGCCTGCAAACTCTCAATCGCGATACCATTTTGGCGCGGCCCGGATGTGCCATTCCCAGCATCGCGAACATCGCCCGCCCCACCACCATCACCAACATCACGCCCGGCCGATTTTGCCGTTTCCCGTCGCGCCATTGCTATTCCCCCAAAAGGTTTTTGCCGCCTGCGGCCTGTGTAATGCGGTCGGTCAAAAGCCCGCGAAAACTGGTGCCGATCAAACCGGCCCGGCCATAACGCCGCCGTTCCAGCGCCTCGGTCCGCGCACGGCGCGATGCCTCGGCCGCGGTTTCACCGTCATCGGCAACCGTCGTGTCGGATGCGGTCTGAACCGGGGTCGTGACATTTGGTGTCGGGGTGGAAAACAAACTGCCCATTGTGCCCCCAAAATTCGGTTTGAAACCAAAAACGCCCGCAAGGCGATAAAGCCGTGCGGGCGCAGTTGTCGTGTTGATTTGCCTCTTATGTCACATTAAAAAGAACAAATCAAGAACATTTTTCAGAAAAAAACACATCGCCCTGATAGCGACGCCGATAACCGATTTCTTCGGGGTTTCTCAGCGCCTGAAAAAGCTGATGCGGGGTGATGATCCAGAACCCCGAAATGCCCAGCAACCGTTTGACAAATTCGACACAGGTAAACGCCCCGAACCGCACCCGTTTGGGCACTTCGGCCGGATAACTGACCCAAACGCAATCAAAACCGCGACCGCGATAATAGGCTTCGGGATCAAACAAAACCGAATAATGCCAAATATCGCATGCTACCCGATGGCTTTGCGGATCAAGGCAAATCCAATCCCCGGCCCGCGCCCCAGACATGACAACAAAGCAATGCCGAAAGCCCGGTTTAAGGCCGCGCAAAAGCTTCTTTTCCGGCGCATCGGCAAACACCACCAGCACATCACGCATGGCAGCATCACGTGTTTCCGGCGGGTCCTGATCCGGGGTCAAAATCGGCTCCTGACAAGGCTTGACCGCATCGCGCATCAAACACTGCATGGCGATAAATCCCCCGTCATTTCGATCATCCGTTCGGGATTGTGAAAAGCCTCATCATCACGCGGTAAAACAATATCACGCGCAATCAAAACATCTTGCAAGGCGTCCATCGCCTGATCCCAAAGTGCTGCCTTGGGCCCTTCGCGCGGGTCCCGCGGATCAGGCGTGCGTTCGACAATGCCGAAATATTCGATCACCTGCAAATGCCGGTCGTGCAAGGTGCCGTCGCGTCTAAGCCGCATCACCGCGTTATAAATATCATCGGGGTCACAGGGGCGGATCACCTCGCCCGCATCGGCAATTACACGTGCCCCTTCGATCCGTGCTGTCTGACATCGCACAAACCAAAACCAGGCCTGCCGGGCACTGGCAAAGGGTGTAATCGTGCGATGCGACAACGGTTTGGGAAAAAGTCTCTGTTCGGTCATTCCGCCCTCCTGCTGATCTGCCTGTCTGCTGTTCTGCTCGTTCGCCACCATCAACACCGCCCTTGCGTTCAGACATGCCGCCATGCCCCGAACACACCCCGCGATATTCGCCCTCTTTCTGGCCCCGGATTTCAGCAATTCCTTGCAAAAACCCGCACCAATCCCCTGCCACGCAAAGGATGCGCAGCCAATTGGCGTGCCCGATATGTGAAAAGTGCGATACGTGCAAAGCCCGGTTTGGCTACCGTACCAAACCCGCCTGCCCGGTTATGGGCTACTTCCGGATGCAATTCCGGTGTTGATGCACAAGCTATAATCTTCTTTTGTTCTCATTGTAAAGGATTAATTTCCTATCGCGTTAACAGCCGCAAAAACGCTCGACTTGTCGGGCGGCGGGTGAATAATGGCACTCCCATTTTCACATAACAGACGAGAGACTCCCATGAGCTGGGTCAGCATCAAGATGACGGAACAGGAAGCTCTGGGATCGTCCAATGCCTTTATCGACGCCTTTGACAAGCTTTTCCTTGCCGCCAAATCCCCGAAAACCGCGGCGATTTTCTGTTCACGGGTCATGGGGCCAGAGGATGCCTATTACCTGTCACCGGATGCGAAAACCATCGCCGCATCGCTTTTGCCGCTACGCAATCCAACCCCATGCCCCAAGCCATCCAAAAAGGATGTCATCCTGCTTGCCGGGCATGATGACGCGATTGCGCTTTTGGGGTAACGCGCGGCGTTTCTGATCGAAAGCTTGCCTGCGCCTGTTTTGTCACAGAACAAGACTGGCAAAAGTCTTAGGAGATGCCCCTTGTCATCAAGGGGCGCGCCAAATATGGCGGAAAATCCACAGACATTCAGGAGAAACACCCATGGCAAATGCACCATCGCCGCGCTATTCGCTTTACAAGGATAAAAAGGGTGAATGGCGCTGGACCTTTATCGCCAAAAACGGCGAAAAAATCGCGATGAGCAGCGAGGGCTATAAAAACAAGTCCGACTGTGTCCACAGCATTGATTTGCTGAAAGACTCAAAAGACGTGCCCGTTCATTCCGATACCGACTGATATGGAAAACCCCGGCGTCATATCCGGGGTTTTTTAAACTTTTCTTATGCCCCGCCATCGTCGGGGATGGGGCATTACGGCAGGTTTTCTTTAACCACAATCTGCATGGTCAAATCGGCAACGCCTTGCATCGGGGCGGCACCGTTGCGGATATTGTCGAATATTTTAAGGGCGTTTTGCACGATGATATCGGGGCTTTGGGTAATGACGATATCCATGATGTCTTCAAGCAGAAATTTGCGCGTATCCGATGTCAGGCCGTGACCAATAAAGACGATATCACGCCCCCGGTCACTTTCGCGCAATGCCCGCGCAATGCCATCCGATGATCCCCCGACATTATAGATGCCGATCAGATCGGGATATTCCGCCAAAAGCGACACCGTGTGGTGATAGTTTTCACTGCGATTATCGTGGCCTTCACGCGCGGCGATCACCGAAATCCCCGCAAAACTTTCATCCATCAAACTAAGAAAGCCCATTTCGCGCTCTTCATGGGCGCGATAAGTGCGACTTGCCGTGATCAGCGCAACCCGGCCGGTTGTTTGACGGGTTAACCGGCCCAGCAAATACCCCGCCGTGCGTCCAACCGCCCGATTATCCAGCCCGACATAGGCCGAATGACGTATTCCGGCAATATCTGACACCAGCGTAATGACGTGCTTTCCCTGGGCCTGCAAATCCGCAATGGTTTCGCGCACCAGCGGGTGATCAATCGCCATAAAGGCAATGCCATCGGCGGTTTTACCGTGCTGGCGCATGGCATCTGACAACAGTTTTGGATTGAAACTGTCGATGAAAAAACATCGCGCCCGAATGTTGTAGCCCGATGGTTGTTCCGCCGCGGCTTTGATGGTTTCCCCCAAAAGCCCAAGATACGGATTGGTCCCTGCTGGCAACAGGAAAACAACCTTCATCGGGCGCGGGCGGAAATTTGCCTGCATGTCGGATTCTGGCAAATACCCCAGTTCGGCAGCGGCCTGCAAAACACGTTTGGCCGTCATTTCACGCACGCCGGATCGCTTGTTTAAAACACGGTCAACAGTTGCGGGTGAAACCCCGGAAAGTTCAGCAATATCCTTGATTACCGGGCCGGTCGTCTTTGGCATCTTTCCCTCAAAACCATCAAAAAACATCAATTAATGATGTTTAATGAGGGATAAACTTTCACCTACCATCAATTTATTCAAGGGAAAAACAACAATAACCCTTCATATTGCGGTCCACGGACCATCACGGGAGGAAACAATGCTCACACACGGAAAATTCCGACATTTCGCGCTGTCGATTGCAGCAGCGGCATCTTGTAGTCTGTTTGCCTTTGGCGCGCAGGCACAGGATATCGAACTTAATTACGGCCACATGAATTCACCGACCAGCATCACCGGTTTGCAAGCCGACTGGCTGGCCGAGGAAGTCGCCAAAAACACCGGCGGCAAGGTCAAGATCAGCGTTTATCCGTCTTCCCAGCTTGGCAAAATCCAAGAACTGGCCGAAAGCGTTTCGACCGGCGCGATTGCGTTGTCGCATAACACGGCCGGGGCGCTAAGCTCGCTTTACGAAGATTTCGGTGTCCTTGATACGCCGTATCTGTATCGCGACTATGATCACCTGATGAATGTTGTCGATATTCATTCGCCGGTGATGGAAAAACTGAATGCTGGCCTGATCGAAAATACCAATATGCGCGTTTTGTATGCGTTTTATTTCGGCACCCGCCAGTTAACCGCTGACCGTGCGATCAAAACCCCGGCCGATCTTGCCGGTGTTAAAATCCGCGCCATTCCGTCCCCGGTTTATTTAACCGCGGTTGAAGGCCTTGGTGCGGCACCGGTTCCGGTTGATTGGTCCGAAGTTCCAACCGCCCTTGCAACCGGCATCGTTCAGGGCCAGGAAAACCCGGTCAATGTGGCATTGGTTCACAAACTGTTTGATGTGCAATCACACATGATGCTGACCGGGCATATTTCGGCTGCAGAAATCGTTGTGATCAACGAAGACACCTGGCAGGGCTTCCCCGACGACGTCAAAGCAGGCATTGAAAAAGCCGCCGAAACCGTGCGTCAAAAAGCATCAAAAATGATCCTTGATAACGAGGCCGGTGACCTTGAAAAGCTGAAAGAAGCCGGCATGACGATCATCGGCCCGGATGACGGGCTTGACGTTGCCGCATTCCGCGCCGGCGTGGAAAAGCTTGTTCATGAACGGTTCGACGAGAAATATGGCGCGTATTATAAAGAAATCAGCGCCATAAAGTAATCTTGTTTCGGGTGGTCCGACCCTGATTATCATCGCCGGACCACCCGATTTTTGAACCTTCGCCCCTTGTCCTGTCACCCTTATTCGGGGTCTGTCATGCCCAACAGGAATTCCCCGATCTATCGGGGGCTGGATCACATTTGCCGCATCCTGACATTACTGGCGATGCTTATGCTGGCTTTGATGACGGTCCTTGTCGTCGGTCAGGTGATCCTGCGTAATCTTTTCGATCTTGGCCTGCCTTGGGCCGATGAACTGGCGCGCATTTCAAATATTGCGCTGGTGTTCTTCGTCGTTCCGGCCCTGATGCTTCATAACCGTCATATCGCAATTGATCTGCTTTACAGCGCGCTACGTCCACGCGGCAAAGCGATCTTGCGCTTCCTGAATTACATTCTGATCACGGGTTTTTCGGCTGTATTCCTGTTTGCGCTTTATAAATTCCTTTTACGCGCTGGCAAATTTTCCACCCCATCCATGGGGCTTTCAAACTTTGTGGTTTATGCCCCGGCGGTGATTGGCATTGGAATGCTTTTGGCGGTTGCGATCTATCGCCTTGTGACCGGCACCGAACCCGCCGCCCATCATGAAGAAGCCGACGGCGATGATATTGATACCGCCGCGCCCAACAAGGATCCAAACCCATGATGAGCGCGACACTTCTTGTCCTGTTTCTGGTTCTGATGCTGATCCGGTTGCCGATTGCCATTTGCCTTGGCCTGTCATCCGCCGTCGTCATGATCCTGTTTAACCTGCCGATGACAGTTCTGGCCCAGCGCACGGTCAATGCGCTTGATTCAACGCCGCTTTTGGCAGTGCCACTGTTTATTTTTGCCGCAAGCCTTCTCAGCACATCGGGCGTCACCAACCATCTGTTTGAACTGGTGCGCATGATCGTCGGCTGGATCCGGGGCGGTACCGCACAGGTCAGCGTTCTGGTCAGTCTGATCTTTTCCGGTGTTTCGGGTGCGGCCCTTGCCGATATCGGCGCCCTTGGTTCGATCCAGATCAAGATGATGCGTAAACAAGGTTACAGCGCCGAATTTGCATCGGGCATCACCATGGCGGCCGCCACCATCGGTCCGATTTTTCCGCCCAGCATCCCGATCATTATCTTTGCCTCGGTCGCCAATGTATCCGCGGTTAAATTGCTGATTGCCGGGATTGTGCCCGCCATTCTGATCACCGCTCTTTTGATGATTCAAGTCGGGGTCATGGCGCGCATCCACAAATTACCGCGTGACGATGTCAAATTTGACTGGGCTGCCTTTGGCCGCAAATTTATCGTCTCCCTGCCCGCCCTTGCCGCACCGGTTCTTTTGATCGGCGGTTTGATATCGGGGTATTTCGGCCCAACCGAAGTCGCCGGGGTCACGGTGGCCTATGCCCTGTTTATCGGCAAGTTCATCTATCGCGAACTCGATTTCAAACGCGTCGTTACGGCTGCACGTGACACGGTCGATGCCACCGGCAGCGTGTTGTTCATCGTTGCCACCGCCGCCCTGTTTGCCTGGGTCCTGACCATGGACCGATTGCCCGCAACCGCCAGTGCGTTTCTGCTTGATCTGTCTGACAACCCGTTGATCTTGCTGTTTATCGTCAATGTGCTGTTGCTGGTTGTCGGCATGTTCTTGGAATCAATCGCCGCCATCCTGATCATTGCCCCGATCATCACCCCCGCCCTGACGGCGGCTGGTGTTGATCCGCTGCAACTGGGCATCGTCTTTGTCTTGAACCTGATGATCGGGCTTCTGACACCGCCGGTCGGTATGAGCCTTTATATGGTCAGCATCATCGCAAAGATGCCGCTGCACCGGGTCATCCGTGGGGCGCTGCCGTTCCTGATCCCGTTATTTGTGTCGCTTCTGGCGATCACCTGCATACCGGCAATTTCAACCTGGTTGCCAAACCTTCTTGGATAAGTGAGGAATTATGAGCAAGTTTTTGGGCGAAATTCGCCAGCTCGGCTATGTCGTGCCCGATATCGAGGCCGCGATGGACTATTGGGCAACCACCATGGGCGTCGGCCCTTGGTATTATAACCCGAAAGTCCCGATTGAAGATTACCGTTACGACGGCAACCCTTATGAGGTGCACAATTCCGTCGCACTGGCCAATTCGGGCTTTGTTCAGGTCGAACTGATCCAGACCCGCAATGACGCACCATCGATGTATCGTGATTTCCAAAAGGCGGGTCATACCGGCCTTCAACACGTCGCCTATTGGACGCAGAATTTCGATAATGACCTTGCGCTTATGGAAAGTCAGGGCTTCAAAGTAAAAATGAGCGGCACGGTCGGCGAAAACGGCCGGTTCGTTTATTTTGACAAGGAAGACCATCCGGGCACCGTGATTGAATTATCCGAAGTTGTCGGTCCGAAAGGCCGCCTGTTCAAGACCATTTACGAAGAATCTATCGGCTGGAACGGGAATGATCCTGTACGCCCCTTCCCGTCATTGTCGGAAATCTAAGTCATGGATTTGATCGAAGCCCGCTATCTGATTGAAACCCCGTTTGACCCGGCCAAGATCGCCGCCATTATCGCGGGCGAACAAAGCAGCGGCACATTTGTCCGCGTTGCCGGGGAAACCGAGGAATTGCGCGAACGTTGTGCCGCCAAGGTTTTGTCCGTAACCGAACTGGCACCGGCAACCGAACCCAGCCTGCAAAGCGCGTTTTTACAGGCAAAGGGCATCACCGGCCCTTATCGACGGGCCGAAATCCGGGTTGGTTTTCCAACCGGCAATATTGGCCGCAACCTGGCCACCCTTGCCGCCACGGTTTCGGGCAATCTTTATGATCTGGGCGAGATCACCGGGCTTAAGCTGCTTGATGTCAAACTGCCTGCCAGCTATCGCGATCTTTATGACCGCCCCGTCGCCGGTACGCAAGGCACGCGGTCGCGCATGAAGGTCGAAGGCCGTCCGTTCTTTGGTACGATCATCAAGCCAAATGTCGGACTTCGCACCAACGATATTGCCGATCTTGTCGAACAGCTTTGCGAGGCCGGGGTTGATTTCATCAAGGATGACGAAGTTTGCGCCAACCCGGCATCGGCCCCCCTGACAGAACGCATCCCCGCCATCATGGCACGGGTGCGCAACTATCGTGACCGCACAGGCCGCGATGTGATGATTGCCTTTAACATCACCGATGAAACCGATGCCATGCGCCGCCATGCCGATTTGATCGAAGACGAAGGCGGATCATGCGCCATGGTCAGCATGAACTGGGTCGGGCTTTCGGCCCTGCAGACATTGCGTGCATCAACACCGCTTTTGCTGCATGGGCATCGTAATGGCTTTGGGGCGCTGTCGCGTCATCCGCTTTTGGGCATGGCGTTTCCGGCCTATCAAACGCTTTATCGTCTGACCGGGGTCGATCACATGCATGTTCATGGTATGGGCGGAAAATTCTGTGACGACGATGCCGAAGTTGCCGAAAGCGCGCGCCTTTCAGGACAACCGCTTTGTGACGGTGGTGGTGGTGGTGACGGTGACGGTGACGGTGGCGGTGGCGGTGGCGGTGGCGGTGGCGGTGGCGGTGCCGATGACATCGTCCTGCCGGTATTTTCATCGGGTCAATGGGCCGGTACGGTGCCGGAAACGGTCAAAGCCGTTGGCACGGCTGATTTCATGTTCCTTGCCGGTGGCGGCATCCTTGCCCATCCATCGGGTCCGGCGGCGGGTGTTCGCAGTTTGCAGCACGCCTGGGAAGCCTGCGCATCGGGTAACAGCCTTGAAACACAGGCCAAAACCAGCCCGGAATTGGCCGAAGCATTGGCCTTTTACGGCAATAAGGCCTGATTGATATGGCCGATATCGTTTTTTGCGCTGATGATTTCACCGGGGCGTCCGATACGCTGGCGACACTGGCGCGGGCGGGCAAATCCGCCCGCCTGTATCTCAGCCCGCCGCGCATTTCGGATCACCCGGAAATCGCCGGGCTTGATGCGATTGGCGTGGCCACGTCGCTGCGCGCCCTGTCGGTCAAAGACGGTATCAACCGCATGAATGAACTTGTCGCCGGGCTTTCGGGCGCTGGCGGCAAGATCCACCATTTCAAAATCTGCTCGACCTTTGACAGTTCCCCTCGCATCGGCAATATCGCGCAAGTCGCCGATTGCTTTGCCAAAGGCATTAATGCGCATTGGCAGGCGATCATTGGCGGGCAACCGTCCCTTGGGCGCTATTGCGTGTTTGGCAATCTGTTTGCCGCGGCAAGTAATGGCACTATTCATCGTATTGATCGCCACCCGGTGATGCGCACCCATCCGGTCACACCGATGGCAGAAGCCGATCTGCGCCAACATCTGAACGCGCAAGGCTGGCCTGATGTCGGCCTGATCGATGTCACCCTGATCCGGCGTGGCGCACGTGCCCTGACCGCTGAAATCCAAAACCGGATGGCAGCGGGGGAAACGCATACATTGTTCGATGCCGCCGAAAATCACGACCTTGAAATAATCGGACAGGCCCTGCGCGCCATCGCGGTCAACACCAAAATCCTGTGCATTGGCGCCAGCAGTGTCGCCCAGGCACTGACCGCATCCAATCGTGCGAACGATACCCCGCCAATCAAAACCGCCCCCGCCCCCATCCCACAACGCAACGGTCCGGTTTTTGCCTTTGCCGGAAGCCGGTCCCCCCTGACCGCACAACAGGTTGCCGCCACCCGACATTTGCACAAGATCGAAATCACGCCGGGAAATCTGATGGACCCGACCGGGTTCGCCGATATGACAAAGGCCTGCATGGATGTCCTTGCCGATGGCAAACATCTTTTGGCGACCCTTGGCGATGACGCCGCCCACGGCATCGGCGGGCATGAACTGGCCAAGGCCAGCGCACGTTTTATTGCCAATGTCATCACACAGACCCGCATCGGCTTTCTGGCCATTGCCGGGGGCGATACATCCAGTCTTGCCGTGCTTGAACTGCCCATCGACAGCCTGTCCTTTGTCGAGGATTTTGACCGCGGCGTTCCGGTGATCCGCGCACATGGCAGCGATCCACAACTTGACGGGCTTGAAATGATCCTTAAGGGCGGTCAAATGGGTCAAACGGACATTTTCGATCAGGTCGTCAACCGAACCGAAACCGGTTCCCGCACCCGATAGAACTTTGCCGCCAAAGGAATTAATTCCTTTTCCCAACCAATCACGGACTGCTAGAATGAAACATGATCCGGCAAGAGCAAATATGGGGCGCATTGGACAAGATCGCCGAAGACAACGGGCTGACCCCATCGGGGCTGGCGCGTCTGGCGCAGCTTGATCCAACCACATTCAACCGATCCAAACGCACCACCAATCAGGGCAAACCCCGCTGGCCCTCAACCGAAAGCATTTCAAAGGTGCTGTCGGTGGCCAATGTCACCTTTCAGGAATTTGCCCAACTGGTAGATGGTAATGGTGCCGGGCGGGTGCCGGTCATCGGATTTGCCCAAGCTGGCAATCGTGGTTTTTTTGATGATGCGGGCTATCCGGTTGGCGGCGCATGGGAAGATATCACCTTTCCCGCCCTGCATGATCCAACCGCCTATGGCTTGCGAATTTCGGGCGATTCAATGGCGCCGGTGTTTCGGGATGGCGACCTGATTGTTGTTTCCCCGGCCTCCAATATCCGCCCCCAGGATCGGGTGGTTGTCAAAACCATCGCGGGCGAAGTCATGGCCAAGGAACTTGTCCGGCGTGGCGCCATGGGGGCCGAGCTTAAATCGCTTAATCCCGCTTACGAGGATCGCTATATTCCGGCTCAGGATATTGACTGGATTGCCCGCGTACTATGGGTTAGCCAGTAGGGGGATTTTGCTATACATTATAACAATTCCAAACTTTAATACCTAGGCTAACACCCTGATAATTCCGTGATCATGGAATGACAGAACAAATACCGAATAAAGAATAAGAATGGTTATTCCAATTGCACTTCGCCAACCTTACATAAAAGACGAGGCTCACAGGTCTGTATCCTGCCCCATCCGCATGAAAGGAGAAATAGTTGCGTCCCGATCGCGTTGACATCATTCGTTTTGCAACGATCGTGCTCGCCTATTTCATTAGCGGCTATATCGGACTGCAATTTCCCTATTACGGCAGCAATGTCACCTTAATCTGGGCACCGTCGGGGATTGCTCTGGCAACGCTTGTTGCATGGGGATGGCGGTATTGGCCTGCGGTTCTTATCGCGGCATTACTGGTCAATCTGACCACATCAGCCCCGGTGTACACAGCCGCCCTGATCGCGTGTGGCAACACACTCGCAGCCGTCCTGCCCGTTATCCTGTTCCGTCGGTTCCTTGGCTCCCATGATCGCATCAGTTTTCGCGGTATAATTGGCATGATCGGGTTTGGTGTCGTGCTAAACCCGCTGATAAGTTCACTGCTGGGAACGCTTGTCCTGTGCCTTACGGTTATTGGTGACTTTTCGAATTATCGGGAAATCTGGCAAGGATGGTGGCTGGGCGATCTTGTCGGGGTTATCATCATCGGTTCCGTTGTCCTGCGCCTTCTAAGCCATGATTACCACAGTCGCGACCGGGCATTTTATATTGAACTGGCATGTGCCGGCACGGCCGCCGTTATCGCGTCAAGCGTCGTCCATCTGATCCCGACCATATCGCACCCGGAATACATGTTCCTGTTTGTGTCCCTGCCCTTTGCCCTGTGGGGGGCCATCCGGTTTGGCCTGTTTGGGACGACAATCATCAATGCCCTGATTTCATTTGACCTGGTTGTCTTCGCGGCATCCGGCCACAGCGCCTTTGTCAATACGGACCTCAGCACCGCGCTGACCAACATGTATGGCTATCTTGTTGCTGTCACGCTCAGCACCCTTGTGCTGGCGGCGGGTATGGAAAATATTGCGCATGTAAACCGAAACACCGCAGATGGCCGTATTACCAGCGAAATCCATCGTCTGCGGAAAAACCTTGCGATTGTCGTCGGGGCAACGGGGTTTTTGCTTTCGATTGCCGCAGCGGGCTATACCTATCTGCAAATTGACGCTGCCAGAAAAAACCAGACAGAGCTATTCCGACGCGCCTTCGAGGCATCCCTGCGTGAAGAGCTGAGTCGCGCAACAGATTCTTTGGTCGCCGTTCGGACACTGTTTGACGTCGACACAAGCGTTTCCCAAGATACATTTGATGCCATGATCGGCCCATGGGTCGAACGGCGCCCCGGTGTTGCCGCACTGGAATGGGCACCGCGCATATCCCAGAAACACCGCCAATTGATCGAAGAATCGGCGATCCAACGCGGTGTAGAAGATTTTTTGATCAGTCATTTTGTTGACGGAAAAAAAATCGTCGCGCCGATCAAGGATGCTTATTACCCGATTTTTTATATTTTCCCGCGATCCGGCAACGAACGGGCTGTTGGCTTTGACCTGTCAAGCGAACCAACCCGCCGCGCGGCCCTTGAAAAGGCGCAGATATCAGGCGAAATCACGCTAACGCCACCTCTGAAACTTGTGCAATCGGGCGTGACCAATGTCCATGCTTTGGCATTCCTCAGCGTCCCTGATCGGCGCAATCCCGACGGTCCTCCGCTGGGCTTTGCTGCTGGTATTTTGCGCCTGACCCATATGATCCGGCGCGCCGAGCAAATCGCCCGCCTGCCCAGTGATTTTGAAATCATTCTTGCCGACCTCAAGGCCGAAGACGGCCTTCAGTTGATCTACAGCAACCGCTCGGCTTCCGTTGCCATGGATCAAATCCGCAAACAAACCGCCATTGACTTCAATCCGCATGTTTCCGATTTTTCATTCGGTCATCGTGACTGGACGATTATCCTGCATAACGACGCGGGTGAGTACGGCGGAATATTTTACTGGCAACCTTGGGCGATCTTTATTTTCGGCGCAACGATCAGCATCCTTCTTGTTATCTATCTGCGGTCGTTAACCCGAACGGAAAGGCGAATTGTTGATCTGGTCTATCAACGGACCCAGGAACTCGACAATGCCCGGCGTGATGCCGAAGTTTCGATGAACAAGGCGCTACAGGCCGACCGGGCCAAATCCGAATTTATCGCCCATATGAGCCACGAATTCAGATCGCCGATGACATCGATCCTTGGCTATGCGCAACTTGCCCGCGATGCCATAGACAACCTTGAACCTTCCGAAACCATTCGCGGCTATCTGGTTACGATCAACAGTGCCGGGCAACATGTGCTTTCGCTGATCGGTGATGTCCTTGATCTGTCCAAGATCGAGGCCGGAAAACTTGTTCTGGAAAACACCCCGACCGACATCCACGGCATCTGCGAAGAAGTCGTCTCGATGATGATGGTTCCGGCACGCAATCAGAACAACCGCATTCATCTGCAAATTCCGACCGATATGCCGCGCTGGGTGATGGGCGATCCGGTTCGCATCAAACAGGTCCTGACCAACCTTGTCTCGAATGCGATCAAATTCACCAAATTTGGCAATATCCATGTTGTTGTGACGTCTCGCGGTATTACCGATGAACACCTGTCTTTCCGGATCGAGGTCCGCGACGAAGGCATTGGCATCCCGCCAGACAAGGTTCAGTCGCTCTTTGAGGCCTTCACACAGGTTGATACCTCGACCACGCGGCGCTTTGGCGGCACGGGCCTTGGTCTTGCCATTTGCCAGAAAATGATCCTGGCCATGGGCGGATCGATTGATGCAGAAAGCACCGAAGGCGAAGGCAGTGTTTTCTGGTTTGATCTAAACCTGCCTCTGGCAACCCCGACAAGGTCAAACCTGCCCGACGTCGAAGACTCCGGTTCTGACACCCCGGCCAGTCGGGGCGTTATCGGGCGCAACTTGTTGTTGGTTGAAGATATCGAAATCAACCGTATTCTGGCGCAGAAACTTCTGGAACAGCAGGGCCATATCATCACCACCGCATCTGACGGTCAGGAAGCAATTGATATCCTGACCCAACAGGATTTCGATGCCATTCTGATGGATGTGCATATGCCGGTGATGGACGGGATCGAAGCCACCCGCCAAATCCGCGAATTCGAAGATGCCGTCAAGGCAACCATCCCGGTTCTGGCCTTAACAGCCGATACTTCAAGCGACAATCTTACAGCCTTCCGCGAGGCCGGTATGGATGCCCATTGCACCAAACCGCTTGATATCAAGGCGATCAATCGTGAAATAAAACGCCTTGAATACCGTATGTTGGCTGAACGCAAAGAACAACTGACCAATACCCGGAACTAAGGTCAGGACCTAATCCCCGCATTGGTCAGTGCACAATCATAACGATGTGAATATCAAGACCAAACGGGGATTACCCGGGATGGGTTACCCCGGTCATTTTCGCCAGATGACGGGCGACATTTGGCCCCGCGGCCAGGATCGGGCCACCGGCATCAAGCACATCGGGCAGATCCAGGAAATCATTGCACCAGCCACCAGCTTCGATAACCAAAACGATCCCCGCCATGCAATCCCATGGATTGATATGCGGCTCGTAATATCCGATCAGACGCCCGGCACTGACATAGGCCATCATCAGCGCGCATGATCCATTGCGGATAAACATGCCTTCTTCGTCCAGCAACTGTCCGATGACCGGCACGATTTCCGAACTTGGCACCCGGTGCGACATGCCAATGCCCATCATACCATCACTGACAAGCTTGGCCGTGCTGGCGTGCATTGGTTCACCGTTGACCTTGGCACCCTCGCCCTTGATGGCGCTGAACAGTTCATCCCCGCAAGGGTGATAGATCAGGCCAATCACCGCTTCCTTGCCAATCATAAGGGCGACCGAAATGCACCATGTCGGCATCTGATTGACAAAACATGCCGTGCCGTCAATCGGATCAATCACCCACAGGCAATCATTATCGCCTTTCTCAATGCCCATTTCCTCGCCAAGGAAACCATCCTCGGGAAAGGCATCGCCGATCCGGTCGCGAATGATCGCCTCGACGTTTTTATCGGCAATGCTGACCATATCAAGCGCGTTGGTCTTGGTTTCGATTGCAAGGTCCGCGGCATCGCCTTCGTAATATTCCATCGCGCGCTTGCCTGCTTCGCGGATCACATCCTTGGCATGTTCAAACCGTGCCGCGATATCAATTCCCGAAAATGCTTTTTTCACTTTGTCCCTGCCTGAAACAGTATTGTTGTTCATGATCTATTTGGTCGAAACAACGGCCATGCCGCGTTCGGAAAACCCAATGGCAACCTGTTCGCCCGCGGCAATCGGCGTGTCGATCCGATGATCGATCACAAACAATTCACCAACCGGCGTTGTCACGGAATATTGCATCTGACTACCAAGATAGGTTGCGTGCGTAATGTGACCTTTTAGCGACGTTT
Source organism: Thalassospira alkalitolerans (assembly GCF_002115745.1). GTDB lineage: Bacteria > Pseudomonadota > Alphaproteobacteria > Rhodospirillales > Thalassospiraceae > Thalassospira > Thalassospira alkalitolerans. The sequence goes on from NZ_JFKB01000008.1 coordinate 183,741, forward strand.
CAATGACATCGCCGCCAGCCGCCCCTGACAGGATCGAAAGCCGCACCGCATCGGGCCGCACCGCAATTCTTGCCGGCCCCTTGGACTGGCCCCGATGGCGCAGATTGCAATTGATACCGCCGATATCGATTGTGGCCAGATCGCCATCAACAGAAACAATCTCGCCATCAACCAGATTGGCATCGCCGATAAAATCGGCAATGAATTCTGATTGGGGTTGTTCATACAATTCACGCGGGGTGCCCTGCTGGGCGATCACCGCCCGGTTCATCACAATAATCCGGTCCGAAACCGCAAGGGCTTCTTCCTGATCATGCGTCACATAAACCACTGTCAGGCCAAGTTTTTGCTGCAAATCACGGATTTCGGTTCGGACATGACGGCGCAATTTGGCATCAAGGTTTGATAACGGCTCATCGAGCAACAAAACCTCTGGCTCCAGCACCAGCGCACGCGCCACTGCCACCCTTTGCTGTTGTCCGCCCGATAATTCCGATGGCAGACGACTGCCATAGCCCGCCAGCCCGACAAGGTTTAGTCCCTCTTCGGCTTTTTCCTTGGCCTCTGCCTTGGCAACGCCGGTAACGCTAAGGCCATAAGCAACATTTTCCGCCACTGTCATATGCGGAAACAGCGCATAGGACTGAAACACCATACTAACATCCCGATCCGTCGCCGGAAGCTGTGTGACGTCCTTGTCCCCGATCAGGATGCGCCCCGATGTGGCATGTTCCAGCCCGGCAATCATGCGCAATGTCGTGGTTTTGCCACAGCCACTTGGCCCCAAAAGAGTGACAAGCTCACCCGGATGAATGGTGAAAGATACATTGTCGATCGCGGTGACCGCCCCATGACCATAGGTCTTGGTAACATTGTCAAAAACGACCGACCCCGCCCGCGTTTTCAATTTCATGGATGCTTCTCTTTCATATTTCCCGGTACTGCCAGATCCAGACTTGCCTCTACCCGGTCTTCACGGCGCAACCGCCGCTTGCCAATCGCGCCCTGCACAACAAGGATCGCGGTCAACATGACAAGGATCAACACACTGCAATAGGCAATCGCAACGCCGTAACGCCCGTTTTCGACCAGCCCGATGATATAGGATGTCGCCATATTGTGATCGGCACTGACCAAAAAGATCACCGCACTAACCGATGTTATGGCGCGCACAAAGCTGTAAACCAGTGCCGCGACAATGGCCGGGCGCAGCAATGGCAAGATCACCCGACGGAACGTGGTAAAGCTGTTCGCCCCAAGGGTCAGCGACGCTTCATCAAGGCTTTTGTCCAATTGGCTCATGGCGGCAATCCCGCCGCGCACGCCAACCGGCATATTGCGGAAGATAAAGCAGATCACAAGGATCACACCCGTCCCGGTCAATTCAAACGGCGGCACATTAAAGGCCATAATATAACTGACACCAATCACCGTGCCCGGAATGGCAAAGCTTAACATCGTGCCAAATTCAAACAGGCTTTTGCCCCGGAAGTTTTGCCGCACCAACAAATAGGCCGTGGTCAAACCAACAGCAGCGGTCAATGGTGCTGCAATGGCCGAGATATTTAACGTGGTCCAGAAACTGTCCCATGCGGCCCCGGCCCAGACAATGCCATGCTCGCTCCAACCAATGCCAAAGGCATCCTTGTAGTTATCAAGTGTCAGAGTGTTGTCAAAACCCCAGCGTTTGACAAAGCTGCCATAGAAAATCATCCCATAGATGGCGATGGTAAAGATCGCCCATGGAATGGCGGTCCAATAGCAAACCATCCGCATGCCGTTGTTCAACCCAACATGCGCCCCGTTATCGGCCTTGCCCGAAACAGTGGCATAGGATTTCTTACCCAGCCAAAACCGCTGGGCGGCAAAGGCCGACAGGGTAAAGAACAACAGGACCATCGCCAATACGGCGGCCCGCCCGGCATCGTTTTGCGCCCCGACAATGGCAAAAAATATCTCGGTCGACAGCACGTCAAAATTACCGCCCAGCACCATCGGGTTACCGAAATCGGCCATGCTTTCGATAAACGACAGCAAAAACGCATTGGCAAGGCCGGGCCGCATTAGCGGCAAGGACACCCGAACGAATGTTTGCCAGCGCCCGGCGCGCAAGGTTTGGGATGCTTCTTCCATCGATGGGCTCACGCCCTCGACCACACCAATCAGCACCAAAAAAGAAATCGGGGTGAAGGACAGGGTCTGTGCCAGCCAGATTCCAGGGAGGCCATAAAGCCAGCGCCCTGCCTCCACCCCGAGCAGATCAGCAAAGAACTGCGTCACAGCCCCCGATCTGCCAAAAAGAAGGATCAGTGCCAAACCGATGACAAAGGGTGGGGTGATGATCGGCAGAACCGTCAACACCCGCAGCGATTTTTTAAACCGAAAGCCGGTTCGGGTTACAACCAGCGCAAAGGAAAGCCCCAAAAGGGTGGTCGAAACAGCGGTCAGAACCGCCAAAAACGCGGTATTCCACGCCACCCCGCAGGCCCCGCCCAAAAGACAGCCGATGCCCCAGACGCTGTCATCAAGGAAATTACGGAAAAATGCCGCCCCCGACAACGCGCCGTCAATATCAACAAATGATCCCAAAAGAATGCGCGCAATCGGGAAAAACACAAACAACCCTACCAGCGCAATCACCGTCCCGATGGCCGTGGTCACAAAGACATCGCCGCGCATCGCACCTGCGGCGGCAAGCCCGGTACACATGATCACAAGCAGGCAGGCCGATGTCAGCATCGCACCGTAACCAAGCCCGTATTGCCGGATATCAAGCGGACCAAATATCGTGGCAAGCCCGCCAAATCCCCAGCCGGAAATACCAATGACAAAACCCTGCCCGACCAGCCAAACCAGCCCGCCCAAACCACTTGCGATCAAAATGCGCGCATAATGCGGATGGGCACGGCCCCGCCCCGCCAGCACCAAGGGGGCTAGCAAGAATGCCGCAATCGGCAACAGCCAAATTTTTTGATGAAGGATCACTTGCAAGATCGCAGGCGAATAATCGCCATACATCGGATAGCCGTCAAACAGCCATTCCAGGGTCCAGAACCCGTATTCTTGCTGATACCAAGGTAAAATTGCAAAACCGATCCAGCCGATCACCAGCCAGAACCAAAGCATTCGGTTCACCGAAACTCTCCTGCACGCCGTATTGGGAAGCATGGCCCCGCCCGCCCGGCACATATCCATACCGGACGGGCAGAACCGTTAAGGCAGATCGCGCTTATTGCGGCGCGGTTTTGACTTCATCATCCCAACGCGACAGAAGATGACGGCGGGTTTGTGCATCCCCATATTTCGCAAAGTCATAATCGATCAGTTTCAGCTCCGTCAGGCGCGGCGCACCATCGGGAATTTTGGATTCTTTATTGGACGGCACCTGATAGCTGTGCGCGTCTTCGGCAATCGACTGTGTTTTCGGTGACAATGCAAACTCGGCCCAGATTTTCGCATTTTCAAGGTTACGTGCGCCCTTGATAATACTCATCGAGCCAACCTCGTATCCCGTCCCTTCGCAGGGCGACACCACGGTCAGATTGGCCCCCTGTTTGATCTGGGCCACCATGTCATGCATAAAGGTGATACCGATCGTGGTTTCCCCGACCGCGGCCGCCTTGATCGGGGCCGACCCCGATTTGGTGTATTGATTGACGTTCTTGTGAATTTCTTTCAGCAGGTCAAACGCCTTTTCCTCGCCAAACAACTGCACCAGCGTCGCCAGAACAGTATATGACGTGCCCGAAGAATTCGGATTGGCAACCTGAATTTCGCCCTTATAGGCCGGGTTTTTCAGGTCTTCCCAGCATTTCGGCGCCGGAAGCCCCTTTTTCGCCAGAAGGTCATTATTATACCCGATGCCAAGCGCACCGGCATAAACCCCGACGGTGCGGTAATTGGCATTTTCGGCCTGACGGACCGCCCAATCGTTCAAATCACCCAATTGCGGGGATTTGTATTCTTCGGTCAAACCTTCGGCCGCTGCCTGAAGATGCGGGTCACCCGTCCCGCCCCACCACATATCAAGTTTCGGATTGGCCGCTTCGGCACGAACCTGTGCATAGGCCTCGCCTGAACTTTTACGCACCATCGAAACATCAATATCATGCGACAGTTCGAACGCGGTCTCCATCATCTCGCACCATTCATTATCGGCCGAGCAGATAACATTTAACCGGCCCGCCGCATGGGCCGAACCAACCGTCGCAACCGCCATCAGGCCTGAAATCGCAACCGTCGCAAAAAGTGAATTCTTGATCGTCATTTGGGTTCCTCCCATTTGCATTTCGTTGAATGCACACGTGTGCATTGCCTTGGCGCAAATCACGTGCTGGAATGATTTAATCATAAATTCCAATAAATGACAGAAAAATTCTATTTTAAAGTCGAAAATCGTCGAAAAAACACACTAACAATATGATTTAAAACTATAAATTTTCAACGCCCCTTCACGACACCATCCCCTCATTTTCCATTTATCGCGACCCGTCCGATGGTAATTCGAACGCACACGTGTGCGCATACCCCTTGGAAATCTAACGAGTCATCCAACCAAAACCTGAAACCAAAAGGAAATTGAACAGAAAATCTGATTGTACCGTCGCGCCAATACCATAGACAGACATAGCAGGCAGGCACTGAACACGCCCAGCCCAGCCCCGCGCCTCCTCGCCTCTTCGCCCTCTAATCCGGGCATGGATATTACAGGTTGAACCAGGTGCTTTTACACCGTTCGTCGGCGTGCCATCTCAACCGAAAGGATCAGACGCTGATCGGCAAGGTTATCGCCGCGAATACGCTGGCGCAGGCGATCCACCGTCATTTCCGCCAGTTTCGTCGCACTTTGGCGCACGGTGGTCAATTGATAGGCCCCCTGCCTTGCGGCTGCAATATCGTCAAATCCAACCACTGCAATATCTTCGGGAACCCGCAGGCCAAGCTCAAACCGCGCCGCATCCAAAAGCCCCAGCGCAATATGATCCTTGGCACAGAAAATCGCATTTGGCGCGGTTTCCGGCTGTGCCAGGAATTTGACAGCGGCATTAAATCCACCGTCATAATCGGCACTGTCACAAACCAGCGGGGTAAAGCTGATATCCCCGTTGGCCAAGCCTGGTGCAAGACGCGAAACAAAGGTTTCACCGCGCACATTGCCACTAAATGTACCGCCTTTGACGTTCAGGAACCCGAACCGGGTCTTGCCGGTTCCCAACAACAAATCCGCCGCCAATTCCCCACCGCGCACATTGTCGCAATTGATCACATCGGCACCGTCAAGCCGCCCGGCACGATTAACCAGAACCACCGGCACATTGCGTTTCAGGAAATGCACACCAACCTCGGGCGGCGGGCTTCCCGATGTCACCACCACACCGGCGACCTGATATTGCAACAGATGCATCATCGATGTACCCATCTGGGCCGGATCGGATACATCAATCACCAATGGCCGATATCCCGACTGCTGAATGGCAAAGATCAGCTTGTCCAAAAACTCCACCCGGAACGGATCGGAAAGCCCCGATGTCACCAACCCGATCAAATCGCTTTTGCGCGTATTCATTGATCGCGCGATCTTGTTGATCTGATAACCCAGTTGGTTGGCGGTTTCCTGCACTCGCTTGCGCGTGGCATCCGATATGCGCCGATCACCCGATAAACAGCGCGATACGGTCGACCGTGAAACACCGGCTTCGCGTGCGACATCGGCCGAAGTCACAATATGCTGCACATCGCGGCCCGGTTCAGCCCCGTCACGGGTCGCAGGCTTGTGTTCTGCCTTGCTCATCGGTGCAAATTCCCCTGCCGCACTGTTTTTTGACCTTTTCGGCATCTGATTTTGCCTTTGTGGTCCGGGTAAACACATAGCACAGGCGCCCCAACCCGCCAACGCACACGTGTGCATAATACGTGATATTTCACCAAACTGTCATTTCCCGCAATTTTGCGCCTCACCGTCCATTTATGTCAGTTTTCTTTGACCCCGATTGCGCAAAAACCCTATTCTGAACGTCACGCATAGCCCCGCAATGCGCAGATATGGCACCCGACCAAGCAATCAGGAGCAAGAAGAATGGGCCACGCCGCCACCAATACAGATACCACCGCCGTTACGACATGGACCTGGTACAAGGGCGAATGGCACGAAGGCAATCCGCTTATTATCGGCCCGCAAACCCATGGCATGTGGATGGCCTCCACGGTTTTTGATGGTGCGCGCCGCATGAATGGCAAGCTGCCCGACCTTGTGCCCCATTGCGCCCGTGTCCTGCGCTCGGCCGAATTGATGGGCCTTGCCCCGCAAATCACCGCCGATGAAATCGTTGCCCTGGCACGTGAAGGCGTTGAAAAATTCGATCCGGCCCTTGCCCTGTATATCAAACCGATTGTCTATGGCGGCGAAGGATTCTTGGCCCCAACCCCGGAAAGCGCGCAGTTCGTTCTGTGCATTTCAGTATCCGAGCTGCCTGAAAGCATCAAAACCGGCTTTACCGCCCGCAAATCAAGTTTCCGCCGCCCATCCCCCGAAAGCGCCCCGACCGAGGCCAAGGCATCCTGCCTGTATCCCAACGTCGGCCGCGCGGTTAGCGAGGCCAACAAGGACGGCTTTGATACCGGTGTGATGCTGGATCCGAACGGCAATGTCGCGGAATTTTCCTATGCCAATCTGTTCTATGCCAAGGATGGCAAGGTCTTTACCCCCGTCATCAACGGCACCTTCTTAAACGGCCTGACCCGCCAGCGCGTGATCAAGCTGCTGCGTGAAGACGGGGTTGAAGTCACCGAAAAAACTGTGACCTATGCCGAACTTGAAACTGCCGACGAAATCTTTGGCACCGGCAATTATTACAAGGTCGCCCCTTGCGTCAAACTTGACGACCGCAACCTGAAACCCGGCCCGGTAACCAAACGCGCGCAGGACCTTTACTGGGATTTTGCCGAACAAAGCTGATCCGCACAGCCATCCGAACAGCCATCCGAACAGCCATCCGAACAGCCATCCGAACACCCAAACGGGCCGGTGTAATACCGGCCCGTTTGGGTGTCTGGTGAAATGCGCCGATCTTCAAAGACAACGCGCCTATTGCGCAACAGGCACCACCAAAACATTGCTGCCCGCGACATAGGGATATTTGCCAAAGATCGCGGCAATCGCATTGCGTACCGATTGATCCGGGGCATTACGCATGTCATTGGTCACACGCCCAACCGCCGTGCCTTCCCAGATCATCTGATCGGCTCGACGGTCAACCAGATCAATTGTGATCGTGCCTTCGGTGTAGGTATCAACATAACCCGGCTCAACATAGCCCGGCCATCCGACATACATGCCATTGCGATATCCGTAATAGCCGCCATGGAACGTGGTCGGCTGAACGCGCTGTTTTTCGATTTCTTCAATATGGTAATTAACCAGAATATCGGGATGACGGGTATCAACCTGATAACCGCGCGCTTCCAATGCGGAACTGATCGCATCTTCCAACCGTTGCCCCATCAGGGTGCCGTATTTCTCGGTCGATTTTCCGGCACTTTCAAAAAAGGCAAAGCTCTGATACCGGCTAAAATCCGCCACCGGATCAACATCGGTATAGACCCGTGGCCCGGTCGAACAGGCTGCAAGCATCCCGACAAGAATGCCCACGATAGCAATTCTTACGATCCTCATGATGTTGGTCCCTTTGTTACACCCAGAAACGATATTTAACAGCGACAAGAAACACGAATTCGTTTCATAGACCATGATTTAGGTCCAGCCTAACACCGACAATACCATCAATAAAATCCGGTTTCTTGATGGCAACCTTGGCGGCCCCCGCCATATACCGGACTTGGCGCCGGGCATTATCTTTGCCTTTAAATTGAACCGATCCCGTTTGCATTGTATCAGACTGCCATCCGACACCTTGAAAAAACTGGCTGGAGCCAATGGTTAAAGACAATCGATATTCGCTTGCTGATATCAAAGAAGCTGTATCTGAAGGGGCGCTTAGTCACGATGCTTTTGACAGGCTTGAGACGTTCCTGACCAGCCACAGCCAAGAAGCCCTTGAAACCGAAAAGTTCACCTTGTTTCGAGGAATGAACGATATATTCCTTGCGCTGGGCATCACTGTACTCAGCATCGGCTGGTTCATTCTATGGGGATTGTTGACCAACAGCACCATTTTCTGGATAGCGCCCCTTGTCGCGATCGCAGGTTTCACCGCACTGGCAGAATATGTTGCCGGAAAGCTCAAGGCGACCTTGCCCTCAAGCATTATCATGGTCTCGCTTTGCGCAACAATCATGATCTATCTTGTCGCGCTTTATATGTTTTTGGCTGGAAAATCAGAAAACATCTTCAACCTTGATGACGTTTGGGATTTCACGCAGCAATCCGTTAACGTCATTGTCTTGATCGCAATAACCGGGTTTGCCTTTCAGGTTGGCTTTTTCATCCGCTACCGTTTGCCAATATCGTTTGCCCTGATTGCGTTCGGCATCGTCGGCGTCATATGGTCCTTGCTTCTGGCTTGGTTTGGTCAACCGCTTAACCAATATATCAACTATCTTGTCACGCTGACCGGGCTGTTGTTGTTGATCCTTGCCGTAATTGTCGACACAAAAGACCCCAAACGTGTGAATGGCTGGGCCGAGTGTGCGTTCTGGCTTTATGTCATCGGTGCGCCGATGACCATTCACTCCGTTGCTGCAATGGTTGATACAGCCACCCTGATCATGATTCCTGTGCTTATCGCCGCAATGCTGTTTTCTTTGGCATTTGATCGGCGATCACCGATCATCAGCAGTCTGATTTATGTCGGATATCTGGTCAATTCAGGCTTCAATCACGCATCAATTGACCCATCGATGACCGTTGCACTGGTCTGTTTCATCGTTGGCGCCCTTGTGATCGCGTTCGGCTTTGGCTGGAACAAGGCCCGGCAGTTTATTCTGGCACCTTTTGAACACAAAACCTGGCGTTCCTATCTGCCCCCGACATCATAAAATCGAACACGCCCATTACAGTCTGCCCCAAAAAAAAGGCCCGCATATTGATATATGCAGGCCTTTTTCGCATTGGGTCAGGGTCTTTTTATTCAGACCAACTTATCAAACACCAAGGTCTTCATCCGCCAACACGCGATCAATCAGGGCAACACTTTCATCAATACCGTAAAGCGCAATGAACGATCCCATGCGCGGGCCCTGTTCCTGCCCCAGCAGAATTTCATAAAGCGCCTTGAACCAATCCCGCAGGTTTTCGTAATTGTGGTTTTTACCAACTTCGAATACCTGGGTCTGGATGTCGCCCCCATTGGTACCGGCATCAAGGGTTTTCAACATATCGCGTAATTCGGTCAAGGCGGCCTTTTCGGCATCCGTCGCGGCACGGTATTTTTTCGCCGGTTTGACAAAGTCATTGTAATAATTGATCGCATAGCCGACCAGCTTATCAAGATACGGTGCGTTTTCCGGGGTTGCGCCCTTGGCATAACGCGAAATGAACGCCCAAAGAAGTTCCGGGTCATTGGTGTTGCACACGGACACAAGGTTCAGCAAAATCCCGAAGGATAGCGGAATTTCGCGTTCCGGTGCCTTGCCTTCATGGATGTGCCATGCCGGGTTCTGCAACAGTTTGACCGGATCGGTTTCGGTTTTCAGCTTGTCGGCAAAGGTCAGATATTCATCAACCGTTTTCGGGATGATATCGAAATACAGACGCTTGGCAGTTTTTGGTTTCTGGAACATAAACAGCGACAGGCTGTCTTCCGGCGCATATTTAAGCCAGTCTTCCATCGAAATACCATTGCCCTTGGATTTCGAAATTTTCTGTGCGTTCTCGTCAAGGAACAGCTCGTAATTAAAGCCTTCCGGCGGGGTGCCGCCCAGTGCCTTGACGATCTTGTTGCCAAGCTCGACCGATGGGATAAGGTCTTTGCCCGCCATTTCATAATCAACGCCCAGTGCATACCAGCGCATCGCCCAATCGGGTTTCCACTGCAATTTGCAATGCCCGCCGGTCACCGGGGTTTCGATCAGCTTGCCGGTTTCAGGGTGCTCATAAACAATGGTACCGCTTTCAGGCTTAAGCTCGGTGACTTTTGCCATCAGAACTTTCATCGTGTCCTGTTCGACCGGCATAAATGGGCTATAGGTCGCGCGGCGTTCTTCGCCAAGGGTCGGCAACATGATTTTCTGGATCGCATCATAACGTTCCAGAACGCGCAAAAGTGCGGCGTCAAACATTCCCGAACGATAACATTCGGTCGATGATTTGAATTCATATTCAAAGCCGAAGCTGTCAAGAAAATCGCAAAGCCGCGCATTGTTATGATGGGCAAAGCTTTCATGGGTGCCAAATGGATCGGGCACGCTGGTCAAGGCCTTGCCAAGATGCTGGGCGACCATTTCCTTGTTCGGGATGTTGTCGGGCACCTTGCGAAGCCCGTCCATGTCGTCCGAGAAACAGAACAATTTGGTCGGAATATCAGACATCTGTTCAAACGCGCGGCGCACATAGGTCGTGCGCGCCACTTCGCCAAAGGTGCCGATATGGGGCAAGCCCGACGGGCCATAACCGGTTTCAAAAAGCACATAGCCCTTTTCAGGCTTCTTCTGTTTATACCGCTCAACCAGCTTGCGGGCTTCCTGGAAAGCCCAAACGTTGCTGTTCAGGGCGGCATCACGAAGATCGGCTGTCATTTTTGAAACCTTGTTTGTCAGTTGGATCGATAAATTCTATGGAAATCCGGTTACGTGCGAAACGGCCCTTTATATACCTTATATATAACCGGCATGTCGCGCGTGCGCGAAGCTATCCTTGCACCGCGCCAAGATCAAGCCCGGATCAGGCATCTTTGGCGGGATGGTTGGTTAAATTGGCCGTACACCGGACCATTTTTAAAAATGACAGGCCTAAAACACGAAGTAACGCGCAAAATTCACACAGCAGACCATCACAGGGCATCAACGTGCAACGGCCCTGGCTACGCCTTCTCAGCATTGTTATTTCAGGCTAAGCTATTGGCGCCCCTTAACCAATGCATAGGAAAATCACCATGCTTGCGATCCCCGTAACCGTTTGCCTGACCGGCGTTTTTGCCCTGATGCTGATCGTGCTGAGCCTGAATGTATCTTTCCGCCGCCGCGATCTTCAGGTTGCGCTGGGCGATGCCAATGATCCGGCGTTGCGTCGGCGCATGCGGGCACATGGCAATTTCATCGAAAATGCCCCGTTTTGCATTCTGGTGGTGCTGGGTCTGGAAGCCGTCCTTGCAAATTCAACCTGGATCTGGCCGGTTGCCGCTGCCTTTGTTATTGCCCGCGTTTTACACGCCATCGGCACCCTAAAAGGATCAGGCCCCGCCCTTATTGCCCCGGCAATGGTCATTCAACATGGCGTAATGGCCTGTGCCGCGATCTGGTTGCTGATCCAAAGCATTTAGTCAAAGCTCACTAAAATGTGATACAAAAGAGTAGGTTAACCACCAAAAGGATAGGTAAAAACACTATACTCCCCATATAGGGATAGGATAGGTTTCAAGCTAAATATACCATCCAAATGGATATATTGGTTTGCAACCCATCAGCGAATGCTGTTGGACCGTAATAGGGAGACACCGCTGATGAGTACCTTCTTTGGCAATATGCGCATTTCCCAGCGCCTATACAGCCTCGTCGGATTTTTGGTTTTATCAATCTGCGTGCTGGGCGGGTATAGTGTCTATACGATGACCATCATCGGGCACGAACTTGAAGAAGTCACGGCCCGCGACCTGCCGCTAAATGCGCTTCTGGAACAAATTACCCAGCATCAGCTTGAACAAGCAATCCTGATGGAAAAAGCATTGCGCATAAGCGGCATAACCGCGCATGACAAGGCTGAGAGCTTTGAGTCGGTACGCCATCACTTCGAAGAAATCGCCGCCAAAACCGACACGGAAATTACCACCGCGCGCGCGATGGTTACCAAGTTCCTGTCTGGCGACCTGTCCGACAAAGCCCGCCAGGAATTCAAAGTTGTCTCCGCGGCTCTGGATCGCATCGAAAAAGAGCATCAAAGCTATGAAACGCATGTTGCCGACATTTTCCAAGGCATCGACGACGGCAAGATCGAAAGCCAGTCTTTGATCGACACCGTCATCCTGACAGAAGCCGAACAAAAGAGTCTCGACACCGAAATTGCCGAACTTCTGCACCAAATCTCCGCCTTTACCCGGACCTCAATGGCAAGCGCCCTTGCCGACGAAAAAGACGGAAAAATCACGATTGCGGTTCTATCGAGCCTTGCAACACTTCTAAGCATCCTGATGTCGATTTATCTGGGGCGCAGCATCACAGTACCGATGAAGAACCTGACCAGCGCATTGGGTGAACTGGCCAATGGCAAGCTTGATACCCCGGTCCCTGTCAGTCGCTTTAACGATGAAGTTGCCGATATTTCCGATGCGATGAAAGTCTTCCAGGAAAACATGATCCGCGCCCGCGAACTCGAAGACGCGCAAAAACGGATCGAGGAAAAACAAATACAGCGCCAATCCGAACGCAATCACCTTCTGGGCGTATTCGGGTCATCCATCGGCGCCGTATTCGATAAAATTCTGTCAAGCTCCGAAGAAATGGTCGCCCGCGCCAAATCGCTCGACACCAATTCTGCCGATACTAACAGTCTGGCGACCTCGGTCGCGACCGAAGCCGAAGAATCATCGGGCAATGCGCAGGCCCTCAGTGCCGCAACCGAGCAAATGGTCGCGGCGATTGGCGAAATCTCGTCACAGGTCACGCAATTTTCAAATATTGCCAAAGACGCTGTCGGTTATTCTGAAACCTCGCAATCGGAAATGCGCAGCCTGCAAGCCGTTGCCTCAGAAATCGGCCAGGTCGTTCAATTGATCACCAAGATCGCCGAACAAACCAACCTTTTGGCCCTGAATGCCACAATCGAAGCCGCCCGCGCCGGTGATGCCGGCAAAGGTTTTGCGGTTGTTGCGGGTGAAGTCAAATCGCTGGCCAATCAAACCGCCAAAGCAACCGAAGAAATTTCCGCCCGCGTTAGCCGCATTCAGCAGGTATCGCAAAGCTCGGCTGATGCAATTTCCAATGTGGCCGAAATCGTCGACAGCATCGACCAGTATGTCACGACCATCATGGGCGCAATCGAAGAACAAAACGCAACGACACAGGAAATTTCCCGCAGCGTCGATTTTGTTTCTGAAAGTGCTCATCGCGTCGCCAATAACGTTACCGGCATTAGCGGCCGCGCCGAAGATGCCCAAAGCAATGCGGAACAAGTTCACGACGTTGCAAATACCACCGCGCATGAAGCTGCCCTGCTTGGGCGCGAGGTCGGCATTTTCCTTGCTGCCATGCAAAACAACGATGTCGATGATGACACCTTTGAAAAACATCCGGTATCCATCCCCGCCCGCATGTCAAACGACGGCGACGACTGGCAGGGGCAGACGACCGAAATTTCCTGTGCTCACCTTATCGTTCGCCCGGCGCTTTCAACAACTCCGGGCGAGATCGTTAATCTTCATCTGCAAAGCATTCCCGACGTCCTGCAAGCACGTCTTGCCCGTCACGATGGCGATTGCAGTGTTCTTCAATTGCCACTTGATCACGAACATCTGGAAAAAATGCGCCAGACCGTTCGCAAACTGGTTGCCTGATACGCCTTGAATTTTCTTCCCATCCCAGCTGTCGCAAACAGCAAACTCGGCGCGATGTTCCTTGTGGATGTCGCGCCTTTTTTCTTTCAATGCAAATTCGTGCTAGGATTTGGCGATGTCATTTTCCGCCAGGAACCCCGATGCAACAAACGCCGTCAATTATCGATCCGGCTCCCCCAAAGCCTGCCCCTTCACAGCCGCCTGAATTACCGGCTGAACTGGCGGCTAAATTCGCGGGTTATCCATCAAACGCATATGCGGCATTAATGCAAATCCGGGGCTGGATCTTCGATCTGGCGGCGGATCATCCGGCAATCGGGGAAATCACCGAAACCCTGAAATGGGGCGAACCATCCTGGTTGACCAAACCCAAGGTCGGAACAACCATCCGGGCCGATTGGAAACCAAAGGCCCCCGATCAGGTTGCGATCTATTTTAACTGCAAAACCGATCTGATTGACCGCGCGCGCAGCCATTTTGGCGATATATTGGAATGCGACGGCAACCGGGCAATCATCATCGCCCTTGATCGCCCCCTGCCAAAGGCCCCGATCCAGATCTGCCTTGGCTGGGCGCTTTCTTATCATCAAGACAAAAAAGCCCCCCGCTGATCACTTGACCGGCACACTGGCTTCCAACTGGTTTCGCATGGTTTCAAGATCGTTGATCATGCGTTTGGCGGTTGTTTCATCAAGGCCGCTGGCCTCAAACACACAGGGCGGCACTTCCTTTGCCTTTTCGCGCAATGCCCATCCGGCCTCGGTCAGGGTGATCCGCACCGAACGCTCATCGCGCGGATCACGTGTCCGCACGACCATCCCTGCGGCCTCCAGCCGTTTAAGCAACGGCGTCAGCGTGCTTGATTCCAAAAACAGCTTTTCACCGATACTGCGCACCGGCTGATCGTCTTTCTGCCACAGGGTCACCATCACCAGATATTGCGGATAGGTCAGACCAAGCGCGTCAAGCAACGGCTTATAAACACGGTTAAAGGCATGACTTGCCGAATAGATCGAAAAGCACAGGAAGTTTTCCAGCTTTAGGTAATCATTGTCCTGATCGCTCATCGCGGCATTCTCCTTAATATCTTTTGCATCTGTCCCATGCGAACCGGGCTTTCGGCGCAGCCATCCACCCTTCCCCATCGGGTCACCGGTTCTCTGCACCGGATCAAACCAACGGTCAGGCATTGGTTGGGGCAATGAATTAGGCAACAAGCCAGATAGATGAATTCTTCGCAAACCAACATTTTTATATCGTGCGCGATATAATTACAAGCGACTTAATTGCATGGCTCGCATTCTCAATTTTATATCGTGCACGATACAATCGTGTGGTACTTAAAATCATCAACCAAACAACGCCGCATCGCGGCACGGATGCTTAAAGGATCAAAATCATGAACACATTGAAAACGACGATTGCTTCTGCGGCGTTTGCATTGGCCGCCACCCTGACCGGTACCACCGCGCTGGCAAACCCGGTTCTTGAAAACACCACCCGGAACTTCATCGATGCATTGGCCGCATCCGGTGGCCCGGCTATTTATACCCTGACCCCGGCACAGGCCCGTGATGTTCTGGCCGGTGCGCAATCTGGCAACATCGCCAAACCGGCTGTTGATATCACTGATACCGTCTTCCCGGTGGGGCCGACCGGCGAAACCCGGGTGCGCATCATCCGCCCGGCGGGCAATCAAGACCGCCTGCCGGTGATCGTTTATTTCCACGGTGCAGGCTGGGTCATGGGCGATACGGGAACCCATGATCGACTGATCCGCGAACTGGCAACACGCGCCAATGCCGCCCTTGTTTTTGTCGATTATGAACGATCCCCCGAAGCAAAATATCCGATCGCCATCGAACAGGATTACGCAGTGACCAAATACGTTGCCGATCACGGCGAACAGCTTAACGTCGATCCGACCCGTCTGGCGATTGCCGGGGATAGTGTGGGCGGTAATATGACGGCGGTGGTTTCACTTCTGGCACAGGAACGCGGCGGCCCGGCAATTGCGACACAGGTTCTGTTTTACCCGGTGACGGATGCCGATTTTGATAATGGCTCCTATACCGAATTCGCCACGGGCCCATGGTTGACCAAGGAAGCCATGAAATGGTTCTGGGACCAGTATCTTCCCCAAGGCATTGATCGGACCGATCCCAAAATCACCCCGATCCATGCCAGTCCCGAACAGCTTGCCGGTCAGGCTCCGGCACTCGTCATCACCGATGAAAACGACGTCCTGCGTGACGAGGGCGAAGCCTATGCCCGCAAACTTTCACAGGCTGGCGTGAATGTCACAACCGCCCGCTATAACGGCACGATCCATGATTTTGTCATGCTTAATGCGCTGGCCGACACCCCGGCCGCCAAAGGTGCCATTGCCCAGGCGGGCCAATATCTGAAAACCGCCTTTTACGGCGAATAACGATCACAACTTTTCGGGGGCGCGGTTGCGCCCCCGCCCCCCCGGCGACATATCAATCAGGGCAAGCCCCTCACCGTCGGGTTCTCAAAACTACCGAACCATCACGTTCAAACAAAGGATGAAAACCATGTCTGTAGATGTAAAATACCGCGCAACAGCAAGTGCAACCGGCGGCCGTGACGGACGCGCAACAACCGAAGACGGCAGCCTCGATGTCAAACTGACCACGCCCAAGGAACTTGGCGGGGCTGGCGGCGAGGGCAACAACCCCGAACAGCTTTTCGCCATGGGCTATTCCGCCTGCTTCATCGGTGCGATGAAATTCGTCTCCTCCCAGGGTGGTCCGAAAATCCCGGCGGATGTCTCGGTCAAGGCGGTTGTCGGCATCGGCCCGCGCTCCGAAGGCGGCTTTGGTATTGCGGTTGACCTGCATGTCTCGCTTCCGGGCCTTGATAAGGCAGAGGCCGAAAAACTTGTCGAAGAAGCCCATAAAATCTGCCCGTATTCCAACGCAACACGCGGCAATGTCGATGTGACATCACACATCGCCTAAGCACTTCAGAAGCCCTCCCTTCTGAACGAACCCGACGCCCCCGTTCCGGCTCATTCGTTCAGAAACCAAGCCCGGTGCGTTTTCCCCTGGACGCTACCGGGCTTTTATTTTGCCCGCATACCGATTTAATACCGCTATATCCGAAAAAATATAGCGGTCACAGGCTCGGATAAACGCCGGAATAAATCCCGGGATAAATACCTGCATCTTCAGGGCAATTAACAGTTGCCCGATCCGCCCAACCCTCCGATGATCCTGATCAACCAACCAGAACAAACCTAAAATCAAACAGGAAACATCCATGTCCAAACAGATTACCGTTCTTGCCATCGCCCGCGCCAAACCGGGCATGGAAGCCGAACTTGGCAAACGCCTGCTGGCAATGGTCGAACCATCGCGCACCGAAGAAGGCTGCATCAGTTACGACATGCACCAGTCAAACGAAGATCCTGCCGTCTGGATGGCCTACGAAACATGGCGTTCGGACGAAGACCTTACACTTCATTTCGAAAAGCCCTATCTGCGCGCTTTCGCCGAAACCGCCGAAGAAGTCGTCGCCGAACCGATCAACATCCAGAAATTTTCGATCAAATCGTGACCATATCTCCTTTGAAATTAAAACCGCTCAGCCCTTTCTGTTGCTCGGGTTCCTGCCCTTGCTGATTACGCTTTTCCTCTCCGCCTTCACATCCGCCACCATCCTGCCCGGCACATCCGAGGCGGCACTGGCTGCCTTTGTCGCGTCGGGTGATTATGCAGTTTGGTTGCTGGTGGCGGTGGCAACACTTGGTAATGTGCTGGGATCCTGTGTGAATTGGGGGCTTGGGCTTTATATCGATCATTTTCGTGATCGCCGTTGGTTCCCGGTGTCGCCCGCGGCCCTTGATCGTGCGTCACGCTGGTTTTCGCGTTACGGGATGTGGTCGTTGTTGTTGGCGTGGTTGCCGATTATCGGTGACCCACTGACCCTTTTTGCCGGGGTCATGCGGATACGTTTCCTGCCCTTTATCATTCTTGTGACCCTGGGCAAGGCCGCACGTTACGTCATGATTGCGGGTGGAACCGGCTGGATCGCAAGCCTGTGGGGATAGAGTCCCTAAAATTCCCATGAAACAAAAATACAATAAAAAATCAAAACTCGTGAATTATCGAAAAAACAATACCCATCACATATAAATAAAAACATAAGTATGTTGATAGTATTTCCACCGCGTGTGCTTATAAAAGACTCACTAATCAAAATAATAACGCGTGAATATTTTTCCGAATTTCACGATATTAATGGGAGTTTATTATGAACATGGAAATTCCAGTCTGGACGAAACCCGCAATTTGGGGCGGCATTATCGGTGCTATCGCGATCACCGTCGTCGGTTTCAGCGCGGATATGATTGTCACCAGCAGCACAGCGACCGAAATGGCCAATAGCCAGAGTAAGGAAGCAATGATTACCGCCCTTACCCCGATCTGTGTTGCACAGTTCAAGACCCTGACACCGACAAACCAAACAATGCAGTTGGCTGCGCTTAAGCAGGAAAGCTCGTACAAACGTGATGATTTCGTCATCGCGCAGGGCTGGGCCACCATGCCGGGCAACGCAGAACCAAGCAATGAAATTGGCAATGCTTGTGCCGCTCAGTTGATGAAACTGACGGAAAGCTAAGCGGATCCCCTCCCCCGAGGTAAATGATCCGCCCAAAGCGGCATTCGGGATAATCCCCGGATGCCGTTTTTATATGCGTGGTCCTGATCACAACACATTACCGTCTGGCTCATCACCACAAGGGCAATTTTGTTCAATAAACATTTTGCACTTCCGGGCAAGTTGACCTCAAACAAGAAATGTTTGAGGAACCCCATCCATGATGACCACCCCCACCACAATCCCCCCGGATGCTATTGTCGCAACGGTTACCACCAGCCTTTATCTTTCCATGGCGGCCTTTGCGCTCGCTTCCTCGATCACGCCGGGGCCGGTGAATATTCTGGTACTAAGTTCCGGGGTGCATCATGGCTTTCGCCCGTCGCTTCGCCTTGTGTTTGGCGCAACGGCCGGTTTTTGCCTGCTTTTGCTGTTGATCGGGCTGGGCCTGCATCAATTGCTTGATGTCTTTCCGCAATTAACCACCGTTATTCAATGGGCCGGGGTGGCATTTTTGCTGTTTATGGCGGTGAAACTGGCGACCGCATCCGGCGAATTGGGCAAGTCAGAGACGCACAAAGGCCCCTCGATGATCACCGGGGCCGTGATGCAATGGGTTAATCCCAAGGCCTGGCTGGCTTCCATCGCCGGGATGGGGGCCTATGCCGCCAATGGCGCGCCCATCCTGATCTGGGAATTTACCGCACTATATTTCGTGATCTGCTTTGCCTCAATCGCGTGCTGGGCCTATGCCGGGGCGTTTTTGCGCCGTTTTTTGCACGACACCAAACGCATCCAACTGTTTAACCGCATCATGGCCGGGCTGCTGGCTGCAAGTGCCGCCTATCTTATCCTTGGATAGGATTGCTGCAATATGATCAGGCCGCCTGCGCCAAGGCATATTGGCGCGGTGTAACCGCCATCAGGCGTTTGAAAACGCGCTGAAAATGCGCCTGATCGGCAAAGCCGCAATCAAACGCCACATCGACAATCCGCTCGCCACGTTTAAGCGCATGACGAGCGCGTTGTATCTTGCAATTGATCAAAAACGCATGTGGTGTCATGCCAAAGGCCTGCTTGAACGCACGAACAAGGTAGGACGGTGAAACACCCGCCGCAGAACAGATATCGGCAAGCGTGACCGCATCGGCACAATGGGCACGGATATAGGATGCCGCCCGGCGCATCTTGCGATTATCGCCCGCCCCGACATCGGAACGCCCGCCCCGACGATCAAGCCGCCCCTGAAGCCCGGTGAAAAACGACACCATCGCCGTTTCTTTGCCAAGCGCATCGCGATCACGATCAAACAACGCATGGCCAAGCCCGGTCAGATCGCGATAAATCGCCGGATCATTGGCAATAATATCGCCAAACATCGCAAAATCACCGGCAACATCGGCACCGATTTCAACCTGAAGATCGCGCAGCCAAACCGTATCGACATAGATCATCTGATAAGACCACAAAACCCCGTCAACCGGGTTGCACGCATGGACATCTTCGGGATTGATCACCACCACCGATCCGGTTTGCACATCATGGCTGTGCCCCCGGTTCCAACAGGTACTGGCCCCGCCGGTGATCGCGCCGATGGAAAACGTATCGTGGCTGTGCTTTTCATAGCAAACCCCGCGCCCGTCGCGCACGCGCTGCGCCTCGACAAACGGCAAAGCCGCGTCGCGCCAGAAACGCTGGTTGTTGGATTTTGCCTTGGCCACCGCCATCCCCGCACCATCTATCAGACTGAAATCGCGAAAATCCGAAGATAGGGAAATTTCCCCTGTGGCACCAGCAAGCAGACCTGCTTATATTCCCTCAAATGTTCGATGATCGTTCCGATCCCACGCCGAAGTTTTTACCGCCCAACGCACCCATCATGGTCGTCGGATTGCGGCATGCTGTGTTTTTGACCCCCGATGGCGAGGTCGAAGAACTGCCACATGGGGCGGCGGTCAAGCGTGCGCGCGCGCAACGTCCGATATTGGTCCATACCCCGGCATCAGCACGGCGGATGAAATCCGATCCGTTTCCGGCCCATGATTTGCTCGAACTATTTGCCTTTGTCCGCCCGGCACAGTTTTGTGTGCCGACCCCGCGCGGCCTTGCGCTGGCCACCGGACAATCCCCATCCGAAGACCTGATCGGTCAGGCCGAAGCCCTGGCCGAGGCGATGAAGCGCCTGCTCCAGGAACTTGCCACCCTCCCGCGGGAAAAACGATCCCGTGCGCTTTCCATCGCATGGCCGATGGCGCGCGGGCAATGGATGTGGGGCATACCGGTTTTGGCCGCACTTGGCGGGGATGGCGACGGGCCGCATAAATTTGCCGTCTATGAAGGTTTGAAAATCTGGAAAAAACTGGGCGAATGGGCCGAACATGCGCCGCCGCCGCCGCCCGGCAACAATCCGGTTGATCCCAAGGACGCCCGCGACCGGCTTAAAAAGCTGTTGGGCGAAGGGGCCGAAGACCGCCCGCAACAGGCCGATTATGCATCGGCGGTTTGTTCCGCATTCGCACCCCGCACCGCCGAAGGCACCCCCAATATCGTTCTGGCCGAGGCCGGAACCGGCACCGGCAAGACGCTGGGCTATGTTGCCCCGGCATCGGTCTGGGCCGAAAAGAATGACGGCGCGGTTTGGATTTCGACCTATACCCGCAATTTACAGCGTCAGATCGATCAGGAACTGGATCGGCTTTATGATGACCCCAAGGACAAGCGCCTGAAGGTCGTCGTGCGCAAAGGCCGGGAAAACTATTTCTGTCTGCTGAATTTCGAAGAAGCCCAACGACCGCTTGTGCAAAATCCGCATCAGGCCATTCCGCTCGGCCTGATTGCGCGCTGGGCCGCAACCACACGCGATGGCGATATGGTCGGCGGCGATTTTCCGGCATGGCTGACCGAATTGATCGGGTCGCGCTTTACCAGTGCGCTGGCCGATCAACGCGGCGAATGCATTTATGCCGCCTGCCCGCATTATTCGCGCTGCTTTGTCGAAAAAACCGTCCGGCGTGCGCGGTCAGCCGAAATCGTCGTTGCCAATCATGCGCTGGTGATGGTGCAGGCCGCCCTGGGCGGGCTGGATGATGCATCGATGCCGACCCGCTATGTCTTTGACGAAGGCCATCATTTGTTTGATGCCGCCGACAAGGCCTTTTCCGCCCATCTGACCGGGCAAGAAGGGGCAGAACTGCGCCGTTGGTTGCTTGGCGCGGAAAACAAGGGCCAATCACGCGCACGCGGGCTTAAACAGCGGCTTGAAAGCCTGATCACGGATCGGGACGAGCTTCGCGATGCCGTCAATGCCGTGATTGTTGCTGCGCAATGCCTGCCGGAACAGGGCTGGTTGATGCGTATCCATGATGGTGCTGAACATGCCAAAGGCCCGGCCGAAACCTTTTTGGCCCATATCCGCGCCCAGGTGATGGCGCGCGCATCAGATGGCGATCGCGGTTATTCGATTGAAACCGATTGCAAACCGGCGATTGATCCGGTTCTGGCCAGTGCGGCGGATCTTGATCGGGCGCTTACAGCACTTGAAAAACCGGCCAAAGCCCTGATTAAAATCATTGCCCATATGCTTGATGAAAAGGCCGATGAACTTGAAAGTGCGGAACGTCAGCGCCTTGACGCCGCCATCCGGTCGCTTGAACGCCGTGCGATCATGCAGGTTGCGGCATGGCGGGCGATGCTGGAAAGTCTGGTCGATGCCACCCCGGCAGAATTTGTCGATTGGTTTGCCATTGAACGGCAATTTGGCCGCGATTTTGATATCGGCATGCACCGCCATCATATCGACCCGACCCTGCCCCTGACCGCCGCCCTCGCCCCTTCTGCACATGGGCTGGTGATCACATCGGCGACCCTGCGCGATGGTACGGGCGATGAGATGTTTGATTGGGCCGTTGCCGAGGACCGCACCGGGGCATCCCACATGCCCATGCCCGCGATCCGGGCGGCGATGAAAAGCCCCTATGACTACGCCAAGCAAACCAGGGTTTTCATCATCAATGACCTTGGCCGCGATAACCCCGATCATGTGGCCGCCGCCTATCGCGAGCTGTTTTTGGCATCTGGCGGCGGTGCGCTTGGCCTGTTTACCGCCATTACCCGGTTGCGTGCGGTTTATGAACGCCTTTCCGGGCCGCTAGATGATGCCGGGTTACAGCTTTTGGCACAGCATATTGATGGTATGGATGTTTCGACCCTGATTGATATTTTCCGGGTGGAGCGCGATGCCTGCTTGCTGGGCACCGATGCCATTCGTGATGGCGTCGATGTGCCAGGCGACAGCCTGCGTCTTATTGTCTTTGACCGCGTGCCATGGCCGCGCCCCGATATCTTGCACCGGGCGCGCAAGGCCGCGTTCCACGGCGCACGTTATGACGATATGCTAACCCGGCTTCGTATGAAGCAGGCGTTTGGTCGTCTTGTTCGCCGTGCGGATGATCGGGGTGTGTTTGTCCTGCTTGATAATCGGATGCCATCACGCCTGCTCGGCGCATTTCCCGATGACGTCGAAGTCCAACGGGTCGGCATGCGCGAAGCGATCGAGCAAACGCGGGCGTTTTTGCACCCCAAATCGCCGGGCTAATCTTATACCCTGCGCGAACATCGTCGCCCCCGTATAAGTAAAATCAGCCCTGCTTGCGTTCGTCGACATTCCCAACGCCCAAATTGCTGATAAGCAACTCTTTAAGCGCATCCGCGGGTACCGGCTTACTAAAAAGATAGCCTTGCCAATTGTTGCAAAGATACTCGCGCAACAAAGCTAATTGCGCTTCGCTTTCCACACCTTCTGCTATCACATTTAAATTAAGCTTGCGCGCCAACGCAATGATGGCGGTAACAATCGCCGCATCATCAGGATCAGAGGTAAGACGCTGGATAAAAGAACGATCAATTTTGACCGTATCAATGGGAAGACGTCGAAGCTGACTTAATGACGAATACCCCGTCCCGAAATCGTCGATGGAAATAGAGACCCCTAGGCCTCTTAACTTGGCCAAAACGGCGGATGCACGGTGGACGTCGTGTAAAAACACACCTTCCGTCAATTCAAGCTCCAACCATTGGGTCGCCAAGCCGGTCTCTTTCAGAACCCGTATGACCTCTTCAACCAAATAGCTTTGCTCGAACTGTCGCATCGACAAGTTTACAGCAACCCGTATCGGCGGCAGGCCTTCGTCTTGCCAAGCCTTGTTTTGGGCGCATGCCGCACGCAGAACCCATTCTCCGATATCAAAGATCAGACCGGATTCTTCTGCCAAGGGGATAAAGGTATCTGGTGAAATAAAGCCCTTTTCCGGATGCCGCCAGCGCAACAAGGCTTCGGTTGACACGATCAGCCCGCTCGCGCAATCAAGTTGCGGCTGATAATAGAGCTCGAGCTCACCTTGTTTTATGGCCTTGCGCAGGCCGTTTTCCATGTCCAGACGCTCGGAGGCCTGGGTACTCATATTCAGCGTATAAAACTGGTGACTGTTCCGCCCCGACCGCTTGACTTTGTACATTGCCGTGTCGGCGTTACGGACCAGAAACTCTGCCTCTTTACCATCTTCTGGATAGATGGAAATGCCAATGCTGGCACCAAGAAAGAACTCGCGTCCGCCAAGAATAAACGGAAGAGACAGCGCCTTAATGATATTGCGTGCAATCAAATCGGCGGTTTCTATTCTCGTTATATCAATCAGGATCAGCGTGAACTCATCACCACCAAGGCGTGCCACGGTATCGCTTTTCCGCACACAGCCCTGTATTCTTTCGGCAACCATCCGCAACAACTGATCACCCATGGCGTGACCTAAAGTATCATTCACGTTCTTGAAGTGATCCAGGTCCAGAAACAGGACGGCAAGTAGCTGTTTATGGCGTTCCGCCTGGGCAATCGCCTGTTGCAAGCGATCCCGGAAAAACGCCCGGTTTGGCAATTCGGTTACGGTATCATAATTGGCAAGATGATATTCCTGCTCACGGACCTTTTCCAATTCCCGATAGGCCTTGGTCAGTTCCCGTGATTTCTTGCGTTCCGCCTCTGCCGTGGCCGCCTCTGCCGCAAGTTTCTTTTCCTTTTCCGCACTCAGCCTAAGCTCATCAAGCAGCGATTGCAGTTCGCGGTTTTTCCGTTGAACCTCAATCAAAAGCTCTGCTCTTGAAAGCTGAATAAGCAGTTCCCTCTTATTCTTTACAAAACTTTCGGTCGGTTTAAATGCTGGGTCCTGAATGCGCTTAAAACCAACAAGACATGCTCCGCCATTTCCAGTCATAGGCACATCTATTCGGTCAAAAAACACACTCGCCTTTTGAACAATCGACGGCGTAACGCTGCCTTGAAAAATCAGCACCAAGTCGACGCCAAACTCTCGCTTGTCAAAACCGACAAAAACACTCGTATTTCCGTCTGCCTGATACAGGCTTCGACACAGTTCCGAGGTGATGACAGCAAGTCGCGTGCAGGTAACGGAATCAAACTTCAAATCTTCGGCCAAAAGCCGCAATTTGTTTCTTGCACCGACAATGGCGGCAGAATCCTGAATAAGGATTGTTCCAAGCTCGATCATTTTCTAGACCTTGACCACGATGCATCCAACATCGTCATCTTTCTTGCCGAGCTCGTTGATCATGCGGTTAACAATGGTTTGCGGGTCGCTTTCCATCAATCCCTCAATCATCGATAAATCAAGGTGGGAAGGCACACCGTCGCTGTGCAAAATAAGAACGGCACCACGCGGGATGGTCAACGTCTCTTCACGGGGGGTTGACATGATGTAGCCCACCACACCGTCTCTCGGCACCAAGGTAATACCCGTTGGGGCATGTAGTTTGGTGGTGATGTTGCCCACACCGGCGTATTTCAGTTCGTCCTTGCCATAATCAAGCCTGCATAACGCAACAGCGGCGCCCCGCGTCCCTTTCAGGTGCGCATGCAGTGCCTGCATGATATCGACCAAACTGTCCTTCTGGCTTATTTCCTCCAGAAAGCTTTTGGCACGAATAGCGATATCGCTCGCTTCGGGGCCATGGCCCAAAACATCCAGCTGCGCAATGAACAACCCGTCATCCAATTCGACAACAAGCCCCATATCCCCACAGACACCTTCGGCCTCGTGCATATGGGGGCGCAAGCCTACGGCATAATTGCGCTGCTCGTGTGTTAAAGCCATTTACGCGCCACAATCATCGTTCCAATCTGCCGTTCTGGATCGATATAAAACTCGTCCATCAACCGTTTGACCCCCGGAAGCCCAAGGCCCAATGTCCCTCCGGTGCTGTACCCTTCCTTAAGAGCCAGGGCGATGTCTTTTATACCCGGACCAGCGTCCTCGGCGATCACTTCAAAGCCCCATTTCCCGTCGACTTCAACCGCTTGTACCGCGACTTCCCCTGCCCCGGCATAGACAAAGATATTTCGGGCCAGTTCACTAACCGCTGTTGCGATCATAAACCGCGCGGTCTTCTCAAAGCCCATTTCCTGCGACAGGGATTGCGCTGCATAAATGGCCTTGGCCACGTCCGCTTCGGCCAAAACTTCAACACGGTGTTCATTTTTTTTCATTTTAAAATCCGGTCCCCCCAAAAAAACCTCTCAATCGTCATACGCGCCTATTGGCCTTCGTCGACATAAAGATCGGCTTCGTCCTCTGCGTCCTCGGCCCAATATTCAGCATCCTCATGCGTCATATCCTCTTCCGGGATATTCAAAACAGAGGTCGCTGGTGACACAACCGGTTCCAGTTGGCTGATAGCGTGATCAAGCGTTAACGCAGTATGGATGTCCCGCACACCAATGCCGAGATCGGTTAGCGCCCCGGCCAAAGCAGGGCGGATGCCGATCAATATCGTCTGCGCACCAATCAAGGCCGTCATCCGGCAGATATCGACAAATATCTGGGCAATAAAAGAATCGATGATCTCGACAACGGATACATCGATAATGACGCCTTTGACGCCTGTATCATTAACCTTGTTAAGTATATCTCTTTGAAGTTGCTGCAAGACTTCGTCATAGAGTTCAATCTGAATCGGGACGATAAGACAGCCACGCATAACATGCATGCCAACGCGCGAAAAAGTATTTGCCCCCTCCACTGAGTGACCTCCTATAACACGGCCCGATAAGCTTATTTCCTCTTACCGGGCACCTTGGGTTCGTTGCAGTTTAAGGGGGTTATTTCCGCAAAGGCTGAACAACCGGCGCACCCAAAGCGATCGGTTTAATTTCAAGGCCCAGCACCTGAAATGCATGAATAAGGGCGTCGCGTATCGTAACGCGCGTTACGACGTCAGACAGCGGAATACCCAGCTGAACCAAAGTCTGTGCAATCGCAGGCGAAATACCTGAAACGATGCACGTACAGCCCATAAGCCGGCAGGCCTGAGTGATTTTGATAAGATGGTTTGCCACAGCGGTGTCGACCACCTCAACACCAAGAATGTCCAGAATGATGATTCTGGCTTCAGTCTCTTCAATCTTGGTCAGCATCGCGGTCATGATCGCTTGCGAACGCATGGAATCTACGACCCCAACAATCGAGAGCATAAGAATGCGATCCCAAAGCAGCGTAACCGGCAATTCCTTTGCCAAATCAACCGGGCTTTCGTAAGTCATTTTCCGTGTTCCATATTCAATTGGTTACCTGGATTATCACCACTGCCAACACCCAAAGGTGGAAAATGACAGTAAAAAAATACAATCTCAGGTATACACTAAGTAATATTAACAAATATCAGCCGGAGACTAATGGCATCTTCAAATAAAAATAACAATTTTTTTATTTGAAGCAAACTCAGGCAGTAAATTAATTGCTACAATTTAAAATTGAACCATTATTGTTATTTGAAATGTTATTTAATTATTTAAATGAGTCTTAAATACAAAAACAACAATGAAATATTATACTTAGATATATCTCTGGCCTGTCTGGCCATTTGGAATCCATACGGTTTGAGACATATTTTTCAACCTGTAATACCCTTGAATCCCGGACCTAATAAACATCCTCTTCAAAGCCTCAAAAATGCAGTTCAAACTCTCAAACTTAAGAATTGATCATCTGCATTCTCACTTTTACCTTTCAAACAATCCGCTTTCTGACCTTTAGCTTTTTTGCACACCAAAAGCCGTAATGAGCCACACGCAGATGATGCTGGCGGACTAGCCGGATCATCTGCGCTCTGAAGAAAATGACTTGATTTAGGGAGATGCTTGTTTGAGCTAGGGTCAGGACCCATTAATTTGTTTGAAATGGTCAATCAGATTTGTGCGGATACGCGAAGCAAAACCGCAGGAAGATATTTATCTTTCAAGGTATTGCGACAAAGTAGCCCGTGCAAATCCGATTGATCCACAGGACAGGTGTTATATTTGCGAACTCCGGCGTCAAATCCCTTGTTCGGGATGCCGACCCGATCAGCGGGCTTTTCCTTGGATTTCGCAAATATAACACCTGCCATTCCAATCAAATTAATGAGTCCTGACCCTAAGGGTTACACAAAACGCTCTGTAATCGTCTTGTGCGCAGGAGCAAGATTGCGCTTCAATCCGATTTTCGCCGGACTGGCAGCCAAGATTGGAGCAACAGGGCCAAGAATTTCTAATCGGGCACTGTGCCTAACCCCTTTTTGCCACGGCTCCCATCGCCATCGCAACCATCAGGTAACTAAACCCTGACGACAGCAGATTAATGCCCAGCAAAAGCCCAATCGCCCAAGTCGCCGAGCTTGGCAGTTCGGCAAAGATCAGCCCGCCAGCCAAAACCGCAATCCCGCCGGAAATCAGCATCCATTTCCAGCCGGGAAACTGGCTGTACCAAAATGCCATGGTGATTTCGAGGATGCCCTGCAAAACAAAGGCAATCGCCAAAAGCGCGGTCAGGGTCACGATGCCCGCCAGCGGAAAGAACGCCAGCCACCCCCCGATCAGGGCAAACAACACACCCTGAACAATATCGATCCAGCGGCGTGTCAGGCTTTCGGTATTCAACGCGCCGTAAATATGGCCCGCCGCCCCAATGATAAACAACCAGCCGATCAGGGTTTTAGCCGCAATTGTCGTGGCAAAGGGAAAGGCCAGCGCGATGATGCCAAGAACCAAAAGAACAACACCAAAAATCCGCAACCGTTTCCGCCCCTTGTCCATCAATGCCATCATTTCCGGTGTGCCGTCATTAACGATAAGTGTCATCACCCTGTCCTTTTTGTCCAAACCTGCCGCTTGCCACTAATCATCACCATCCACCAGGTCCGCATGAATATTGTGCACCAAAGACAGACGTAACGCATTGGCAATCGCAATCACATCAATACCTTCCTGAAGCACCGCCCCCATCACCGGACTGATATAGCCCAGGGCAGCAAACCCCATGGCGATGATTGATAACACCATACCGCCGATCACACTTTGCAAAAGGATACGGCGCATGGTGATGCTGATGTGAAACAGTTCGTCCACGGTCTGAAGCGAGCTTTCGGGGATTACCGCCCCTGCGGCCTCGGCCGTGACGGAGCTATGCTTGCCAAAGGCAATGCCAACCGTTGCCACCGCCAATGCCGGGGCATCATTGATGCCATCCCCCATGAAAAGGGTCGGCGCATTGGCGGCCTCGCGGCGCACAATGGCAACCTTTTGTTCCGGGCTTTGCGACGCAAGACTTTCATCAATGCCCAGCAATTGCGAAAGGTGGCTAACCTCGCTTTCGCGGTCGCCCGATAACAACATGATTTTTTTGAAATGATGCACCGGGCCCAAATGCCCGACGAAATGTTTGCCATCGGCGCGCGGGTTATCGCGAAACCGAAACGTCGCGGCATAAGCCCCATCCACCATGATCGCACATTCAAGGCCACTGACACTGGGCGGCAGGATATCAACCATCGCCGGATCACCTGCGATCAGTTTTTTACGATGCGTTACCGCAACATCATGCCCATCCACCGCCCCGGTCAATCCCTGCCCCGGTTTTTCCGAAACGCGCGCCACATCGCCCAGCGCAAGCTTGCGATCCTTGGCCCCGGCCAAAACCGCCACCGCCAACGGATGCTTGGAATAGCGTTCCAGACTGGCCGCAAGGCGCAGCACATCGCTGGCAGTTCGGCCCGTAACCGGCAAGATTTCGACCAGTTCCGGTCGGCCATAGGTCAGCGTGCCGGTTTTATCAAAAATCGCGGTTTTACAGGTTGGCAATCGTTCCAGAACCGTCGGGTCGCGGATCACAATACCGCGCCGGGCGGCCATGGAAATCGCACTCATGATCGTGATCGGAATGGCGATTAAAAGTGGGCAGGGCGTTGCCACAACAAGAACCGCCAAAAACCGCACGGAATCACCGCTAAGATACCAAGCAATAAACGCCACCAACAGCGCGAAAGGTGCAAACCATGCCCCGATCTGATCGCCAAGTCGGCGGATTTTCGGGCGTTTTTGTTCGGCTTCTTGCATCACCTGCATGATCTGGGCATAGCGGGACTCACGTGCGCGACGTTCGGCGCGCACCACCAGAACCGCATCGCCATTAATCGCCCCCGAAAGCACCGATGCCCCCGGTGCCTTGCTAACCACATAGGGTTCCCCGGTCAGATAGCTTTCATCCATGCTGCCATGACCATCGACAACCACCCCATCGACCGGGGCGGTATCATGGGGGAATACCGCAATCAAATCGCCGATTGCAATATCATCCAACCCGATATCGGTAATGTTTTCGCCGTCTTTCCGATGCGCCACCGTCGGCATACGATCGGCCAGCGCATTAAGCGCCGAGGATGCCTTGCGCATGGCGAAAGCTTCAAGCACCTGCCCACCGCTCAGCATCAGGATAATCAGCGATGCCGCCAGATATTCGCCCAGCACAACACCAGTAATAAAGGCGATAACCGCCAGAAAATCCGCCCCGAAATCGCGTTGCAACAGCTTAAGGACGATTTCAACAATCAGAACCCCGCCGCCAAATGCCACAACCCCGAAAAGCGGCCAATCCATTGTTGCAAAGCCCAAAACCGGCGCCATTGCAATCGGCATCAAGGCAAAATGCGCAACAATCCCGATCACGGTCAAGGCCAGCACCGCCCGGTTAAGACGAACAGCCGACCACAAAGCTTTTTTGGGCGATGGCACGCCCGCAGGCTGATCAGCAGGCATATCGGGTTCTCCGCAAATTGCTAATGAACTAAAAGGTCCGGCCCTTTATCTAAACAGACTAATCCGAAACCGGGGGTTCGCCGAAAACTATTTATCAATCATGACCGTGAAGGAACCCGCCCCATGCGCCTTGTTCCGCGGCCAAGCAAGCGTGTCACATGCGCGATTTGGCAGGGCCATTAACGGGTAAAAGATCCTATTGAACCACGGCGATTCTCGCCAGACTCGATACTGCCCGACGGCAACGTCATCATGAAGACGACATCGCGGTTTTATGTATTTTTTTAAAGTGCATCCACGATGAACCAGTCGGGCGTACATCATCGCGTGCAAGGCAGGCCAACGGATTTCAATTGTTATAGGAACGATTATAAAAAAGGATCGATAAGTGGTTCACACGAACAGGTTTTGACACCCCGTCTTCAAGGGACTATTGAAAGCTTGTATCTGTCCAGAATGGATTGAAATCTGTGTTCAGAAGCCGCCAGATATATTGGGCCATCAGACGCAGCCTATCGGTTGGCGTTGCGTGCTTTTTGCTGGCCAATGCATTGATGTTTGGCTTCATGCATGCCCCGGTTGCGCTTGCCAATACGGCAACGGCGACGGATGCGAACACAGGGCAAAGCTTCATTCCCCTGATCATCTGTACGGCCAACGGAATTAAAACAATTTCCGTTTCGCCCGAACTTGCCACCGGCAGCACGACATCACCGCATAGTTCCAACGCCTATGAAGGCTTCCAATGCGCAATTTGCGGTCTTGGCAATCATGCGGTCGGCCTGCCCGTCGACCCGGAAATGCCAATGATCTTGCGTGTGCGGCTGTCCAATTCGGTCACCGCCCTTCATATTACCGCACGCCTGCATGATTTCTGCGCGATTGCGGCATCCCCCCGCGCACCACCCTTCCCCGTTTGATCCTTAATCCGGCTGGCCTTATCCCGCTTTCCCCATAACGGAACCGGCATATCTGGCGCGGCTGTCTTCAAATTATTGTTGAAATCCCGGGTACGGCTTTATGGGTCGGGCGCATGCGCCAACAGGCTGCCATACCCGTGGATAAACGGGGATATCGTGATGTCAAACGCATCAAAAATCACATCCGGGGGCCATTCTGGCCAACCCGATGCATTGCCCGCACGTGCCAAGGCGGCACCCAAGGGAACAAGCAGCATCTATCGCGCTGTCTGGCGCTGGCATTTTTATGCGGGCCTTCTGATCCTGCCTTTCATGATCATGATGGCGATCACGGGGGCGGCTTATATCTATCGTGATGAAATTGATGACTGGGTCTATTCCGATCTGAAATTCGTCACGGAAATGGATGTGCCACCACTGCCCATGAGCACCCAGATAGATGCCGTGCGTTATTTTGTTGGCGATACACCGGTCAAAATCATTCCACCGGCCAGCCCGGATCGCAGCACCGAAATCGTGATTGCGACATCGGGCGGGGACAAACGGGCGGTTTATGTTGATCCCTATACCGGGCTGGTACTGGGTTCGATGCCTGATCGCGGTACGGTGATGTGGTTAATCCGTCGCATCCACAGCTTGGCCGAATTTGGCACCATCCCGAACTACATCATCGAAATAGCATCAGGCTGGAGCATCCTTTTGGTCGCAACCGGCATGTATCTTTGGTGGCCGCAGGCAAATCAAAAAGGCGGGGTTGTTACCCTGCGCGATACGCCCAAACGCCGCCGCTGGTGGCGCGATGCCCATGCCGTGACCGGGATTTTCATCGGCCTGTTTATTGTCTTCATGGCCGGAACCGGCATGTTCTGGTCGGTCTTCTGGGGCAAATATGCCAATGAATTTGCCAATGGCACGCCCAATGGCTATCCATCAGGCGTGCGCGTGGATGTCCCGCTTTCGACCGTCCCGATGATCGAGGCCTTTGGTGATACCGGCTGGACCACGGAAAACATGCCCGTTCCCCTATCTGTTGACGGCGGCCCGCTGGCAACCGGGACCACGGCAGCAGCATCGACCCTGCCCCAGACCCAGACCCAGACCCAGACCCGGATCGGGATTGACACGGCAATTGCCCGCTTTACCGAACTTGGCATCGCGCCGGGCTATGCCATTTCCCTGCCCAAAGGCGAAACCGGTGTTTACAGCGCTTCGGTCTATCCCAACGATCTTGATCAGCAACGCGTGATCCATCTGGATCAGTATTCGGGACGGACCCTGATCAATATGGGCTATCACGACTACGGTATTTTTGGCCGGATCATGGAATTGGGGATCAATATTCATATGGGTCAGGAATTCGGGGTGCTTAACCAGATTTTTCTGCTCGTGATCTGTGCGCTGATTGTCTTCATGTCGGTTTCGGCTGGTGTGATGTGGTGGAAACGCCGCCCGGCCGGATCGATTGGCATTCCGCCTTTGCCGCGCAATGCGCGCAGCATGACCATTGTTGCCGCCATTCTTGCCATCGGTGGCATCATTTATCCGACGGTTGGCGCCTCCATGATCGTGATCTGGTTGCTTGACTGGCTGTTTGTTGCCCGTCCGGCGCGGGCCATGCGCACGGCCTGACCGGTTGATCGCCTTCTTGGCCGCTTGGCCAACATGAAAATCTGGTGTCGATACGCGGCACCCCGCAAATTGCCGCGTATCCCCCTTGTGCCATCGGGAGATTCCCATGAACAACGCAGACGCCTTAAAACAGCTTGAAAAACTTGCCGAAAACCCGGCCCTTGATCTGGGGGCAAATGTTGCCCTTGGCCATCACGAAGATGATGGCGATCATGTCTATCGCATCCTGAATGGCCTTGTGATGCAATGTCATTATGGCGAAGACGGTGAACGTCAGGTGTGCCGCGTGTTTCGCCCGGGGGATCTGATTGGCCTTGAAACCGTTGCCGAACCGGGGCTGCCCTTGATTAGCGAAACCCTGACAGCAACCGTTTTGATGCGCATTCCGGTCGCCCGCATCCGGGATGCGCAAACCACCAATCCCGAACTGCAGCACGCCATCCTGCGCCTGCTGGCGCGTGAAGTAGTCGATGGCTATAACTGGAAGATCAATCTGGGGACTGGATCGGCGATGCGCCGGATTTGCCGGTTTCTGCTATGGAGTGCCAAGGATGAATATTGCCCTCTGCCAACACGTGACAAGCTGGGCAGCATCATCGCCACCACCACCGAAACCGCCAGCCGCATGATTGCCGACCTTCGGCGTCAGGGTGTCTTGCGCAAAAGCCGGTCCCGCCCGGCAACTGTTGTGATTGACCGGGATCGTGTGCGCCAAAAGGCCGGTGACTTCTGGGATTATCACGCTGCCTGATACGCAATGTCCGCGCCCTTTAATTAAAAAGGACACGGACATGATAATGAAAACCGGGAAATGCGGTCGCGCGGCTAAACCATAATCAGTGCGGCCGCTCGTTCCCGCCAAATGGCACGTCAAAGGCCATGGTGACGTTCGATTTCAACAGCAATTCAAACTCGCTGGCCGGGATCGGCTTGCTGAAATAAAAGCCCTGCACCTCGTCAACGCCTTCAGACACGATGCGTTCAAGCTGCATTTCGGTTTCGATCCCCTCGACATTAACCGCCATGCCGAATGACCGTGCAAGGAAGACCACCGCACGCACAATCGCCGCATTGCCATCGCGGCTATCAAGATCAATGATGAATGACCGGTCGATCTTGATCTTGTCGACCGGGAACCGTTTAAGATACGCCAGCGACGAATAGCCGGTGCCAAAATCATCAATCGCAATCCGGATCCCCTGATTTCGCAGGATGCCCAGCGTAATCGCCGCTTCGCGCGGATTATCCATCACCGCACTTTCGGTAACTTCAAATTGCAGTTGATTGGGGTTCAGTCGCGACTGTTCCAAAACATTGCCAACGCTTTCGATCAGGTCTTCGTGCCGTGCAAGTTCCAACGGAGAAAGATTGACCGAAATCGTCAATTCGCCATAACCGGCATCAACCCATTCACGTGTCTGATTACAGGCCTGATTAAGTACCCAGCGGCCAACATCGGCAATAATGCCCATGCGTTCGGCAACCGGGATAAAATCAACCGGGCTAACCTGACCGCGTGATGGATGGAACCAGCGTACCAAGGCCTCCATCCCGATGATCCGGTGGTTCGCAATATCAATGATCGGCTGATAGAAAAGCTCCAGCTCGTCATTTTCAATCGCATGGCCAAGATCACGTTCAAGCGCCTTGCGTTCCTGCACTTCGACCTGAAGACGCGGCTCAAAGAAATGGTATCGATTGCGTCCTTCGGCCTTGGAACAATAAAGCGCCAGGTCAACATTCCTTAACAGGTCTTTTTCATCGCGGCCGTCTTGCGGGAACAGGCAGATACCAACCGATGTCGATACCTGAATCTCGTTCCCCTCAAGCATAAAGCGTTCGGAAACACGTTCGATCAGGCGCTGCGCGACAAAGGTCACTTCCTCGGCGGTGCCCGGATCATGGATCAGAACCGCAAATTCATCCCCGCCCAGACGCGCCACCACATCCTCGTTGCGCAAACAAACGCGCATGCGTTCACCAACGCCCTGCAACAGCAAATCGCCAATCGGATGGCCCAGCGTATCGTTGATGTCCTTGAAGTTATCAAGATCAAACAACATCAGGACAAAGCTGCGTTTTTCATGCTTGCCACGCTTGACCGCCGCGGCCAACCGTTCCTGAAACAAGGTCCGGTTCGGCAAGCCCGTCAACCCGTCATGATGGGCCAGGAACTGAATGCGGGCTTCGCTGCGTTTGCGATCGGTAATATCGGTAATTGATCCTTCGATCAGGATCGGCAATCCCTTGTCATCTCGGATAAGTCGGGCGTTTTCCTCGACCCAGATGATTTTGCCATCGCGGCACCGCATTTCGGCCTCGAACCCCTGCACCACACCGTCGCGCAACAGCTTGCCCATCAGGCGGCACCGGTTGGTCGGGTTCAAATAGCAATCGCTGAAATCGTTATGAGGCGACAATAATTCATCTGCACTGTCATATCGAAGGATCGACACAAAGGCCGGGTTCGCCGACAGAATTTCACCCAATGGCCTGCTTTGATAAAGTCCCTCGGCGGAATTTTCAAAAATACCGCGATACTTTTCCTCGGCCAGACGCAAGGCACGCTCGACCGACAGTTTTTCGGTGACGTCCTGCCCGATACAGATCACACCTGCAACGTCGCCATCTTCGGCAAAATGCGCCCGTGCATTCCATTGCAACAGGCGGACTTCGCCATCCCGGCGGCGGAATGATATGACTTCATCCTTGATGATTTCACCCGATATCAGACGCCTGATTGCCTGACGCACCTGATCACGTTCACCATCAAGCAACAGGAAATCAAAAAAGTTCTGACCGGCGGCTTCCATCCAGGAATAGCCAAAAGTCCATTCACATTCGCGATTATATTCCAGAATGCGGCCTTCGGAATCAAGAAACAGAATGACACTGCCCGCGGTCTGAACAAGGGCGCGATAACGTTCCTGACGACGGCGCAAATCATATTCGGCCTGACGGCTTTTGGTGATATCGGTAACGGTAACGCTGTATCCCAACAGCAACCCGCCTTCGCCACGGATATCCGTGGCATTGATTTCCACCCAAAGCTGACTGCCATCCTGACGGCGCATTTCAACATCGCGCGAGTGAATACCATGCCCTGCAATCAGGTCACGGCGCAGTTCTTTAAGGTCTTCAATCCGGGCATAGAATTTTTCGCTTTTGCTGACATAAGCCTGGCGCAATTCACGCACATTTTCATAGCCGAACAAAGTTGCTGTTTCTTCATTCACACTGGTCAGCGTGCCGTCTGCGGCCAGATCAATAATCCCGTGAACCGCATTTTCAAGCGCCCGGCGATAGCTTTCCTCGCGCGTGCGTTCTTCTCCGAACAGGGCAACGGCGTCCTGTGCCGGCAATGGCATCCGCTGCCATTGGTAAATCCGCTGTCCGTAATGAACGGTGCGAATCTCGTCCCAGTCGGCAATGTCTTCGCCTTCTTCGATCAGCGCGCGTTGCCCGGCTGGCCGCATCAGGGACATGGCACTGGGCAACCCGATTTCAAGCGCGGCCTGTTCGGCCGCCTTGTTGCAAAATCGCAAACCGCCATCGCGTTCAACCACCAAAACCGGCTGCGGCGAAATAAGGACCCCGGTCCCCGTCGTCGCATCGGCATCCTGAAGCGCGATGATCCGCACATAGACCTGATCAGCATGGGTTAATTGCCAGGCAAAAAACTGAACATCATGCCCGTCGATCTTATCCACACGCGAAAAATAACCAACCGTTTTAAGGGCTTCGGCACTGATTTCCCGGATGTTTCGGGCAATTTCAGGATGTGCATCAATCATGTGCCAAGTATCCTTGGCCAGATCGCTGGTGATCATCTGCGCCCATGGCGCATTGACAAGAAGGCTTTCGCCGATCGGATCATAGATCCCCGACGGGACACGAAGATGCCCAATCAATGCCGCAAGAATCCCCGCAACATCGTTCGAAATGATAGCTCCCATACCCGGCTTATTCGTCATTTTTGTTATCGCTGCGAGACCATAACTATTACCCCATCTGCTGCAAAGGCAAATTTCATTCCAAAAAGATAATACGAAGCATTCCGATTGCTAACATATTGTATCTTATGACTATCCCCTGCGGATCACAGCAGCCATGCACGACCGTGCAGCCTGTCCCCCTGCGCTCCGACCCGCAAAGGATGCCGCATAGTTCACTACGCAATCATTAAAATCCTGAAGATTTAATCGGTTAACTGTTGCCGAGGACGGAATACCGTCCTAGGGTCTTATTCCATCAGAGTTGTCACAAGCCCCCATCCGAGACGTCGACGTTTGGCAAAGATACCGTCAACCGACGTCCATCCGGAAACAGGAGTTACCAACGTGATATCACATCAGGATGCCTTGATTTACACAATGGTTATGGTGTCGGCCTCTGATAATGACATCACCGATGCCGAACTTTCCGCCATGGGACGCCGGGTCCGCTATCTTCCGATTTTTGCCGGTTTTGACAGCGACAGTGTGACTGATGTCGCACGCGACTGTGCCCAATTACTTGCCAAGGAAGACGGGCTCGATAGCACGCTTGATATGATCCGCGATGCATTACCGCGCAAATTGCGCGAGACGGCTTATGTCTTTGCCTGCGAGATTGTTCTGTCTGATAGCGAAATCAGTCAGGAAGAACTTCGCATTCTCGAACTGATCCGTCACCGGCTTGATATTGACCGTCTGGTTGGCGCTGCCATCGAACGTGCCATGGCCGCACGTTATGTGCGCCCTGGCGATTTCTAGAACCCAGCTGAAAACGATCGTATAATTTCCATCCGACGATATAACGTCGGCCCATAACAACGGAACCCGACACACCCCGACACAAACTCTGATGAAACGCGCATTAAATCGGGCCATTGCCCCTAATTGCTGCTTTCTTTGTCGGACCAATATGTTATGGCCGTGTTCGCAATTTTGCTGCCGTGCCCCCCGGTTCACCTGACCGGGAGGTTTTTGATCGTCTGATCGCTTTTGTCGACCGCCAAACAAAGGATTAATCGTCATGACCGCACTTGCCGGGGAAAATATTGCTTTCATCGGTTTGGGACTGATGGGGCGCCCGATGGCGCTCAATCTTGAAAAAGCAGGGGCAATCCTGACGGTCAATACCCGCAACCCCGAAACTCTGAACGCGTTTGATGATCTGGGCGTTGCCACCGCCCCGACCCCGGCCGGTGCCGTGGCTGATGCCGACATTGTCATCATCTGTGTTGCCAATACCGAAGCCCTTGAAAACGTTCTTCTGGGCGAAGACGGCGTGATTGACGGCATGGAAGAAGGCACCATTGTCGTTGATATGGGCACCACCGCAATCAACGCCACCCGGCGCTTTGCCGATGCGGTCGAGGCCGCAGGCGGACATTGGATCGACGCACCGGTATCGGGCGGAACCCACGGTGCCGAAAACGGCACCCTGACCATCATGGTTGGCGCCGAGGAAGAAGATTTCAACCGTGTCCACCGCGTATTTGATGTTCTCGGATCGCGTGTTACCCATGTTGGCGAAATCGGATCAGGCCAGATAGCCAAGGCCGCCAATCAGATGATCGTCGGCATTACCATCGGTGCCGTCGCCGAAGCCTTTTCAATGGCCGACGAGGCCGGGGTTGATCTGGCAAAAATGCGCAGCGCCCTGACCGGCGGGTTTGCCGATTCTGCGATCCTGCAAAAACACGGCGAACGCATGATCGAACGCAATTTTGAACCGGGCGGCAAAGTCGTCACCCAGCGCAAGGACCTGTATCAGGCGCTTGAATTTTCCGAAGGCGAACTTGGCCTTGAACTGCCTTTCTCGCGCCTCGCACTTGAACTCTACGAAGAACTGATCGAACTCGGCGGTGGCGATCTTGATCATTCCGCCCTGATCAAGATTTATGAAGACGAATAACCCCGCCAAACCGATTGAAACGGTTTCGATCCTGACCTGTCCGCAATGCGGCCATCAGGAACGTGAAACCATGCCAACCGATGCATGCCAGTTTTTCTATGATTGCAAGGGATGCGGCGCGGTTTTACGCCCGCATCCCGGCGATTGTTGCGTGTTTTGTTCCTTTGGCAGCGTGCCCTGCCCACCGGTGCAACTTCATGGCAAGGATCGCGGCGGCACATGCTGCGGATAGCTGCGGATAACCACACCTAACAGCGCGCAACCACCACTCACACGGCCAAATGCTTGCCAACCCGATACAGATAAAGTCGATCCGATCCGGATTTCATCGGGATTTCGCCAAAGGCCTGCCAACCGGGAATGGCAAAGGCACGTGAAATCACGATCCCGCCGGGTTTCATCCGTCGGGTCAGCGTATCACCAACATCCGCCATCACCCGTGGGTCCAAAAAACACACAACAACATCCCCCGGATCACGGTCCAGCGTTCTGAAATCCGCCCGGATCAGCGTCAGGTTTTGCAGGTGCGTCACAACCGCCCGCATCCGGCTAATCGCATAGGGCAAGGGTGACAGCTCAATACCGGTTACCGTGATATCAGGCCGTGACCGCGCGATATCGATCACAAGATCGCCCCACCCCGATCCGAAATCGGTCACCTTGCAAGGGTCCTTGGGCAAATAGGCGATGATTTCGTCCCGTGCCGCGCGCAGGCTTGGCATCGGAACGGCACGTAACCGCATGGCATAAATCAGGATCAGGGCAACAATTGCGCCCAGAATGACAAGGATCGATATTTCGCTCATTGGCCCGGTAAACTATCCTGATAAACTGTGTTAGGGTCCGAAACTATTCCTGCCACAGGGTTTCGTCCCCGGCAAGTTTTCCACCCATGCATTGCAGGCATCCATCGCACCATGAGCCAAGACCCTAATAGCCGTATCGACGACCTTGAATCCCATATCGCCCATCTTGAAACGGCGATAAATGACATGTCCGACATGATCAAATCCCAATGGGATCGCATTGATCTTTTGGAACGTCGGAACAAATTAGTCGCCGAAGATATGAAACGACTTGTCGATTTCCTGCGGACATCACCTGATGATGATGCCCCGCCGCCGCATTATTGATGCGCAACAACGCCCCAGCATAGCGGCCGCGCCCCAACATAAGGGTGAAACCCTCGTGAGCAACGCCTATCTCGATATCCCGACATTTGATGACTTCACCAAAGTCCTTGATCCCGATATTTACCATACATTGCCAGATGACTGGTGGGTTGGAACATCTGATATCGCCGGATCAACCAAGGCGGTTGCCGCCGGGCGTTACAAGGCCGTCAATATGGTCGGGGCATCGGTGATTGCCGCGGTTAAAAATGCCGTCGGACATTCCGATTATCCATTTTTGTTTGCGGGCGACGGGGCAACAATTGTTTGCCCGCCGGAAAATATCGATGCTGTCCGTAATGCCCTTGCCGCGACCGCGACCTGGGCGAAAGAATCCCTTGATTTCGATCTGCGCATTGGCCTGATCCAAATCCGCGACATTCAAAAATCGGGTCGCAACGTCCGCATTGCGCGGTTTCAGGCATCGGAAAAACTGGCCTATGCGGTTTTTTCCGGACGCGGGATTTCCTGGGCCGAAGAACAGATGAAACAGGGCCAGAACCTGATTTCCCCCGCCCCGCCCGGCACCCAGCCCGATCTGACCGGGCTGTCATGTCGCTGGGCACCGATTGTCGCCGAACAAGGCTGCAAAATACTATCGCTGATCATGTTACCGCGCGAAAACCGCGAACAGTTTGATCACTGTGCAACATCGCTATTTGGCATCCTTGAACAAAATAAACGCCAAAGCAATCCGGTCCCTGAATCTGGCCCGGATTTCAAGATCGGCTTATCGGGATTGCGCCTTGAAGCACTTGCAACACAAGGCACCGAAGGATCAAAATTCCGCGCATGGTGCAAGACCATCTTCATTTCTTGCGTCGCGCTGTTCCTGTTTGTGACCAAGCGTAAACTTGGCAATTTCGATCCGGTGCATTACCGCGAACAAACCAAGCTTAATACCGATTTTCGCCGTTTTGGCGACGGGATTTGGCTGACACTGAACTGCTCAGCCGCACAAATCAGCCAAATCGAAGACCTGTTATCTGCGGCCGAAAATGCGGGCGACATCTGGTTTGGCATCAAGCAGCAAAACGAAGCCCTGATGACGTGCATCGTGCCCGATATCAACAAAGACTCGCACCTGCATTTCCTTGATGGTGCAGATGGCGGCTATACCGCAGCAGCCAGCATCTGCAAGGCCAAGATGAAACAGGCCGCCGAACGCGACCAACATGCAAACACCGCATCAAATTCCATACCCTAATGCATTTCTTGCATCAAAGGACGGTTTGCACGATCCTGATGGCCCCTTCCCATCAAAGGTAGCATGCCATGGATACCCGCGAACTTTTGGCTCTGATTGCTGTTGCCGATGAAAAATCCTTTCATGGCGCAGCAGCACAGCTTGGCCTGACCCAACCGGCTGTTACCCGCCGTATTCAGCGCCTAGAAGAACGCGTCGGCACACAGCTTTTTGACCGATCCCTTAAGCCGTTGCAACCGACATCCGCCGGGCACCGCGCCCTTGCCGAGGCCCGCGATCTTTTGCGCCGCCTTGATGGTTTTACCGAAAATATCACGGGCAACACCGCACCAACCGGCCCGTTTCGCCTTGGCGTCAGCCACGGGGCGGCCCCCTTGCTGGCGGCAAAGGAATTGCGTGAACTCCACGGTCTTTTCCCCGACATATCCCTGACAATCAAAAGTGGCTGGTCAAGCGAACTTCTGCCGCTGCTGCGTCGGGGTGAAATCGATGCGATGCTATCCCTTGATGGCCCGCAGGGCACGGTGGGCGGCCTTGATGCCCGCGATTTACCGGCCAGCCTGCGCCCGGAAAAACTTCTTGATGATCATATTGTTGCCATTGGTCCGCGATCGTCACACAACGACCCGCGCGATATTGTGACACTGGCCGACAACCCGATGATCCTGATGCCCGAAGGCTGCACCTTTCGCGCGCTTGGCAATGCTTGGGCACGCCAGAACGGCGTCCAGTTCAAATCCGTGCTTGAAGTATCCGCCCTTGAACTTCAGATCGAAATGGTCGCTGCCGGGGCTGGTTACGGCATTATGGCGCGGCGTTTCTGTCTGCACAGTCCGGCGGCGGATCGTATTCGTATCCTTGATATTCCGGGCATGAACTGGGGCATGTCGATCACCCTGATCCGGCGGAAAAACAACACCGACCTTGATGATATCATCAATACGGTTGGCCAGATTGTTATTGCGGCCGGGGCGGTTTCGAACCCGACGGAACATAGCAAACATAAAGATGCGCAAAAGTTATCAGCATAATAAGCCGAATGAATTGGACGCATCCTATTCTCATGTCCAGAATTGGGACAATTATTGACATTCGCCCCGGAGTAATTTGATGAGCCCCACCCTCCGCGCCACCAAGTGGTTTCCCTGGCTGGTTCTTATTTCCGGCTGTCTGGTATTGTCGGTCAATCTGGGCATCCGCCCGTCGCTTAGCCTGTTTATTCCCGATATGCTAACCGCAACCGGTTGGAGCGCCTCGACCTTTGGTCTGGCCTTTGCCATTCAAAACCTGATGTGGGGCGTTGCTGCCCCGATTGCCGGGGCGCTTGCTGATCGGTATGGCACCACCCGCACCCTGATTGGCGGCGCCGCATTTTATGCGCTGGGTCTTTACCTGATGGGTACCTCGACCTCGCCGCTTGAACTGAACCTGACGTCTGGCTTCCTGATTGGTATCGGAATTGGTGCCACCAGTTTCCCGGTTGTTCTGGCCGCCATCAGCCGCGTTTTCCCGGCAAATAAGCGCAGCTTTACCCTTGGCCTGGCATCGGCTGGCGGCTCGGTCGGGCAATTTGTCATGGCCCCGACAACACAGGCACTAAATGACAGCCTTGGTTATGTCAGTGCATTGGCGATCCTTGCCATCATGTCGATGATCATCGTGCCGTTTGCCTTTGCCATGACCGGCAAGGCCAAGCCCCACGGACCCACTTCCGGCGGGGCCGATATGGGGCCAACTGGCCTGATTGCAGCCTTTCACGAAGCGCGCCAACATCGCGGATTTTTGCTGCTGAATGCCGGTTTCTTTGTCTGCGGTTTCCAACTTGCCTTCATCGCAACCCACCTGCCGACCTTTACCCAACTTTGCGGCCTGCCCGGCTCTGTCGCAGCACAGGGGTTGGCGCTTGTCGGTTTGTTTAACATTGTCGGCACGATTGCGGCGGGTTGGGCCGGGGGAAAATGGCGCAAAAAATGGAGCCTGTCATTTATCTATGCCATGCGCGCACTGGTCATTTTGATCTTTATGATGGCACCGAAAACCGCCGAAACCATCTGGTTGTTTTCTGCTGTGATGGGGGCGCTTTGGCTCTCCACTGTGCCACTGACCAGCGGGATTATCGTACAGGTATTTGGCCCACGCTATATGGCGACCCTGTTTGGCATCGTCATGCTATCCCATCAGATCGGTGCGTTTTTCGGCGCATGGATGGGCGGGGTTGTCTTTGACCTGACCGGCAGTTTCGACGGCGTCTGGATCACCTCAATCGTCCTTGGCATTTTTGCCGCCCTGGTCCATCTGCCGATTGATGACAAAGCCCTTCGGGTCGAAGCAACCGCCTAAACCCTGAATTCAAATCAAATCAAATCAAACCAAGCCCTGACACCGTCACATCGTGTCAGGGCTTTTTTATATCTGATCGGCAAAATAAACCCACGTTCAGAGGGGCAAATCGCAAGGTCATCCGTTTCCAAGCCTGCGATCTTTTGCCAAAATGCCTGTCATCCCTGTTTTCGCTTAAGAAACACGAGGCCCCCGTGACCAAAACCAAATTGCCCGCCCGCCCCGAACAACTTTCCCATTATCCAGATACCTCGCCCCGTTCACTGGCCAAGGAATTGACCGCTCTTGATCCGCATTGCACCAAATTCATTGCACTTGCGCCGTTTTGCGTTCTTGCCAGTGCCGATACGGATGCCTGCCCGGATCTAAGCCCGCGGGGCGGGGCGCCGGGATTTGCCACTGTGATTGATGCCAATACAATCCTTTTGCCGGACCGGCCGGGGAACAACCGGCTTGATAATCTGGGCAATCTTGCACGCAATCCCAAAATCGCCCTGATTTTTATGATCCCGGGGGTGAATGAAACCCTGCGCATCAAGGGCCGCGTCAGCCTTGTTACCGACCCCGCCGAACTCGCCCGCTTTGCCGAACAGGGCACCGCCCCGCGCAGCATGTTGCGCATCACGATTGACCGGGTTTTCCTGCATTGCGCCAAGGCATTAATGCGATCAAAACTTTGGCAACCCGATGCGATTGTTGATCGATCGGTTCTGCCGACGATGGGCAAAATGATCAAGGATCAGACCAACGCCCCCGAACCGGCTGAAACGCAGGACGCCATGGAAAAACGCTATCGCGATGCGCTTTGAAACGGTTTGTTCTGTTACCGAGTACAGATGACATCCTGCCAAGGTGCTTTGACAAGCCAAAGTACCTAACCATAAGTAGAGATCTTCCAAAATAACCCACCCAAAAGGGAGGTATTAACCCATTAAAATCAATCGCTGGTTGATATAGCGTTTATGCCAGAGTAAATTTTTCTTTGCGTTATCCCGATATTTTCAGGAGGCAAGAAGATGAAACTCACACGCAGAAATTTTCTCGGTGCAGTCGGCGCCGGCACGGCCGCGGCGGCGATGCCATTTGATCTTTGGCTTGAAAAACAAGCCCATGCCCAAGGCGTTATGACCCGCTACAGCACGGCCTCCGCCGAAGGCAAGGAGATGCTCAAAATCTAT
This sequence comes from Thalassospira alkalitolerans, assembly GCF_002115745.1. GTDB lineage: Bacteria > Pseudomonadota > Alphaproteobacteria > Rhodospirillales > Thalassospiraceae > Thalassospira > Thalassospira alkalitolerans. The sequence goes on from NZ_JFKB01000008.1 coordinate 228,511, forward strand.
GCCATCGCCGTCAAAATCATGAAAGGAAGATGGGCGGGTCATCCGCATTCATGGACGTTTCAGTGGTACACACACTGGGTCAACGGCAACACAAACAAAACCGCCGCACTCAACGCCGTTTATGGCAACAGACCCCCAATCGAGCGCAGCCTTGCCGAAGAAATGTGGGATACCTGTCAGGGCCATGGCCCCAACCCGGTTAAATATTTTCTGGCTTGGCACCGGATGTTTGTTTTCTACTTTGAACAGATCATTCGCACGACAACCGGGATAAATCACTTTACCCTGCCCTACTGGCCCTATGACGAAACAGACAAACGCGTCATCCCGACTGAATTTCGAAACGGATCATCATCGGCTTACGGATCGCTGTATGTTGGCAACCGTAATTCCGGCATCAATGAGGGGCAATCTATCGAACGATACGGTGCCCTTGATTTCAAATGCATGACAGAAAAATCCTTCCTTGAACCAGGGGGAGGTTTCAATGGAAAGCTTAATCAAAACCCGCATGGGCAAGTCCATGTTGATGTTGGAACCTCGACCAATATGGGGCAAATCCCCTATGCGGCGAATGATCCCGTCTTCTGGACGCATCACTGTCAGGTGGACCGTCTGTGGCAAAGCTGGAATGCGGCCGGGGGCAAGAACCCGGATGACGACAACTTCAAAAATCAAAAATTCATCTTCGACGATGGAAACGGCATGCGGGTTGTGGCTAAAATCAGCGACTTCCTGAACATTTCAACTCTGAATTACAAATATGACACGCTGATGGATATCCCCCCAATCGAAAGCCCGATGCTTGTCGCGTCATCTGAAAAAGCGCCTGCTTTCGTCGCCGGTGCGATGAAGGCAGCCGAAAAACATGGCCCGGCAACCAACATGCTTGCCGCCGAAATCCCCGGTGCGATTACACTTGGCGCCGCACCGGTACGCATTCCGGTCAATCCCAACGCCGAAATGGTCGCCCCTATGGAGATGCTGTCCAAAGCAGCACCTGCGTCGCAAAATATCTATCTGATCCTGAAAGATGTTTACACCGCAGACAGCCCCGGGGTTGCCTATGGCGTGTATCTTAACCTGCCCGAAGGCGCCGCCCCCGATCCTTCCGGGGAATACTATATCGGCAGCATCAACTTCTTTAACGCAACCTCCATGCCCGGCATGAAAGCAATGTTCATGACGGACTCATTCACCTTCAACATCACAGACAAGGTGAAAGACCTCGACACGAAACAACAGCTCTCGGACGGCATTAATGTCACGCTGTCGCCGTTCAATACACCCGATGCCAAAAGCAGCCCTAAAATCGGTCGTATCGAAATCATTGTGGAATAGGCCTTTCCATACGGAACGGGATTGCCGTCCCGTTCCGTATCTGCTCTTTCCCGGTCGTGCGACTTGCGCTAAAACGCGTTCATGGACAAACCGATTTACATCACCCCCAAGGGTCTTGCGACGCTGCGCGCCGAACTTGACCGTCTTTGGAAAAAGGAACGGCCCGAAATCGTTGCTGTTGTGCATTGGGCGGCGGGCAATGGCGATCGGTCGGAAAATGGCGATTACATTTATGGCAAAAAGCGCCTGCGCGAAATTGATCGCCGGGTGCGGTATTTGCGCAAACGGATCGAAGATGCGGTGGTCGTCGATCCCAAAGATCAGCCCGATCACAAACACGTTTTCTTTGGCGCCACGGTTACATACATCAATGCCCGCGACGAAGAAGTCACCATCCGCATCGTTGGCGAAGATGAAGCCGAAAGCCTGAAGGGTAAAATAAGCTGGGTTTCGCCCGTCGCCCGCGCCCTGATGAAATCAGGTGTTGGCGATGTGGTGACGCTGCGCACCCCGGCGGGCAAGGACGAGCTTGAAGTCCTGTCGGTCAGCTACGCCACCGACTAGGCGCTTAGGCCCGCTTTCCCGTTATCGCAATTTCATAGCCATCCGGGTCACGGACGAAAAACTGATGCGTGCCGTCATCAAGGTCGGTCACCGGCTCGGGTTTGAACCCGCCATCCTGCAAGGCATCAAACACCCCCTGCACATCATTGCATTCCAAATACCAAACCAGCCCGGCAAAGGATGGCCGCATCCGGCGTTCTTCGTGTGAAACACCGCCGTTGGCCGCCAGCATCAGGCGGATTTTGTTTCCATTGCCATTGCTTTCGCCTTCGCTTTCGCCGTCACTTGCTTCAAGCATCACCCAGATCGGCTGATCATCAAAATCAGAAATCGTTCGCGCCACCACCACAAAGCCCAGCACCTGATAAAAACCGATACTGCGGTTGATCTCGGCAACATTCAAAAGTGGTGTGGCGGCGGTAACAGGCATCAGAAATCCCGTAAATACACGATCGGAAAGATAAAGCGCCATCGCGGGTGCAACGCATGATCAATGATAAATCGGCCGGCATCCCAACGATTAAAAGTCCCAAACAGATTACGCTGCAATGCCATCAGGCCGAAACAGTTTTAGCCATATAAACCAAGGATCACCCCCATGACAAAGCCATCAGGATGCACCGTCAAATGGTATTAAAGTTGTAGCACTGCAACATTTTCTATCGAGAGGGCTTGCACAATCAGGGAAATCCCGCCCATGATTGTGCTGCGTAAACAAAGTCGGACTTTATGCAAAGAGCATCTGCAAAACAAATGTTGCTGACGATTTTTAAAGGCATCAAAAATGCGACCGGGTTTTAAAAATGAGTGATTCCACATTTCCAATCGGTATGAAACTTCGCCATGCGCGCAAGATCAAAGGCATGCGACTTTGCGATCTGGCGGATCAGGTTGAATGCTCCGAAGGCTTTCTGTCGAAACTGGAAAATGACAAGGTCAAACCGTCGCTGCAACTGTTGCATCGTATCGTTGCCGTGCTGGAAACATCGATCAGCACCCTGTTTAGCAAAACCGATGACAGCATCGTGTCGCGCGCAGGCACACGCCAGATTTTGCACACCAGCAACATTCGCCCCGGCGAAGGCGTCAGTCTGGAAACCCTGATATCCCCCTCAAAGGGCCATCTGCTTTTCGGGACAATCCATATTGTCAGTGCCGGGGGCGGCAGTTCCGGCACAATCATCCATGAAGGCGAGGAACTCGGCTATGTGCTTGAGGGCGAACTGGATCTGGATGTTGATGGCACCGAATATCACCTGATGCCCGGGGATTCGTTCTTTTTCCCATCCCGCCTGCCCCATGGCTATCGCAACCCGACAGACAAAGAGACCCGCGTCTTGTGGGTAAATACCCCGCCGACTTTCTAAAAATACTCAATTTAGGAAATTAACTTTCTTATTGGTCAAGTTACTTGACCAAGGGAAAAGCTTTGGTCAGTATGCCCCTGCTGGCTAAGTCGGAAATTCCATCGAGTACAAGATGGCCGGGCCCCAAAGGCCCAGGATCCGGGAAGAAACATAAAAAAAGCATCGATATGGCTGGCGAAAACCCCGGAATCCCTTTGGTGGTTCCGTGTGAATTGTTTTCAACAAAGCCAACAGGGGGCTTAACTTAATGGGAATTCTACGTAAATCGACTGTGTCGGTCATTGCCTTGGCAATGGCGGTCTCGATCGGGGCCGGTGTCGCCAATGCCAAGGACAAGGTCAAAGTCGCCTTTATCGGCCCGCTGACCGGTGGTGTTTCCGCCGTTGGTGTCGGTGGCCGCAATTCAGCAGAACTTGCGGTTCAGCTGCGCAATGCCGATCCAAGCGCCAAATACGAATACGAACTTGTCACCCAGGATTCCGAATGCAAACCAAATGTCGGTGTGCAGGCCGCGACCAAAGTCGCCTCGGATAAATCGATCATTGGCCTTGTCGGGCATTATTGTTCGGCTGTGGCGATGGGTGCGGTTGATATCTATCACAAGTTTAACCTGCCGATGTCTGTCTGGGGCGCTGTGTTGCCCGACGTCACCTATGGCAATGATTACAAAGAAATCCATCGTGTAAACGGCACGATGATCAATCAGAACGATGTTGCGGCCAAATTCATGACCGATCAGGGCTATAAAACCTGGGTCGTCCTTTATGACACCACCGATTACGGCAAAGGTCACAACAAGTACTTTACCGAATACCTTGCCAAAAACGGCGGCGAAATCCTTGCCGATTTCGGTGTTTCGTCAGATCAGCAGGATTTCACAGCCGAGCTGACCAAAGCCAAACAGCTTAACCCGGATGTGATCTTTTTCGGTGGCTTGACCCCGCTTGGCGTTCGCATTCGTGCGCAGATGGAAAAGCTTGGCATCACCGCCCAGTTCCAGGGCGCATCGGGCATCAAATCTGATTCCTTCATTGACGGTGTTGGCGAACTTTCCGAAGGCGTCGTCAGCTTCCTTGAAGGGGCCCCGGTCGATAAATTGCCGGGCGGCCAGTATTTCATTGAAAAATACAAAGCAGCCGGTTTTGCTGAATCCGAAGAAGCCTATGGCCCATTTGCATTCGCCGCAATGAACCTGATCCTTGATGGCATCGAAGAAGTCGGTCCGAACCGTAAGAAATTGACCAAATATCTTGGTAAAATTCAGGATCATGATTCCATCGTTGGTAAAATTTCCTTTGATGATCACGGTCAAAATACGGTTGCCGCGATCACCAAATATGTCGTTCAGGACGGCAAATGGGTTGTCTGGGAAGACAGCGAATACGCCACCGGTGCGCGTAAGCTGGCAGGCAAATAATTCACACGAACGCATATTTCCCTGCCTGGCATGTCCGGGCAGGGAAATCAGTTTCGTTTCAAACATTTTAATTAAATAAATTAAAGAGGTAGGTTGGCCATGGATGTGGGCCTTCTCGGTCAGTTTGTTGTTAACGGCATGATGCTGGGCATGATGTATGCACTGGTTGCTGTTGGCTTCACCCTGTTTTTCGGTGTGCTTGATGTCATCAAGTTTTCGCATGGCGATGTCTTGATGGTGGGCACCTTCGCCGGCTTTTCGACCTATCTCGGATTGACCGCGATCGGGATCGACAACGCCTTTGTTCAACTGGTCGGCGTTCTGGTCGTCTCGATTGCCTCGATGGCACTTTTGGGCGCCATCATCGCGCGCTATCTGGTGTTGCCGTTAAAATCGGCACCGCCGCTTAATACCTTGCTCGTGACCCTTATGCTCGGCACGGTTCTGCGTGAATCCATTCGCCTGTTTTACCCTGATGGGTCCAATCCAAAACATTTCCCGTCGCTTCTGCCAACCGATGCATGGTCCTTTGGATCATTCACCCTGCGTGCTGATAGCGTGATCCTTTTGATCGGCGGTCTTTTGGTGATTATCGGCGTCAATGTCCTGATTAATCGCACCCGTCTGGGCTTGGCGATCCGGGCCGTTGCACAGGATGAAGAAACGGCAAAATGCATGGGCATCAATTTCAAGATGATTGTCTTGCTGACCTTTGCCCTGGGATCGGGGGTTGCCGCCTTTGCCGGGGTCATGAACGGCCTTTATTACAACGAAATCAATTTCGGCATGGGTTTGTTACTCGGTGTCATCGGGTTTAGTGCCGCCATCGTTGGCGGGCTTGGCAATATTTACGGTGCCATTCTGGGCGGCTTCCTGTTTGCCGGTTTGCAAACACTCGGCGCTGTCGCCCTGCCCTTTGCCAGTGCGTACAAAGACGTCTTTGCCTTCGCCGTTATCATTGCGCTGATTGCCTGGCGCCCCACCGGGCTGATCGCCGAAAAAACGAGCGAAAGGGTCTGATCACCATGACACAATCACTCAAAGACAAGCTGGTCATCCTGCTGCTTGCCGCACTGGGAACGGCCTTTATGGTGACGTTTATCGCCATCGAAGAACAGACCGAAATCTTTGCCCTGCTTCTTGTCGCTGCGGCTCTCATTGTTGCGGCGGCAAAATTTGGCGTCATCAAAGCCATTTCCCAATGCCTGTCGCGCAATGAAAAACTGATGAACGGCGCAGTTATCGCCGCCGTGCTTGTGGTGGTTTTCTGGTTCCGCGAAGATCATTTTCCGTTGCTTATGATCGCAACGGTGATGATGTATGTCATCGCCTGTTTCGGCCTTAACATGCAGTTCGGTTATACCGGTGTGGTCAATTTCGCCGGGGCCGCATTTTTCGGCATCGGTTGCTATACCGCCGCCGTTCTGGGCGATACATCCGTCCCATTGTTGATGGTCATTGCATTGGGCGGCATTGCTGCGGCAATCATCGGGTCCATCCTGATCATCCCGGTCCTGCGCACACGCGGCCATTATGCGGCGGTTGTCACAATCGCCTTTGGCCTGTTGTTTCGCACCTTTTTGGAAGTCAACGATACGCTGGGCGGCCCACAGGGATTGCGCGTTCCGGGGATGAATCTTTTCGGTTGGGATTTCAACAGCAACATCGAAATCAGCGAAAATATCGAACTGTCATTCTATATGAATTACGTGATCCTCGCCCTGATCATGGTCATTTTGGCCTTTGTTCTGATGCGCCGGATCGAACGATCATGGATTGGTTTGAATTTTGATGCGGTGCGTCTTGATGAAACGGCTGCGGCCTGTTTTGGCATCGATATCAAACGCTGGAAAATCACGGCGTTCACGCTTGGCAACTTCCTTGCCGGAACGGCGGGCGCCCTTTACGCGATGATGCTTGGCTTTATCGCGCCATCAAATTTCGCGTTTTCTGACTCCCTTATTCTGGTGTCCATCGTCTTGCTGGGCGGAATGGGAAGCCTGTGGGGCACAATCCTTGCCGCCGGGCTTGTGGTTTTGCTGCCTGAAAAACTGCAAGCCATTCAGGAATACCGGTTCCTGATCTATGCAATTGTGATGATTTTGATCCTGCTTTTCCGTCCGCAGGGCATCCTTCCGCGTGGTTTGCGCGCATATATCCCGGGTTGGAGGGGCTGATATGGAACAGCAACAAGAAACCGTATTGGCCTTTCGCGGACTGACCCGACGGTTCGGCGGTGTGGTCGCGTTAAATCAATTCAACATGGAACTGACCAACCGGCAGATCGTCGGGCTGATCGGGCCAAATGGATCGGGCAAGACAACCTCGTTTAATGTTCTGACCGGCATTTATGCCGCCAATGGCGGCAGCATCGAATTTCTCGGACAGGATATTACCAGTTGGCCCGCCCAGAAAGTTTATGAAGCCGGTGTTGCGCGCACATTCCAGCGATCACGCCTGTGTCTTGAACTGTCGATTTTCGACAACATCATGATTGGCAATCACAAGCGCCTGAACCACGGCATTATGTTCAATGTGTTTCAGCGCAAAGCCCTGCAAAAACAGATCACAGAAAATCACGAAGAAGCCCGCAAGCTTTTGCAGATTTTCAATCCGGCCCTGGCCGACAAAATGTTCGAACCCGTTGGTACCCTGCGCATGATTGATCGCAGGCGCATCGAAATCTGCCGCGCCCTGATCAGCCACCCCCGCCTGCTGTTACTCGACGAACCCTCGGCGGGCATGACCCACGAAGAAACCCGCGAACTGATGGAAGATATCCTTGAAGTCCGCGAAATGATTGACGGATTGTCGATCATTTTGGTCGAACACGAAATGGGCATGATCGAACGCGTCACAGACAAATGCATTGTCTTGAACTTCGGTCAGAAAATCTGCGAAGGCGCCTATCGCGACGTTGCCTCGGACAAACTTGTCCAGGAAGCCTATCTCGGAGGGGAATGATCATGGCAACAGCAAGTGCACTTGAAGTCAAAAACATCTATGCGGCCTATGATTCAGCCGATGTCCTCGAAGGCGTTTCCCTGTCGGTTCCGGCCGGGAAAATTACCTGCCTTCTGGGGTCGAACGGGGCGGGGAAATCAACCATCATCCGCGCCATTCTGGGTCTGACACCGCCGCGATCAGGCGACATTCTGGTCGATGATCAAAGTCTGGTGGGTCTGCCAACCCACAAGGTCATCGCCGCTGGCGTTGCCTGCATCCCCGAAGGCCGCAAAGTTTTTCCCAAAATGACCGTGGTCGATAACCTGCGCCTTGGCGGTTATCAGGAAAACTCGGAAACCGTTCTGCGCGATCGGATGGATCAGGTTTTTGATATTTTCCCCCGCCTGAAAGAACGCCGCAACCAATTGGCCGGCACCATGTCGGGCGGTGAACAGGCCATGGTATCCATCGGGCGCGGTTTGATGGCCGCCCCCAAAGTCCTGCTGATCGACGAACCGTCGCTTGGCCTGTCCCCGCTTTTCGTCAAGGAAAACTTCAACATCATCCAGCGGATCAATAATCAGGGCATCACTGTATTCCTTGTCGAACAGAATGTGCATCAAACATTGGCCATCGCCCATTATGGCTATGTCCTGTCACAGGGACGGGTTGTTGCCCAAGGCACCGCACAGGAACTGTCCGAAAACAAAGAAGTCCACGAGGCTTATTTCGGTTAAGGCCGAAACAATCAAAAAAAACAGGGGATACACCGTGCCCAATGCGAAAATTGATGCCGTCGAACTGACGCGTCAACTGGTCCGCTTCGAAACCGTCAACCCGGTCAATCCGGAACAAGGTTGTGTTGAATATGTCGGTCGCCTTTTGGCTAAAAACGGCTTTGACATTTCCTATCATGACTTTGCGCCGGGCCGGACCAACTTGATCGCACGGATTGGCGGATCGGATGATCGCCCGCCGTTATGTTTTACCGGTCATCTTGATACGGTCCCGCTGGGTCAAAAAGAATGGTCAATGCCGCCCTTCGCCGCCGAAATCTCGGATGGTAAAATCTATGGCCGTGGCACAAGTGACATGAAATCGGGTGTTGCGGCCTTTGTCTGTGCCGTGATTGATATCGCCGCCGAACTGGCCGATGGCCCCGGTGTCGTTCTGGTCATCACCGCTGGCGAGGAAACCGGGTGCGAAGGTGCGGCCTATCTTGCCGGGCTCGACGGTGTTCTGGGCAAGGCCGGTGCCATTATTGTTGCCGAACCAACGTCAAATTACCCCTATGTTGGCCACAAAGGTGCCCTGTGGATCAAGGCCCTGACCGAGGGCGTGACCGCCCATGGCTCAATGCCCGAACTTGGCGTTAATGCCATTTACAAGGCATCGCGTGCGATCACCAAACTCGAAGATTTCGATTTCAACATCGCCCGTCATCCGGTCATGGGGCCGCCGACCTTGAATGTCGGCACGGTGGATGGTGGCATAAACGTCAATTCGGTTCCCAACCGCGCCGAAATCGGGATCGATATCCGCACCATCCCCGGTCAGGATAATGACGCCATCCTTGAACATTTATCGTCCTATCTGGGCGATGATGTCACGCTTGCCCCGGTGGTCAATCTTGAAGGCGTCTGGACATCACCCGATGATCCCTGGATGCAGTCGGTCTTCACCTTGATGGAAACCATCCTTGAACAACCGATTGAAAACAAAACAGCGGCCTATTTCACAGATGCCTCAATCCTGACCCGCGCCTTTGATTTTGTCCCCACCGTGGTTTTGGGTCCGGGCGAGGCCGCAATGGCCCATCAGACCGATGAATTTTGCCATGTGTCCCGGATCGAACAAGCCGTCGATATCTATCGTCAACTGGCCGCACAATGGAACAAACTATGACCGCAAATCCAAACACCCTGTCCTTGCTGGATGCCGCGCGGGCGATTTCTGACGGTACCTTGTCATCTGAAACCCTTCTGCAATCCTGTCTGGATCGCATTTCAGACCGCGAAGACAGTGTCGGCGCGTGGATGCAGATCGACCGGGATGGTGCCACGTCTTTGGCAAAGCACCCGGTCCCCGGCCCGCTTTCGGGCATCCCGATCGGGATCAAGGATTTGATCGACACCGTCGATATGCCAACCGGATATGGATCCCCAATCTATACAGGCCACCGCCCGGCACAGGATGCCGCCTGTGTTTCCATCATCCGCAATGCCGGTGGCATTGTTCTGGGCAAAACCGTCTCAACCGAATTTGCCTATTTCCAGCCGGGTAAAACCGCCAATCCACATGATTTAAACCGCACACCGGGCGGATCATCCAGCGGATCGGCCGCCGCCGTTGCCGATTGCCATGTCCCGGCGGCACTGGGCACCCAGACCGCCGGATCAATTATCCGACCGGCCTCTTTTTGCGGTGTTGTCGGTTACAAACCCAGCTACGGCTATCTGCCTTTAACCGGTATCCGCCCGCTCGCCCCGTCGATGGATCACCTTGGCGTCTTGACCCGCACGGTTAAGGATGCAGGTTTTCTGGCATCCCTTCTGGGCCGTCGGCCGGAACTCGACATTCGGTCATCGTCAAATGACTGGGTGCCTAAAATCGGTTTCTGCCAAACGCCGCAATGGGATCATGCCGATACCACAACCCAATCGCTTTTGACCAATGCGGTTGAAAAACTTGGCAAATCGGGCGCAAATATCCGCGATATCAACCTGTCCGCATCCTTTGCCGCCTTGGCCGATGCCCATGGCCTTGCCATGGATTACGAAGTCAGCTTTACCGGGCTTTTCGATGTCACAAACCATCCCGATCAGGTCAGCGCCAAGTTCCGCGAACGGTTTGACGCCGGGCAACAGGTATCATCGCGCGATTATGATGATGCCCTTGGTCAGGCACAACGCAGCCGGGCCGAACTTCGAAATGCGATGAACACCTGTGATGTTCTGATTTGCCCCAGCGCCCCGGGCGAGGCCCCCTTGGGCCTGAATGCCACCGGCGATCCGGTTTTCAACCGCATCTGGACCTTTGCCGGTGTCCCCTGCATCAATGTGCCGGGCCTTACCGGCCCCAACAATATGCCCGTCGGCGTGCAAGTTATCGGCCGGTTTGGCGATGATGCCCGCGTCTTGCAAGCCGCCGCATGGATACAGGATCATCTTGTCTAAGCTCTCTGCCTCACCCCGCAACATGCTCAAGACCGACCGTTAAATCTGCGACGTTTACATCTTGCTTTTAACGCGCCGGGTCGGTGTCGCCTGTTGCGGGTCGTCGGGCCAATAATGTTTGGGATAACGGCCCTTCATCTCGGCTTTGACCTGCGCATAGGACCCGTTCCAGAACCCGACCAGATCGGCGGTCACCTGAAGCGGCCTTTGCGCTGGGGATAACAAATGCAACGTTACCGCCACCTTGCCCCCGGCGATTTTGGGGGTTTCGGTTGCGCCAAACATTTCCTGTAACCGCACCGGCAATCCGGGGGGATCGGCACTGTAATCAATGCGGATATGTGATCCGGTTGGCACCGTCCAATGGGTCGGGGCCAAACGATCCAGATCCTGACGTTGGTTCCAATCAATCCCCGAAACCAGCGCCTCGGCCAGATTGATCTGTTTTAACTGCGCCCGTTTGTTGATCCCGCCCAAATACGGCGCCAGCCAATCTTCAAGCGACGCCAACAGCGCATCATCGCTCATATCCGGCCAGTTTTGCGGATCAACCCGGTGCAAAAACGCAATCCGTTCGCGCAAACCCTCTGCCGCCTTATCCCATGGCAGACAATGCAGGCCCAGACGCCGAATGCCTTCGATCATCGCATTGGCAATCGCGTCGGGTTCAGCTTCGTCGCGGGTGGCTTTTTCATCCAAAACCAGCGCCCCGATCCGCCGTTGCCAGCGGGCCTGAACGGCACTGCTTTGCGTATCCCAGAAAACTTCCGTGCCCTCGGAAATTTGATCGTTAAAATAGGTTTCAAGCGTCACACGTGACAGGGGAGCGGCAAGGTAAATCCGCGCTTCACGTGCCTGCCCGTCAAGCTCGGCCACCGCGATATAAGGCTCGTTCGCCATGCCATCATCATTGGCCAACACCCCGCCACGCCCGCCCGACAAGCGATAGCGCGCATCCGCCCCCTTGCGCCGCTCGCCAATCCGGTCGGGATAAGCGAATGCCAGCAACAACCCGACCTGATCGGCATGATCAACCGCATTGCTTCCGGCGTCGGCACTTCTGCCGCTCCTGTCGGGGTCAGCGGTCAGACCATGGGCACGACGACCGCCGCTGTCATCATCAATTACGCCGTTACCGTTACCCTTGCCACCTGCCACAAGACCACGGCCAATGCTGCCGCCGCCCTCGCCATTTTGGCCGTTGCTGGTGGCGTTGCCGTTACGACCAGCCCCGACACCAAGACTGCCGCTGCTTTCGACGCTGCCGCCACCACCGGCGCCAGCGCCAGCACCAGCACCAGACCCAACTCCAGCCCCCGTCTTGCCCGCATTTGCCATGGCATCTTTCTGTGCTGCCTCACGCAGGCGGCGCGCCAGCTGCTTTGCCGCTTCGCCAATCATTTTCGGTGCTTTGCGGGCCAAAATCGCCTCGACCCGAAGGCGCAAATCCGCCCCGCGTCCGCGCATGAAATCCCGGTCTGATAACAATGCCGCCAGCGCACAGGCAATTTCACCCAAGCCAAGCCGCGCCCCGCGCAACATCATATGTGCCAACCGCGGATGCACCGGCAATCCGGCCATGGCGGTGCCCATCGGGGTGATGCGATTGGCATCATCGATGGCTTCCAACCGCCGAAGCACATCACGCGCCTGATCGACCTTGGCCCCGTCGGGCTGATCAAGCCAAGGCAGGCTGGCGGGATCAGTGACACCCCAGCGCGCAAGTTCAAGGGTTAGCGGCGCCAGATCGGCCTCGCTTATTTCTGCTGCGGTAAAGGCCGGGCGGGCGCGGTGTTCGGCCTCGGCCCACAGGCGATAACACACCCCCGGCTCCAACCGTCCGGCACGGCCCCGGCGCTGTTCGGCACTGGCCTGCGATGATTTCACCGTCACCAGCCGCGACATCCCTGATGCCGGATCAAACCTTGGCAATCGTTGCAGCCCGCAATCCACCACCACCCGAATCCCATCAATGGTGAGTGACGTTTCGGCAATCGCGGTTGCCAGCACCACCTTGCGTTTGCCCTCCGGGGCGGGCTGGATCGCCAAATCCTGTGCGCGGGCTTCCATCGCGCCATACAGCGGGGCAATCATCACCGATGGATCAAGCCCGTCTTTCAATGCCGCCTCAACCCGGGTGATTTCGCCCTGTCCGGGCAAAAACGCCAAGATAGACCCGCTTTCCTCGCGCAGGGCCATGCGGATGGCCGCCGTCATTTCACGATCAACCCATGCATTGGGTCGCATCGGGATATATTTCGTCTCAACCGGATAAGCCCGACCTTCGCTGCTGATCAGCGGGCAGTTGCCCATAAGGGCGGCGATGGGATCGCCATCAAGGGTTGCTGACATCACCACAATGCGCAACTCATCGCGAAGGGCGCCTTGCGTTTCCAGTGCCAGCGCCAACCCCAAATCGGCATCAAGCGACCGTTCATGAAATTCATCAAAAATCACACAGGCAATGCCCGATAATTCCGGATCATCCTGGATCATCCGGACCAGAATGCCTTCGGTCACGACCTCGATTTTGGTTTTGGCGGAAACCTTGCTATCGAACCGCACGCGATACCCGACCGTCTCGCCAACGCCTTCGCCCAGCAATTGCGCCATCCGCCGTGCGGCCGCCCGTGCCGCCAGCCGCCGGGGCTCCAACATCACAATCTTCTGCCCGCCCCGCCACACAGCATCTAACAACGCCAACGGCACCTTCGTCGTCTTGCCCGCCCCCGGCGGGGCCTGCAACACGGCATGGGTCCCGCTTTCCAGCACGGCACAAAGCTCGGGCAGAACGGCATCAATCGGCAGGGCGGGAAAGGCTTGGGGCATAAACGGCTTTCTGATGTGTAGCTTTGCGGATTGGTATTCTGACCCGGTTATTTCGCATAATGCGTAAATCGGCAAGATTACTTGGCGCTCGCCCCTATTTCCACCCGTCGGGCGTTGAGGATTATCCCCCGATCCCCGCCAATCCGTTGCAGCGTTTTCAAGCCCCGCGTCAGGCCATAAAGCGCTTCCATATCACCACTGGCGCGCATCTTTTGCGCTTCGATCCGGGTCACATGAAACAATTCGCGAAACGCGCCTTCGGAAAGGACGCGCAAGGCATCCTCCTTTGCCGGGCGCGCCGGATCGGGATGGGCAAAAACAAGCGGCGCGGTCGGGTCAAAGACATCTGTGGCATCTATCATCGCAGTCTTTTCTATCACAATCGACAGCGCCCAGACCATCCACGCCTGCGTCCAGCGCATATAAACCCGCCGATCCGGGCCAAAACGCCCTAACCCGGCATAAAAAACACCGCGGTTCGCATCAAAAAGCGTTTCGATGGCCCAATCGGCAATCCGGTTGGCCTCTGCCGCCTCGCCAAACCGGCACAGGCTGGCGATGGATTGCGCCACCGCATGACAATCGACAAAACCATCGCGCCCGGCGAAACTGCGCGGATTGCCATCACCGTCAAAACATTTTGCGCGATAAAATCCGTATCCCCGGCCAATCGCCTTCTCCAACCCCGCCATCCCGCCATCCCCGGCCCGGCGAAACCGATCCAAAAGGTCAAGGACATACCCGGTGTGAAATCCGTCGATAAACCGATGATGCGACCGCGTCCCATAGGCCCATGACCCATCCGGGTTTTGCGCGGCCAACACCCGGTTCACCGCCGACCCGATCATCGGGTTCGCCGGATCAATCCGATGTAACGCCCATGCGGCCCACAAACTAACATTATGAACCTCCGCATCACTGTGATCGAGATAGGCAAAAAAGCCGTCCCGCCACAGCCTGCTTAAAAACACCGCCGCCCGCCCCATCACCGGGTCATCGTCGGCCATGCCCGCCGCCATCAGGGCATCGACGACAAAGCTTGTAACAATCGCGTTGCTTTGGCCGCGTGTGGCGTAAAAGGCCCGTGCTTGCCAGGCAAACGGATATCCCCAACCGCCATCATCGTTTTGCAGGGCAACCAGCTCGGCCCGAAAATCACAAAGCCCAACGCCCCCTGCCGCCCCCTGCAACAACGCCAATGTTTTGCCATTGCGCAAAGGCGGGATCATTGCCAAAGAACGAAGCCAACCCGGCCCGCGTTTGATCGCTTGCAACCACGCCAACCGCGCCGTGCGAAACCCCATCAGGCCGCTTTTGCGAAAAAGCCTGCTTTCCAGCCCGTCAAACGGATCGGCCCCGGCGAAATCAGCCTTGGCCATTTCGGCCAAAACCCGGTCGCGCACTGCCATCAAATGCGCGTTATTCGCCATGCGTCACCTCGTGCATCGCAATCCCGGCGGCCATACCGCAACACAACAAATAATGCCCATAGGAAAGCGTATTATCGGTCACCATCGTCACCGCGACCGACCCCAGAATACAAACCGCCAACCGTGCCTGCCGCAACCGCCAGATCAGCATCCCCCATGCCAAAACCCACAACACCGCCCCGATCAATCCGGTTTCAAACAAAATGCGAAAATGGTCGTTATGCAATGCGCCAAATGCCGCCGCCGACGGAAGGTTTTGCAAAACCGTCTCGACACTGCCCGCCCCAAATCCCAGCCATTTCTGGCTGTCCGATCCCGCCTGCCAATCGGCCCAGAACATCTGCCAAAATGCCAATCGCCCGCTGCCATGGGTCATCAAAATCCGCGGCAACCAGTTCACCACGAAAAAACCCGCCACAATGATAATTGGCAGCCCCAGCAACCATGTCCATGCCCGCGATAAATTGATCCGTCCAACCACCACCATCAAAAGGGCGAACACGGCAATCCGTGTCTGACTAAGCATCACCGCAACCGCACTGATCAAGCCAATCACACCAAAAACACGGCCCGCCAAACCCGCCACACAGCACAACCCAAAAAGCCCGAGAAACAAAAATGGATGATTAAGCCGCCATCCGTCATGGGTCAGTTGAAACACACTGGCCAGCGGCAAATAAATCACCAATGCCGGTATCATCACCCGCAAGCAATCGCGCCCGATCAACGCCCCGCAGATCAGGCCAAGCGGCAAGATCAGCAAATTGCCAATCAGCCGCAGTTTTGCATCCAGCCCGCCCGCCCCGATTGCCACAACACCGATTAACCCGCACAGAATGAAAAGTGCCGCCCAATCCCCACCGTTTAATCGGGCCTGCATCAGATGCGGCACAATCATCAGCCCCCAAAACCCAAGCAACACCAGCTTCGCCGCCATCCCGCCAAGCCCGATCAGCCAAAGCGAGGCCAGCATGACAAAAACCCCCAACACCATGAACAGCATGGAAATTCCCCCCGGCACAGATACCGGGCGTTTCATGTTCTGATAGGCAGGTTTGAGGTCCAATTCACGCATCGGTAATCTTATCCGAATTCACAATGGTCATGCTGATCACGCCACGCGACAGCGTCATAAAACTCCGCTATCGTGATGGCATTGGAATCACAGCTTTTTTCGGGATGGCAATGCTTGGGTTGGCGCAATTTTGCCTGACATCCCAGATCGTTCTGGCGCCGCTTTTGTTGGGCGGGGCCCGGCCATGGGCAATGGCAATTTTGACACTCCTGACCGGGGTCGGATTGGTTGCCATAACGGTAAAAATCCGCACCAACGGCACCATCAAACTGCCCCCCGCAATCAAACAAATTGCCCTTGCCGGATTTCTGATATCGATCTGGCTGGCCCTGCAAGCCGCCCCGATCTGGCCGATCCAGCCCGCCCCGTTTGAAGCCCGGCAAATTGCGCTTTATCCAACGGCCTTTTGCGGCGTGATTGGCGATCTTATCTGGCTGATCGGCACCTATATTCTTGCCGCCCTGATTGCGCAAAATCGCGGCCCGGCATTTCCCCGGCTGATTATCGTGGCGGTGATCATCTCGGGATGCTTTCAAATTCTTCTGGCTGGCACTGCCGATATCCTTGCGCTTGAAACCACCTTTTGGTTTGCCAAGCAAAGCCATCTCGGCGATTGGACCGGAAGCTTTGCCAATCGCAATGCCTTTGGCGGCTTGATGGGCGTCTCGGTGTTGGGCTGTCTGTATGTGTTTTGTGCCAAACCGGCCGCATCGCCCGGACAACGGATCGATACCAGCGGTGGCTGGCTGGCCTTGGCCCTGATCTTTACCGCCGCCCTGACGCAAAGCCATTCCCGAAGTGCGCTTTTTGCACTGGCCATTACGGTTCCCGGATTTGCCATGCTGTATCGGCCAGACCGCCTGCGCATCGGTCATTGGCGATGGGGTTATCCGGTAATCCTTATCCTTGCCGCACTGATCACCTTGATCACCATTACGATGGCCAACCCCGAAATTGCCCGTCGCTTTGCCCAATTGACCCGCCCGGATTTGATCCAGCGTGATGATGCATGGGCAACCGCGATTATCGCCATTTCCCATCGGCCTTTTGCCGGTTTTGGACCGGGCAGCATTGCCGTGGTGCTTGATCATTTTGCCACCAATAACCTCAACCGAAATGCGCAATGGTTCAGCAGCCATAATCTGTGGCTCGACATCGCCATCACACTGGGCATTCCGGCCACATTGTCTTTGATCGGATTTGGTTTATATCGATGGGTTAAGGCGCTTCGTGCCTCGCAAAACGGGCTTGATCGCGCCTTGCTTGTCACCCTTGCCGTGCAATTTGCCATCATGGCAACATTTGGCTGGGTTGCGGGACTTCCGGCGCTGGTTTTACCGCTTTTGTGTCTGTTGGCCGGTCTTGAAGCAGCACCGCCATTACAACCTGACGCAGGGCATCAATATCGGGCCGCCCCGCGCCAATCCGGGCCGCAAGATCAAGATCACGCGATATAACCGCCAGATCAGGTTCCCCCTCAGCCACCATTGCCATCGCCAACGCCCGAAATGACAATAAAACCGGATCAAACGGCGCGGTGGCAAGCGGATCGTCTGTGGCTTGCAACAATTTCTGCCCATCATGGTCATGATAAGCCACCATCACCCTTTGCCACTGCGCGGCATGGGAAAATCCATCCCCATCGCGCAAGGCCGCATGCAGGTCATCAATCCTGCCAAGGGCAAAAACCTCGCCACCCAACCGGAAAAACCCCACCAACAGCACGGCCAATCCAAAAGCCAAAACCGTCAAATACCCAAACTTAAAATGCCCGATCATCAAACAGCCCCCATCACGGGTGCATCGGCATGCCCATAGGCCGGTTTAAGTTTTGCCGCCGTCAGGACAACCCCGTCGGCATGTAATCGCGCCGATTGCAAATGACCAATCGCATCATTCACATCCCGGTTTTTGCTATAACCGCGCCGGACCAGCATCAATCTTGTATCGGCCATTCCCATCAACAGCACCGCATCCGCAACCGACAGGATCGGCGGACTATCAACCACGATCCGGTCATATTCCGCCCGCAACCCTGTCAAAACATCGGCCAAACCGGTTTCAATCAACCCGGTCGCCATATGGCCCGGCACCGATGCCCGCGCACCAAGATAATCAAACCCCATGCCATCAACATTTTGGCGAACAGCACTTTTCGCACTGCTATCCCCGGCCAAAAGTGCCGTAAAATCCCCGTTCACATCAAATTTCCCCATCCGTGTGGGATGGCGCAAATCACCATCAAGCAACAAGGTGCGAAACCCGGATGCGGCAAAACTGATCGCAAGATCACGGGCCAGTCTGCTTTTGCCCTCGCCGGTCACAGCGGACCCGATGCAGGTCACATGTGCCTTGCCCGGAAAAGCCCCGGTTTTGGCCAGAATATTGATCAAAACGCCAAGATGACCAACCGCTTCTTCCATCGCCACCGGGGCCTTTTCACTGCCTGAAACCTGCGGGGTCCGGGCAAAAACCGGCAGGCCAAAACGATGTTCGATATCGTCATCATCACCAATCGCCTGATCAAAATGATGGCGTAAAAATCCAGCCAGAACCGCCGCAAACAGTGCCATCAACAAGGCCGCCATCCAGAAATCACGCCGGGTTGGAAACTCGGCCATTTCCGGAAGATTTGCCGATTGCATCACCATTGTATCGCTTTGAAAGGCGGCCAGACTGGCGCGAAATTCCTGTTCCTGACGGCCGAGCATATCGGCCTCGTTTCGGGCGACATCAACCGCCCGCACCAAAACCGCCTGCCCCAAGGCCCGGTCATGACGATCCGACAATCTTGCCTGCCAAGCGTCACGCTGGGCGGTAATCACATCATGTTGTTTTTGGGCCTGTCGCAAATCCAGATCAATCTGACGCGCGGCAAGCGCCACGGCCTCGGCCAGATGGGTTTTAACTGTTGCAAGTTCGCCGGTCTTGGCAATCATCGCCGGGTGTTTTGGCCCGTAACGCTGATCCATCGCAACGTAACTGCGCCGCACATCATCATATTGCGCGGCAAGTTTGCGGACCATTTCGTGATTGGCGACTGGCGGCAAAGCCAAAAGTTCCTCGACCGATCTTGCCTGTGCCCGTCCTTCGGCCAGCAATTTTGCCCGTTCAAGATCACGCCGCGCAGTTTCAAGTTCCGCGTTCAAGGCGTAAATCCGATCCAGCATCAAACGGTTTTCATCGGCCTCGACAAATCCCGCCTTCTGTTGCCAATCGGCAAGGGCGGTTTCCGCCGTTTCAAGCCGCGCATTCGCCGCAATCAGTTGATCACGGGTTTCAAATAACTGGGCGCGAAGTCCCTGTTTACGGTCGGTTTCGCGTTGCCACAAATAACTGTCAATCACCGCATTGACGATCTGCTGACTGCGAAAAGGATCGCGATCAACCGCACTGATTTCAATAACCGATGCATTGCCAATCCGCGCAACGTCAAGTCGGGATCGCAAAATGCCAAGTTCGCGTTGTTCGGTTTCGCTGGTTTGCGGCCAGTCCTGATACCCCAAAGCACTGGCATTGGCCGCCAATAACGATATCCAGCTTGTTTGACGTTCCGGACCGGGTAAAAACGCCACCCCTTCGCCGCGCAACACCGCCAAGGCCGCGGTTAAAACATCGCTGCCGCGAATGGCCGCCATCCGGGTTTCAAGCCGCTCGGCCGCCCCCTGCCCATCGCTTGCCGTGATCGGCACCTCACTAACAAAACCAATCCGTGCCAATGCGCGATAAGACTGCCCCCAACGTGGAATAATCGCCGCGGCCAGCATCATCACCGACACAAATACCAACATCACAACCCCGCGCCGCTGCCAAAGCAACGGCACCAGATCAAGCAATGTCAAATCGCCCATACTTTGGGACCGGCCTTGCCGCCGATCATGATATCGGCGGCGGTGCTGATGTTGCGCACGATGTTCGTATTGATCCATCATCGCGGGCTCACCGATGGTTGTTCAAACTCGAAATCCAAATCAACATCCACCTTTGGCCCCCAAACCGGGGCCTCTTGCGGTGCATCAAGGCTAGCCGGGTTTTGCGCAAAATTCCGGGCAAAACGAACATACAGATCGCGCGGCACCGATGGATTGCCCGATGTGGTTTGCAAATCTGCCTGCGCATTATTGCCCGACACATCCGGATCAATGCGCCCTCCGGCATCAAATAACCCCCGCGCCCGTAACTGTCGTGACATCCCCGGGGCAAAGGATTGCAACAGACGCCCCGCTTGCGCCGGATCGGGATGCAATTCCACCAGGCGAAGGGCGGCCTTCATCACCACAAGTTCCAATAAAAAGCTCCCCGTTCCGCCCGGCGCGACCAATTGGGCAAGCGACAACAACCGATCCAGAACAAGAAACAAAAGCCGAAAATCATCGACGGCAATCACCCTGTCTTCTGGTGCCGTCTCGCGCCCCGTTGCATCCGCGGAAAACCCAACCAGCCGCGCCACCAAGGCATCAATGGTACTTTGCCCATCGGTCTTTGCCGGATCGCGCAAATCCTCGGCTAAAAAGCCCATCAGGGCCTTTGCCCTTTGATCGGCCATGTCACGATCCACCGCCGAAACAACCATCTGATTTTGCGCATCCACCCGGCCCGGCATCATCGAAAACACCATGACCAAAACCAGCAACATGCCAACCACACGCATAAACCGTCGCGATTGCCAGCGCAGAATTTCGGGCACAGCCAAACCGGCGAACGCCCAAAGCCCGCGTGCATAACGCGGGGCCATCACGCGCGGCGCGGCAAGGATACGCCAAGCAAATTCCATCCCGCATCGCTGCCAGATTTTCGGGGCGCGCGCGATATCACCGACCATCACATCAAATGCGCCCCCCACCGCCATGACAAACCTGCATCCGGTTTGTTGGCCATAATCACGCACAAACACATCCTTGCGCGGACTGGGCAGGGCAACAAAAACCGCATCCGCGCCACTTGCCCGCACACTATCGGCAAGCCTTGCATCATCGGGATCATATCCATGATGGGCACCGGCAATCACCAAACCGGGGTAATCAACCACCAATCGGTCTTTCAAACGGTCAATAACATCGTCCCGCGCACCAAGCAGGAAAACCGAATGCCGGGTTTGGCTAAAACGGGTCAAAAGGCAATCCATCAAATCGATCCCGGTCACCCGTTCCGATACGGCAACCCCCATAAGCCGGGCCGTCCAAACCACGCCCATGCCATCGGCCGATACGCAATCAACCGCGCATAACGCATCGCGCAATTTCGGATTGCGTCGGGCAAGGACAAGCTTGACGGCATTTAACGACAGATGATGAAAACACCCCCCGCCCTCGATCCGCTTGCAAATGTCGTTAGCCAGTTGATCCTGCCGACGCAGATCAAGCGGCAAACCGAAAAAATCCCGTTGGTCGGTGGTCATCCCCGTCCCCACCTTTGTCTGGCCCACCCTTGTTGGGCCTCGCCAATGCCTGCCCCCGCGATGGCGGCCAATCATTGCGATCCGGCGGCCATCTGACAAAGCATTGAAATCCAAAGTAACTTATGATTGTTTTATCATCAAGATAAACACCAAATGGTGATTGTGCGCGTGAAGATTGTTCTGATTACGAATATCGTTCCGCCCTATCGGCAACGCGCCTATGGCATGTTGGCCAGCCTTTCCTGTGCCAAGGGCGGTGATTTTCGCGTCATATGCACCCATCATCACGAGCCACAGCGCGACTGGCCGATCCTGACCGGGAAATTTCGCCAAATCATTCTGCCGGGAATTAAAATTCCGCTTGGCGAAAACCGCAGCATCGCGATCAATTTTGGTCTGGACCGCGCCCTTGATGATCTATGCCCGGATGTCCTTATTCTGGCCGGTTTTGGCCCGGCACAATATTGCGCCCATCGGTATGCCCGTCGCCACACCATCCCGACGGTGGTGCAATTTGATGGCTGGGCGCAATCAGACCGGCATTATCAAAACCCGATCCGGCGATGCATTCGTTCGAAAATGATCACACAGGCCAAAAGCTTTATCGCCGCCGGGCAAAACGGGCGTGACTGGTTTGCCCGCTTTGGCATCGCGGACCAGAACATTCTGATCGCCCCCATCCCGCCATCATTTCCACCGCCCAAACAAATATCAAGCCTGATTAATCGCCCCATCGACCTGATCTGGTGCGGGCGCCCCACCCGATCCAAGGGCTTTGATCACTTTCTGGCAATTGCGCGTGACCTGCACTGTGCCGGCACGATTAATGCCATCCGGATTATCGGTGCCGATCACCAAAACGCCATTGGGCAAACGCTTGACCAATATGGCCTGACCGGGATCACCGACCTTTTGGGGCATATCCCCCCCGCCGAACTGCCCCCCCATTACCAACACGCCAAACTTTGCCTGCTGCCAAGTAACAATGACGCCTATGGCATCACCGCCATCGAAGCCATTTCATGCGGTACGGTCGTCCTTGCCAGTGATCAGCTTGGCGGGGCGCGCGATGTTCTGGCCCCGTCGGAAATACTGCCGCTTGATCAACCGGGGCAACCCGATCAACTCGATATCTGGGTCAAGACCTGCACAAGGCTGCTACGCGATCACGACCTTTGGCAAACAACCCAAAAATCCCAACACGCATCCATCCGCCACAACACGCCCGATCATCACGCCAATACCCTCTGGCAAGCCTGCCAGATGGCGACCCAATCGATAGGACATCTATGATGGCCGTCAAAGCCCCCGCCAATGTTCCCGTCTGGATGATTGGCCGTATTGATCAATTTCGCATTCTGGCCACCCATCTGACCCGCAATAACCGTTTGGCCCGATGGGACAGTTTCTGGCGTCATAACGGCCACGGCCTGATCACGCCCCCGGCGCGCAAGGTTGACCCCATTCTGGCCTCCATTCCCGGTCGCCATCTTTTACCCGATCTGTTGGGCAAGACCGCGCAAAAACTTCATCTTCCGGCCCGCAATCTTTACTCCGATTTGCCCCTGTCATGGCTGGCGGCAACACATATGCCCGATGCCAAAATCCTGCACGGACAGGGAAATTACAGCCTGCCTGCCATGCGACGTGCCCGGGCCAAGGGCATGGCCATCATATCCGATGTCACCGGCCAACTTGCCCCCATCCGCAAAAAACAACTTGCCGACGAATACCACCATCACGGCCTGCGCTATCGCGAAATTTCAAACCTTCTGGCCCGTCGGCGCATGGCCGAAGCCCGCTTTGCCGATGGCATTTTCGCGCCATCCGATGCGGTTGCCGCCGGGCTTGTCGATTGCGGCATAAATGCCTCGCGCATTCACCTTGTCCCGTTCACATCATCCCTATGCGACCCGCTTTTGGCATATGATCACGGCCCGTCGGCAACGTCTGATGACGGCACAACCCATCTGCTTTATGTCGGCAATATCGCAATTGCCAAAGGCATCCGCATTTTGATCGAGGCCTTCCGGGTTTTGCGCCATCGCCTTGGCCCGGCCATTACCCTGTCGCTTGTCGGACCGGCCCATCCCTGCGCCTTGGCCTATCTGGCCAAACTGCCGCCGGGCTGCGTCTGGCAGGGGCCGGTGGCGCACAAACATCTTCCCGATCATCTGCTCAGCGCGGACATCTTTGTCTTTCCAAGCCTGTCAGAAGGCAGCAGCCTTGCCGTGCTCGAAGCCATGGCGGCAAGTTGTGCGGTGATCACCACCCCCGACGCCGGAAGCCCGATCACCCATAATCAAAACGGTATCCTGATCCCGCCACGGGACAGCGAAGCCCTGATAAACGCCATCACCGACCTCCATGCTGATCCGGTCAAACGCACCACCCTTGGCAGGGCCGCACGACAGGTAATTGCCCATGATATCGCCGATGATTACGGCACCCGGGTTGAAGCCGCCTATGAAAAGGTTCTGACCCGTCATGGATAGTTTTTTGCCAAAGCTTTCTGCGTTGTATCCGCTATGGCTTCTGGCGGCCAATTTTGTCTCGCGCCTTGGTGGTATGATCATCCTGCTTGTGATCGGCCATCATTTTAAGCCCGATCAACTGGCCGATTATTTCACCACCCTTGCCACCATCGGCCTTGTCGTCACCGCTACGCAGGCCGGATGCGGCCCGCTTTTGATCCGGCTCTATCAGGGCCATCAATTCCGCACGAGCACTCAAATAATCCTCTTGCGCCTCATGATTGCCGGTGTCGGTATCACAACCGCCCTCACCCTTACCGATATCGGATTTTCGCCGGTTCTTTTGATGCCCATTGCCGCCGCCCTTGCCCCGGACTGGATTATCTCCGGGTGTGGTCAGCTTGGCAAAATAGCGCTGATTGCCGTCTTCGGACAATTGGCCGGGATTGCCACCGCGCTAATCGCAATGATAACCGGCAACAGCTTCGCCTTATTTGCCATCGCCCCGACCATATCGCTGGCAAGCCTGCTTACGGCGGGCATCCTTGCATTCCATCCCACAGCAAGCCCCCCTAACAACCGGCTGCCTCTGGCAAAGCCTGAACCTATCGCAATCAACCGTTACCGGGCCGTCAACCTGATCGGCTTTACCCTGCTCGCCGGGGCGCTGCCCAATCTTGATTTCGTCTTGCTCGGCGAAAAGCTTGGTCAAAACGAACAGGCCAACCTGATACTTGCCCAACGGGTTTTCCTGATCGCTGCCGCCATGATCGCCAGTCTGTCTGCCGCCTTGTTTGCCAAACGGCAAAGCGGATTATTGCGCGATTTTTGGCTGATGGCCCCGGCACTGGCGATTACCGCAATACTGTTTTTATCACCCGATACCATCGCGCATTTGATCTTTGATGCACCGCCCGCCGGATTGCCCGATCTGCTGCGCATCGGAGCCCCCTGGCCCTTCCTTTTGGCAATCTTGGCCCGCCATATCTTAATCTCGCAGGAAATCGACAATCGCCTGTTTCCCGGTTGGATTTGTCTGATCGTGCTGATCCTATCAGGTGTGATGTTACCGGTATTTGGCACGGCCGAAAATACGTTGATCGTTATGCAAATGCGGTTCGGGTTTTGCCTGATCTTTCTTGCTGCCTGCCATTTTGTCCCGCAATGGCGGGGACAATCCGCATGATTAAACTTCACAGCACCATTCAAAACAACCGCCTGATCAGCGGCCATTTTGGCGACATTATGTTTGGGGATTGGGGGTTTGAATGTTCGGACCGGCAGTCTTTTGTCACGCTAAGCCAAACCTGCCGAAATGCCACCCGATCCGATGATGATTGGCACCTTGCCGAAGGTCACTGGCATCTGCGCTATCAAACCACCCGGCAATCTCACAACACCATCCGCATTCGCGCCAAACTGACCGCCATCACCGATGGCATTTTACAAGATGCCGTCATCCGTTTGGTGTTTAACAAATCCGCCATCATCGCCGGTGAAATCGCCGGGCAGCGGTATCGCCATACCGATAGCGACCGATACCGCCTGCATCCGGTCACAACCGCCAAACTACGGGGCGAAAACGGCACCACAATTACCGTCACCATTGATAAGGTCGATGGGGCCGGGCGATTTGCCCCCTATCTTTATCTGCGTGATCGCGGCGATTGCTGGATCATTCATGCGCGTTTATTGCCCGTTGATCCGGTGGATCACATCTGGCTGCGCTGGGCCAACCGGTTTTTCACATCTGCCGCCCCCGATTGGCTGGCGCGGTTGATCTGGAATTGCCACGGCGGCAAACGCCTGTTGTGGCGTCTGCGTGAACGTCTCGGGCGACACTGCCCGGAAATTCAGGCCGTGCCGCTAAACCGCCTCCGTGCCGGTCAGGTTTTAAAGTTGGGGGTCACATGCCACTTTCAGTGACCCCAACCGATTTACAAAAACGCTGCCTGCGCCTTGCCCATCTGATTGCCGATCAACTGGCAACGCAGCAATGCGACAATGGCGACTTCCCGCAACACAGCTTCTACGCCAAGGCCTTTGCGCTTGCCCTTTGGCAAAACCTCGATCCTTCCCGCTATGTTTCAAATAATATAGCGGCGATAACAGCCCTTAAAACCGACCCCCATGATGCCCGATACCACCGCGAATTTATCGACTATGCGCTGGATCACGCTCCCGACATTTCCCGCCAAACCCGCGCCGAAATTCTGCGAAACGCGCCGTATCAATCGCCAAATGTCGCCAATTGGCGCATTCTTGGCCTGCAAACCCGCCAAAATGGATCCATTTGGCATAAATGGCGGGCGAAACTCGATTGGCTTTATATCCGGGCACGCTTTTGGCGCGCCCCCGCCTTCATGGACAGACCGGGCTGTTTTTCGGCGCAATACCACGCCTTTTGCGCGGCCCTCTTATGCGATAACCCCAACCCGGCCCAGCGTAAAATCAGCGCACAGGCAAGTAACCTGATCACCCAGCTTTGCACCCCGAACGGCATGCCAAATCTGCTGGGCCGTGGTGCCGGGCAAAGCTTTGGCACCGTAACAGCCCTTTATGCCCTGTTATCGCACGGCCATCTGCGCCAAGCCGAAACCATCCTGTTTTATCTTGAGCAAACCTTCCTGATGCATGGGGCTTTACCGCTTAACCTGCTGGCCCCCGGACCGCTTGCCGATGATCCCGGCCCGGCCAATCCGGCAACACCGGGCTGGTACAGCTATAACCGCCATTACGATTATCTGGCCTTTGCCGGGTTCTGGTTAATGCGATCAGCCATGGCCAAACCGGCTGCAGATGCCAAACACCAGAAACCTGCAAAACTGCCCAAGTCCTTGTTTATCAAAGATACCACGGCTTACAACGCCCGAATGTGCCTGAGTGGCAAAACCGGCTTTGACATCACCCCGGCCCCGGTCTTGGTGACGAACGGACATATCCTGCTGCCCCCCACCGGCGGCGAGGAAGATTTTGCCAGCCTCTATGGCCCAAAATCCCAACCGCTTCCGGCCTTTCCAGACAGAAACACCTATGCGCGTTTCATCGCCGGAACCAAAACGGCAAACACGGTTCAAATAACCTTCTCGCTGGCGGGCCAAACAGGCCAGCGCGACATCACCTTCAATCGCGATGAAATCATCATTCGTGATCGTTTTAATGTGTCGGATGCAACCGGGTTGCAGTTATTTCGATTATTGGTGCCAAACAACATTATGTACGTACATAATAACCCGACCCAGGTCGAATTTCCGGGCATAAATGCCCGTTTTATCGCCAATTACCCCATAAAAATCACAGAAAAAACCCGATTCGCCGTCACCGGCCCGGTCCGAACCTTCTTTGTCACCGGGCATGCCACAGCCCTGCTTCGCATTGTCTGGGGACCCAAATGACCCCACCAAATCCAGACGCCATCACAATCATCACCACCACTCGCGATGGCCAAGACTTCCACACGCAATATTTCGCAAATATCAACGCTATTCTGCGCCCCGGCGATCAAGTGGTGATTGTCGATGATGGCTCTGCCCACCCCGTCAAACGGCCCGATACCCTTGCCGTCACCCCCCGGATCAAATTGATCCAAAGTGGCAAAATCGGGCGCGGTGCGGCGCTTAATCTTGCGATATCACAGGCACAAACGGCGTTTGTTGCCATTCAGGATATTGATGATCTTTCCCATCCGAACCGCTTGAATGTACAAGGGAAATTCCTGAATACGCACCCTGATACCCTTGCCTTCACAACGGCCCAAAGCGACCGCGCATCTGCGCATTCAGACTGGCACAAAATCCCTGCCAAACGGCTTTATCGCAGCAACCCATTGCATCATTCATCGCTGATGTTTCATCGCAATATCTGGGACCGGGCGGGTGGATATGATCCCGATCTTGATTGCTGTATCGATCTTGATTTCTATCTCCGCGCCGTCTGCCGGGCAAAGGCATCCATCTGGCACAGCAATCAAGCCCTGATCACCCGCAACCTTGATCCCGCCACGCGCCATTTTGCAGGCATTTCAATACGGCAATATCATCAAACCCTGCAATCTGTTTTGAACCGCCATCGCGCCCAAATTGCGCCCCCGACATGGATGCGGATTTACGATATGAAACGCACCCTTGGAAGCCGATTATGACCCAACGCCCCCGCATCATCGCCATGGTTCAACTGCCCCCGCCCCTGCATGGGGCGGCGGCGATGAATGCCCATGCCATCACGGCCCTTGAACAAACCTGCCATGTGACATTGCTTGAAATGCGCTTTGCCAAGCACCCCCGCGACATTGCCAAATTCACGCTTGGCAAACTCGCCCTTGCACTGGGGCTATGGCTCCGCCTAATTGTTTGCCTAATGCGCAGCCCTGATGCGCTTTACATCTGTTTTTCCCCATCTGGCGGGGCGTTTTACCGCGATTGTCTTTATGTCGTAACGGCTCGAATTTTTGGTGTTCCGGCCATTGTGCATCTGCATGGTCGCGGTCTTGCAAACGGTCGTCGTAATGCCGTTACCGGCTGGTTACAACGCCGGGTCTTTACCGGTCAGGCGGCCATTGTTCTGGGCAAGGCATTGCTACCGGAACTTGATGGGCTTGATTGCCAAACAACCATCATCGCCAATTGCCTGCCCGATGCAGCCTTTGCCGTTAAACGCTGCAAAACCAACCACAACACATTGCGCCTGCTTTATCTTTCCAACTTGTTTCGCGCCAAAGGCATTGATGATGTTGTCGCCGCTTGTGCCATCCTTAAACAGCGCGGCATTGATTTCATCCTCGACATCGCTGGCAGCGAAGGTGATCTGTCGGAAACCGATCTGATGCACATGACCAAACAAGCCGGGATCAACGATCATGTGATCTGGCATGGCTTTGCCAATACCGATGCCCGTTCCGAACTGCTTGCAACGGCGGATCTGTTTGTTTTTCCGTCGCGTTATGCCAATGAAGCACAGCCGCTTGTGGTGCTCGAAGCCATGGCGGCGGGAATTCCGGTGATTTGCAGTTCTGTCGGCACACTTGGCGATATCATCATCAATGGCAAAACCGGACGTATTTGTCCGACGCAAAACCCGGAAATTTTGACGCGCCTGATCGAAGATGCAATGACCAATCCAACACAAAATGCCGCAATGACAAAAGCCGCCCGGACATATTGCAAAGCCAATTTCGGCAAGGATCGTTTCGCCCGCGAATTGCAGGATTTAATCACCGAGATTGTTTCTTGATCCGGGACATAATGCCGGTCCAAGATAATCGCCCGGCTTAACCGCAACGAAAGTGCCCCCCATGACGCGTGACGAGTTTAACGATTTTTGTCGGTCACTTCCGGTAACCACCCATGTTGTGCAATGGGGCGGTGCCGATGTCTGGAAAGTCGGGGATAAGGTTTTTGCCATTGGCGGCTGGACCAAGGGCAATACGATGGGGATTACCTTTAAAACATCCGAAATTGGTTATGAGGTCTTAAAGGAGCAGCCCGGCCTGCGGCCTGCCCCCTATCTTGCGTCACGCGGCATGAAGTGGATTCAGCATTACGACAAACCCGGGCTTTCTGATGACGGTCTGCGCGATCATTTGCAGACATCACACAAGATCGTTGCCCTTGGCCTGACGAAAAAGAAACAGCGCGCGCTTAACCTTTATCAGGACTGAAAATTTCAGGTCCTATAAACGCCAAAGATCAATGCCAACCGGGACTTCATCCCGCGGCAAGATTGCGCGAACATCGGCGACAAAGCCCTTGCCGTCTTTCAACAACCCCTGAATCAGCGGCCAGCCCTTGGTGACATATTCCTTATGCGAAACCGCCAAAACAACTGCATCGGCCGGTTTCAAATCATCATCACCAAACAGTTTCAGACCATCAAATTCATGAGCCACTTCGTCGACTTCGGCATACTGATCTTGAACTTGGACCGTGATTCCGGCGTCTTCAAGTTCGCGGATAATATCGATCACGCGGGTATTGCGGATATCAGGCACATCTTCCTTAAACGTCAGGCCCAATACCGTCACAATCGGGTTCTTGGTGGCCCCTTCACGCAGCAGGGCACGGATCACCTTGTTGGCAACCACTTCGCCCATGCCATCATTCACCCGGCGACCGGCCAAAACCACCTGCGGGTAATAACCAAGTTCTTCGGATTTATGGGTCAGGTAATAGGGATCAACCCCGATGCAATGCCCGCCGACAAGACCCGGCGTAAAGCGCAGGAAATTCCATTTGGTGCCTGCCGCGTCCAATACATCGCGGGTATCAATCCCGGCCCGGTCAAAGATCAGCGACAATTCGTTCATCAGGGCGATGTTCAAATCGCGCTGGGTGTTTTCAATCACCTTGGCGGCCTCGGCGGCTTTAATTGTCGGGGCCTTATGAATACCGGCCTTAACGACAGAACCATAAACCGCAGCAACAATTTCAAGCGTTTCGGGCGTCTGACCCGACACAACCTTGGTAATCGTCGTAAAGCGATGCTCACGGTCGCCCGGATTGATACGTTCCGGTGAATAGCCCACCGTAAAATCGATCCCGGCTTTCAGCCCCGAAAGCGTTTCAAGGATCGGCACGCATTCTTCTTCGGTCGCACCGGGATAGACGGTGCTTTCATAAACGACGATATCACCCTTTTTCAAGATCGCGCCGACAGTTTTCGAGGCCGAGCGCAGCG
Organism: Thalassospira alkalitolerans; assembly: GCF_002115745.1. Taxonomy (GTDB): domain Bacteria; phylum Pseudomonadota; class Alphaproteobacteria; order Rhodospirillales; family Thalassospiraceae; genus Thalassospira; species Thalassospira alkalitolerans. The sequence goes on from NZ_JFKB01000008.1 coordinate 259,200, forward strand.
GCGACAAATCCGGACGGTTTGATTTATCAATCGGGGTTGGCACGGTAACAATATGAAAATCGGCCAAGCGCAGGTCTTGCGGATCGTCACTTAAAAGCAAATCAGCCGCAGCCAGTTCATGATCATCAACTTCACCCGTGGCATCATGCCCGGCCTTAAGCTGCGCAATTCGCGCCTTGTTGATATCAAAAGCCACTGTCCGGCCAATTTCGGTCCCAAAGGCCACCGCGACCGGCAGACCGACATATCCCAAACCGATGACAGAAATCTTGCGACCGTGACTCATCAACATACCCCGAAAAAATGCACTTGGGGATTAGTAGTCAGCCCCTTCCGGCACGTCAATTACATATCCTCGCGATTGACAGGTTTCATCGCCATCAGTTTTGCAACACATAGGTTCCCGGCGCATCACATAGTGCGGGATATCCCGCCTTTGTATTTGCGGGCGTCCGGGCAGGTACCTTGTCCCCGGAATACCCCACCAGCCAGGTCTGCCACGCAGGCCACCACGAGCCATCCTGCATCGGTGCTGATTGTTGCCAACGATCCGGATCAAGATAATGATCGCCGACTTTCTTTGTCGACATCTGATAGGAACGATGGGGGTGTCCGGGTTCAGACACAATACCGGCATTGTGACCACCGCTGGTCAGAACAAAGGTCACCTCTGTTGCCGGGTGCATGGTCAGCTTATAAACGGATCGCCATGGGGCGACGTGATCGCGCACTGTGCCGACACTGAAAATTGGCACCCGGATATCGGCCAGATTAACCGGAAGATCATTGGCCATATAGCGACCTGCAGAAAGATTATTTTCAAGAAACAACCCGCGAAGATATTCCGAATGCATCCGATACGGCATGCGGGTCAGATCGGCATTCCATGCCATCAGGTCGTTCATTTCCTGACGTTCGCCCAACAGATATTCATTGGCCAAGCGTGACCAGATCAAATCGTTGGAGCGCAATATCTGGAAAGCCCCGGCCATCTGGTATCCATCCAAAAAGCCCTGATCCCACATCATGCTTTCAAGATATGAAACCTCGCTTTCGCTAATGAAAAGCATCAATTCCCCGGCTTCGGTAAAATCAACCTGGGTCGCAAGATGGGTCATGCTGGCAAGCCGGTCATCGCCATCACGTGCCATCGCAGATGCCGCAATCGACAACAGCGTCCCGCCAAGGCAATAGCCCGCCGAATGTATTTTCTGATCGGGGATAATCGCAGATACAGCGTCAATCGCATCCATGATCCCCATCTTGCGGTAATCTTCCATGCCAAGGTTGCGATCCTCGGATGTTGGATTGCGCCATGACACCATGAAAACGGTATGTCCCTGATCGACCAGATATTTCACCAGCGAATTATGCGGCGAAAGATCAAGGATATAATATTTCATGATCCAGGCGGGGACGATCAGGATCGGTTCGGGATAAACATCATCGGTGGTCGGACTATATTGGATCAGCTCGATCAGATGATTGCGATAGACAACCTTGCCCGGCGTGATCGCAACGTCGCGACCCACCTGAAAATTCTCTGTCCCAACCGGTTTTTTGCCCGCCAAGGTGTGCTGCACGTCTTCGATCAGATGTTCGATCCCGGTCAAAAGGTTCGCCCCCCCCTGTTCGACCGTGGCTTTGAGAATATCGGGATTGGTGGCGATGAAATTGGATGGGGCCATATGATCAAGCATCTGGCGCACGATAAAGGAAATCACCTTTTCATCCGCGTCTGATACCCCATCAATATCGGTCGTCGCATTGTGCCACCATTGTTGGGTCAATAAAAACGACTGATACATCATATTAAACGGCCATTGCTGCCATCCGGGCGATGCAAATCGTTTGTCAATCGGCAAGGGTTCAATACACGGATCGGCACCCGGCCCGGCATGCATCGCATGACACATCAAACGGACCAGCTTGCGCTGCGCCTTTTCAACCAATTCCATCTGCTTGCCCGGCGACATCAACAAATGGCCAAGCCACTGAACCTGAATTTCAACAAGCCCGGCGGGCGATATGCCATTGGTCAGCCGGGCCATATTGGCCTTAAAGGCCTGATCAATGGCCTGATAGGTGTAATGACCCGGCGCTGGTGGATCAAACGGGGCCGGCACCGGCTCGGTTACATGCATATGCGGTGTTTTGTCATTGGCATTTGCTGCCACCGTTTTCGATGCCGTCCTTTTGGTGCGTGGCTTTGGTGTCCGCTTCCGGCCTGTCGGTTTGGCGCTTGATGGGGCGGCACCCTTTTCAGGCACATCAATTTTCGGCGTATCTGGCATCATCAACTCCTGCACGACAAAAACCGACCATCGCCCGATAATATTCAGTCACAGGGCAACTGGCCTTGGAAATTTGGAAATAGGTCGCCATTCCATTGCGCGCAAACCCCAGCCGACAAAATCGGCCCAAACAGACCAGCCTGCGCCACAGATAAGGACAGCATTCTGAATTATGGCAAAAAATACGTTATCAAATTGAATGCAGTGCAACATTGAGGCACCTCAAGAAAGGCAATGTCAATCATCCTATATTTTCGAACACACCATTTTCGACATAAAAAAAGGTGCCCTGATCACCAGAGCACCTTGCATGTTTGTCTTAAATTTCAATTCCGATTACGTCATATCCCAAGCCCATTAGCGGCCCAAGATCAAAGCGCCATCGCTAGGTGTTGTTTACATTCATTGACAACATT
>NZ_JFKB01000009.1 GCF_002115745.1 Thalassospira alkalitolerans
CCCTTGGCCGCCCCAAAGTCACACCGCGCTGCTTTGCGGCATCAATTCCAGCACAGGTATTCTCGATGATGATTTCGCGTTGGAATTCGGCCATGGCGCTGAAAATATGGAAGACGAGCTTGCCGCCCGGCGTGGTCGTGTTGATCCCTTCGGAAAGGGAGACGAAATGCACGCCTTCGTGCTCAAATCTCACCAATAAATCAGCCAAATGCAGGACAGAGCGTCCCAGCCGATCCAGCTTGAATACCACGACACTATCGCCGGAGGAGAGCCCCTCTAGCATCGCATCAAGGCCGGGGCGTGAGCCCTTTGCGCCAGAGACGCCGTGATCCTCGAATGTTGCGTCACATCCCGCAGCCTCCAACGCATCGCGCTGCATGCGTAGCTTTTGGTCTTTGGTGCTGACGCGGGCATAGCCGATTTTACGGCCAGGACAGTTTATCAGAGACCAAGCACTCATATCTCACCTCGCTTAAGCGGGACAAAAACGATCCTTTTTGTCTCGCGCCCGAAATATCGCTGTGAGAGCCAATTTGGCAAAAGGCCGAACGCTAGGATCGGCGATAATCTGCTATTTTTCAAGTTGTAATTATACAATCCCATACCAATATCTATTTTAGACAATAATCATCAATTATGTCTATGAAATTAAACAACACAGAATCAATATATAATTTCAATACAAGAGTCTATTATTTAAGCAATGTTTCAAAAAACTGGACAAATCTGTCTAAATGGCGTATAAAATACGCATATTTAATGCATTTGAGAGTCGATTATTTAATCGAAAAGACAATGAAGGTTTTAAAAAACATATTTGGAAAAGAAAGCCAGCCGGATAACGGGATGTCCCGCCGCAATGTTTTACGCAGCATGATGGCCGGAGCTGGCGGTATTGCTCTGGCTTCTTTACCGCTTGACCAAGCCGCCGAGGCAGGTGAGGCCAAGGCCGCAACGTCAGAGACGATCACTAATGAACAAGCAACCACCCCCGGCGAACGCGGCTTGGACGCAGTTCAGGGGCGGGATGACATGGCCGCGTATTCCAGAGACCCTAATTCACGTGGCATAGGCATTTTTATTAATTTGCAGGCCGACACAACAATTGAACAAGGACAGGATTTAGGCGACTGGCTGAAAGGCGCTTTTGCCAGTCGTGACATTCCGGTTGAGTATCGCATTAATCAGTCACGCGGCACCGCGACCGACCTGACCTTCTATGTGAAGGGGTACGATTTCACAGTCAATGTGGGCAACCTTAAAACAGAGCTTTCGCAGGTGCTCGCGCATCATCGGGGCGCATGGTTACCGGAAACGGTTGCCCTGAACACGCAACCGCAATAGCCATCACCCTAAATTATTAGCAGGCGTCACCGCACTTAAATCCTGTTCGGTAGAAAGCTCTACCTTAGCATCGGGCTTAACGATGTCTGTTTGCGCGGAGGCTGTTTCAAATTCCAGCCGCATGGGCGGGGCGTTACCACGTAAAGGGTTATCCTCACCCAAACCGTGGGCTGTAGAGAAAGAACCAGACGGCGCTCCAAATGCATCATCAAAACTTAGTCCTGACAAACCAAAATTACTTGTGTTGTCGTTTTGCTGGACGGCATTTCCTGTATCATCTCTGTGCTCTAAAGTATCTTCAACTTCTTGTTTTTCTATGTCCTCAAGTACCGCTCGCCCTTCACGAACAGCATTGATATCTGCGGTGCTAGCGATAGTGTGACGCTCCTCCGCTGAGCCGTTCTTCATTATATTTTCAACATAGTTATGATTGGCCATTTTAGTTGTTCGGGTGTCCCAGAATTCTTCAAATTCATTGAACGTCTCTTGCGTTATCTTTCCGCTCTCCAACCCTTTGCGCATTAAGCGCATCTCTTCCTGCGCCTTTCTTTCTGGGTCTCTGATGTTCGCAAGATAGTCCATATTCTCCTGCGACAAAGAGCGCTGCAAAATGTCGTTGATTTCATTATTCAGTATCTTGATGTCGGCTTCCAAACCATCCAATTGCGTCTGTAGCAGCGCCATATAATGTGCATTGGCACGCGCTTTAGCGCTGTCTTGGCGTGTCTGTCTCAAACGGTCGTCTAAATGCGCAAAATAACCGGACATTATGCGGGAGGGCAGTAGCCCCGCCGCAGCGGCCAACATCTCATCGTTATCCTCAATCTTTCCAAGCTTGAGCGCGAAATCGCGGAGTTCCTGCGGGCTCAGATCGGTACGAGCGTTATTCTCATCCGTTTCAGCAAATATGATATCACCGTGCAGTACGCTTTCGGACGCTGCGCCAATATCCATACCTGTGGGCTCCGCCGAATACGTTTCTCCTGCATGATGTTTGAATTCTTCCGATATACTCATTTGCCCTGTTCAAAGAACCGATTGCCTGTAACACACATAAGAACTGTTCGTTTAGACTTCGACCTTTACCCCTTATATTTATTTACATAATACATCAACAGCATTAACTTTGTGTAAAATGATTATTCTTGTTTCTCTGTATTCTTTTATTTTCATACCAACAAATAATACAATAAATGATATAAAACATCGTGAACTTTACGTATCATTTAAGACAAACTCGAAATACTTACAGATGGTTACGGTTTTCTATTAATGTTACTGGATAGTATTCGCCATTTATTAAGGTTTTTACTTCATTATTAAATAATTGAGCTTATGGGGGCGCATATGGATAATGTCGTAGATATTCAAAACGGAAGAATTATAAAAAGCAGTGGCGCGGGCAATGTTGAATCGCCCATGCGTTTCTGGAAAGGTAGCGCGAGTACCGCAACAAAGCAGAAGCCGGATCAAGATGGTTCATCAAACGTTTCGCTTGGTACCGAAGCCTTGGAGAATTACGGCGGTTTCAAATCTCTTTTAAAGGTCGTGCTGAAACAAAAACCATCGGAGCGGGCGAAAAACCTCCGTTTTTTAGCGCGAATATTTATATGCTACCCCCTTCGGGATTTCATATTCAAAAAAATCGGAAATGCACAAGTGAAGCGCCTTGTGAGCCTTTCCCTGAAACTCAATCGCCCGGATTTTCGAATAGATATTACGCAAAGCCACGACCACCGCATATCGGTGTGCTTGGATTCATTGGAGTTTTCAAAGGGCGGCGCGACCTCTATGGAGATACTTTCCGGGATATTGCCCGGTCATGATCCCTATCTCGCGCTCACGCCGTTCGATATGAGAGATACGATGAAGCGCTTGATCCATCTATCCAAACTGACCGATATCGGCGTGCTCGGCCCGGCGGAATAGCGACCACCGTTCATGGTGGTTTTCTTACCCTCCTTATTCCAAAAACGTCAAATCCTCAAAGGGCGCAAGCGCCGGATTTAGCTCCGGCATGCGGCGTGTGAGTGGCTGTTGCTCAAGGCTGCGGATGATTTGAGCATGGAGCATTCGCACAGTGCGCGGGCTTTCGTCCGTAAAATCCGGCGTGTCGTCTCGAAGTCGGCGCGTGGCCTCGCAGGCTTCGCCGACCACTTGCGTATGGGCTAGGCGCAGGCGGAACAGTGTGAGTTTCCCGACATTCCGTTCGCCCCTGATCCCCAGCACAGCATAGAGCCCGTTCCGCCGCCTTAAGCGGGAGGATTATGACGTGCTTGACTGAATGGTATTTGATGGCTTGGGGGCGGATGACGCCGCGACGGTTCTCGGCGTTAGGCCTTGTGCCACGCGGTCGCGCCATAAGAACACACTTAGGTTTTTGAATTTCGCAAACCGATAAAATTGATCCGATAATTTCAATTATAGAAGTATATAGGATACTGTGAAACAGAATCACTAAAGACTATTTCGCAGTATCCGCTCCTCACGTATCATTTGATGAAGGCAAAAATGTTTTCTCAGCTGACTAATGGGATCAAAAATAAATACAAGAAAACTGCTCAAATCACCCAAGCAAGCGTGCGGATGATAGCCTACGCCGAAAGTTTATCAGAACTTTCGTATGCCAAGGCAGAAGCAAAATCAAAAAATATGTGGAGTGATATTAATGAGAAAATCAAACAAGAAGCAGAGTCATTTAATAGCCTAAATGACAAAGGCCTCTATGTGCATTTTTTAGCGTTTCAAAAAGCTTCTATCACCTTTGCGGCGGGGATTTTTGATGATCTTGAGCTTCAACGAGAATGCCTCAATGCCATTAATGAGCTTGATCAGCTTATGCACGACCAAAAAGAGACCATCCAAAACGATCTAATTCTTTTTCTGAACCTGCTATTTTTCCGTATCCGGATCTATCAGTGCATACTAGAGGTTGAAGCTAAGAAACCTAATAAGCCCTCGCTAGGGATCGACGTAAATTTGATTCTAAAGTCGACAAATAAATTTCTCAAACTCGTGGCTGAAAAAAAGAAGAAGATGGATTTTTTCGACCACGCACAGTTTTCTTGGTTCGGGCATTCAGCTCGACTTGTGGTGAATTTTCACAGGCTTAGGTTCGATTCGACGATCAAGCACGATGACTTGGTTGTTGATATCCAAGAAGATATTGAAACAATCGAGAAAAACTGGCTTCAAAAAACCTCCAAACTATCAACTGTCGCGCGTAGACAGGGTGTAATCAACCGATCATTGGCACAGATAGAGATCGGAATAGTCAGAGATGACTGGCCGCTTATATCTAAGGGATTGTACAGTTTAATTGATCTTACAGGTATTCCTGCCCGTGGAGAAGATGGTGTTGACTTGTTTGAGATTGATCTTGAGCACTTACTTTGGTGCTTGAAAGCGGTTGAGTATCGTGAACTAAGCGCGGATATGCCTTTAGGGTATGATGCATCAATCGAAAGGATGATTAGTATTGCTCATCGAATGTATGTAAGCGGTCGGTACCAGAAAAACCATACGTTCCTTGAGACTGGCGTCCTCTTATCGAACATCTATGTAAAAAGGGAAAATTGGGAAGGCGTTGTTGCTGTAGCCAGTCGAGTTTTCGAGAATGTGAGACAGTCTATCGGAATTAATCGTGATCTTGAAGATTTTCAGCATCACGTTACCAACGTGCAGAAACTAGGCAGTGAAGCTGCATTTGCTGCTCTACAAATTGCTTCTGACGATAAAGCCAAACCGCAAAAATATTCTGGTATTGAACTTGTGGAAGCCTCGCGCTCACTTACTTGGAAGTTTGGTCGTGAGAAGTTCGTTCATCGGAAAGGTGAGACGGATTTGTTTGATATTTCAAAATTTTCCATCAACCAAGAGTGCCAAAACCGGGTGAATATTTTTGTAGACGTCGCGACGAATGGCACCGCGCTTCATATATTGGACAACACTTCTCGCAAAGGTTCGGTTTATCTCGTGCGGCTTCCCAATTTTACGAGGCAAGTGCTCGATGAATTTATGAATAGTGAGAGTGGCTGGATTTACGCTTATGACAAATTTCGCTGTGAAGCCTCGTCCTTGTTGATTGAAGCAAAGAGTTCGGCTTGGGCTGATTGGAATGAAATGGTTGCACACGCACTTTCGTGGCTGTGGCATAATATTGGCAAAGCTATCCATGAAGCTCTGTTGGAAATCGGGATTTTGCAGAACTCTCATGTGCATATCGTTAGCTCCGCACCGCTTATGAACTTGCCGTTGCATGCGTGCGGGATCAAAAACGAAAAAGGTGCGTGGTGGTGTTTGAATGACAACTGGCTTGTGACCGTTTCAGATTCCGTTCTTCATAATATGTACTTGCCAGCGGAGATGGTCGACCGCCCTAACCACCGGAAGAATGATCATCGCCTTGCCATCATAAATCCGAGCGGTGACATCAGACTCAAGTCAGGCAATTTTCCAAACTGTTTGGTTTTGAGTGGCAAAGAGGCAACAAAATTGGAGGTCGTAAAGCAGTTAAGAGTATCCGCATCAGCGACTTTCTTTTGCCATGCTCAATTCGATAAGAATACTCCTGAAGCTTCTGGCTTGGAGTTAACAGCAGGTGACATTTTATCTCTGTCTGATATACGCAATCTTGACCTCTTGCGCGCTCCTGTTGTTATGCTTGGCGCTTGCGAAAGCACTGTAGCAGACGCTCTGTTTCAAGGAGACGAGGCAAGAAACCTTGCAGCCGGGCTCCTGTGGGCTGGTGCATCTGCCGTTATAGGTTCCGCATGGCCGGTTACCATTGAATGTGCTGAAAGTACGATTAAGCCAATCTTCAATATGGAGCTTGAAACAGCCAAGCAACATGCAACTCATTTAACCAACATACAGCGGCAGATGCGAGGCGCGAAACGTGCAACGTGCATTCCGATTGAGGCAATTAGCACTGCAACCGGTTCAAATGACAACGTTGAAAAGTTGCTTTGCGGAGATGGGGGGTACGAAGATTTTTCTATGCCTGCAGCATGGGCGAGTTTCTCAATCTATATTAGATAGGGGGCTGCTAGTTATCAAACTCAAGGTTTGGGAAGTGTGGCTGCCCACCAGTCCCAACGATATCGAAAAAGCTTTGGCCTCGCTCTTGTGCCGCCTTGAACTCAACACTCATCAAGCGATCCCAAAATGCTTTCTTTGCTAAGTTTTCAGGGTCGCTTCTCGAAATGTTTAAGGCTCCTATTCGACCGGATGGAAGGTATCCATCACTGTCTTTGAGCAAAGCATCTCGTTGAGATGCAATCTCACATAGTTGATCCATCATCGCATCTATGTCACCAAACTCTTTCGACAAGTCACGCAAAAATACATTACGAATGAATTCGTACTCTTCCGGCCTCATTGTCAAAACAGCAAAGGCTTCATCAGAGCAATTGTGAGCCACCCAATGCATGGCAGTATAGCCACTATTGCTGTCAAACGCATTAATATCTGCACCATTAAGTAGGGCTCTAATAATACCGTTGACATCATCATCTTGCGCGTATTTTAGTAAATTATTATCATTTTCAAGCATTATGTAGTCTTTAAAATAGTTTTGTTTATTTATTTTTTTATCAATATTTGAAAAAAGGAAATTCCCATTTGATTTTATTATACGCAAGTACATATGTTTTTGCAATTTATTGCTCAATTTCTCGAAACTGTTGTATGCCTTAATTTCTCCGTTGTGAGGATCACGCAAATATATCGCATCTCCATCTCCCTTGTTTTGAACCTGAGAGGTTGGAAACGTATCGCCATCGGCTGTCTCAAGAATTAGTGCCGTGCTCAAACTCAAGGAAAAAATCAAACCATTATATGTAAGGTCAGTTTCACCGCTACCTTGTCGACAGCGAAGATAAAATGCGTCGGCAATTTCAGACTCTTTTCGTTCAAATATGATGACTCTACGGCGGCTGACCATATGGTTCTGACGAATGACCCGCGCGGTTAACAGGGATTGAACTTCATGGAAATTATCAGACTTTTTATCGAAGAAAAAATCACCGCCCGGAATGATTAATGGAGCTTGATTCCGGTCACTTTTAGCGCAAACAGAAAACGGAAATTTTGAAACATCATTATTAGCAAGCATGTCAATTTCACCATCGTTGATCCATTTGTTCTCCTTTAGGTATAGAAAAATTTCGTGCAAGAATTCGTTTCTCGGTCGACGGGTCTTGCGGCAAAGAAAATTCTGAAGTGTGTCATTCTTTAAGGTAGAAAATTTATCATACTCGTCACCTTCCTCGATACTATCGTTATCTAGGCAATCTTCATCATATGACGTTGCATCCGAGTACACGATATCTGTCAGTAAATCTCGAACAGATGTGCGATTAAATTGTGCCGAGTACAAGAATATTAGACGTTCTCGTATCAGGGTGGCCTGAAGTTCTGAAAAAATTTCTTCCATCTGTCTTCCTATAAAGTTAGGCCAAAAGTTGAATTTGGGATCAATCGTCTTCCCGAAATTATAAACGTTATAAGTTCGGAATCTTGGATTTTTCTTCTGCCATTGTCTGACCGTCAACCCACGGCGTCCGTTGTGAAGTTTGTTGTCCTTCTTACCCGAAAGGGAAGCCGCGAAGAAAGGCACGAAACTCTCTTTAGACGAAGGTGTTGTCGAAAAATCAATGGAAGGAAGAGACCATGTTTACGAAAAAGAAGCTTGTTAGTGACTCCTCGGTCCGCTGTCAGCGTTACAAGAAGGTAGTCGACTGGGATGCGGTTTTTGGCGCTATCTTCATCGGCGCCGTGGTGATCAGTATTCTCGCCGCGCTCTTCGACTGAGCCCGATAAGCCCCCGGCGGATAATCCGTTGGGGGTTCTTCTTTTTACGGGAGAACTCTGCAATGAATTCACAATACTCCAATCCATCAAACGCACACAGCGGCAGCAACAACGGTGGCCCGCCGGGGCAGAACTTGCTGTGCATTTGCCTTGCGTTGCTCGCAGCCGTTCTTGGAACGCCATATGTGTTTCACTATGTTGGTCCGTTCATCGAACGGCTGGTCTATGAGGCCTATGGCTGGCGGGAATTGGCGAGTTTCATGTATGCCGCCAGTTTCTTACTGACAAGTCTCGTGATCTTCGCAATTAGCCGTATGACACTTTGGTATGCGATCACGGCTATTGTCACCTTTGGCGCACTGCGCTTCGCCAGTCTTGCGGTGTAAGTTATGAGTGCATCGTTCGGGTATCATTCAGATCAGCCCTTCGGCTCGGCTCGGTGGGCTGAGCCGGGGGAGATCGCGCGGGCGGGTTTGTTTGACCGTCAGCCGCATTCGCTGCTGGTCGGGTTTTTCCAAGGCCGCGCGCTTTGGTATTCCGACATGGGTGGAGCAGCCTGTTTCGCAGGGCCTAGAAGCGGCAAAGGAGCCGGACTCATAGTTCAGAATTGCTGCTGGGGCATCCATAGCCCTTCGATGCTGGTTTTGGATGTGAAGGGCGAGATTGCCGCCGTGACGCGCGATCAAACGCCCGACCGTAAGTTCTGCCTTTATTGGAACCCGCAAGGACTGCACGGCATTCAGGGCGATACGATAAATCCGCTCGACCATATTCGTAAAGACAGCCCGACGTTGATTTCCGACACCAAAGTGTTCGTTGAGAACGCACTGCCGGAAAGTGGCAGCCCGCAGGGGCGGTTCTTTGAGGGGCGCGGCAAGGAGATTGTCGAAGCGCTTTCGATAACGCTCACTCTGCGCGATGGTGTCCTGACCTATCCGGCTCTCTACCGCGCAATCAATCAGTTGGTGATCGGCGGCGATGTGTGGCTCGATATTGCATTTGAAATGCAGGAAACCAGAATTGAGTTCGTCCGGCGCATCGAAGAGGAAATAGCCTCGGCGCGCGATGATAGTTCCGGCGGTTTCAAAGGTATCATCGGAGAGATTACCCGTGCCTTTTCCTGCCTGTCCGACCCTGATTTGATGGCTTCTGTCTCACCGCCTTTTACAGCCTCCATGGCGCAGATGTGCGAGAGTGATCAGACCTATCAATTTTACCTCATGCCGCCCGGCGACATGGTTGAAGCGTGGGCGCCTGTCCTCAAATCCTTCTTCGTTAATGCACGCACCTACAAGGCGCGTGCGCCCGCCGCGCCGCGTCAGACATGGGTGCTGGATGAAATTGGTAATTTGGGCTCGTTTCCCTTGGCGCTGAAACTGTTTACCCGCGATGCAGGGCTTGGTATTCGGCCTTGGGGGTTCTGGCAAAGCACCGAACAAATGAAGGCGCTTGCGCCCGGTGCTGAAAAGATCATTCCTGCCTCGGCAGCGCTGCAAAACTGGTTCGGCATTCGCGATGATGGCACCGCTATCGCACTGTCGCGGCGTATGGGGCACGAAACCCTGCGCTATGTCGACGAACAGCGCCGTGAGACCGCTCGCCATGCCAAGCGTAAGGCCGTGCAATCTATGTTTGCGGGGCAAGACCCGTTCAAAGCCGCCTTTGATGCGCAGCATCAGACACGGATTAGCAACATTCCTGCTCTCAAACAGCGCGCTTTGATGACACAGGACGAGGTTCTCGGTCTTCCGCCCGGCAAGCAGATTATCTTTGCCGATCAGCTTGCTCATCCCATTTTGGCGGATCGCTTTCCCTATTATGAATTGCCATTTATGGCCGGGCGCTATCACCCGAACCCTTTCTTTCCGCCGGATACTCATGTGCAAATCATGACCCCGCGCGGCGCAGCGTGGCGACCTGTGATCACAGAGCCCGTGCCACGCTTTTTCGCGCACTACCCGCAATATCGAGACGGAACATGGAGCCGCATCGGATGACCAACTTTGCCAAGTCGATATCAACCACGCCAATCGAGGCAATTTCGCCGCGCCAAAGTTTCAACGAAGTGAAGCGTGCGGACGCCGAGGTGATAGAGCCGCGCAACTCGGAGATGATTGCAAAGGAGCAACCAAAACCGACCTTGCATCCATCGCCCGCTCTCTCCTTCGGCTCTGATGGCGCAGTTTTCAATGCCGCGTGGGAGCGCGAACAACGCCGCGCTGCCTTCATCCGCGAACGTACCGATCCCGAAAGCGGCGGGCGCGTCCGTGTTCTAAATCGGGATTTTAACCGCTGAGAAAAGGAACAAAATCATGACGCAAGAAAAAGACAATGCGAAACGTCCCGAAGCGACGCTTCGGGACGGTAGTGTTAAAGCATCTATCTGGCGTAACGAGGGCGATAACGGCACATTCCACTCCACCGCTTTCGCTCGCACCTATGAGGACGGAGAGGGTAATCCGCGCGATACAAATAGCTTTACGGGAACCGATCTTTTGAAGGTCTCGGAACTTGCGCGCCAGGCCTACAATAAATCACGCATTCTCGACCGGGACGAGCGCCGCGCCGCCTTTGACCAAGCCCGCCAAGAACGTCCACTTGATGAGCAGAAAACGCGTGGCCGATAGGGCGCATACGCTCGTATGACCCCATGGAGCCATGAAGCAAAATAGGATAATATTCCTTCTTTGTTTCGTTCGGTCACAAGGAAAGGGGGCGAGTAACGAAGATTAACACTTGAACAGAAGGAGGTGCCCCATGGCTCCGCAAAAGCATAAGGCCGAATTCAACACCAAGACCGGGAACATGAAGCCTCTTGTTCCTAAACGTAATTCGGTCGAATTCGATGCGGTAGAGTTCATGCACTTCCTTGAAGAAACGGATTGGACGGACGAGGAAAAGGCTGAATACATCGCACTGGTTTGGAACATCATCTGCGAGTTTGTTGCGCTGGGGTTTGGTGTTCATCCCATCCAGAAAGCGCAAGAAGACTGTGGAAAACGTACCCCTTCCAGCATGCAATCACCTTTGGCAGCGGCGGCTGTGGTAAACTCTTCTCATAGCAATTTGATTGAAAAATTTGTGCGTCTGAGCGGAGTAGAACCTCTCTCGGACGGGGAAGGAGTCAGTGATGGATAAGTCGCAAAAAGCCCTGATTTATTGCCGTGTATCGGGCAAAAAGCAAACAAAGGACGGTTCCGGCCTCGACAGTCAGGAATACCGCTGTCGCCAATATGCCGAGGCCAAGGGATACACGGTCGAAGCCGTGTTTCCCGACGATGTCTCAGGCGGTGGTGATTTCATAAAACGCCCCGGCATGGTGGCGCTTCTCGCCTATATGGATGCGCGTTCTTCCGAGCACTTCGTTGTGATTTTCGACGACCTCAAACGCTATGCACGGGATGTCGAATTCCACCTCAAGCTTCGCCGCATCATGAGCGAGCGCGGCGCAGTGCGTGAATGTCTCAACTTCAATTTCGAGGATACGCCGGAAGGCAAATTCAACGAGATCATCTCTGCCGCCGCCGGAGAGCTTGAGCGCGAACAAATGGGACGCCAGAACAAGCAAAAGGCCATGGCGAGACTTGAGCAGGGTTACGCCATACGCTCGGTGCCGCCTGTCGGTCTCAAATACGTTTCCGCGAAAGGAGGCGGTAAGGTTCTGGTGCATGATGAGCCTGTTGCTTCCATCGTCCGTGAAGCCCTCGAAGGTTTCGCATCAGGACGTTTTGCCTCTCAGTCGGAAATCATTCGCTATCTTGAATCCGAACCTCATTTTCCAAAAGATTTACCCGATGGCCGTATTCGCCAGATGACGGTCAAGCGAATGCTCACGCAAATCCTCTACGGTGGCTATGTCGCCATGCCCAGCTGGGGTATCTCCATGCGAGAGGCCAAACATGAGGGTATTGTCAGCAAGGAAAGCTTCTGGCGCATTCAAGACCGCCTCAAGGGACGGCCTGTGATGCCTGCACGCAAGAATATGAGTGAGGATTTTCCATTGCGCGGTGGCGCGATTTCCTGCGCGTGCTGCGGCTATGCTCTGACGGGCGGATGGAGCACAGGCAAATACAAGAAATATCCTTATTATTTCTGTCATCACCTAGGTTGTTCCGAGCGTGGAAAGACGATCCCTGTGGCGAAACTGCATGGGCGGTTCGAAGAACTGCTCAAATCTCTCCAACCAACGCGCCAATTTCTTGGTATGGCAAAGGTAATGTTTACCAAGGCATGGGAAGCTCAGGCTGCGGGGTTGTCGGAGGCAGCTAAAACTTACAGCAATAAAGCGCACGAATTGGAAGTCGAAATCGGCAAGGTGGTTGACCGGATGATGGAGGTTTCTAATTCTCGTGCCTTGAAAGCCTTTGAGGATCGCATAGAAATCTTGGAGCGCGAGAAGCTGATAGTGCTGGGAAAAGCGGCAAAAAAGCCCGAACCAACACGCCCGTTCGGCGAGATGTTTGAACTCTCAATGCGATTTCTCGCAAACCCTTATGATTGTTGGAAAATAGGGGAGTCTGCTGCACGACATTTAGTCGTCCGACTGGCCTTCGATCAGCGACTTTCTTATACCCGTGAAACGGGCTGTTTGAACTCTAAAAAATCCAATGTTTTTAGAGCTCTAGAGGGTATATCAATGTCGGGAAAGTCGATGGTGCCCCCGGGGAGAATCGAACTCCCACTCTCAAAGAGAAACAGATTTTGAGTCTGCCGCGTCTACCAATTCCGCCACAGGGGCAGGCATATATGGGTGCGTTGCGCACCCGCCATCGTGGGGGCGGATAATAGCTGTAAATTTCGTGCGGTCAATGGGGCTTTACGCAAAAATTGCATCATAATTCACGCGCGCGCTGGATGTCCGACTTTGGATCGGATAACACCGTTGTGATGTTTCCTCAAATGCGGTTACATCACGCCCATAATAGACCATTACGCCACGTTGTTTCGACCTCACAACTCAAACCAAAGGGCATTTTCGTGCTGCGCAGCCTTTATGACTGGACCCTGAACCTGGCGGCACACCGCCATGCAGGCATCGCCCTTTTCATTATCGCGTTTATCGAAAGCTCGATCTTTCCGATCCCGCCGGATGTCTTGCTGATCCCGATGATTGTCGCCGCCCCGACAAGGGCATGGCGCTTTGCACTGATTTGCCTTGTTGGATCGGTGCTGGGTGGCATCGCCGGATATGGTATCGGTTACTTCCTGTTTGAAAGCATCGGCCAGCCAGTTTTGCAGCTTTATGGCTACAGCGCGAAATTTGATGCTTTCCGTGACTATTACAATGAATGGGGTGCCTGGGCGGTATTTATCGCCGGTGTTACACCATTCCCATACAAGGTCATTACGATCCTGTCAGGCGTCACCGCCCTTGATCCATCGGTTTTCATGGTGGCATCGGTTCTTGCGCGTGGATTGCGGTTCTTTATCATTGCGGCTCTGATCTGGAAATTTGGTCCGGTTATTCGCGACTTCATCGAAAAACGGCTTGGCCTCGTTTTCACCATATTTGTCGTAGTTCTTGTCGGTGGATTTGTTGCCATCAAACTGATCCCGCACAGTTAATTACGGCGAATAATTATAGCCAATTACGGTAAATCACCGTTAATCGGTGAAACCAAAAAACGATAACGGAACGGCCCGATGATCAAATTGCTTCGCGCACATTACGCCCCGACCCTGCCGCCGGTTGCGATTTTCCTGATTTCTGCCGGAAGTATCGGCTTTGCGTTCTATGCGCAATATGTACAGAAATTGTTGCCCTGTATTTTGTGCCTCTATCAACGCATACCGTTCTATACCGCAGGCGGCTTGGCAATCCTTGCATTGTTGCTTTTGCGCATCCCCGGGGTCGCGCGCGCATTAGTCTATCTATGCGCTGCAAGTTTTGCTGTTGGGACTGCCATTGCCATTTATCATGTCGGGGTTCAGGAGCTCTGGTGGGAAGGCCCTGCAATGTGCGGTGGCCTGACAAGCGGGGCGGCGACAGTTGCCGATTTAAAAGCACAGTTGATGGCACAGCCCATCGTACGCTGCGACAAGATCGAGTGGACCTTGTTTGGCATCACCATGCCGACGGTCAATGTGTTCTTTTCTGCTGCTCTGACCATCCTCTGCCTGATCGCGCCGTCACGTTGGATGAAACGCTAAACATTCCAATCCTTCCGAAAACCCGCCAGACACACGTTTGGCGGGTTTTTTCATATGCCCCCCCCGCACAAGACTGCGTCGATCGCAAAAACCTGTCACACCCAACATCTGATAATGCGAATTGTTCTTGTTTGCATGCAAATATTCGCTATAGTTCCGCGTATCCAGTTGATTTTCGAACATGGATTCCGGGATGCATTTGCGCGCTTCCATTATGGGATCCACTAAAACCCGATAAGGACGACCGCAGGAATGCCGAACATGACATTCCATCCACAAATGAACAGCCAAATCGAGGGCATCACGCTTCTTGACGATCTTCGTTTTCATCGTTGGGATGCCGCAATTTCCGATCTTTGGCATGTCGAATGCGCAGAGCGCGCCGGCGGCACCTATATCTCTCGTGCGCCGCGCCTTGTCGCCATTCTTGACTGCATCGGGGATGCTCGCCTTCAGGTCAGAACCCTTGGCAATAATGCAAGTGCGGCATGCCCCGAACAAGGCTGCCTGTCCTTTATCCCTGCCGGGATGGAAATTTCGTCGGAAATCCACGGAAAATGCCGTTTGCGCCATCTCGACATTCATCTGGATGTCGAACAGATCGAAAAAACGCTGGGCTATGCCATCGACAAGACCATGCTTGAAACGCCGCGCATTGGCTTTTGCGATCCACGTATCAAATCACTGGTTCAACTGATTGCCGATGACGTCGCAATAGGCAGCGCGGGTCCGCAGCTTTATGGCGAAAGCCTTGTCACCGCTTTAATGACAGCCTTGCTTGATGCGCGACCAGAAAACGAACCACCCCGCAAACGCGGTCGCCTTGCCCCGCACCAGTTGCGAAAATCCATTGATTACATCGAAGAAAATTGCAATCGCACCATCCGGCTGGATGAATTGGCCCAACTGACAGGACTGTCACAATCTTATTTCTGCTCGGCCTTTCGCCAGTCAACCGGCATGCCACCAAACCAGTGGCAGATGAAAGCCCGTGTCGACCGGGCAAAAGAAATGCTAAGTGAAAAAGACACTTCGCTTGCCGGAATTGCCGCCAATGTCGGCTTTGCTGATCAGGCCCATCTGACCCGTGTTTTCCGGCGGATCGTTGGTACAACGCCTGGAGCATGGCGCAAAGAACAGATCGCCTGAAATTAAGCCAAAATCCGTTCAATACGACCAAATACAGTTCAATATCGCCCCGTAATTGGCGTGGTATCGGATGTCACACCAAGACGCCCGCATAAAATGCATGCGTGAACGGCGTTGACATGACAACCGACACAGGAATTTTCCGGATATGAATAATGTAACGCAGAAGCGTTTTACATCCTTCCTGCTGGGCTCTGCTGCCATGATCTGCATCGGCCTGCCGATTCAGGCACATGCACAAAGCAGCGACGAGGCAGTTGTCGTTGATCCCATTATGGTCGACGGCGAACACGCAGAAGAAACTCCGACTTCACCGGTTCAGGGATATGTCGCAAAGAAATCTGCGACCGGTTCGAAAACCGACACCCCGATCGAAGAAATTCCGCAGTCTGTTTCCGTCATCGGACGTAAAGAAATGGATGATCGCGGCGTCGATAAAGTCGACGAGGCGTTGCGCTATACCGCTGGTGTTTTCACACAACCCTATGGCTCTGACACCGATACCAACTGGGTTTACATCCGCGGTTTCAACGCCACCCAAACCGGTTCCTATCTGGATGGCCTGCAAAACTATGGCTACGGCTTTGGTGCATTCTTGATGAAGGACTACAACCTTGAACGGATCGAGGTCCTGCGCGGTGCGGCATCGGTCCTTTATGGCGGCACCAATCCCGGTGGCATGATAAACTATGTCAGCAAACGCCCCACCGACGAACCGCTTCACAAGCTTCAGCTAAGCGTAACGGAAACCGGCAAACTGGGAACCGGGGTCGACATCAGCGACCGTCTCAGTGATGTCGCCGCCTATCGTCTGACTGGTCAAATGACCAACGGCGATGAACAGGCTGATGATAACGATGGCTTTCAGGGCTCCATGGCGCCAAGTTTCCTTTGGACCCCAAATGACGACACCAGCCTTACACTCCTAAGCAGCTTTACATTCGTCGATGGAACCCATAACGGTGGCCTGGGCTTCCTTCCCTATGTCGGTACAGTTACCGCTGCTCCCTATGGCAAAATTGATCCAGAAACCAATTTCACTGAACCGGGTCTGGACAAGGATATCAGACGTCAATTCATGGTCGGCTACGAGCTTGAGCACGATATCAGCGACGACCTGACTTTCCGCCAAAACGCCCGCCTCAGCCATATAGACATCCACGAAATCTATTACTATCCGGGCACCTATGTCAGCAGCAGCGATTACAATCTGAAACGCTGGGGCTTTGAACACCGCACCGATGTAACCTCTATCGGGCTGGACAATCAGCTTGAAAAACAGTTCGCAACCGCCGGGCTTGATCACACGGTACTGGGCGGCATCGACTTGAAACGATTTGATATTGACCGCGTCGAATACTCGGGTTCTGGTACCGTAGTCGACCCGCTTAACCCGGCCCATGGGGCATCGCAGGTTGCTCGGACCGCCTATCTCGATCAAACAATTGTGCTTAATCAGGTTGGTTTGTACGCTCAGGATCAAATCCGCTTTGCTGATGGCTGGATCACGACCCTTAATGGCCGTTACGACTATATCACCACAAATGCCGATGACCCCATCTCAACCAACAACAATTACAGCGAAACCGAAGGTGAATGGTCAGGTCGCGCCGGACTTGCCTACACCTTTGACATGGGCCTAACGCCATATGTCAGCGCCGCAAGCTTCTTTAACCCGGTACTTGGGTCAAGCAGCAACGGTGCCTTCCAACCCGAAACCGGGCAGCAATATGAAGCAGGCCTGAAATACGTTCCGCAAAGTTTTGACGGTTTATTTACGGCTGCATTGTTTGACCTGACACGCCAGAACGTCGTTACCGGCTCATATGGTGCAGAAAAACAGCTCGGTGAAGTAAATTCGCAAGGGATCGAACTGGAAGCCAAGGCCAACCTCACCGAGGAACTTCAATTTAGCGCAAGCCTGACAGCGTTTGATCTTGAAATTACCAAAGAAGAAAATCAGGCGCTAATTGGCAAAACGCCGACCATTGTACCGACTGAGCAAGCATCGCTTGGTTTGGATTACACATTCCGCCAAGGCGTGATGGAAGGCTTCCGCATGGGCGGCGGCATGCGTTATCAAGGCTCGTCCTGGGCCGATGAATCCAATCAGAACAAAGTACCCTCGGCAACTGTCTTCGATGCCAGTGTCGGCTATAATGTCGAAGACCAGTGGGGCTTGAACCTGAGTGTCACCAACCTTCTGGACAAAGAATATGTTGCTGGCTGTCAATCTTTGACCGCCTGTGGCTATGCCGAAGGACGGGCAGCGCTTCTGACGCTGAATGTGAACTGGTAAACTCCTGCGCTTCACATAATGCCTGAATACGAAAGCCGATGGAGGGGAAATAAGCCCCCCGTCGGCTTTTTTCGTTGCGCTGTGATAGCCCAAAATCGCCCTAAAAATCGTATTCCAGTTCGGTATCCCAGTACAAAAAATCCCGCCAGCTTTCATGAAGATAGTTTGGTGGAAAGCGGCGACCGGTGGTCTGAAGCTCGTACATGCTGGGCTGGTCTGGCGTCCTGCGCAAGCGAAGTCCCGCTTCATTGATCGATCGACTGCCTTTGAACAGGTTGCAGTCCGAACAGGCCGTGACGATGTTCGACCAGTTCGTACGTCCCCCCTTGGAACGCGGAATGACATGATCGAATGTCAGATCACTTGTCGGCAGGCGATCACCGCAATACTGACAAGAAAACTGATCGCGCAGGAAAACGTTAAACCGTGTGAAAGCCGGGCTGCTTTTAAGCGATACATATTCTTTCAGCGATATGACACTGGGCAATTTCATTTTGAGAGATGGGGAGTGTACTTCGCGGTCATATTCCGAAAGAACATCAACACGTTCCAAAAACACCGCCTTAAGCGTATCCTGCCAGGACCACAAAGACAGCGGGAAATAGCTTAACGGCCGGAAATCGGCGTTAAGGACAAGTGCCGGACACGCATTGGGCGATAAATGCATACCATCCGCTCCACCGTGTTTACCGAGTCGGTCCCACTATTTAGCAGGTTCAAAAATCGCGGGTGATGAACATATCGTGACGATTCATCAAACCTTGCGACCCGGTCGCGTAAATCACTGATAGAACAAAGTATAACCCAATATCCGTAAAGCGCAAATGCCGCTTGCGGCCGAGTCGCCAACAAACAGACAAGACCGGCAAAAATACCTGCGACTCGCCCTGTTCAAAGATGAATAGCGCTAAATAAAAAGGCCGCACATCGGTGATGCGCGACCCTTTTATAGCCCCAGAACAGGGCAATTTCTTGTCTGAAAAACGAAAGGCCCGCGTTTGCGAGCCCTCGTAATTCTGAAATCAAAATCGTGCCTTAGGCAGCTTTTGATTCAACAGCTTTGCTGATCTGGCGTTTGATCTTCACCATCTCTGCCGACAGCTTGGAAGCTGAAGTGCCGAGTACATACGCATCCAGACCACCACGTTTTTCGATGGTGCGGATCGCATTGGTGGTCAGACGCAGACGCACCGAACGACCTAGCGCTTCGCTCAGCAGCGAAGCCGGCTGAAGGTTCGGAAGGAAACGACGTTTGGTGCGGTTGTGGGCGTGGCTCACATTCATGCCGACCAAAACGCCTTTGCCGGATACCGGACAGCGACGTGCCATGACCTGATCTCCTGGTCTATAATTTGCAAATGACGCTTGGCCTGACATGCAGGCCCGCGCTTGGAGCCGGGTTATTACCGTCTCTAGTAGATGCCGTCAAGCCTTCATCCGTGCTTTTGCCCGACAAAGCCCCTGTTTTGCACATTCACTTAATATTGCCATGTGCAAGTATGGCTTTTCCCATCTCAACCGCACAAAATCAAGCGATCTTCCCCATGGCCTGACCATACCCGAGGTTTTGTTTTGATCTTTAAAAACAACGAATCTTGTCGATTCTATCCTAGGCTCGGTATTGCCCCTATATATAAAGCATGGAAGACACACGACAATGCACCGCCCCCACAGATTGATCCTTATCAAAACACCATCGCGCAATCGGTGTTAGGGTGCGTTCATTGATATTTTGCACACGCTTGGGGAGCACAGCACAAAATGAAAACTGATTCCAAAGTATCCTTGCCCCTTTTGGGCATTCTGCTGGTCGCTGTGATTGGCCTTGCTCTGTATCTGGCAGGTTATGTGCTTGCGCATTTCGGAATTCCGGGCGCATCAATCTGGATTTACGTTGCACTGGCACTGGTTCCAGTCTGCTTCCTCGTTCTTCTGGATTTCAGCCGCTAGTTCTGCCCCAGCAAACTGGCAATAAAAAAGCCCTGCCGCAGCGGCGGGTCTTTTCTTTTGGACATCTGTTTTCCAGACCGATAATCGGGGATTTAAAAGCTCCGAGGGGTGTCTTGCCAATGCAAGTCCTGACAGACACCCTCTGCGGGGCGCGCAAAGAAGTAGCCCTGATAGGCATCAACCCCCATCGCGGCCAGTTCATCGCGCTGTTGCGAGGTTTCAACGCCTTCCGCAATCACAACCAGCCCGAAGCGGTGGGCAATCAGGATTGCACCTTCGATCACGGCACGCGCATTCACATCCATATTCAGGACAAAGGATTTGTCGATCTTAACGGCATCCACCCGGATTTCATGCAGACGCGACAATGATGAATACCCCGTCCCGAAATCATCGATATGAATCTCAACACCCAAATCATGCAAATCGGCAAGAACTTCAGAAACGAGTTGAGTTCGGCGAATTTCAAAGATCGATTCTGTCACCTCAATAATCAGCCGGCCGGCAGGAAACCCAGTTTCACGTAACAGATTCTCAACCATACGAGCGAAGCGCGGCACAACGATCTGGCGCACCGATACATTTACCGCAACCTTGGGGCCACCGCCAAAGCCGGACCAGCCCATAACCGTTTTACAGGCTTCGCGCAGAACCCATTCGCCGATATCAACAATCAGGGCCGATTCCTCGGCAATCGGAATGAACTCATCCGGCCCCACCCGGCCAAGATCGGCACTCTCCCAGCGCAGCAGGACCTCATACGCAGAAATATCGCCATTGGCCGCCCTGATGATCGGCTGATACTCAAGAAACAGCTCGTTCGCTGACATCGCCTGACGAAGCGCCTGATTGATGGCAAGGCGCCTTTCCTGTTCGACCAAAAGCGTACTGTCATAGCGATATACACTGCCCCGACCCGATCTTTTAACCTCGGCCGCCGCAAGGTCGGCCCTGTGGATCAGCTCGGCAATTTGCGGATTGTCATCCATCCCAAAGGCAACACCGGTGCTAAAACCGACATGCAATGTCTGACCTACGATATTGATCGGGCGATTAACCGCCTCTCTGGCTTCGGTGATGGCCTGTTCGACCAATTGATGCAAATTGTCACGCCGCCCGGTCAGAATCATGATGAATTCATCCCCGCCCCAGCGACCAACGGCATGATGGTCATCAACATATTGACGCAGGCGCGTCGCAACTTCCTTTAACACCAGATCACCAATCGCGTGACTGAGCCCGTCATTGATCTGTTTGAAATGATCAAGGTCGATGAACAAAACCGCGCAAGCCTGACTTTCATGGTTCCCTTGCGCTTCTTTGAACCAAGCCACAATGCCATCACGGTTAAGCAATCCGGTCAGTGTATCGTGCACCAAAAGATTACGTAGTTCGCGCGTCCGTTTGGCAACGCGCGCCTCAAGTGTGGCATTCCAGTTTTCAGTAATCCGGTTTTTTTCGCGCAAATCATCGACCAGCCCGTCATTTTCATGCTTAAGGGCAAGTGACCGATACAAAATCAAATGATTGTTGCGATGCGTCTCCAACATCACAATCAAAAAAACGAAACCCAATATCACCAGCACATAATGCGGTTCAGGCATAGCAATCAAAGTAAGGATTGCCGGCAATAACAGCACAGCAAGATAGAACCGTCCGACGCGAAAAATAGGGGCCAGAATCCCCGTCGCTCCGCCAGACAACCCGGCCAAAATCATCAAAGTTAGAAATCGGCTTTCGATGCCAAAATTTGGCAAATCAAATAACGATAATAACGCCCAAAAGCTCCCTGCCAAACACACACCGCAGGCATAACCCAAAAGCCATTTCCGAAATTCATGATCATCAAGAGTCGCAGAAAGTCGACGTTTAACCCGATAACGATACCCACCCCATAATCGGATAACCGTTATGGCGACAATTGCAGAAATCCAAATCGTCGTAAAATATGAAAATTCGCCCTGCAGCCACAAAGCCCCGGCAAGACAACTACCTGCTGCCAGATTTACAAGGATGTTGGACCAGTTATTACGATAGGCAAGGTCAAGAAGATCCGCCCGGACCTTCCTTTGCAATTCCGGTACCGCTTCATGCCCGTGGCCGGGATCAAAAAGCAGCCGCTTTACGATATTGGCCATCCTGGCCGTTAACTGCCCCATCCGGTACTTCCGTTACAGCCGTTTTATACGCTTATCCCGTGGGCGTGCATCATTAGCCATTTGGATGGTAAGCAGTCCCGCTCCTTAATTCTAGATAGAATATAGCCTTTCACATAAACCCGAACGCAACGATAGCCATCAGACCAATCGCAATTTATCAACCTGACGATCCAAACTACCGATAAGAAAATCTCGAATACCGGTCCGCTCGACGCCCATTGACCGGCTTAACATCGTTGAATATCGGGGAAAATAGCGCGAAATTTAAATCCCGGTGACCTGATTGCAAATAGCATCAGGCGAAATGCCTTCTTCGCGCATAGAACGCAGGGTCTTGGCCCTGTCACGCTTGGCAAAGCGTTTACCATCGGCGCCCGTTAACAGCCCGTGGTGATGGTATTCCGGCACATCATAGCCAAGGATTTCCTGCAACAGCCGATGCAGGTGGCTGGCAAAGAAAAGATCTTCGCCGCGTGTAATCAGGTTGATAGCCTGTATATGATCGTCATGGGTGACCGACAGATGATAACTGGTCGGCGTTTCCTTGCGCGCCAACACGACGTCACCAAAGATTTCCGGTGTTGCGTGCTGTTTGCCAGCCTTGCGATCATACCAAAACAACGGTCCCGTCGCCTGTTTGATTGCGCGCGTCATATCCAGACGCAAAGCATAGCTTTCCCCCGCAGCAATGCGGTCTTTACGTTCATCAACGGTGCAATGGCGACACGTTCCGGGATAAAGCACACCATCCGGACCATGTGGTGCATTGGCAATCCGTGCGACTTCGGTCTGGATTTCTTTTCGGGTACAAAAACAGGGATATAGCAACCCCATATCCCCCAGCCGATCCAACACCATCTGATAATCATCGAAATGCTGCGACTGAACACGAACCGGCTTTTCCCAGCTTAGGCCCAGCCAAGAAAGGTCTTCATAAATCGCATCAACAAATTCCGGGCGCACACGGGTTTGATCGATATCCTCGATCCGCAAAAGAAAACGGCCTTGTGCCCCGGCCTGTTTTGCACAAAACAAAGCCGATGCGGCATGCCCAAGATGCAAATATCCTGTCGGACTGGGGGCAAAGCGGGTGATGGTTGTCATGTATGCCTCATCACCACCGGCCACCTACCAACGATCGCGATCGCCGGTTACTTTATCTTTTGGCGTATCTGCCGGAACATGACGCAGGGGACGCTTTGACTGACGTGCACCCTGCTCATCAAACAGATCAGACAGTTCGCGGAGCATGGTGCCACCAAGCTCTTCCGGATCATTAATCGTCACGGCACGCTGATAATAGCGCGTCACATCGTGACCGATCCCGATGGCAAGCAATTCGACGGGGGAACGGGTCTGAATCCAGTCGATGACTTCGCGCAAATGACGTTCCAGATAATTTCCGGAATTTACCGACAGGGTCGAGTCATCAACCGGCGCGCCATCGGAAATCACCATCAAGATACGGCGTTGTTCCGAACGGCTCAAAAGGCGTTCATGCGCCCACAGCAGGGCCTCGCCATCGATATTTTCCTTAAGCAAACCTTCGCGCAGCATCAGGCCAAGGTTCTTACGCGCACGGCGCCACGGGGTATCGGCCGCCTTATAGATAATGTGGCGCAGATCGTTCAGGCGGCCCGGTTTTGGCGGCTTGCCATTTTCAACCCATCTTTCACGCGATTGACCGCCTTTCCATTGCCGGGTGGTAAAACCAAGAATTTCGACCTTCACCCCGCAACGTTCCAGCGTGCGCGCCAGAATATCAGCCGACAACGCCGCAATCGTGATCGGCCGCCCGCGCATGGAACCGGAATTATCGATCAACAGGGTCACGACTGTATCGCGGAAATTGGTATCTTGTTCCTGCTTGAACGACAATGAGGTTGACGGTGTTGACACGATACGTGCCAGCTTTGCGGCATCAAGAATGCCTTCTTCCAGATCGAAGTCCCAACCCCGGTTTTGCTGCGCCATCAGGCGGCGCTGTAACCGATTGGCAAGACGCGAAACAACGTTCTGCAAATTCGCCAGTTGCTTATCCAGCATGGCGCGCAAACGCGACAGCTCCAAACCTTCACACAATTCATCAGCGGTGACGATTTCATCAAATTCGCGGGTGAAGGGTTCGTAACCACGTTCAATCGGCTCATTGCGACCATCAAATTCCGGTTGTTCGCCCGGACCAGCAGGCTGTTCTTCCTGCGACATGGCTTCAAGCTGCTGATCGTCGATATCACCTTCACCGGCTTCGGCTTCTTCGGTACCGGCATCTTGTTGCTGATCATCACCATTGGGATCAGAATCATCCGCCTGCCCCTGCTGACCGCCCTGGCTGTCAAGTTCCTCGTCCGGGTCGGTTTCGCCTTCTTTTTCGTCTTCGTCATCGCCTTCTTTTTCAGGCGGGGCGTCGTCGATATCGTCTTCCAGCGACAAATGGTCCAGCAAACGGCGAAGACCACGTGCAAAGGCATCCTGATCGTCAAGCACATCGCGCAGATCAGACAGGTCGGTGCCGGCATTTTCTTCGATATGCGCACGCCACAGATCAATCAAAGGGCGCGCCGAATCCGGGGCCGGTTCGCCGGTAAATATTTCACGCGCCATCATGCCAATGGCATCGGCAAAGGGGGCATCTTCGCGTGCGGTCAGGCGATGAAAGTTTTTAGCACGGCATTCCTGATTGGCATGTTCGTGCAGATTTTTACGCACGCCGGGAAAATAGCGCGATCCGACGGCCTCGCAACGGGCCGTTTCCAGCGCATCATAAACAGCCTGCGCGTCGGCGGTTTCGGGCATCCGCCGCGCATGCAGGGCGATATCATGATGACGCAGTTTCAGGGCCCAGCCATCGGCAATACCGCGCAGATCGGCGACCTCGTCCTTGGGCAGGGCCTGTTTGGGCATTGGCAGACGGACATGTTCACCATAACCACCCGCCCGGCCGCCTTTGACAAAGCCGACTTCAAGATCGTTGCGCCCGGCAAGCGCGCGAAACGTCGCCGCTGTGCCGCGCAAAAATCCGGATAGCGCTTCATCATTTTTCATCGCACTACTCGCTTCTGGAATCAGGTCGCCGATTTTCTTTAACAATGTGACGGTCCTTAACGGACCATCACATTGATGGCTTCCTCTGGCAATTCCTCACCAAAGCACCGCTGATAATATTCAGCCAGGATCGGACGTTCGACCTCGTCGCAACGATTAAGGAACGTCACGCGAAACGCATAAGACATGTCCTCGAAAATCTCGACGTTTTCAGCCAGCGTAATCACAGTACGCGGGCTCATGACGGTTGATATATCGCCCGCAATGAATCCCTGACGTGTCAGGTTGGCCAACGCAACCATTGCTTCGATCTTTTGACGACCTTCCGGAGTATCAAAACTCGGAACCTTGGCGGTTACGATATTGGTTTCATCAGCGACCGACAGATAGTTCAGAGTCGCAACCACGGACCAACGGTCCATTTGCGCCTGATTGATCTGCTGGGTGCCATGATAAAGCCCCGTCGTATCACCAAGACCAACCGTATTCGACGTTGCGAACAGGCGGAAATTCGGATGGGGATGGATGACCTTGTTCTGATCAAGCAGGGTCAGCTTGCCATCAACTTCCAGAACGCGCTGGATCACAAACATCACATCAGGACGACCGGCATCGTATTCGTCAAATACCATCGCGACCGGACGTTTCAGAGCCCAGGGCAGAATACCTTCGCGGAATTCCGTGATCTGTTTGCCATCGCGCAAAACAATGGCGTCCTTACCAATCAGATCGATACGCGAAATGTGGCTATCAAGGTTCACACGAACACACGGCCAGTTCAGGCGTGCCGCAACTTGTTCGATATGGGTTGATTTTCCTGTCCCGTGATACCCTTGGATCATTACCCGGCGGTTATGGGTAAAGCCCGCCAGAATGGCCATTGTGGTATCGCGATCGAACCGATAGGTCGGATCAATATTGGGAACATGTTCGCTTCCCTGGCTGAAAGCCGGGACTTCCATATCGGAATCAATTCCGAACGCTTCGCGCACGGAGATTTTGATGTCGGGTGCATCCAACGGATGTTCGGCAGCTACACCTGTCGTCTCGTAACCTTGGCTCATAAGTACTCGCGCAATTTATCGGACCGGTGACGCGGTCTCGCTTCACAGAAACTGGTTCATTAATAGCGGCTAAGATGCGCGGGACAAAGGGAAGATACGCAAAAAAGCTCTATCGCGGCAAAAGGATCGCTCAGTGAAAGGTTCTAAGCCGCGATTTGCAAGGCAGATTTTTAAAAATCTGCCTTCCGAGGCAAATAATCAAAGCGGCACCCGCTCCTCAAGATCGCGAATATATCGGGTCAACGACGAATACGCGGCGCTGATTTTCTTGAACCTTTCTTCGGCGACCTTGTCCCCGCCATTCGCGTCGGGATGATGTTTCTTGGACAACGCTTTGTATTTTGATTTCAGCTCGTCCTTGGAAAACGGCCAGCCAAGGTCAAGTGTCGCCATAGCTTGCTGTTGTTCGGCAGGCATGCCCATCGCACCGGCGCGACGCTGTGCTTCATCGGCTTTGCGTTTGCGATCACCGGCCGGATCCGCACCGGGTCCGTGATGACTTTGTTCGCCGTCTTCGTTAAAAAATCCGAACCCGTCGTTGAATTTAAAATTAAACGGCTTTTTCGCACCACGTATATGACCAAACTGCCAGGTTGGCCGTTGCCAATGGGTATCGCGGCGGACATCGCTTTCAATGTCTTCAGCTTTCATCCCGGCATAATAGTTCCATGACTTATTGTATTCGCGAACATGGTCCAGACAGAACTTATAGTATTCCCGAAGCTTGCGATCCTTGGGCGCACGAAATTCGCCATGCCCCTCGCATCCCGGCCACTCACATTCAGGCAGGATGGGTTCTTCATGGTAAAGAGTTTTGCGCTTGTTGCGTTGGCCTCGGCTCATCTGCGTCTATATGTTCCAAATGTCGGACTTCGCAATATCATACGAGCCGTTTAAATGCGATAAAAGGCTTGAAAAACTGCCTTTGCGTGCCAGAACAGCGCCAACAGTTCCTTTTTCACAGTCATCAATGTGAAGCAATTAGAAATAAGAGGCCATTGTCATGCAGATAGCCCAACAAATTCAAGACATCCTGACGACGGAATTTACGCCTACGAAACTCGACATTATCGACGATTCGTCAAAACATGCCGGCCATTCCGGTGCCGACCCGCGTGGCGAATCACATTTTTCCGTGTTGATCGTGTCCGACAAATTCGTTGGTGAAAGCCGCGTCAACCGTCAACGGCTGGTTTATGGTGCACTTGATCAGCTTCTAAAAGATCGCGTTCATGCGCTGGCCCTGAAAACCATGACACCCGCCGAATATGCAACAGCAACGGCAACCTAAAATCCAATAGCGTTTATTCCACATCGTGAAATCAACTTAGACGACCGTTTATTTTGGGCGCATAAAAACTACACAAGTTGCATGTGCAGTTTTGGATATGCGACACGGGCGGCGGCCAGACCGACGTCCGATACCAAAAAACGGGAGGACTACGTGATGAAAACGCGCCTTCTCGGGGCGACCGTCGCCCTGTTTGTATCCGGCACAGCCTATGCGCAGGCTCCAGCCCCGGACAATCTTGAAAAACTATCCAATTTCCAGTCCACAGGAACCACCGAATTTACCCGGATCGAGCAGGGTGGTGATTATGCTGCTGGCATTAAAAAGACACTCGAACGGATTTCCCTGCCCGCGGGCTTCAAGATCGGCCTTTATGCCGTTGTCCCCGACGCACGTCACATTGCCGTTGGCCCACAGGGGGTTGTCGTCTTTGTCGGCACGCGCAAGGACAAGGTTTGGTCGGTTACCGACCGCAACAAGGATCGCGTCGCCGACGAGGTCAAGGATTTCGCGCCGTCCCTACGCTTTGCCATTCCAAACGGGCCATGTTTTTCGCCCGACGGGATGCTTTATATTGCGGAACAAAACCGGGTGCTGACATTCCCGGCGGCCGAATTTTTCTATGAAAGCCCGGATGTTGCCGCGTTCAATGTGGTCAAACAGGGCGATCTGATCCCGCCATCAGAAGAAAGCTATAATCACACGGCACGTGTTTGCAAAATCGGCCCGGATGGCAAACTTTATATCTCGTTGGGTCAGCCGTTCAACGTTGCCCCCAAGGACAAACTTGATCTTTATCGGGAACAAGGAATGGGCGGAATCATCCGGATCAACACCGATGGCACCGGACGCGAGGTTTATACCTATGGCGTTC
Organism: Thalassospira alkalitolerans; assembly: GCF_002115745.1. Classification (GTDB taxonomy): domain Bacteria; phylum Pseudomonadota; class Alphaproteobacteria; order Rhodospirillales; family Thalassospiraceae; genus Thalassospira; species Thalassospira alkalitolerans. Next base: position 28,139 of record NZ_JFKB01000009.1, read on the forward strand.
GAAACTCGGTCGGACATGACTTCCATCCGCAAACCGGCGAACTATGGTGGACGGATAATCAGGTCGACGGAATGGGTGATGATATTCCACCCGGTGAAATCAATCACCAGACCGCCGCCGGTCAGCATTTCGGGCATCCATGGTATGGCGGCGGTGATGTTCGCACCAACGAATATGCCGGTGAAGAAGTCCCCTATGACGTGGTGATGCCAGCCGTTGCAACCGTTGCACATGCCGCCGATCTGGGAATGACGTTCTATACGGGCAAGATGTTCCCCGGGAAATACAGCAATGCAATCTTCTCGGCCCAGCATGGGTCTTGGAACCGCACCACACCGGTTGGCGCACGGGTCATGGTGACCTTCATCGATAGTGACGGCAATGCCCGAACCGAACCCTTTGCCGAAGGATGGATCGATGAAAACGACGAATATCTTGGCCGCCCGGTTGATGTTGCCCAACTGCGCGATGGGTCGCTGATTGTATCTGATGATCTTACCGGTGCGCTTTATCGCATCTGGTACGAGGGCAAATAATGCGGATTGTCGTTTTTACCCTTCTCGGCTTTACCCTTCTCGGCGGGCTTTTGCCCGCCGGGGATTCTTTGGCACAGGATGCCAGTACAAACACCAATACCGACGCCGGTCGAAAAGTTGCCGGCATTTGCCGAACCTGTCATGGACTAGATGGGAAATCGCGCATCCCGATTGCGCCCCATATCGGCGGTGAACCGATAGAATACATCAAGTCACAGCTACATGCCTTTCGCGACGGTCGACGGGTGCATGAAATGATGACCGTCGTGGCAAGCAGTTTAACCGACCAACAGATTTCTGATGTTGCAGCCTGGTATAATCATTTCGAAATCACCGCGGTACTTCCTACCGGAAAAACCGAAGACGATGCGCCTGAACTTTGCATTGCCTGTCATGGCACAACCGGCCTTTCCGAAATACCGGATGCCCCCAATCTTGCGGGCGAAACCAATATTTATATCGAAACACAACTCAAGGCATTTCAAACCGGCAAACGACATCACGACATCATGACACCGATTGCATCGGAACTAACCGAGTCTGAAATGCATGCGGCATCGGACTGGTATAGTGCAATCAGCATCAAGATTTCCGACCCAACGCCATCAAAGTAACCCCCCTCCTAGTCAGGACCTAAGGTCCTGACCCTAACTATCAGGGCGAAGGGCTGCGGAAACATCAAGCCCGACGGTCATCGCCGCAATGACCTTGCCATTTTCCGGATCAACAACAGGTACTGTAACTTGCGACAAAAACGCCCGGGTTGATCCATCGAAATAGATATCGGCGATTTGGATCTGATCAGGGTCCTGATCCAGAACGACCTTGAACTTCGGTTCATCTGACTGATCAAAATCAGACGTCAACCGACTCATACCAACAATCGCGCCGCTTGCCTTGAAAACAAAAATCTCGGCCATGTTATCGGCATGGATATCATGAAAGGTCGCAAGAACCGTCGAAAGCGGGTTTTGCAAAGTCTCGGTTGCCTTGGCGCTGGTCGCACCGCGTAAACTGTGATCACGCCATTCCTGATCAAGTTCCGCCACGGCACCTGAACGCATTTCCGGCTTGGCCAATTCGGCCTTTACCTTGGCAAGCAGTTCCGGATCACGTGCCATTTCACGGATTACCGGCAATTGCTGGCGCAGGATCAATTCGCGTTCCCAATCTTCAAGGCGCATCGGCAGCGTTTCACAATTGCGCAATGCATCATTCAGCCCGGCAATCAGGTTGGGATTGCGCTGGGTATATTCGCGCCCGAAATAGACAACAAGCGGGGCATAACGTTCAAATGTCAGGTTAAACTGACTTGCGTCATAGCCCATATCATCACGGGCGGCTTCAAAGGTTTGTTTATCAACCAGCGCATATTCAACCCGCCCAATCAGGACCTGCGAGATCAGCGAATTGATCGACGGTACCTTTGCAATATCCTGATAATCCTGTTCGGCTAGCCATTCAGCTTCGTTAGACCCCAGTATCCCTGCAACCGATACAAGGCTTTCCGGTGTTGGGCTCTTGGCGGCGCTATGCTTCTGATCAACCCCGGAAACCCATACCCATTTTTCCAGCGCAAGCGGTAAAGACGGATCGGCATATTCATCCATTAACGGACTGATGCGGGCAAGAAAGAAGCCATCCGCCTGGCCATTACGCACCATTTCACGGTTACGCTGACGCGGCGCAATTGCTATTCCGTAACTGACGCCGATCCGGTCAAATGCGCAGTTTAAAACCGTGATCGAATAACCCTGAAGAATACCATCCTGAAGCTGCTGATAGGGGGGCTGCAGATTGGTTTGAAGGATCATAAACGGTTCTTCATCAAGTGCGGTCTGGGTCTGCGCATCGAACGAAGGAAAGATGATTGCACCATAATACGCAATCAGGAACAGCAACGTACTGCGCATGCAGGCATACACAGATCGCCTGTAAGAAATCCGACCTTGTGCATATTCTTGGCGCTTCATTCAACACCTGACATTTCAACGAACTGTTGCGGTAATCAATATTAGGCGCGACTTTCCCTGATACAAGATAATACCAATATGCGTGATTTCCGAGAACCGGCAAAGATCAGGGTATTAGGGGTCATCCAGATGACGGGTCGCCAGTATACATATCCGGGGCGATCCGCTTGACCGCGGCGCCATCACTGCGCCAGCCATGGCAACTATTGACCAACGGGGAACGCCGTTTTCTGGACGGGCCGGACGTCGCACCATCTTGTTCGGCCTGTTTTCGCCGTTCTTCAGCCTCACGCACGCGGATCGGAAAGATTGTCTGAAACGCCGTTGTTGCCACCGGCCCCATCAGTTCGGTCAGATGGGTACAGCCGTAAATACCACCGACCTTTTCGCGGATTTGCTGTTTTAAACCCGGTCCGATCTTAAGCCCGACCAGATTTTCATAGTTCGGCGCGATCTCGTCACAAGCACTGAACGGCGCGTGGTCGGTTACGGCTTCGGCGGCATGGATAACCATGTCGTCCCTCACCGTGATTCGCAGCCACATTTCATGGATCGGCACACCAGGTGGAATTTCGCCGCGATCATTGTTTTCGAACCCATATGTCTTGGTATCGGTAATATGGCCTTCGATATCCCAAAGACCGTCCTTTCGACGATACCCGGTACAGGTAATCTTGCGGGTATGGATATGATCACGTTCGGCGGGACTGGATAGGGGCATGGCGTTCTCTCCTTTACGTAAACGTAAAGACATTCACCGCTACGTTGTCAACTGTCTAAAATACGAAACGGCAAGCGCAAAAATCCTGCGCCTGCCGCCAGAACCAAGGCATTTCAATAAAATACGATTTAAGCAACGCCGTAATCAGACCCGAAAATAAACTTTTCGCGTTCACGCAAGTCTTCTTCAAGCTGCGCCTTAACGACATTGAACAGATCGCGGATCGACACCATGCCAACAACCTTGTCCCCATCGACCACCGGAAGATGCCGATAGCGACGCTCACTCATCAGCTCAAGCGCATACATTGCCGTATCGTTTGGACCAAGTGTATCGGGATTTGACGTCATGACCTGCTTTAAGGATGTTTCCCTAGCATTCAGGCCCATTGCGACAACACGGTTCACAAGGTCCCGTTCCGTAAAAATGCCTGCCAGACTGGCATCATCATCTGCAATGATAACGGCACCGATCCTGCGTTCCGTCATCATATTGACGGCGTCCATAACCGAGTCTGCGGGATTTAGGGTTGCGATCAATTGCTCTTTGACCACCCCAGGTACGATTTTCGTATCCATATTTTCTCTCTGCGGGTTGCTGTTGCCACGTGCCCTGCCCCGATCAGATTGCCTGACAATGCGCATCAAATACGCTTGGGGCCCTTATTTGCAAGTGGCCCTGCAATCATATGGATCAAGACCTTGATTGATCATTTTAACCGATAAGTAGATTTAATAGAATAACTTTACGCCACAAACGCAAAACGGGCAGCATGGTTTCCCACACTGCCCGCCGGTTTTTGTCCCGCAATCGTTAATTCATTAATTCATTTCATCGGTTCAATTCATCGGTCGCGACTTCGCTGACTTCACGTAACTTGATACGGGTGACCTGATTACGAATACGCCGCAGAACTTCAAATTCCAGTCCATGGAAACGGAACTGTTGCCCAACATCGGGAATACGGCGGGTTTCATAAAGCAAAAGCCCGGCAACGGTGGCAGCTTCTTCATCTGGCAAGCGCCATCCAAAACGACGATTAAGATCGCGGATGGTCACATCCCCGCGCACAATCACCGAACCGTCCGTTTGCGGCTGCACGCCGACAACTTCAACATCAGTTTCATCGGCGATATCACCAACGATTTCTTCAAGGATGTCTTCAAGCGAGACAACGCCTTCGAACGCGCCATATTCATCAATCACGATGGCAAAATGTTCGTGTCGTTCCTTGAATGCCTTTAACTGATCGGCAAGTGTGGTGCTGTCGGGGATAAACCAAGGTACGGCACTCAGCGCGCGGACGTCTTCTGCTGTTTCGGGTTTTGATCCACGTACAATAGCTTTCAGCGCCTCGCGGGCATGCAGCACACCAACGATATTATCCGGATCCTTGTCATAGATCGGGATGCGGGTATGCGGACTGGCCAGCACGGTATCAAGGATTTCTTCTATCGGGCGGGTAATATCAATCATCTGCACCTTGCGCCGGTGCACCATGATTTCCCAGACACCAACATCTTCAAGGTCGAGAACCCCGTGCAACATGGTGCGTTCAGCATGATGATCACCAACCACAACATCATCGGCATGAAGTTCAATTGCCCCACGCAATTCCCGTTCACTGTCGGTTCCCGGTCCCTCGCCACTGCCAAACAGACGCAATGTTGCGCGAACAACCACCTGAATCGTCTGGGTAACAGGGCCAAACACCACGACCAGAATGCTCATCGGGCGCGCAACACGAAGCGCCATACTGTCGGCATGTTGCAGGGCATAAGTCTTGGGAAGGATTTCGGAAAACACCAGGACAAGAACCGTCATCCCGGCGGTGGCATAAACCACACCACGTTCGCCAAACAATTCGATCATCACCGATGTCGCAAGTGCAGATGCCAGAATATTGACCATATTGTTGCCAAGCAAAATGGCCCCAAGCAGGCGTTCCTGATACTGACGAAGTCGGTTAACGATCCCCGCTCTTTGATCTCCATCCTGTTCCTTGTGATGCATGACCGGCTTTGATGCCGCGGTCAACGCGGTCTCCGAGCCAGAAAAGAAAGCCGACAACATCAGCAGGATAAAAATCACGACAATCGTGATTGTCATTCAGGTCCGTCTCCAAAGGGTGTTTGCGCAAACAGAACGTCACTTTGTCCTGTTGCGGCGTATCAGGTCAATCTTCCATCGGGCATATCATCGGTTTCACCATCGCATTGATCGTGAAATCAAACCCACCAACAGCATACTACGCCCGGCATGACCGGGTAATGGCGGCGCGCATTTTATCAACATCCATCGCCTTGGATGTAAAGGCCTTGCCAATGCCGCGCGTCATGACAAAGGTGATTTCGCCGTCGCGAACCTTTTTGTCACGTGACATATGCCCGATCAACCGATCAATATCCCAATGCATTCCCGGAACTTCGGATGCAACCACCGGCAAACCAACCGATTTAAGGTGGTTGACGATCCGGTCCTTCTCGCCACCCGGGGCCATCCCCATCGCGCCACAAACGTCATGGGCAATCACCATGCCCATGGCAACGGCTTCACCATGCAAAAGCTTTGCACCATAACCGGTTTCAGCTTCAAGTGCGTGACCAAACGTATGGCCAAGATTAAGCAACGCACGCTTGCCCGATTCACGCTCATCCTGTGACACGATCCGTGCTTTGGCGGCACAGCTTCGCATCACGGCCGCGCGGCGTTCCGGGCCGTCATTGTTCAAAATGGCTTCGGCATTTTTTTCCAGCCAGTCAAAGAATTCCGGATCATCAATCAGGCCATATTTAACAACTTCGGCATAACCCGCCTGCATTTCACGACGCGGCAGGGTATCAAGAACCGCCGTATCGGCCAAAACAAGGCGTGGCTGATGAAATGCGCCGACAAGGTTCTTGCCCGATTTGGAATTAATCCCGGTTTTACCCCCGACCGAACTGTCGACCTGCGACAAAAGTGTCGTTGGTATCTGAACGAAATCAAGCCCGCGCAAAAGCGATGCCGCCACATATCCCGCCAAATCGCCCACCACGCCACCGCCCAATGCGATGATCAGAGTTGATCGTTCGATACCCATCGCCAGAATTTGTTCGATGACATCTTCGAATACGGCAAAGCTTTTGGATTTCTCGCCCGCCGGAACAATCACCTGCCGATGTGCAATCCCGGCACTATCAAGTGATGCCAGAACCGTCGGCAAATGTTTGCCGGCGACCGTCGCATCACTGATCACAATGACGCCGGCCTTTCTGACAAACGGTGCGATATGGCTTGCAGTATTCGCCAACAGGTTGCTTCCAACCAGAATGTCATAGCTGCGTGGACCAAGTTCGACACGAAGGATGTCGTGATTGGTCGGGCTTGAAAGGGCTTGATTGGTCACGCGATTATGTTCCCGTCTTCATCAAATGAACGCGCCAACAGGGTCAGCACCCCGTCGCACGTTTCCTCCTTGGAGGATTCGTCACAATCAAAAATAATGTCCGCCCCGGTATAGACCGGATAGCGCGCCTTGATCAGATCGCCAAGAATCTGACGCGGATCACCATTGTTTAACAACGGGCGATGTGTCCGCCCGCTGGTCCGTTGCAGCAGCAATTCCAGATCGGCACGCAGCCAGATCGAAATCGACTTTTCCAGAATAAGGGCACGGGTCTTTTCACGAATAAACGCGCCACCACCGGTCGCAAGCACAAGTGGCTCGCCATCCAGCAAACGTGCAATCACACGTTCCTCACCATCGCGGAATGCTTCTTCGCCATACAGCTTGAAGATATCAGCGACCGAACATCCAGCGGCTTCTTCGATCTCACGATCGGCATCAACAAAATCCAGATTAAGCGCCTTGGCGACCATACGACCGATGCAGCTTTTGCCAGCCCCCATCAGTCCGATAAATACCAGTGGCCGGCCTTTCAAACGCGTCCGGATACTTGCAAGCACGTCATCGTGCAAACCCGACTCGGCAATGTTGCTCTCCATGATCGGTTTGCAGTCCTGTCTTAAATCCAATTATCACACATTTTATCCATTTCTTTAGGCCAGCTGTGGGCTGAACGCAAGTAAACCGCGCCCTGTCAGGTCAATTTCCTTCGTTTGAAGGACCTGCCACGCAATATCAAGTATGCACTCCACCTAGGGTCAGGACCCATTAATTTGATTGGAATGGCAGATGTTATATTTGCGAAATCCAAGGAAAAGCCCGCTGATCGGGTCGGCATCCCGAACAAGGGATTTGACGCCGGAGTTCGCAAATATAACACCTGTCCTGTGGATCAATCGGATTTGCACGGGCTACTTTGTCGCAATACCTTGAAAGATAAATATCTTCCTGCGGTTTTGCTTCGCGTATCCGCACAAATCTGATTGACCATTTCAAACAAATTAAGGGGTCCTGCCCCTAGTAACGTTATTGATCTTTTGGCAATTTTGTTAACCCTCTATGAGGACCCGACGCCTAAACTGCCTTGATATCGCCGGATTGGGATGTCAGGGACATAGTTCGGGGAACGAGACAAGTTGACAATCGGGGGCTTAATCCATGGTTTTGCACAATTGCATGTCGGCTCTGTCTTGCATCTCGTACCGGGCGCCGCATACTGATCCACGCGCATCACGAATCAACGCACTGAAGTCTGGATAACCATGAAGATTCTATCACGTCTTATTTTACTGCTTGTCATTGCTGTCATCGCCGGTGGCGCCACATTCCTTGTCACCTGGGACATTCCGGCACCGACAAGCCAGATCGAAGAAACCATTCCAAATTCGAGGTTCAACTAACATGCGCTTGCGTTCTCGTCTGCTGATGCAATCCTGTTTCGTCACGATGATGACAGGTGCCGGTATTACCCTGCCCATGGCTTTTGCCAATGCGCAGGCCCCTGTACCGCTGTTTTTGAAACAGGAAGCCGAACAGGACGCAAATTCGCAACCAGACGCATCGCGGAACCTGCCTGAAAACGGCACCAGCCAAAGCCCCCTTTCAGGTGGAACATTTGGTAGCCCCCAACCCCAAGCATTTCCCGCCGATCCCAATGCGGTACAGGCCGTCGCCCTTCAGGCCGTTGATGCCGAAGCTGTCGGAACATTAGGCCGTGAACGCGGTGGCCTTGGCGTGGATATGTGGAACGGTACAAGCCGCATCACCGCAACACGCCTGATCACCGATCTTCCGGCGACGCCCGTAACACATACCGCGCGTGATCTTGCACGCCGCCTGCTTCTAAGCATCGCGGCCGTGCCTAGTGATCACAAAGATATCAGCCTGCTGGAAACCCGTGCTGCCAAACTGATCAACATGGGCGAACTTGACGCGGCCATTGAACTGGTTCGCGCCACACCACAAAGCACCCGTGGATCCATGCTGGCGCAGGTCGAAGTCAGCGCATTAATGATTGCGGCGAAACTTGACGAGGCCTGTGCTGCAATTAACGGATACAGCACAAGTTTTGATGAGTTATTTTGGTTAAAAGCCGCCGTGATATGTGCGTTGCATGCCAATGATCGACCCTCGGCCTCTTTTTCGACCGACTTGATCCGTGAAATGGAAGGTGAAAATGACCAAACATTCTTCGGTTTGGTTGCCGCCATTCGCAATGGCTCCGCCGCATCACCAGATATCCTGAACAATCTGCGTCCGCAAGACATCGCATTGCTTGAAATTGCCAAACAAAGCATCCCGACCAACCAACTTGAAACGGGCAATGCCGCCGCGATACTGGGCATGGTAAACGCATCGGCAACCGCAACTGATGTGCGCCTTGAAGCCGCTCGCAAGGCCGAAAAACTTGGCTTAATCGATGCCACACAACTTAGCACCATTTATGCCGCCGTATCATTCGATGACACGGCACTTACCAATGCACTTGACGGTGCGCCAGAAGGCGTACAGGCCCGCCAATATGCCAAGCTTTATCAGGCCGCCATCAAAAGTGACGTTCCCGCCGCACGCGCCGAAATTCTTGCCGCACTATATGAAGCAGCAACGATCAATAACGACTTTGCGCAGGCATCGCGCCTGACGGCGGACATTCTGGCTGATATTCCCGTGAATGGTGATTTTTCATGGTTTGCAATTAATGCCCTGAAATCTGCCATCGCCGCAGATAATCTTGAGCGTGCGTCAGGCTGGCTGAAAATTGCAAAAAACAGTGCAAATCCCGGTAACGATATCGAATCGCGTCTGATCCTGCTCTATCCGGTTCTGGCCCTTGCCGGACTGGAAGACACGGGCATACCAATTACCGAAGAAACCGGCGATCATGTCACAACAAATCTGCCCGCCGATGCACAGACAACACCAGTGCGATTTGGCCTTGGCGGTGCGATTACCCTGACACCACCATCAACAACCAGCGCACCGATGAATGCAGCACAGGCAAAGCACCGTGCCCGCATGACCGAATGGCAGGAAATGGATGCCGCACGCGGCGACCAATTGCAGGCCAAACGCGATGCCGAGTTAATTTTCAGCCTGTTTGATGGTTTCGGGATCGAAGTCCCGGTTGCCCTTTGGGATGCGCTTTTAACAGCACCTTATCTTGATGACCGTCAAACCGTCAGCACGGCAGTCAGCCATCATCTTGAAACCGCCGCCATGAACTTGCAGCGTGCAAAGGCCGTCGCCCTTGCATTACAGGCACAGCAAGTGGCCGGGGCACCGAACGGTGATCCCAAAGATCTTTCGGATGCAATTGGCGCACTAAACCATATTGGACTTACGCGTGAAGCACGTCGCCTGGCCGTCGAAATCCTGATGACGCGTGGCCAGTAACGGACCAATCCAGTGATAGATAAATAACGTGGCCGAACTGCTGAACAAAAATCTGATCGCCGCCTTTCTGGAAATGATGGCGGCCGAACGCGGGGCAAGCATCCATACACTCGATGCCTATCGCCGCGATCTTGAGGATTATGTCGCCAGCCTGACCTCGCAGAAATCCGATCTTATTGCCGCGCAGGATAGCCATCTTCGGAAATACATGGCGTCATTGGGGGATGCGAGTCTGGCACCGCGCACTCAGGCACGGCGCCTTTCCGCGGTTCGGCAGTTCCATAAATTCCTTTATGCTGATGGCTATCGCAATGATGATCCGTCGGCCCATATCGATAGCCCGCGTCAGGGCAGCACATTGCCCAAATTCCTGACAATCACGGAAATCGATCACCTGATTACGACTGCCGCCAGCCATGACGGCATCAAAGGCAAGCGACTGTTGGCCATGGTCGAACTGATATATGCGACCGGCATGCGCGTTTCCGAACTGGTCGAATTGCCCTTTAGCGCCGCTGCACGCGATCCACAGATGCTGATTGTTCGGGGCAAAGGCAGCAAGGAACGGCTTGTACCGCTATCGGACCCGGCGCGGGATGCCTTGCGCGATTATCTTGAAATACGTGATGCCTTTATCCCGATAACAAGTTCCAAACAGCCCGGAACGTCGCCCTATCTATTCCCGTCACGCGGCAAGTCAGGGCACCTTACCCGACAGATGTTTCTGAATATGGTCAAGGACCTTGCCAGCGAGGCCGGAATAGCCCCGTCGCGGGTGTCCCCACATGTACTGCGCCATTCCTTTGCCAGCCATTTACTCGCCAATGGGGCGGATTTACGCAGTCTGCAACAGATGCTGGGGCATTCGGATATTTCGACAACCCAGATTTATACCCATGTCCTCGAATCGCGATTACGAGGCCTCGTACAAGAACATCATCCTCTGGCAAAATTGTAGCGGGGCTGAATACCCGCCATTACATTTCAGAAATTTGTCTAGCTGCCTGTATAGGATCACTCGACCTATTACGGCAAAAAATGTCGGTTTTCTGCGGATGTCACATATTCGTAACCGTACTGTCATCAAGATGTTGCCTATCCTGCGGTAGGAGCGATACATCACTTGTTGATGTCTTTTGCCGCCCGGAGGGCCCAGCAAATTTTTGATGATCGGGGAACTGCCTTGGCATTTGATGTGGAGGACGAACTGACCGCGGACAGATCCGTCGGACCTGCCATACGTCTTCGAAACTGGAAGCAAATCGTCGAGAAAGTCGACTTTGCCTTTCAACCGATCGTCAACCCGCATACCGGGCATGTCTTCGGCTATGAAGCATTACTGCGCCGTTGGGAAGACAGCGGATTTGAATCAATCCAGTCGCTTTTTGACACGGCATGGGAAACTGGCAATCTGCACGGCGTTGACATGATGCTGCGCGAAAAGGCGATCAACAAATTTTCACGCCTGCCCGATGCCCGCCGTCTGAAGCTGTTTTACAATTTCGACAGCCGCGTTGTCCGTACCCGCGATTATCAGCCGGGTCGCACGGCCGAGCTTCTTCGCAAGGCCGGACTTGAACGCGACACAATCTTCCTTGAAATTTCCGAACGCCACGATATCAGCAATGCGCAATATCTTCAGGATATCCTGCTGCGATATCGCAGTCAGGGTTTCAAGGTTGCGATTGACGATTATGGCAGCGGCTTTGCCCAATTACGCACGCTTTATGAATGCGAACCGGACATCATCAAGATCGACCGGTTCTTTATCGATGGCGTCGATCGTGACCGGCGCAAGGAACTGTTCGTGTCGCAAATCACGGCTTTTGCCCATATGATCGCGGCACAGGTCGTCGCCGAAGGGGTCGAAACACGCGAAGAGTTTCTATGCTGTCGGCGGATTGGTTGCGATCTGGTGCAGGGGTTCTTTATTGCCCGTCCATCAGTTGATTTGCCGGAACGCACCGATATTGTGCCCGCCATTTCCGGGGTATCACTGGAAAATCGCCGCGGCATAGAGCGTGACGGCGATGTTTTGCGATCCTATCTGCTCGATACACCACCGATTGAAAACAACATCAATCCGGTTGAAATCCTGTCTTATTTTCAAAAAAATACAGATATCGCCATTGCCCCGGTCATCAACCGGCAGGGCGAACCACTTGGCGTGATCAGGGATTCAGATTTCAAGGCATTCATCTATACGCCGTTTGGGCGCGAACTTTTGCAAAACCCGGCCAACCGTACAAATATCAGCCGGTTTTTGCGCCGTTGCCCGATTGCAGATATCAATACCAGCCTGTCAGAATTGCTTGAAACCTTTGTCGCAGCAGACTCGCTTGATGGTGTCATCCTGACCGAAAACGGACTTTATCTTGGCGTTTTGGATCAAAGTGCGCTTCTGCGGGCGGTTAATGAACGCAACACATTGAATGCACGCGATGAAAATCCATTAACCCGCCTTCCGGGGAACAGTGCGATTTACCGTTACGCTGCGGATGCATTGGCGCGTCCACGGCAACGCCGATTTGCTGTCTATTTCGATTTCGACAATTTTAAACCATTCAATGATTTATACGGATTTCGTCAGGGTGACCGAGCGATCCTGTTGTTTAAGGATATTCTCGGCAAGGCGCTTAGCCAAAATGATTGGTTTGTCGGTCATATTGGCGGCGACGATTTCTTTGGATACGTCCAATCTGTTGACTTTGAGGACGCGGTCTGTGCGGTTCAACGCGCCCAGTCCATGTTCGATGAACAGATCAAAAGCTTCTATGACGCGGAAACGCGCGACCGTGGCTATCTGATCGGCAAAACCCGGAATGGCGACAGCTGCGATTTTCCGCTTATGACGGTCAGTGCTGCACTGGTGCGCATTCCACCCGCGCGGACCGATATCACGCTGGATCACATTTCAATCGAAGCCGCAAAGCTCAAAACCATTGCGAAAAATAATCCAGAACGCTTTGCCAGCGGGTATTACGACGCCCCGGAAATCTGATGCCATCATAATATCCCACAATGCCCCCCCCGCTGATCTTGACATCAGAAAAAGGACATCGACGGCATCGGCCTGCCGACAGGATGCAAATAATACTTTCCTTTAAGATCGCCGACGCTAATATCGCACAATTGCAGAATGAATTTCTGCACCCAAAACATCAACAGTATCGAGCCGCCCTGCCGCCATGGTCAGTGTTACCAGTACTTCGGAACTTCTACCGCCGATTCCGGTTCGCCCTGCGAGCCCGGTATCATCGCGCGCCAATCAGGCCGCGCAGGAACAAAAACAATCGGTTGAACAGGTCGCCAATTCGACCCGGATTTCCGACGAAGAAGTTGCGCGTGTTCAACAGGTGGCCGAAACCGGGCGCAATGAACGCCAGCTCGAAAATCGTCAGAGTTCATTGACTCTTGAAAACAGTCACGCCGATGATGCCGCCAACAGCTATGGTGCCAACGGTCAATCAACCGGTACGATCGCCAATTCTGCAAATGGCCGTGGCAGTCTTGTGGATTTCTATATTTAGACGCTTGGTATTAACCAAACCCCACGGCATTTCGCCAGCCGTCCCAATCCCAAATCAATTCTGCCAGTCGGTCATATCCGGCCCTATCCGGATGATATCCGTCGCCACGGCGAAGCGCACGTTGCCAGTCCTGATCGGTAAGTGTCGTTGCATGCACATCAAGATAGGGCACGCCAAATCCACGGGCTGTTTCCCCATAAATCTGGTTCAATCCTTCAAGACGTTCATTGATGTCCTTACTGGATTTTCCGCCATCAATCACCGCTTGCGGTCCGATCCACAATGTTGGTGCCAGTTTTGAGGCCTCGCCAATAATTTCGGCGGCATTGGTGGCTGATTTTCCCGGCGATACACGCATCGTCGTTTCCTCGCCGCGGTCTTCGGCGTGATTGGCGTCATTCACCCCAAAGCTAAACATCAGGATCGTTGGAAATTCCGGCACCATGCGAAGTTCTGCTTCGAATTTCCAACGGGCCTTTAAGCCCTCGCTGGTTTCGGCACGAATGCCAAGATTATAGATCGTGGCTTCACGCTTGGCCTCATTGATCAACCGACGGCCCAGACGCATTGGCCAACCGCCCTTTTCCGCATCACGCACGCCATTGACCAGACTGTCACCAAAACAACAAATACGGTGACCTGTAACGCCTTCGGTCATAATTACTCCTGCAATTTTACGGCATTCTCAGCCGCCAGATAGGTCATCAGATCTTCGCGCCCGGGGGTAAAGGCATTGGCAAGCCAGTATTCCTCGGCCTGCTTTAACATTTGTCCCATTTGCGGTCCGGCGGGAGCCAAACCGGCTGATAAAAGATCGCGCCCCTGGATTGGCAATGTCACTGGCACCCAATCGGTTGCAGCCTGCAACAAATTTTGCCAACGGCTGTTTTCCGAACTACTGAGGCGCGGTGGAATAGCGGCACGCGCTGCCCACGCCAACAGAACTGCATCCCGAAACGCATCCGCCCCCATACGATACAAATCACGCCGGATCATATCATCGGATATATCCGGACTGATCAAATGGGCATTGGCGATCATTGCCGCAAACCGGTCCGTTTCATCGCCCGACAGTCGCAATGACCGGCCAAATTCGGTGGCGGCAAGCATTTCATCTTCGAAATTATCCGAAGGCCGATAAAGAGCCGCCAACCGGCGCAATGGATCAGGCTTGATTGCCGGATCGGCAAGGGCAGTGCTATCGAGCCATTCCATAATCCGCAAGCGGGCGGTATCGACAATGTCAGGCAGAATGACAGGCAATACATTAAAGCCAATCATATCCGTCATGGTTGCCGCCGGACTGCGTGATCGCAACAATTTTAAAAGTTCATCACGAATACGTTCGGGTGAAATATCACGAAGCCCGGACGCCGCCTTGCGACAGGCCTCTGCCCCGACCGGGTCAAGCGGTGGTCGCCCAAACCATGCGTGAAACCTGAAAAATCGCAAAATGCGAAGGTAATCCTCGGCAATCCGATCTTCGGCGACACCGATAAAGCGCACCCGGCCTTCCCGCAAGTCGATTTCGCCATCGAACGGATCGTAAATCGTACCGTCGAGATCGCAATACAGCGCATTAAAGGTAAAATCGCGCCGCTTGGCATCCCCCAACCAACTATCGGTAAAGGCAACCTCAGCATGGCGGCCATCGGTAACCACATCAACCCGAAGCGTGGTAATTTCATAAGCATGCGCTTGGGTAATTGCGGTTACCGTTCCATGCTTGATCCCGGTTGGGATGACTTTCAGCCCCACTTTTTCAAGTGCAGCAACCGTTTCTTCCGGTTTCAGGTCACAGGCAATATCAATATCGGACAGCTCGCGCTTTAACAAAGCATCACGCACAATACCGCCAACAAACCGTGCGGTACCACCATGGGCGGCAATCGCGTCAAACACACGTACCGTATCGGGATGGGTCATCACCCCATGTGGCTGCAAATGGCCGGTTGCTATCAGTGCTGTCATGCAGAATCTTTGTCGGCTTTTAATCTTGATATCGGTTGATGGCGTATCGGGTTATTTCTTTGGTTCAAAATATCCGGGTTGAACAACACCGTCCTTCAATGCGGGGGCATGATAGATGGTATCAGGCGATGCGCCAGTACCAAGTGCGGTTGCGATCAAGATCGCACCGGCAAAGGCAACCCCAATCCCCAACAGCAAAAGCCACGGCCCCTTGTCCCACGGCGGGATCACGTCATGACCTTCGCGGATTGCCTTGGCCCGTGCCCATTTCAGCCAAAGCCCATAAACAATAAACGGCAAAATGACGGGAAGGGCGATTTGGATAATCTGTCGCAGCATTACCGATGGTCTCCGATCATGACTGATTTACACCAGCCTTAAGAACTTCACTGAAATTTACCAGCATCCCGGCGGTAGCCCCCCAAATGTAATATTCGCGGTAAGGAATGGCAAAATAGCGACGTCTGGCACCGTCAAAGGTGACGGTCTGCAGTTTCTGGTTTCGTGGTTCAAGGATGAATTGCAAGGGCACTTCAAATACTTCTGCTACCTCCTGCGCATCCGGCACAATATCGAATGGCGGGGTCACAAACCCGACGACCGGCGTTACCTGATAGCCGGTTACCGTATAATAATCATCCAGACGGCCGACCAACTCGACATGGCGGCGCACCAGACCAATTTCTTCCTCGGTCTCGCGAAGGGCGGTTTCTTCGAGTGTAAGATCATAGTCTTCCTGACGGCCGCCGGGAAAACTGATTTGCCCTGCATGATCACTCAGATGGTCGGTGCGACGCGTGAAAATAACGTGCAAACCTTCCTCGCGCCGGACCAATGGCACCAAAACTGCCGCCGGGCGGGCAATAAGTTCGCCTTCGGCAAAGGCGCGCGCACGTGACTTTGATCCCGGATAATCTACCGCATGATCGCCCCGCCGCTGCACGATATCGCCGCGCGGCGCATTCAGTGCCGCAATAATTTGGGCCGGTGTCATTGGTCGGCCTCCAGCGTTCCGATCTCGAAGAATTCATTGTGACTATAAACGCCTATCCGGACCTTGTCGCTTTCCGGTTCGGCAATTTCGGTCGCCATATCGACCAATTGATAAAACACCGCCCGGTTCAGGCGCGCTTCCAATCCCCGGTCAAGCTGCACATAAGGTGACGGCTCATCGGTCTGCGGGTCATGCTCCACACGCAAACCGTGTTCTTTATCAAGTTCAACCCATTGATCGATGTTGGTTCGAAAACGGATGATGGCCTCATCACCCTCGCCGGTTTTTTCAAGTTCAACCGCGATAAAAGCAACATCTTCGACCTCAATACGCGCCATTTCAGCCGGGGTTACAAGCCAATGCCCGCCTTCCTCGTCACGCTGCAAGACAGATGCAAAAAGCTTAACTAATTCAACTCTTCCGATTGGGCCACCTTGATAGAACCAGGTTCCATCCCGACCTATAGACATAGGTATGTCGCCACAAATCTGCGGATGACGGCCTGCGGTCGTTTTACCGGTACGCAGTCGGCTCCAAAGCTTCTCGGCAAGATCGACGGTTTTTTCGTTTTTACTCATGATATACACTTGGGTTTGAAACCAAAAGATTGCGCGACTTCATATCGCTGATACCATCCTTATTGGGCTATCGGAATCCAGGACCAGTACAACAAAAGAAGCAAAGTTTTCCCGCCATGACAAACGCGCCACGTTTCCCCGAAGAAATGGGTCTTTCACAAGACAGCAGCCTTGAACGCGATGCGGCACGACTGGATATCTGCGTTGGTCGACTGGACGAAGCCCGCAAGATGATCTCATCTATCATATTTGGGCAGAATGAGGCCGTAGAGCAAACACTTATCGGTATTTTATCCGGCGGTCACGTTCTGATGGTTGGTGCGCCCGGACTTGGAAAATCATTGCTGGCCCATACACTGGGCAAAGTGCTTGGCCTGCTTGACAAACGGGTTCAGTTCACACCCGACCTGATGCCCGCCGATATTTTGGGTTCCGAAGTTCTGGAAGAAGGTTCTGACGGTAAAAGAGCGTTTCGTTTCATCAAGGGACCGGTCTTTTGCCAATTGCTTTTGGCTGATGAAATCAACCGTGCCAGCCCGCGAACACAATCCGCCCTATTGCAAGCCATGCAGGAACGCGAAGTATCGGTTGCAGGTTACAGCCACAAACTTCCGGAACCATTTCATGTTCTGGCAACCCAGAACCCGCTGGAACAGGAAGGCACCTATCCCCTGCCCGAAGCACAGCTTGACCGGTTTCTGCTTGAAGTCCGGTTGGGGTACCCCGATCAGGATGAAGAACGCCGCATCGTGACCGAAACAACCAGCCGATATCCCACGCGCCCGCGTCAGGTACTACAGGCCGACGATCTGGCCGAGGCGCAGGATTTTGTCCGCCGCCTGCCAATGCCCGACCGAATTCTTGATACCATCATCGCACTTTGCCGCGAATGCCGCCCGGAAAGCACACATATGGACGATATCCGCGATAATGTCGCCTGGGGACCGGGAACACGCGCCGCACAGGCCTTATCGCTTGCTTGCCGGGCGCGGTCGATGCTGTTTGGCCGATTTGCCCCATCAATCGAAGACATCGAAGCTCTTGCCGTGCCTGTTTTGCGCCATCGTTTCGGTCTGACTTATGGCGCCCGCGCCGAAGGCTTTACCGCCAAGGGGCTGATTACCAACGCGCTGGATTACCTGCAGGAGAACTAGAAATTGGCATTGGCCGCTGTCCACGATCATGTTGCTGCCGCACGGGCGCTCGCGGCGAAATTGCCACAACTGATCGACGAAAGCCGCCGCATGGCCATGAGCCTGCGCAGCGGCCTTCACGGCAACCGCAAAGTCGGCCCCGGCAGCGACTTTTGGCAGTTCCGGCCCTATGTCACCGGCGATCCCGCCAATCAGATAGACTGGCGACGTTCGGCACGCGGCGATCACACCTTTATCCGCCAGACAGAATGGCAAGCCAGCCATAATTACTGGATTTGGCCAGTTTTTTCCCCGTCCATGTATTGGTCTTCAAAACGCGGCATCCCCACCAAGGCGACCTGCACCCTGATCATTGCGATTGCGCTGGCTGATCTGCTGCTGCACAACGGTGAAACGGTTGGCACATTCGATGCGGAACGCACCCGCATCACATCGGCCGAACATCTTGAAAAACTGGCCCACGCAATGCTGGCAAGCCCGGCGACCATTGCCGATCAGGTCGGCACGATGCATGCCGGCAGGAAACATTCGGTTCTGGTGCTGAGTGATTTCCTCGAATTCGCCGATAGTTCGCAATCACAATCACCGTCCCGCGCGATCAAAACCCTTGGCCAATATCAAAATGACGGTGCATTGGTGCATGTTCTTGATCCGGCCGAAATTGCCCCGCCTTTTAGCGGACGGATCAATTTCCTTGATACCGATGATCAAATGATTTTCCGAAGCGAACGGTTCGAAGACCTTGAAGAAGGCTTTAAACAACGTGCCCAAGTCTGGCGGGCGTCCGTTCGCGATGCCGCACGTGAAAACGACTGGCTTTATGATCGCTACATCACATCGGAAAGTGCCAGCCCGACTTTGCTTGCACTTTATCAACATCTAAGCGAACGCCAAAGCCAAGCCGGATCAAACGGGCGCGGGCGACCGATAACTAACCGTCGCAGCAAGACGGGGGCGTGATGAACCTTGCTGCGATCACGTTTCTGTATCCCGCGATGCTGGCTGCTGTTCTGGTTTTGCCGATTGTCTGGCTGATCATCAGATCCGCCCCGCATTCGCCAAAACAAATCGTTTTTCCCGCCGCACGTCTTTTGCGCGGCCTGCGCACCAATCGGCGCGACATGCAGCGTGCCCCACTTTGGCAAACCATCCTGCGATGCCTGATCCTGATCATGCTGATCCTGGCTGCTGCCCGCCCGGTTTTAAACCGCAACGAGTTTTCGCAAAATGACGGCGCGGTCCTGATCATTGCCGAAAATAGTTGGTCATCAGCAGCAAACTGGCCGGACTATCGCGCCGGCTTGCACGAAATCATCAATCAGGCACGCCTTGACCTGCGCAGTATCTATCTGGCCCAAACAGCCCCTGAACCAGCAGGGGCAACCATCACGCGCCTGCCCGATATCATCGGTCCGGTCTCTGCGCATCAGGCAGATCGTTTTATTGACCGCCTGCATCCACGTCCGTGGGCCCCGGATTACCCGCAATTGTCCAATCTGATTGCCGATCAGCAACATATGGCCAATTCAATTGGCAGCATTCTGTGGCTGACAGACGATCTGGATTACCCCGGCAAAGCTGAACTGGCAAACGATCTTGACGCCCTTGCACCCATCACCATTTTGTCGCCCAAGCGCAATAGCCGCATCGCGATCCAGTCGCTGGTCCGCAATCGCACCGGCCTTGGCATCACACTGACTCATGATCGCGGCAAGCTAGCGCGCGATATCATTCTTCTGGCGCGCAACGACCAGGGCAGTGTTCTTTTGCGTCATAACGTTACACTGGCCGCAACAAGCGATCACACCGACACTGAAATCCTGCTGCCAGGCGACATTACCAATTCGATCCAATCTGTCGGGGTCGAGGGAATGGAAACCGCCGCCACCGTTTTTCAGACCGGTGCCCGCTGGCAACAACGCAAGGTGGGGGTAATTGTCAGTTCAGGGGATAGCCCGGTTTTACTTTCGGATCGCTATTTCTTTCTGGACCGGGCCATTTCACCCTATGCCGATATAACCTATGCGCCGCTTGGAAGGTTGCTGGAAGACAAGATGGATATCCTTGTCGCCGCGGGCCCGATTTCCGGACTTGGCAGCCAATACGCTGCCCTTGAACGTTGGGTACAGGATGGCGGTATGCTGGTACGTTTCGCTGGTGATGCCACAACTGAAATCGAACGTGACTTTCTGCCGGTCACATTGCGGTTGGGAAACCGGGATTTCGGTGGGTCGATGTCATGGGAAAAACCAAAACATCTTTTGAACTTTCCGGATTCCAGTCCATTCTATGGCATCCAGATCCCCGAAGAAATTACCATTAATCGCCAACTTCTGGCCGAACCCGATCCGGATATTGTCGCCAAAACATGGGCCCGCCTGACCGATGGCACCCCCCTGATCACAAGTGCGCCGCGCAATACCGGGCGGGTTGTTCTGTTCCATGTCACGCCTTGGGCGGATTGGTCGAACCTGCCAATGTCAGGGTTGTTTGTGGAAATCTGGCAACGCCTTCTGCCTCTTGCCAGCCCAAGTGACCGGCCCGAGGCCGAATTGCAAACAAGCCTGCCGCCACAATCGGTTCTCGATGGCTTTGGACGCGCGCATCAACCCGATGCCACCATCTTGCCGCTTCGTGCTCCGCTGCCTGTGCCCAATCCACGCCACCCACCGGGCATTTACGGCGAAAACGGTCAGGCCGTCGCCCTTAACCTTGGGCCTTTTCTGGACAACCTCGACAGTCATATCCGCTGGCCAGGCACCACAGCCCTGCGCAAGATTACCGACTATGACCAGATTGATCTGGCCGCGCTTTGCCTGTTAGCTGCCCTGATGTTGCTTGTTCTTGATGGCGCGGCGCTGATCTTTGTCCATCATGTCAGCATTCGCCGATCCCGGCGTCACAACGCCCTGACGACGATCCTGATGGCGGTCATGGTGGGTGGAACATCGGCAATTATGATACTTGCGGCCATGACAGGAACGGCAAGCGCGGTTGAAATACAGGCTGCAGCCCTGCAACCGCGTCTGGCCTATCTTAAAACTGATGTCGCCGCGATTGACCGGCTAAGCAAATCAGGACTGGCCGGTTTAACTGAAATTCTACGGCGGCGCAGTGCCGCCGATCTGGCCCCGGCTGATGCGATTGATCCGGAATCTGATGATCTCAGTTTCTATCCTTTGATCTATTGGCCGCTGGTTGACGGACAACAACCGTTTTCAGCCTACGCGCAGGCACAGATCAACAGATACCTTGATAGTGGCGGTATGATCCTGATCGACAGCCGCGATCAGGAAGCAGAACCTGCCCGCTTGCGCCGATTGCTGGCCGGGCTTGAAATTCCGATCCTTGACCGCGCGCCGGGTGACCACATCCTGTTTCGCAGTTTCTATCTTCTGGATCATCCATATGGCCGTTTTGCATCACCGCTTTGGCTTGATGCCCGACCGGATCAACGTCTGGATGGTGTTGCATCGGTTCTGTTTGGCGGAAATGACTGGGCATCGGCATGGATGCTTGATGAAGGTCGTAATTCTGAAAACCGCACCGACGATATTTCCCCCCGGCAACGCGAAATGGCCTGGCGGTTTGGTGTCAACCTTGTGATGTATGCCCTGACGGGCAGTTATAAGGGCGATCAGGTACATCTGCCCGCCATTCTTGAAAGGCTGGCCCGATGAACAAAAGCTGGCAGGATTTTCAGATTGCGCCGCTTATTGATATGGGCTGGCTTAATATCCTCATCCTAATATGTATTGTCGCCATTCTGTTATTTGCGGCTTTTCGCCTGCGCGGAACAATCTGGCGGGCTATTGCCATGGCGATCATGGTACTGGCCCTGATTGCCCCGCAATTTACCGATCAGGATCGCGAAAAGCTTAGCGACATTATCCTTGTCCTTGTCGACCGGTCCGCCAGCCAGAATATCGGCAGTCGTGCAGAACAAACCGATGCGGCGATTTCGCAAATCCGCAATCACTTCACCGATGATCCCACTATTGAACTTCGCTTTGAAGATGTCCCGGGGGAAACCGACACCCGCATGTTCACCGCCCTTGATCGATTGCTGGGCGGTATTCCGCGTGAACGACTGGGCGGGGTCGTCATGATCACGGACGGGCAAATTCACGACATCCCGTCCAGCCTTGATCTTGGTGCGCCACTGCATGCCCTTATCACCGGGCGTGATGATGAACGAGATCGCCGATTACAAATCCACCAAACCGCCGATTACGGCATTGTTGGCAAAAATGCCGACTTCATGGTCGAAGCAATTGATCACAGTCTGGCCCAAGGCAGTCCGGTTTCAGTCCGAATGCTTCATGAAGACGGTACCGAACGCAACCTGATCCTTCCGGCCAATGAACCACACCGCGTTACCATTCCAGTCCCACATGCCGGCCCGGTTATTGCCGAATTGCGCATGGATGAAACCGCAAACGAAACGGATCAGACCAACAATCGCCTGATCCTTGAAACCACCGGAGTCCGCGACCGGTTGCGCGTGTTGTTGCTGTCTGGTGAACCCCATCCCGGTGAACGGGCCTGGCGAAACCTGTTACGCGCTGATCCCGGTGTTGATCTGGTGCATTTCACCATTCTGCGCCCGCCGGAAAAAGGCGATGACACACCAATCAATGAACTGGCCCTGATCCCGTTTCCGATCCGCGATCTGTTTGAAGTTCGCCTGCGCCAATTCGACCTGATCATCTTTGACCGCTATCAGATGCGCGGCGTTTTACCGTCGCATTATTTGGAAAAGGTTGTCGATTATGTCAAATGGGGTGGCGCTGCGCTGGTCGTCGCCGGGCCGGAATATCTGGGCCCGGATGGCTTATCAAATACAGTTCTGGGGGATCTGATGCCGGCAACCGCAACAGGGCGCATGATCGAACAACCCTTTGTCCCACAGGTAAATGCTGCCGGACGTATTCATCCCGTTACCGCCCCGATTGCCGGTTCAATCAATACCCCCCCCAAATGGGGCCGCTGGTATCGTCAGGTTGAAACCCATGAAGCTGGCAATGACGTCATGACCCTTCTTGTTGGCGCCGATGATTTACCCCTTCTAACCCTGCGCCGGATAGAGGAAGGCCGTGCCGCAATGCTCAGTTCCGATCAGATGTGGCTTTGGCAGCGTGGGCATAATGGCGGCGGGCCGATTGCGGAATTATTGCGCCGTCTGTCACACTGGCTGATGAAGGAACCTGCCCTTGATGAAAACACCATCACCACCGAACGCAGCGCGGATGGCAACAGCCTTATTCTGACATGGCGCAAGATCGGTGCCGAACCAACAATCGCAACCGGGGCTAATCCGGAAACCGGTGTTGTGGTCAGGGCGACATTCGAACGGCAGTCGGATCAGACATGGCAGGCAACCTTGCCGATTTCTGAACGTGGCCTGATCCGTGTTCAGGCACTAGACGGTAAAGACAGTGCCCAGACCGCCCTTCATGTTGATCGCGATGTTCTGACCAGTGAACGACGAAACACCAATTCAACACCCGATCTGTTAACTGACATCGTACATGCGAACGACGGATATATTGGCCGCATTGAAATGGGCCTGCCCGAGTTTCGCCGTATGCGCGATGATCGTAACTGGCATGGAAGCAATTGGGCCGGTTTAATGGAAACCGAAAGCTACCGCACGGTAATCGGTGGGATCACAAATTTGCTGCCCTTGCCAATCATTGCCATTTTGGTTGGATTGATATGCTTGTTCGGATGGCGGATCGAAAGCAAATAGCTTTAGTCACCCGAATACAGGCTTTTGTGGAAATTACATAATCCACCACGGAACTTTTCCACCAGATAATCAATAAAAATGCGAACCTTGGTCGGCAAGTGGCGACGTTCCGGATAGACGGCATATATGCCGCCGCGCGCCGGTGAATTGAATGGCTTAAGAATTTCAACCAGCTTGCCCTTATGCAGGGCTTCGGCCACGATGAATTCTGGCTCACGCGCGATGCCAAGCCCGCGCATTGCAGCAATAGACGTGAATTCACCGTTGTTGCACGATATGACCGGATTGACCCGGACATT
Organism: Thalassospira alkalitolerans; assembly: GCF_002115745.1. Classification (GTDB taxonomy): domain Bacteria; phylum Pseudomonadota; class Alphaproteobacteria; order Rhodospirillales; family Thalassospiraceae; genus Thalassospira; species Thalassospira alkalitolerans. Next base: position 52,428 of record NZ_JFKB01000009.1, read on the forward strand.
GATCGGTCCGTCTGGTCCTTCAAAATCCCAAACATTGGGGCTGGCCAGGTTGGTATAGGCTAGCGTCTTGTGCCCGACCAGTTCAGACGGGTGCTGTGGCTCGCCATGTTCGGCCAGGTAATCAGGCGAGGCCACTACATACGCATTAAATTCGGCAAGCTTGCGCGCAATAAGGCTGGAATCCTTAAGCCGTGTGATGCGAATTGCCATATCGAACCCTTCGGCCACCAGATCAACCATATGATCGGCCAGATGCATATCAATATGCAGCCCCGGATACATACCCATGAATTCAGCCAAAAGATCCGGCATGTAACGCTGGCCAAAAGTCAGCGGGGCAGAAATACGCAGCGTCCCGCGCGGCGTTCCACGCAAATCTGTCAGGGCGTGTTCGGCCGTTTCGATTTCTTCGACCACGCGCGCACAGTGCTGATAAAAAGTCGCCCCCGCATCGGTCAGGCTCAGTCGGCGTGTCGTGCGGTTCAACAGCCGAATGCCAAGATTGTCTTCCAGCTTGGTAACATGCTTGCTGACAGCGGATTTGGACATGCCAAGCTTGCGCGCTGCCCCGGAAAAGCTTTGTTCCTCGACCACGCGGGCGAAAACCGTCATCCCATCCAGATTACCAATCAGCATCCCGTACCCTCGCCGTTATGATCGTATTATTGTTGCCCATATGGAAACAAATTAATGTCATATAGCCTGATTGCATTCAACGGGGAAATGACGAATATGGAGGGCCCCCTATCAGGCCACACACAAAAGGCCAAACAAGAAACCGCCTCCAAACCGAAGGATACGATCATGGGCCTGTTGGTCGACGGCATCTGGAAAGACCAGTGGTACGACACAAAATCCACCGGTGGTAAATTTAAACGCCAGGACGCGGCGTTTCGCAATTGGCTTTCGCGTGACGGCACGGGCGAATTCCCGGCTGAAGCCGGGCGATATCACCTGTATGTTTCCTATGCCTGCCCATGGGCCCATCGCACCCTGATCTTGCGTGCCTTAAAGGGGCTGGATCATTTAATTTCAGTTTCCTCCGTTCACTGGCGAATGCTTGAAAATGGATGGGAATTTACCCCGAATGATGGTCTTCCCGATCATGTTGGTGATCATCAATTCATGCATCAAATCTATAGTGCGGCCAAACCCGGCTATACCGGGCGCGTGACGGTCCCGGTCCTTTTTGACAAGAAAACCGGCAATATTGTCAGCAACGAATCATCAGAAATCATCCGGATGTTCAATACCGCCTTTGACGATATTGGGGCGAAACCGGGTGATTATTATCCCGAAGATTTGCGTGCTGAAATCGACGCTATCAATAACCGCGTCTATAATGATGTGAATAACGGCGTTTACAAATCAGGCTTTGCAACCACACAGGATGCCTATGAAGGCGCCGTGACCAAACTGTTTGAAACGCTGGATTGGCTTGAAGGTCGCCTATCGACCCAGCGTTATCTGGCAGGTGAACGCCTGACCGAGGCCGACTGGCGGCTGTTTACAACCCTGATCAGATTTGATCCGGTCTATCACGGTCACTTCAAATGTAATCTGCGGATGATCAAAGATTATCCAAACCTGTCAGCCTATACCCGCGAGCTGTATCAAATGCCCGGCATCAAGCAGACCGTCTTCTTTAATCACATCAAAGGCCATTATTATCAAAGCCACCTGATGATCAACCCGACAGGCATCGTTCCCAAAGGCCCGACCCTTGACTTGGATGCTCCTCACTACCGCGCAGAACGTTTTGGGGATATCGCTCTCTAATGCAGGCCAACTTGCACCCTGTCATCAAACAGGTCACAAAGAATACTTCCTGTCCTGTTTGATGGTGAACACCAATGCCTTCAATCCAGAATGTCTACGACAATCCCACCTTCCATGAGGGCTATCGCTCTCTTCGCCAAACCGGCACCGGTTTAAACGACGTGCTGGAACAGCCTGCCCTGCACAGCCTGTTACCTGAAAACCTGATCGGACTGGATATTCTGGATCTTGGTTGCGGTTTTGGGGATTTTGTCCGATATGCCTGCAATCACAAGGCTGCATCTGTAATTGGGATGGATGTATCCGCCAGAATGCTGGCATCGGCACACCAGATGACGGACGATGAAACCATCACGTTTGAACAAGGGGCAATAGAAAACCTTGCCGCGACATCATTTGCCAACCAGCAGTTTGATCTGATCGTATCGTCGCTGGCTCTGCACTATGTTGCGGACTATCGCACCGCCATCATCGATATTGCCAATCAGTTAAAATCTGGCGGCAGGTTTGCGTTCTCTGTTGAACATCCGATTTGCACCGCACTGGCGGGCCAGAAATGGCACAAAGATGCCAAAGGCAATGATCTGTTCTGGCCGGTTGACAATTACCGCGAAGAAGGCCCCAGACACACAAGCTGGTTTATTGATGACGTGATCAAATATCACCGCACCGTAGAAACCTATGTGAATGGCCTCCTTGATGCAGGATTACAGTTAAACCGCCTTCTGGAACCCGAGCCGGTGAAAAATGCAGCAGATGCCAAATGGGAAAACCATCGTCGACGCCCACCCTTTTTGCTTTTGGCAGCACAAAAGCCCTGATCTGCCTGATCATGGCCATAGCTAAGCCTCATCAACCTTAGGTGCCTGTGTAAAACAAACGGCATCAATGATGCTTCATGCTGTTGCCCGTGTGATCAATCGAAGGCACATAGCAGCCCCCGCAACCGGCAATTCAGGCGCTAAAACAACGCATCTATATCGTGCGATATAGATGCCTGCCTTGTTCATCAGGCAAAAAGTATTCAAGCAAACAAAAACCCCGCAGGTGACCTGCGGGGTTTTGGATTTCGGATAACCGAAAAATCTTAGTTCAGGCGACCTTTGATTTCCGCAATCGCATTATCGACCAACTCGTCTGCCTTTGCTGTGGTGACTTTGTCAGTTACCAGTGCCAGCGTGGCTTGTGCCGCGATTTCGGCCACACGGGCGCGAACTTCGGCAATTGCCTGACTTTCAAGGTTAGCAATACGATCCATGGCCTGCTGTTCACGACGCTTAAGCGACGCTTTCAGTTCGACCAAGGCGTTTTCCAGCATGCGGTCGGCTTCCACCTTGGCATGGGCGCGGATTTCGTCCGCTTCCTTCAGGGCTTCGCGCTGTTTGGCCTGATATTTGGCCAGAAGCTCCTGAGCTTCTTCACGCAAACGCTGTGCCTCATCGAGCTCTTCAGAGATTTTCTGAGCACGCTTGTCGAGTGCGCCGGAAATCCCCTTAACAGCCTTGAAGCCACCGAAACCGGCAACCAGCAAGAAGGAAAGCGTGGTCCAGGTGTAAGGATCGGTAAGGAACGTAACCTCGTGTGGGGTTGCCATCTTCTTACTCTCCTACGATCGCCAAAACAGCCTTTTCGGCGGTTTTGGCCTGAACCTTGACACCGATAAGTTTGTCGGTTGCTTCACGGGCGATGTCGGATGCGGCGTCTGCCACACCTTTCATTGCGTCGTCTTTCGCACCGGCAATAGCCTTTTCGGCATCAGCGGTCTTTTTCGACAGTTTCTTGACCAGCGCTTCGGTTTTTGCAGCATGCTCGGCAGCTGCTTTTTCCGTCGCTTCGCGAATGTCAGCCTGTGCGGCATCACGAGCTTCTGCCAAGGCAGCCTCGTACTTCGCGATGGCGGCATCGGTTTCGTCTTTCAACGCCCGTGCCTTGCCAAGATTGTCTTCAATAGTCTTATGACGGCGTTCCAGAACTTCACCGACTTTTGGCAATGCAATTTTCGACATCAACATATAGAGGACGGCAAAAATAACAAAAAGCCAGAAAATCTGTTCCGAGAACGTCGCGAGATCAAATTGCGGCATAGCCTACTCCCGAATTCAACGACACCGGCGAGGGCGTTCCTCGCCGGGCCGAGTATTCGCGCAAAAGGCGCCGATTAGACGAACAGAACGATCAGCGCAACGACGAGTGCGAACAGTGCAATAGCTTCGGTAACGGCAAAGCCGATCCAGCCATACAGTTCAACATCGCCTTTGGCAGCCGGGTTACGACCAACGGTCGCAATCAGGCTTGACCAGATGTTACCAACCCCGATACCAGCACCAATCATGCCAATAGCAGCCAGGCCCGCACCAATCATTTTAGCAGCATCGAGTTCCATAACTTCACCCTTTCGAATTTCTTACAGGCAATAAGAGATCACACCAGACCACACACATCAGTGCATGTGAATTGCATCATGGAGATAGATGCAGGTGAGAATCGTGAACACATAAGCCTGAAGCGCAGCAATACCGAACTCCAGAACAGTAATCCCCGTCAGAAGAGCAAACGGAAGAACGCCAAGAATGCCGATAAGGCCGACGAAACCACCGATAACTTTCAGCATGATGTGTCCGACGGTCATATTTGCAAACAGACGGATCGCCAAGCTGAACGGACGAGAGAAATAGGAGATGATTTCAATCGGGATCAAAATGATCGCGGTCGCAATCGGCGCACCTTCGGGGAAGAACATCCGAAAGTAATGCGTACCATGACGCATAAAGCCAATGACCGTCACACCGACGAAAATCACCAAAGCCAGCGCGAAGTTAACCGCGATGTGGCTTGTAAAAGTAAAGCTGTGCGGGATCATGCCAAGCAAGTTCCCGAACATAACGAACATGAACAACGTGAAAATGAACGGGAAGTACTTGCGACCCGCGGTTCCCACATTATCTTTGAGCATATTGGCGACGAACTCATACATCACCTCAGCAGCACCCTGCCAGCGCCCCGGGACCAATGCACCACGACGCATGGAAAGCGTCATGAAGCACGTCACGAGAACGGCTGCGAGCACCATCCAAAGTGCGGAGTTGGTGAAGGAAACATCAATACCAGCAACCGAAAGCTCGGCCAAGGGCTTGATTTCAAACTGCTCTAGCGGTCCAGCCACCGTAATCCTCGCTCAATCTAGTAAGGCCAAGGTCAATCCTTGGTCCCTTGCTTGCGCTCTCTTATCGCGCGCCCAAGTCCGACAGCACTGTCGTATCCTTTGGCAACCCGATAAGCATTAAGACCACCAGCACCCGCTCCGAGAAAAACAAACAGAACAAGCAGCCAGGGCATTGTATCAAGCACCCGATCCAGCGCCCAGCCAATCAAAAGGCCAACAAGAACGGCGGCAATCATTTCCGCCGAAATTCGCATACCTATTGCCATCCCTTGGGATGTTTTGCGGGCAGCCCGGTTCGGGCTATGCGTCTCTTCGCGTTTGTCTGCAACTGCTGCCAATTTGCTTTCAAGCTCTTCTAATGAAGCGCGATCTTTGTCATCGCTCATCGTCGTGAACTCCGCTCTGGCAGCCCTGCAAACGTTGCAAGGAAATGCGCGGGCAACATACTTAGCGCCCTATAGGCTGTCAAGCCGTAAAACCCCATTATGCCGGGGGGAACAAATCCCCATTAACTATTTGTTTTATAACAATTTTAACCCCAAAAAGTGCGTTCATTCACATTTGATGTTAGGCGATAGTAGCACCCTATTTTGCCATGCTCCCTATGGGGTTTCGGCCTGCAACCGGCGGTTTCCCTAGGTTCCTGCCCTGTTGAACCGCTAAATCGATGTTTTTACTAACAGGTGTGAATTCAATCGCTTTTTATCCATTTCCGCCCTCTGCCGCCCGGTTTGGTCGCAATATCGCACCAACCTGCGCAAACAGGATCGACAATCTACGATCTGCCATCGGACCGATTCATTACGAAGCCCCCCCGACGACTTCGACTTCGTGCTGTTGCGTGCAACTACTTTGGCGCAAGAACCGACAGGCGGCGCTCTACATCATGCTGTTGCCCACCACCTTCGAGGGATGATGCCAGCATCCAGTCAAACTTGTGGAACAGGGCCCAAACAGCCGCCAGCGTATTATCGGCAATCTGGTTCATATCAATTGGTTGTTTATGCAGGATTTCATCGCGCAACCGGATCGAAATATCACCAAAAGATGTTTTGCCATCAAACAGCGCAAGCAGCTTTGCCAAATCCGGCCCCCCGGTCAGATCAACCGCATTGCCAGTCCCATCGGCCAGAACAATCGGCTTTCCGGCATATTTCAATAGATCATCAAAGAAACTGTCAGACGGCGCCACAAAGAACCATGGACACAAATCACGATCAGGCATCACCGCAACTGACGGCACCTTATTCGGGCGGGTCAGATAAAATGCATGCAACGGCATCGCCGCACTATATCGCTCACAGAATGCCTGTTGATCACGCAGGGGCAAGGCCATCAGATCACGCAGTATTCTAGGGTCCGTGATGTGGTTTTCAATGCTGTAATGGGCCTTGCCCGTTCCGCCAAACCCAAAAAAACCGGTAAACGCAGCAACATCAAGCCCGGCAGACGCGGCAAAATCATAAACCCCATGAACGTCATAGGCACATTCAACAGGATGAAGCAGCAAATCAACGATTTCAGGATCGTTTTCAAGTAAGCCTTTGATGAACCCTGGGCCACCGCCCATTTTAAGCAGCATATTACCTTCCGGCAGGCTCGAAAGCAGACTGCGTGTCATCGCAAGTTGCTCATTCAGATCCTTGCCCGGCAGAAGTGGTGCCACCATTTTTCGCCATTCCGTAACCGCCAAACGCCCATGTTCACCATACAGCATCGCTCCGATACAACCATCATCGGCCAGAACCGATACCAGATCACGAAGACCTTCTTCCGGGTCCTCAAGATGATGCAGCACACCGGCGCAATTGATGTAATCGAATTTTTCGGGTGCCATTGCGGCAAATTCGCCAATGGTCGCGTTGACATAGGTAACATTAACAAGTCCGCGCGCCTCGGCACGCGCACGCGCCACCTGCGTGCTGGCTTGTGACGGTTCAAGATAGGTCACCTGACCACCACAATCGCGCAACTGTTCCGCCAGCCAGACCATACTATCGCCCGTACCGCCACCGGCAACGAGCGCACGGAAACCAGCATCGACGTTCTTGCGGCCAGCAAAACCATAATGATTAACCCGGGAAAGCGTATCCATCGGCGGCATCAGAAGCCGGTCCTTTTCCTCCTGCGGATCACGCAGCGGATAAGGAAACTGCTCGTAAAGCTCACGCACTTTTTTGGACATTTCCGTACTTTTCCCGTTTTGATTTTCTTGTGATGACTACTCTCTTAGCGAAAGTCCGTCACAAACGATACCCATCGAGGGAAAAATGATCAGTTCGTAAAGTCGAGCTCTTTCTGCTCTTTCTGGGAATAAACCTCTGCCTGGTGCAGATCGACCGACACCAGCGAGGAAACACCGCGTTCCGCCATGGTCACACCAAACAGGCGGTTCATACGGGCCATGGTCATACGGTGATGGGTAATCACCATGAACCGGGTATTGGCATGACGGCCAATGGCTTCAAGCAGCTTACAGAACCGGTCAACATTGGCGTCATCAAGCGGTGCATCAACTTCGTCAAGCACGCAAATCGGTGCCGGGTTGGTCATAAACACAGCAAACAGCAGGGCCATTGCCGTAAGCGCCTGTTCCCCACCTGACAGTAACGAAAGATGCTGTAATTTTTTGCCCGGTGGGGATGCCATGATTTCAAGACCGGCTTCCAATGGATCATCAGCATCGGTCAGCATTAGATGCGCGCCGCCCCCGCCAAACAGGCGGACGAATAATTGCTGGAAATGTTTATCGACTTCGTCAAATGCGGCCTTCAAGCGTGTTCGTGCTTCGCGGTTAAGCTGATTGATACCGTTGCGCAGCTTGTCTATGGCCGCGATCAAATCATCGCGCTCGGATACAAGCGTGTCTTTCTGTTCTTGCATTTCGGCCAGTTCAACTTCGGCACGCAGGTTGACCGCACCAAGGTTTTCACGTTCGCGCGATTGGCGTTGCAACCGGGCTTCGATATCGGCTTCTGACGGTAATTCGACGGTCTGATCAATTTCGGCCAATTCGGCCAATTGATCTGGCGTCGCGTTAACGCGTTCGCGGATACGTTCGATCAAATCGTGTCGATGCTGCTCGGCCTGTTCCAAAAGCGCCTCACAGCGCACACGACCTTCGCGGGCTTCTGCCAGTTTTTGTTCGGCTTCTTTCAGATTATGATCGGCTTCGCGCTGGGCATTCTCGCAACGCGCCAATTCATCAGCCGCATCCTTGCGGGCCTGATCGGCAATTTCAATCCGATCTGATAAAATCGCCCGGCGTTCTTCGATCTCGTCGGGCTTAAGTTCAAGCTCCTCGAGCTCCATCCGGGCTTCTTCCTGGCGTTCACGCAATTGGGAAACCCGTTCACCGGCCCCCGATGCGCGGTCATTCCAGGACGCAATTTCATTTTCAACAAATGCAAGGCGCTGGTGACGACCCGAAGAATCGCGTTGCATGCGTTCAAGCTGACTACGTGCTTCCATCTGATCGGCACGCGCATCCGAAAGATCGGCACGCTTCTCAATCAGCTCGGCCTTGATTTCCATCAGGCCTTCACTTGATTCCTCGGGTGTTGCCGCCAATTCTTCCTGTTCGGCAATCAGTTCGTCCAAGTCCTGCTTGGCACGTCTTTCGGCTTCTTCGGCATTTTGCAGGCGCCCTTCGATGGCACTGGCATCGCGTTTAATATTGGCAATTTCTTCGCGGGCACGTGACAAGGCCCCGTCAGCTTCACGAAGGGCGCGATGGGCTTCCTGTTCGCTGTTACGGGCGGCTTCAACGTTTTCTGCCAAATGTTCAACATTTTCGCGCGCGCTATCGGCCTTTTCCAAAGCCAGCTCGACGGCCTCGTCAACTTCTTCAAGCTCAAGGCGCAATTCTTCAAGTCTATTACGCTGCCGTAGCCGTATCGCGGCCGGAAGTTCCGCCCCAACCTTAATGCGATATCCATCCCAGCGCCAAAGCGCCCCTTCGCGTGACACCAACCGCTGCCCGGTTTTAAGCGTCTTGGCCAGCCAATTCCCGGTCGCCTCATCATCAACCACGCCGATCTGCCATAGGCGGCGGTTCAGAAGCGCCGGGCCATCAACAAATTTCACCAATGCCTGAACCCCATCGGGCAAGGCCGGATCATCCGTACCGGGATCAACCGCCGACCAATGCATCAGGGCGTCTTCGGCGTCAGATGCATCAAGGTCTTCGCCCAATGCCGCGGCCATCGCCATTTCAAGGCCACTTGTCACCGACAGTTTTTCAATCACCGCCGGGAATTGCTGATCGGCATTGCCTTTGGCCAGGCTTTCAAGTGCCTCGATCTCGGCAACCAGTCGTGCCTTGCGGCTTTCAACATCACGAAGCGCATCACGCGATGTGGTTTCCGCCGTTTTCAGACTGTCTTCGCGGTCGCGCAATTCGGCAAGCCGCATCTCGGCCTCTTCAATGGCAAGCTTGCGCTGTTCACAAAGTTCTTCGCATTCTTCAAGCGCCAGACCGGCTTCTTCAAGCACCTCGGTAAAATCGGCCTCGACCCGGATATCATCAAGACGGGCCACAGCCTCGTCATAACGATCGGTCAGGCGTGTCCGACGCGCAGAAAGTTCACTTAGGCGTTGCTGAACACTTTTAAGCCGGGCTTCTTCGGCAGCAGCCTTACCCGTCAGTTCTTCAACCTGCCCTTCAAGCGTTTCAACACGACCGGCCTTTTCGACGGCACGTTCTTTTGCTTCGTCGAGTTCATCACCTTCACCGCCTTGGGCTTCGCGCAATTCTTCGCGCTCATCCTTAAGCTTGTTCAACGCGCCTTCGGCGTCACTTGCCAATTCGGCTTCGCGCGAAAGATCAGCATCAATCTGCTGAATGCGGGCACGAAGCTGTGCCATCTGGGTTTCGATTTGCGCCTTGTCTTTGTCCAAGCCTTCGCGTTCGATGACCATGCGCTGAAGAGCAGCCGCCGCATCGCTTTCCTTTTTGCGAAGGTCGGGCATGCTGGCGGCAATATGGGCCTGAAGGGTGGTTGCCTCGGTCACCTGCGCGGTCAAATCACGCACAGCACTTTCACCCAGAACCAATAATTCACGGGCATCGGCTTTGCGTTTTTCGGCATCGGTCCACCGGATGTGGAACAACAAGGCTTCGGTCTGGCGAATACTACCGCTTAGCTTGCGATAACGCTCGGCCTGACGAGCCTGTTTTTGCAAGGACGCAATCTGGCTATCAAGGGTTACCAGAACGTCTTCAAGACGTTCCATATTCTGTTCGGCACTTTTAAGGCGAAGCTCAGCCTCATGCCTGCGCGAATGCAGACCGGTGATACCGGCCGCTTCTTCCAGAACCAATCGGCGCTGACTTGGTTTTGCCCCAATAAGCGCGCCAATTTTGCCTTGGGATACCATCGCATTTGATCGCGCACCGGTCGCCGCATCGGCAAACAGCAACTGAACATCGCGCGCACGAACATCCTTGCCATTGACCTTGTAATTCGACCCGCCACCGCGTTCGATCCGCCTTACGACCTCTAGCGTTTCAAAATCGTTGAACATGGCGGGCGCCTTGCGCTCTGCATTGTCCAAAACAACGGTCACTTCGGCAACGTTGCGCGCAGGACGGGACGATGTCCCGCCAAATATAACATCAGACATATCCGAGCCACGCATCTGCTTGGCCGAGGTTTCCCCCATGACCCAGCGCAATGCCTCGACAAGATTGGATTTGCCACAGCCATTCGGGCCGACAACACCTGTCAGCCCGTCTTCCACCAGTAATTCGGTTGAATCGACGAAGGACTTGAACCCCGTCAGCCGTAGCGATTTAAACTGGACCAATCATGCCCCCGGCCGCCCCATTCCCTGAATAATTGCCGGACACCCATCGCGCATCCGGCAACATAAATTTTATCAATCGGTCAGTTCTTCGACCTTGTCTTCGAAGAACTTCAATTCGCGTGAACCAGCAAAGGTTTCATCGCCAATAACAAAGCTCGGCGTTGAATTGACCTTGAATTCCTGTTCACCACGCATGCGCGACGCAACGATCCCGTTAATCAGGGCTTCATCCGCCATGCAGGCATCAACAGCCGCCCCGTCCATACCGGCAAAACGCACAACCTGTTTAATGCCTTCAATCGGGTCACTGGCACGTGCCCAGGTCAGCTGCGATTTGAACAACATGCCCAACACACCGAAATAACGATCATCACCAGCGCACTGCGCCACAGCGGCGGCACGCACAGCAACACCATCAAGCGGATAATCGCGGAAAATCATTTTTGCCTTCCCGGTATCAATCAACGACTTTTTGATTTCCGGAAAGGTTTCATTATGGAACGCGGCACAATGCGGGCAGGTCAGCGACGCATACTCAATGATCGTCACCGGCGCATCCGGATTGCCAAGCACATGTTCCTTGTATTCTACAGCCTTGGCTTGCTGCGCCCCGACAACACTGATCGCAAATGCGATTGCGACCGTAAAAAACTTAACTGCCTTCAGCAAGGAAACCTCCGTTAAAACAATAATTTATGATTACAAGCCTGTTGCAGCGCGGGAGTCAACACGCCCCCCAAAAGCGCTAATGAGCCAACGAGTCGCCAAGATCGTTCTGAAATGCGGCAACTCCATGATCACACATTATGTAAAAATGATTCGACCAATCCCACCCCGACATGACCAAAGGCACATATGCCATTCCGGCACACACCACCTGCTATTTCTTGCGCCCCGGTTGCCCGCGCGCATGCATATCACCGGAAATATGTCGCCCCAAACGGGTCAAAACTTCGCGCAGATGCGGGTCTTCAATTTTTTCGATATCGATGACGCTGGTTTCACGGATCGGGCCTTCGGGTACATTTTCCGGTCGTTTCACCGTGCGTTCCGGGCGGGAAATGTCCCCCTGCATCATTTTGATGCGCTCAACCGCGCGATATCCAAAATAAGTATTCACCCGATCAATGATTTGCGGCATGCGGTGTTGCAATTCAATCGCCACCGGCCCACTCACCCGAATAACAAGGGTTCCGCCCCCGGCATTTTCCCCACGCGGCGGGCTGTATTTGACGGGAATTGTATATTGTTCAAGGTCACGACCAACGATTTCTGCCCAATGCAGAATAATTTCCGCCTGAAAAAAACCGCGTTTGCGCACCAGCGGACGCGTCAGATTGCCGACCATCGCCGCGATATTACGCAGGCCCATGCGGCGTTCCGAACTCCCCATCGGGGTGATTTTCTGCTTTTTTTTGACCGAATTTTTGGCCGCAACCATATCCGCACGCTGATCTGGCGTGCTATGTGACGACGTATTGGTCATATCTTTTTGCTTGCTCACGCCGACTTCTTTCGTAGGGTCTGATCAATAATACCCGTTTTCATACCCGCAACATAACACGGGATCGCCGTGCATTTCACCACTGACGAAATTCATCATCTCGGCCGGACCATGCTGGACTGGTACGATCGCCATCATCGCACCCTGCCCTGGCGGGCGGAACCGGGCGAAACGCCCGATCCATATCGTGTCTGGCTTAGCGAAATCATGTTGCAACAAACCACCGTGATCACGGTTGGTCCCTATTTTGCAGCATTCCTGCAACGCTGGCCAACGGTAACCGCGCTTGCCAAGGCCGAACTCGACGATGTTCTGCATGCCTGGCAAGGCTTGGGATATTATGCCCGTGCGCGCAACCTGCATAAATGCGCCAAGGTCGTCGCCGCCGAATATAACGGTATTTTTCCCGACACCGAGGATGGCTTGTTAAAACTGCCCGGCATCGGCCCCTATACCGCCGCCGCCGTTGCCGCGATTGCCTTTAACCGGCATTCAAGCCCGGTCGATGGCAATATCGAACGGGTCATTTCGCGTCTGTTCGCGCTGGAAACGCCTTTGCCGGATGTAAAACCCGAAATCAAGCAAAAGTCCGCTGCCCTGACCCCGTCCGATCGGCCCGGCGATTATGCTCAGGCATTAATGGATTTGGGGGCCACCATATGCACCCCGCGCAATCCCGCCTGTGGTATTTGCCCCTGGCAAACGCCCTGTGACGGCCGCAAATCAGGACTTGCCCCGGACCTTCCGAAAAAACGCAAAAAACCCGCCAAACCGACGCGGGTTGGCTATGCCTTCTGGATCCGCCGCGATGACGGCAAGATCCTTGTGCGTCGTCGCCCGGAAAAAGGGTTACTCGGCGGATTATACGAAGTCCCCGGAAGCGACTGGCGCACGATTGATGCCCCGGATGATGTGATGCTGTCCGAGGCCCCGATCAAGGCGAAATGGACCGAACTTGACGGCACGGTCGGCCATACCTTTACGCATTTCCATCTCGATGTGACGGTACTGGCAACCGAACTTACCACCACGGAATGCGAAAAACTTGATGGCAGTTGGACAACAATTGACGGATTGTCGGATTTTGCCCTGCCGACCCTGATGAAAAAGATCGTCCGCCACGCATTGAAATATCGCTGATCTGGGATCCTGACATTTGCTCAGAAACACAAAAAAGGCCCGCTGCCAGTTTGGCGCGGGCCTTTTAAAAACTGTATTTCACCAAATCAGGCGTAGATATCAATAATCTGCCCGCGGCCTGAACCGCTCGGCGGGGATGCCGGTTGCGAGGTATCAGCACTCGCCGACTGCTCGACCCGCTGGGTCGGCGGCGATTGAAGATCGTTACCACCCGTTTCCGCGATCGGCGCAGCTGCCTGCTGGATCTGAAGCGGGTTCGGGGCATATGCGGCACTACCTGTTGCGCCTACCTGCATGGGACTCTCCATCTATCCTTATGGATAATAAACGATACATACATATAACAACAAACACGCAACAATGCAAAAGGCCGGAAGGTTTTGCAACCATCCCGGCCTTCAAAATCATGTTCACAAAAGTCCACACAGGCATATTTTACTGCGACAAATCAGGCAGGAACCTGTCCCAATTCCTTGCGCAACTGGCTGCGCAAATTGTCGATCACAACCAATCTCCCATCGCACTTGTAATGCCAATAAGTCCAGCCATTACAAGCCTGTGCGCCCTGAACATGGGCGCCGATCTGATGGATAGAACCGGCATTGTCCTTGTGACTGATCGACCCGTCGGCACGCACCATTGCGGCAACATTTCCACGGTTGTCATAAATCTTGTCACCCGGTGCCAGAAGACCACGTTCGATGACTGCCCCGAATGGAATACGCGGCAGTGAACGCTTCGACTCGGTCGTCTCAAGACTGTCACCGTCAAGCATCTGAACCTTGGAAATTCGGTCTTTGGCAGCCTTGGCGTAATCTTCTTCGCGCTCCAGCCCGATGAAGTGACGCCCCAAACGCCGCGCCGCAGCACCGGTTGTCCCTGTCCCAAAGAACGGATCAAGCACCACATCACCCTGACGGGTAGTTGCCAGCAATATCCGCTGCAAAAGGGCTTCGGGCTTCTGGGTCGGATGGACCTTTTTGCCCTTTTCATTCTTCAACCGTTCAGAACCCGAACAAATCGGCATCAACCAATCGGAACGCATCTGCAGCCCTTCGTTGAGCTGCTTCATCGCTTCGTAGTTGAAGGTTATGGCCTTTTGCTCGGAATTCTTTGAACACCACAGCAAGGTTTCATGCGCATTGCAGAAACGTTTGCCACGGAAATTCGGCATCGGGTTGGTCTTGCGCCAAACAATGTCGTTCAGGATCCAATACCCGATATCCTGCATCACCGTGCCGACACGGTAAATGTTGTGATACGATCCGATCACCCAAATCGCACCGGTATCCTTAAGGACGCGACGCGCGGCTGTCAGCCAGTCACGGGTAAAATCATCATAATGACGGAAACTGTCAAACTGGTCCCAGTGATCGTCAACTGCGTCGACCTTGGAATTATTAGGGCGCAGCAAATCACCACCCAGTTGCAGGTTATAGGGCGGATCGGCGAAAATCAGATCAACTGACTTTTCCGGCAAGCTGTTCATCAGTTCAATGCAGTCCCCGACCATAACCTGATCAAGCGGTAAGGATGTATTCTTTGTCATGATGCGTTCCAGGTTCCCCATATTTCTTGAGGAAAGCATCGCCGCAAAAGTTAATGAAAGGATTAACCGACTCCGAAATTTTCCTCGGAGTCGCAGCATTTTAAAAGTAGTTTCAGTTGTTTAGACAATCTTAACGGGTTGGCCTCAAAAACCGGAAGATTTTCGTCACCAAACCCGCCTGTCCAAAATCCTTGAACGCCCCTTTGGACTCGAGGATTTCAATCTGGTCAGACCGAGGTTTCCAAAAGGAATTTTTCAAAATCGCCACGAGACGTCGCCACCCACCTATCCGTATTCCCACGCAGTTTACGACATCCTAATGTGAATTTTATCACAACCATTTAACCGAAAACGGCAAATTGACCGTTTGGACAACTTCTGTATTTGCCCTTCTTCTGATCACGTATACAATCTGCACACCGAATACGCAGAAATTAGAAATTCAACGATTGATAATATCCTGCAGGGGGACATCATGAAGCTTGGTACTTTCCGTCTTTCCCGTCGCGCAATGCTGTCAGCAATGGCCGCAGCAGCCGCGGTGGTATCCTTTGGTCTTGGCGCACCGACGCTGGCAAAGGCAGACCCGATCAAAGTTTCGGCGATCTTTACCGTTCCGGTCGAACAGCAGTGGGTTTCGCGTATCCACAAAGCGCTGAATGCCGCCCAAGAACGTGGCGATATTGCTTATGAATTTTCCGAAAACGTCGCCAATACCGATTATGAACGCGTCATGCGTGAATATGCGGAAAATGGTTCCAACCTAATCGTCGGCGAAGTTTTCGGTGTCGAACGTGCGGCACGCAAAGTTGCCGCCCAATATCCGGAAACCGCGTTTCTGATGGGGTCAAGCTTCGGCCCGGAAAGCGACAATTTCTCGGTATTTGATAACTTCATTCATGAACCCAGCTACCTTGTCGGTATCGCTGCTGGCAAAGCCACCAAATCCAACAAGATCGGTATGGTTGGCGGTTTTGCCATCCCCGAAGTCAACCGTCTGATGAATGCCTTCATGGAAGGTGCCAAATCGGTTAATCCCGATGTGACCTTCACCGTGGCCTTCATCAACAGCTGGTATGATCCGCCCAAGGCCAAAGAATCTGCTTTTGCCATGATCGATAAGGGCGCTGATATCATGTATGCCGAACGTTTCGGCGTTTCGGATGCCGCCAAAGAACGCGGCGTTCTGGCCGTTGGCAACGTAATCGATACGGCTGCTGACTATCCGGGGACCATTCTGGGTTCGGCCCTGTGGCACATGGAACCAACCATTGATCACGCAATCGAAGCGGTCAAAGCCGGCACCTTCAAAGCCGAAGATTACGGCCAGTACAGCTATATGGCACCGGGTGGTGGTACCGTCGTTCTTGACGCCGCCCTTCTGCCAGAAGGCACCATTGCCGAGGTCGACGCAAAACAGGCTGAAATCCTTGATGGCAAATTCACCGTGACGGTGAATGACGAAGAACCGAAATCTTCTATGTAAGATTTCTTTCCAAATTAAAGGCAGTCCGGTTTAAACATCGGGCTGCCTTTCGTTTTTAGGGGGTAACCCCACCACTATCCACAGCGTGACGCATAAAAACTAACGGATTTGCCGGATGTCATCTGCTGCCACCCCATCTACGGAAACGTCCCCGCAATTGCTGCTTAAACTAGCCGCAATTACCAAAAGATTCGGCCCCCTGATTGCCAATGACGCCATCGACCTTGATGTCCACCGGGGTGAAATCGTCGCCCTGCTTGGCGAAAACGGTGCGGGCAAAACCACATTGATGAATATTCTGTTTGGCCATTATGTCGCCGACGAGGGGGCCGTGATGGTCGCGGGTGCGGATGATAACATCCTCGCCACGCTTGAACCCGGCGCGCCGCAGGCCGCCCTTGATGCCGGGATCGGCATGGTCCATCAGCATTTCACACTGGCTGAAAACCTGACCGGACTGGATAACATCGTCCTTGGCACCGAACCGATTTTCCGGCTGCGCCGCGACCGGACAAAGGCACGCGCCAAGCTTGATCATCTGATGTCGGGATCGGGGCTTAATGTCGATCTTAATCAGCCGGTTCATAAGCTGACTGTTGGCGAAAAACAGCGCGTTGAAATCCTCAAAGCCCTGTATCGTGATGCCCGTTTACTGGTTCTTGATGAACCAACGGCGGTTTTAACACCACAGGAAGCAGACAGCCTGTTTGCAATCCTTCGAAAGCTTGCCGCGACCGGTCTTGCGGTGATCATCATCGCCCACAAACTGGCTGAAGTCTTGGCCGTTTCGCATCGTATTGCCATCCTGCGCGGCGGCAAAAAAGTCGGTGAAATGACCACCGATCAAGCTGATCGACGGTCCATCGCCGAACTGATGGTTGGCCGCGACGTGCCGATTAGCAAGCGCCGTGAACGCACCCCCGGCGCAGAGGTCATTTCACTGCACAACATCACGATTGATCGCGGGGATGCACGCCGGTCACTGCATAATGTTAGCCTGCTGGCCCGTGAAGGCGAAATTCTGGGCATTGCCGGTGTATCAGGCAACGGGCAGGCTGCCTTGGCGCAATTAATCGCCGGGCTTGATCGCCCCGATAGCGGCACAGTCGAAATTTTCGGTGAACCCGTCACGAAATTCGATGCCCATCAATTCGCGCAAAACGGCATCGCCCGCATCCCCGAAGATCGCCATCACGATGGCATGATCGGATCAATGACCGTGGCGGAAAACATTGCCATCGAAGACGTCAGATCGCGCGACTATCAAAAATTTGGCTTCCTTGATTTCGACGCCATCCGCAAACGTGCCGAACATGCAATTGCCGATTACGATGTCCGTTGCCCCGGCCCAGATGCTCCGGCGCGCTTGCTGTCAGGTGGTAATATCCAGAAATTGATCCTTGCCCGTGTGCTGGAAAAATCACCCAAGCTGATCCTTGCCAATCAGCCGTCACGCGGCCTTGATGTTGGCGCACAATCCGAAGTTCACCGACGCTTGCTTGAAGCCCGCGAAGGCGGTGCGGCAGTGATCCTGATATCCGAGGATCTTGATGAATTGCTGACCCTGTCAGACCAGATCGCCGTAATCCATGCCGGTCATGTTTCACCCGTAATTGCAGCCGGTGATATTGATCGATCCGAACTGGGCCTGATGATGGCTGGTCAAAAAAAGAATGAACACAATGCGGATACCCGCGCTGCAGGAGGCCCGGCATGATCCGGTTTGAACCCCGCACCAACCCGTCTGCCTTTCTGGTCTATGGTGTCCCCGTCATGGCAGCGGCGTTTGCAATCATTCTGGCAGCCATCCCGCTGAGCCTTGCCGGGGCACCGATCCTTCCGGCCTATGGCCTTATGATCAGCGGTGCCTTTGGGTCGCTGTTTTCAATCTCGGAAATGCTGACCCGTGCCACGCCACTGATCCTGACCGGCCTGGCCGCTGCCATTGCCTTTCGGGCCAAACTTTGGAATATCGGCGCCGAGGGGCAGCTTTACATGGGGGCGATGGCCGCCGTTGCCGTTGGGTCCGGTGTGATTGACGCCCCCAGCTATATCATGATCCCGGTCATCATGCTTGCCGGGGCAGCCGCCGGGGCGATGATGCTGATCGGCCCGATAATAATGAAAACCCGGCTGGGCGTGGACGAAGTCGTCACCACCTTGTTGCTGAATTTCATCGTCCTGCTGTTTGTGCAGATGATGCTTGAAGGCGCACTTAAAGACCCGATGTCGATGGGCTGGCCACAATCCGAACCGATCATTGATAGTGCCATTTTGCCACCGCTTTTGGAACGGATGCGGGTTCATCTGGGGCTGATCATTGCCCTGATCAGCGCCTTTGCACTGGCGATTTTCGTCAAACGCACCGTCTGGGGATTTGAAATCCGTGCGGTAGGTGAAAATGCCGCCGCCGCAAAATTTTCCGGCATATCCGTAACCAAAACCATGGTTCTGGTGGCGATGTTATCAGGCGGCTTGGCCGGTCTTGCCGGTGTTTCCGAAGTGGCTGGAACACGAGGGTATCTGGCAACGGATCTGTCACCGGGATATGGGTATGCCGGGATTGTGGTTGCCATGCTGGCCCGGCTGTCACCGATTGGTGTTATTATATCAGCATTGTTCGTGGCATCGGTTTTTGTTGGCGCAGATTCCATGAGCCGCGCGATAGGCGTTTCAAACTATCTGGCCGATTTGATTGTTGCCATGTCGCTGCTGTGCGTTTTGATTGGCGGGTTCCTGACCCGGTTTAAAATTCATTTCGGCCGCCAGAAATCAGCCGGTTAAGGGAACAAACAATGGAAATTATCGATATCCTTTTAACCGCAAATTTCTGGGCCGCCGCCCTTCGCATCGCCACCCCGTTGATTTTTGGGGTGCTGGGTGCATTGATTTGTGAACGCGCCGGGGTGCTTAACCTTGGCATCGAAGGCATCTTTACCGCAGGTGCCATGGCCGGATGGATGGCAGTTTGGTTGGGTGCCGGTTTATGGGGGGGCGTTCTGGTTGCCGCCCTTGCCGGGGGATTTTTTGGCCTGATCCATGCAATCCTGACCGTGCCGCTTGGCCTGTCACAGCATGTATCGGGGATTGGCGTCACATTGCTGGCGACCAGCCTGTCCTATTTCACCTATCGCACGGCATTGCCCGATGTCACCTCGCCGCCGCGCATCATCCCGTTCCAGCCGCTGGATATTCCAATCCTGTCGGACTTGCCGTTTATTGGCCCGGCGCTGTTTTCACAAACGGCCCTGACCATGCTTGCCCTTGTCATGGTGTTTGTCACCGGCTGGGTTTTGTATCGCACGCCGCTTGGCCTTGCGATCCGGGCAGTTGGCGATAACCCATCTGCGGTCGAGGCACAGGGACTTTCAGTTTACGCCCTTCGCATTGGGGCCGTGGTTGCCGGTTCGGCTTTAATGGCAGTTGGCGGGGCGTTCCTGACCATGTCGGCTTTTGACGCATTTTTCTTTGGTATGATTAATGGCCGTGGCTGGGTTTGCATTGCGCTTACGGTGTTTGCAAGCTGGCGACCGGGCAAGGCATTGCTGGGGGCATTGCTATTTGGCGCGTTTGATGCATTTCAGGTCCGTTTGCAGACCGAAGTTGGCGCATTTCTGCCATCACAGGTCTTTTTGATGATGCCCTATTTGCTGTCGATTGCCGCCCTGATCATTGTGGCGCGCAAAGCCGATTATCCCAAGGCATTGCTGGTGCCATGGTTCAAGGGACAGCGTTGATTTTCAGGGTCATTCAAGCCGTCATTTAAATCGTCTGATGATTAGAACATAGCACTTCGAAGGATGCGACCATGCAAGCCGATCTGATCCTTAAAAATGCCAACCTTCCCGATGGCCGCACCGGTATTGATATCGCGTGCAAGCATGGCAAGATCATCGACATCGGTCCGCAACTTGCCATTTTGGCCGCCGAGGAAATTGATTGCGACGACATGCTGGTCAGCCCGCCTTTTGTCGATTGCCATTTCCATATGGATGCGACGCTGTCGCTTGGCCTGCCACGAATGAATGAATCGGGCACGCTTTTGGAAGGCATCGCGCTTTGGGGCGAACTTAAACCATCACTGACCATCGACGCGGTGATCGAACGCGCCCTTAAATATTGCGATCTGGCGGTATCCAAAGGCCTGCTGGCGATCCGAAGCCATGTTGACATTTGCGATGATCGGTTGCTGGCGGTTGATGCACTGCTAGAGGTCAAAAAACAGGTCGCACCCTATATTGACCTGCAACTGGTGGCCTTTCCGCAGGATGGTTATCTGCGCAGCCCGACTGCCAAACAAAATGTTATTCGCGCATTGGACAAGGGTGTCGATGTTGTTGGCGGCATCCCGCATTTCGAACGCACCATGGCGGATGGTGCACAAAGCATCACCGAACTTTGCGAAATGGCCGCCAATCGGGGCCTGATGGTCGACATGCATTGCGACGAAACCGATGATCCACTGTCACGTCATATTGAAATGCTGTCCTATGAGACGCAGCGCCTTGGGCTTCAGCGGCGGGTTGCCGGATCACACCTGACATCGATGCATTCGATGGATAATTATTACGTGTCAAAACTGATCGCCCTGATGGCCGAGGCCGAGGTCAGCGCGATTGCCAACCCGCTGATCAACATCACGCTTCAGGGGCGTCACGATACCTATCCCAAACGGCGCGGCATGACCCGTGTACCAGAATTGCGCAAGGCCGGATTAACCGTGGCATTTGGCCATGATTGCGTCATGGACCCGTGGTATTCGATGGGATCGGGCGATATGCTGGAAGTCGCATCGATGGGGCTTCATGTGGCGCAAATGACATCACGTGATGATATCCGCGCCTGTTTTGATGCGGTAACACATCAACCGGCCAAGATCATGGGCCTTGACGGTTACGGAATTGAAATTGGCCATAATGCCGATTTCGTTGTCTTGCAGGCCCGCGATACGATCGAGGCCATCCGTATGCGGGCCAACCGGCTTTACGTTATCCGGCGCGGCAGTATCGTTGCCGAAACACCAATGATCCAGTCCCGCCTGCATCTGTCGGACCGCCCGGAACATCTGCGCGAACATGAATACGCGCCCGCACAGGCATCCTGAACCAAAGTAACCTTGCCCTTCCTCTTTCCTGATTAAGGGTTGCGTTATACTTAAAATAACGCAACCCTAGGACGTTATTTTGACAGCGGGGGGAGGACGAATTATGTCTGCACTTGGTTTGAAAGAATATCCGAGCCTTCTGACCCAGGCGGAATGTCTGGCCGATTATATTGGACGGCACGGCTATGTGCTGAGTGCCGTACCAACCGAAGCCGCAAACCGCGCAGAAATATACAAACGATTATTGGCCCTGATCGCCGATGCCCAAACAGCGGGAAGTGTCGACCCGAAACTGGAACAAGACCTTCGCAGCACGTATCAGGAAACGACGGCTTTCATTTTTCCCGAAAAAAACCTGAACGGGCTGACCATTTGGGAAAGCGCACAGACCAGAGTAAAGGATGAGGGAAAGCAGACCCATAAAAGCAAAGCGAAACGTTGGTTTCTGCGCTTCTTTGAACCCTATAACCTGCCATTGGTCATGGGATTTATCATTCTGGTCGCTCTGTTCCTGATCATCATTTTATCGACCCATGCCGGTTGCACCGCCGATGGGACAAATGATCCAGCAGGATGGATATGGCTTTGTGCCATTGATCAATATCTGATCCCGATGGGATGGGGGGCAATCGGGACAACCGTTTACGTGCTAAAACGTACAACAGATGCCCGAAACAACGAAACCTATTCCCGGTTCCGACTATCGGGTTACAGCACACGTGTCTTTCTGGGCGCAATGTTCGGTCTGATTATCGTTGAATTAATCCCGTCACTTGGCGATGGTGCGGGCAATTTTGCCAATGCATCTGTGGCTGTCATTGCCTTTGTTGCCGGCCTTGGCATCAAACCGGTTTATGCCGCGTTTGAACAACTTGCCATCCAGATTTCCGATCGCATTACCGGCAAAAAGACAGACCCGAAATAACCAAAACAGCAAAACTCGCCGCTTGCCACGGCCCCACACCCTGCCTAGCCTTGTGACAAACATCATCACAAGGATCAGACATGTTCTATGAACCCGGTAAAACACCCCACAACCTGCCGCATGATCCGTTCAAGGCCTGTGTGGTACCACGCCCGATTGGCTGGATTTCAACGGTTGATAAACAGGGCCGGCCGAACTTGGCACCTTATTCGTTTTTCAACGCGGTTAACGGCAATCCGCCGATGGTGATGTTTTCATCCGGCGGATCAATAGATAGTCTGGCCAATGCACGCGAAACCGGCGAATTCATTGCCGCGGTTGCACCGCGTGCGATGCTGCGCGAAATCAATTTATGCTCCGCCCCATTACCGCCGCACGAGGACGAGTTTGACCATGCCGGACTTACCAAAGAACCGGCACAAACCGTGCGTGCACACCGCATCAAGGGCGTACCGATCCATATCGAATGCAAAGTATTTCAGATTGTTGACCTGCCCGGTGGCAATCCTGAACGGCCAAACGGCATGGTGATCGGAACGGTTACGGGATTACATATCGATGATGCGATCATTCGCGATGGCAAGGTCGATGTTACCCTGTTCGAACCCCTCGCCCGGCTTGGCTATCACGAATATGCCAGTGTTACCGAAACCTTTACCGTCCGCCGCGAGGATTTCTGGTAACCGCCTGCCTTGCGACCATCTGGCAGCATTGCACTCGTCTGGCCAATTACGACTTGCGCGTTGTTTCACGGAAACGCCCCCCAATCGCAAACAAACTGTCACACTAAAATTCTAATGTGAGCCTCATCATTTGCGCCTGAACCGATGCTTCGCAGGGTTCGGGCGTTTCTTCGTATGTGTTACACGATGGGGGATCACACCATGAAACGAACGATTGCAGCCGGTTTTGCCGGTATTGCGGCCATGCTTCTTGCGACAACAGCGATGGCGGGCGCGGCCAAGGTTTTTGAAACCAAAAGTGCGATTAACAATCTGTCGACTGTCATGGTGGATGGCGGCAAAGCCCGCGATTTGACCGTTGGCCTTGGTTCAGGTGCCTATCGCCGCCCGATCGATCCGGCCAACATGTTTTATGCGGTTTCCGACCGTGGGCCGAACTTCGTTTGCGGTGATGTTGAAACCGTTCTGGGTGTTTCAGCCGATGTGGTTTGCAAGGGTGAAAAAGTCCGCGTTTATCCGACCCCGGATTATTCCCCATCGATCTACACCATCTTCCTGAAAGATGACGGCAGCTTTGATATCAAGGATGTCATCACCCTTAAAGATCAGAACGGTGTGCCGCTGACCGGTTTGACCAACAAACTGACCGTTGCCAAAACCGAAAAGCCGGTTGATGCCAATGGCAATGCATTGGCGCAATCTGTTTCGGCAATTGATGCCGAAGGCATTATCCGCCTGAATGATGGTTCTTATTGGATCGGCGAAGAAAACGCACCTTCGATCCTGCATGTTTCAGCCGATGGCACAGTTAATGAACGTATTGTTCCGGCCGGCTCAGAAGATGATTTTAAAGGTGCTGCCTATAAAGTTACCGGTGGTCTTCCGGCCATTTTGGTAAAACGCCAGACAAATCGCGGCATTGAATCGATGGCGGTATCGCCCGATGAAAGTAAACTCTATTTCATGGTTCAGAACCCGTTGTCGAACCCGGATGCTGATACCTATAAAAAAGCAAAAAACACCCGTCTGTTCGTATATGACCGCGCAAACAGCAAACTGACCGGCGAATATATCTATCAGCTTGATGATCCGCAGACCTTCCGCAACGATCCATCGAAAAAACAGAACGCTCCCCGCATTTCCGAGGTTCTTGGCCTTGGCGATGACCGCCTTTTGGTGCTTGAACGCACGGACAAGACCACCAAGCTCCATGAAATCAAACTGGGTGGTGCATCAAATATTCTGGCATCGCGCTGGGACGATATGTCCACCAGCCCATCGCTGGAACAGGAAAATAACCTTGAAAAAATCGATCTGAAGGCCGTTTCCAAGACCCTTCGTTTCGATAGTGCCGATTACCCGATGGCCCCGAACAAGATCGAAGGTCTTGCCATCATGGGTGATGGCGCACTTGCCATGATCAATGACAATGACTTTGGCATCAAAGGTGATGCAACCAAGGTCCTGCTGATTGATGGTCTGGTCCAGGCTGACAAATTCTAGTCGTTCTTATCTTGAAGATTTTCGGGCAAGTAACCTTCGTTGCTTGCCCTTTTTTACGCCCAAATGACCGCTTTTTTATTGTGCGGACGCCACACCATTGGCGAATATTTATTTTTAATAAATCAACCTCAAGGGGTGTTATTTTCAAAAAGCGGAATAATATTAGCACCTGAAAGAACAATTATATTCTTTCAATACCATGGCATCGCACCCTCGTATTGGACAGGACCTCCGCATGAAAAAAACAGTTATCCCGGCCAGCTTGTTTGCCTTTTCAATTTTGCTAACAAGTTCTTACGCCGTAACCGCAGAACAATCCCATTCAAAATGGGGCTATGACGGTGCTGGTGCGCCAAGCCACTGGTCAACCTTGGATCCCGCCAATCAGATTTGCGGAACAGGCAAGAACCAAAGCCCGATCAACCTGACAAATCGCATCGAAGCGGATTTATCCCCGATTGAGTTTCATTATGACGTCACCGCAAAGGATATCGTCAATAATGGCCATACAGTTCAGATTAACCTGAACTCAGGCGCCTATATCAACTTGGATAACCATCGGTTTGATCTGATCCAGATGCATTTCCATGCACCAAGCGAGAACCATATCGACGGTAAATCCTTTGCACTTGAAGCCCATTTGGTTCACGCCGATAAAGACAAAAACCTTGCCGTTGTTGCGATCATGTATGACATCGGAACTGAAAATACGGCATTGGCATCATTTTGGACAAACATGCCGCACATGGCCGGTGATAGCAAAGCCACGCCGAACAATACCAATATCGCCAGCGTATTATCCGAAGACCGCGATTATTATCGTTTCAACGGATCGCTGACGACGCCACCCTGTAGCGAAGGTGTCACCTGGCTTGTTCAAAAACAGCCACAGACGATATCAGATGCCCAGCTAAAGGCATTTACCGGTACTCAGCACGGACCGAACAATCGCCCGGTACAAAGCGTATTTGCCCGTCCGATCCTGCAATAAATCTGAATTCAACCAGCTTGTCCTTGCATCATCAATTTGCTGCTTTTACCGGCTGACAAAGCGCGGTAAAAGCAGCCCTATGAAACAAAACACAGATCAAGATATCAATACATTCGATATCCCCTATGGCATCACCGCCGTCATCGAACCAATGGATGCTACCGGTTATCTGGCACCGGTCGGCTTTGAAGATCAGTTGCGCGCCGAACTTGGCGACGTGATCGAAAGCCATGACCGGTTGATGTTTGCGCCGGGTCCGGAACGCCGCGTCTTTTGGGCGCAGAATGTCTGGCGAAATCCGATCCGCCTTGCCATCCCGTCGATCAAGGGTGCGGCCAAAATCCTGAAATTCAATCAGCGTAACTGGGCGATGTTCAAATTTGATCATTTTTCCCGTGCCAAGCTGATCGAAGCCAATTTGCCGCATGTTTCGGCAAAACGTCAGATTTTTGGTGACCCCGCACCGACCGCGCCACTGGGATCGTGGACACTGATCGATCCCGATACCATCATCGCATCGATGGATTGTTCCAGCCCATGGAAACATGGCGAGATCGAGTTTGAAGAAGACAAAACCACCCCGCCAAACCGCGCCTATCTGAAACTGTGGGAAGCCTTCACCCGCCTGGGCGTTGGGCCACAAGTTGGCGACCGCACCATGGATTTGGGCGGAAGTCCGGGCGGCTGGACATGGGTGCTGCATGAATTTGGCACAGATGTGATCAGCATCGACAAAGCCCGTCTTGATGCCAAGATTGCCACCTTGCCGCGAGTCGATTTCCGTCAGGAAAGTGCCTTTGGCCTTAATCCTGATGAAGTTGGCTATATCGATTGGCTGTGCTCGGATGTGATCTGCTATCCGGATCGGTTGTATCAATTGGTCAATCATTGGATGGATGCCGGTATGGCGACCAATTTCATCTGCACGATCAAACTGCAAGGTGACACTGATTATGCCGCCATTACTCAGTTCGCTGATATTCCCGGATCAAAAGTCGTGCATTTGTATAACAACAAGCACGAACTGACCTGGATGAAAGTACCCGGCGTTACCGATCAGGATTAATCCGCCGCTGAAATCACATCAGCAGTCCAACACCTTGATCGCCGGATCAATCGGGTAATAATCCCCCTTGTCCGCGCAGAAAATCTGGCCCGACGTTGCAATCCCGGTTGCACCGTCAAGTGTGCCCGGTGTGATCGCGACTTCTTCGGAGCGAACCGGGCGCCAGAACAGCGACGATCCGCATTCTTTGCAAAATCCGCGATCAGTCTGATCGGAAAGCCGATACCATCGCAACCCTTCGTCACGGATCAGATGCAACGCATCCTTACCAATTCGGGCATAAGAACTGACATGGCCGTGCAGTTTGCGACAAAGATTGCAGTGACAGATAACCGCATCATGCAATTCCCCGCAAACTTCATATCGCACTTCGCCGCAGTGGCAGCCGCCAGTGTGAACATTGCCCAATGATGTCTCAGTCCGCATCATATTTTCCCCTTCGAGCCAGATTTCATTGCTCAGTATCAGAACAAAATAATACGTCGCGCAAGCAGACTTGCCACAATATCAATGAAGTTGCAGGCAAAATTACGACGAATAATGTTTGAGCTTAACCAAAAGCAGTCCTATTCTGCGGCTTCTGTTGGGGCCCCGGATGATGACGCCACCGCGCCAGATGCCATCCGCCGCCTTGCCTCACAAGCGATGGGATATCATGACCGATCTGTCCTTCCATTATGATGTACTTGTCATCGGCAGCGGTGCTGCCGGTTTGTCCACGGCACTCAAACTTGCCCCACATGTTCGTGTTGCCGTCCTGTCCAAGGGCAAAATTGATGACGGTTCAACCAACTGGGCGCAAGGCGGGATAGCCGCCGTGCTTGACGCAGCCGACAGCATTGAAAACCACGTCGAAGATACATTGGTTGCCGGTGCCGGACTTTGCAAACGTGATACTGTGGAATTTGTGGCGCGCAATGCGCCCAATGCCATCAAATGGCTGGACGAGCTTGGCATTCAACTGACCCGTGATCCCGAGGGCGGCAATGACCAGCCGTTTCATCTGACGCGTGAAGGCGGACATAGCCACCGCCGTATCGTCCATGCAGCAGATGCCACAGGGCGTGCTGTTCAGACCACCCTGCAAAGCGAGGCGGCGAAACACCCCAATATCAAAATTTTTGAAGATTACCTGGCCATCGATCTGGTAACGGATCGTAAGCTCGGCGGTGAAGGCCGCCGCTGCATCGGGGCCTATGCACTTGAACTGACAACCGGGCAGGTGCGATCCTTTAACGCCCGCACCGTGGTTCTTGCCACCGGGGGTGCCAGCAAGGTGTACCGCTTTACGTCCAACCCTGATGGATCGACCGGTGATGGCATTGCCATGGCATGGCGCGCGGGGTGCCGGGTGATGAATATGGAATTCAGCCAGTTCCACCCGACCTGTCTTTATCATCCACAGGCCAAATCATTTTTGATTACTGAGGCCGTGCGCGGCGAGGGCGGCAAACTATTGCTGGCCGATGGGACGCGTTTCATGGACCGGTTTGACGAACGCGGCGAACTGGCCCCGCGCGATATTGTTGCCCGCGCAATTGACCATGAAATGAAACGCCTTGGTGCGGATTGCGTCTATCTTGATATCACGCATAAAGGCGCGGATTTCATCCGCGAGCATTTCCCGACGGTCTATGAAACCTGCCTGACCTATGGCATCGATATGACCAAACAACCAATCCCGGTTGTTCCAGCCGCCCATTATACCTGTGGCGGGGTTCTGACCGATCTGCGTGGTCGTACCGATTTGACCGGGCTTTATGCCATTGGCGAATGTGCTGGAACCGGTTTGCACGGGGCCAACCGGCTGGCATCCAATTCGCTTTTGGAATGCTTGGTATTTGGCGAGGCCGCCGCACGCGATATTGTTGAAGCACTTCCGGTTGATGACCGGTTCAAGGACCTCCCTGACTGGGATGAAACCGGCATTACCGATTCCGACGAAGAAGTCATTGTCGCCCATAACTGGGAACAACTGCGCAATGTCATGTGGGACTTTGTCGGCATCGTCCGCACGACCAAGCGTTTGCAACGTGCCCAGCATCGCATTGATCTGCTGCTATCGGAAATCGACGAATATTATGGCAATTTCCGTGTGACCAACGATTTACTGGAACTGCGCAACCTGTCGGTCGTCGCCAAGCTGATCATTCAATCCGCCCTGTGGCGTCACGAAAGCCGCGGTCTGCATTATACCACCGACTATCCAGAACGCGATGACAGCGCCACTCCGCGCCAAACCATTCTGGTACCGGAAAACTTCGCCGGGCGCTGGGTCGTATCGGGCCAATGGAAAACCTGATGCGGAAATCGACTGAACCCTGCCAGATAATGCCCGACAGCACCAAAGTACAAATCCGATAAACCCGATGAGTTTAGCATGACAGCCACCCTGATCGGTATCGCCCGCAAGGCCCGCTCGCGTGCGCCAATGGAAATACTCGACACTGTTGATGTCAGCCTGACGCACGGTATTGATGGTGATTGTCGCGGCAAACTGCGCAAACGTCAGATTACCATAATGACCATGGAAGACTGGCAGGCGGCCTGTGCGGAAATTGATCGCGCAGATTTGCCATGGACGACGCGTCGCGCCAATATTTTGGTTCAGGGCATTGAAATTCCCCAGATGCCGGGCACCCAAATCCGGATCGGCAATCTGATTGTCGAAATCACTGGTGAAACCGATCCGTGCCGCCGTATGGAAGAAGCCGCTGCCGGCCTCGAAAAAGCCCTGCGGCCTGATTGGCGGGGCGGGGCAACTTGCAGAACCATTCAACCCGGCACCATTCGAATTAATGATCCGGTGATTTTGCTCGGACCTGACTGATAGACATCTGGAAATTCAGCCCCGGCTTCCCACCTAAAAAAGACAGAAATCACACAGACGATTTGCGATGAGGCTTGCACTGATGCCCCGTATCAGGGACGAATGTCAGGCTGATACCAAGTTTCATTAAAAATATTCATCCTGCCGTGGGAGATCAATGTTGAAAACTGCACCGATTCCAGAAAACGAAGAAGAACGGCAGGAATCGCTCGAAAGCATGGGGATTTTATCGACCCCACGCGACCCGGAATTGGACCGAATCACACGACTTTGCGAACGGATTTTTGGCACCGAGATCGTTGCGATATCATTGCTCGACAATGACCGACAGTTTTTCAAATCACGCGTTAATCTGGCAGTTCCCGAAACACCACGTGACATTTCCTTCTGCGGTCACGCCATCATGCATGATGCACCACTTGTCATCGGCAATGCACAAACAGACGACCGATTCAGCGATAATCCTCTGGTTAAGGGGGCCCCGCATATCCGCGCATATGCCGGTGTTCCTCTATCGAATTCAAAAGGCTTTAAACTCGGCACTTTGTGCATTATCGACACAAAAACACGTGAGTTCTCCGACAGCGAGATCGAGACCCTGAAAGACCTTGCGCATTGGGTCGAAACAGTTCTTGCCTTGCGTTATACGGAACGCAACCAGAAACAGTTGCTTGCCGATCTGGATGCCGCCCATCGCGATATGATGATCGATAGCCTGACCGGCGTTTGGAACCGACGTGGACTTCAGGAACTTCTTTCGCGTGAAATGACCGCCGCCCGGATCAAAAACGGATCGGCCGGTGTTTTCATGCTTGATATCGACCATTTCAAACAGGTCAACGATACCTATGGGCATCTGGTCGGCGACAAGGTCATTCAGGATAT
Source organism: Thalassospira alkalitolerans (assembly GCF_002115745.1). Classification (GTDB taxonomy): domain Bacteria; phylum Pseudomonadota; class Alphaproteobacteria; order Rhodospirillales; family Thalassospiraceae; genus Thalassospira; species Thalassospira alkalitolerans. Next base: position 82,844 of record NZ_JFKB01000009.1, read on the forward strand.
CGCCGCCATCATGTCATCCAGCCTGCGTGACCATGATATTGTCGGGCGCTTCGGGGGCGAAGAATTCGTTTGTATCTTGCCGGGTCTTCGGCTCGAACAAACCATGTATTTGGGTTACAAACTGTGTAATGCGGTGCGGGACCAATGCCACGTAACCGGTCCCGATGGAAACTCCGTGCCAATCACGGTCAGCGTCGGAGCAACATGGATTTCGAATGAGACAACCGACTTGCATGAACCGCTTGATGTGCTGCGGGTTGCCGACGAAGCCCTTTATGATGCCAAGGAAAGTGGTCGCGACACCGTTCGATACAAGGCACTTGATACATTTGGCAATCTTGACGGACTAAGCGGTTAAAAAAACCTTCCGCACCGCGGACGGCACGGTTATCTGCCGTACCGTCGGTTTATGGCAGGATCCAAAACGACAGCCCCCGCGAAAGTCGGCCTAGGTCGTTACCTCACCCGCATGGGCAAGGATTTCTTCGGCCTCGCGAATTTCCTGTTGCTGGGCCCACATTTCAGCATAAAGACCATCCTGCGTCAGCAAATCCTGATGACGGCCACGCTCTGCCACCTGACCCTCACGCAGCACAATGATTTCATCAGCATCAATGACGGTTGAAAGCCGATGCGCAATCATAAGCGTCGTATGACCGCGCGACACATCACGAAGGGCTTGCTGGATATCTTTTTCGGTTCTTGTATCAAGGGCCGAGGTCGCCTCGTCAAAGATCATCACTTTCGGGCGTTTCAGCAACATACGTGCAATCGATACGCGCTGTTTTTCGCCCCCCGAAAGCTTCAAGCCCCGTTCACCGACCATGGCTTTGGAACCTTCTGGAAGGGCCGCGATAAAACGATCAATACTGGCAAGTTTTGCCGCATTGGTAATTTCGGCATCGCTTGCCCCCGGACGGCCATAGGCAATGTTATAAGCAATCGTATCGTTAAACAGGACGGTATCCTGTGGCACGATGCCGATTGATCGGCGTAAGGATGTTTGCGAAACGTCACGGATATCTTGCCCATCGATGGTAATGCGCCCCGACGACACATCATAAAAACGGAACATCAGGCGGGTTAAGGTTGATTTCCCTGCCCCGCTGGGGCCGACCACGGCAACCGTTTTACCGGCCGGAACGTCGAAACTGACGCCCTTAAGAATTTGCCGATCCGGATTATAGGAAAATTTGACATCTTCAAACCGGATCGACGCCTGATCGCAGACAAGATCCGGAGCATCTTTTTTGTCTTCGACTTCCTTTTCAACATCAAGCAACGAAAACATACGTTCCATATCGGTTAGCGATTGCTTGATCTGACGATAGACAAAACCAAGGAAGTTTAGCGGCATGTAAAGCTGCAGCAGATAGGTATTTACCAAAACAAAATCACCGATGGTCATCGAACCATCTTTGACCCCATTGGCCGCCAGCAACATGTTCAGAACCAACCCAACAGCAATGATCGCGCCCTGCCCGATATTAAGCTTCGACAGAGATTCCTGCGATTTCACCGCCGCGACTTCATACCCGCGCAACGCATGGTCATAACGCCGGGATTCGTGCTCCTCATTATTGAAATATTTGACCGTTTCATAATTGATCAGGCTGTCGATAGCCTTGGTATTGGCCTCGTCATCGCGCTGATTCATTTCACGGCGGAACTTCATCCGCCATTCGGTCACGATCAAGGTGAACGCGATATAGATCACGATGGTGACAAAGGTGATCAGGGCGAACCAGAAATCGTACAGCACCCACAGAATGCCCGAGACCATAAAGATTTCAAGAAAAGTCGGCAGAATATTGAACAACATGAAGGACAGAAGGAATTCTATCCCCTTGACCCCGCGTTCAATGGCGCGCGTAAGTCCGCCCATCTGGCGATCAAGGTGGAACCGTAATGACAGGGCATGCAGATGTTCGAACACACCAAGGGCGGATGTGCGAATGGCACGCTGCGCAACCTTGGCAAAAACAGCATCCCGCAATTCGCCAAAGGCCGAAGACAGAACCCGGATCAGGCCATAGGCCACAATCAAACCAACAGGAACGACAATCAGGGTCGTCGTATCCGCACCACCGCCTGTCGCGCCCGTTTTTGCCCCGCCGCCCAGCGCATCAACAGCGTATTTATACAAAACCGGGACATACACATTGGCGACCTTTGCCGCGAACAGCAAAAGAAGGGCGATGACCACACGGGCCTTAAGCTCGAACTCGCCACGCGGCCAGAGATAAGGCAAAAACGTTTTAACAACACCGAATTCGGCACGGGCCGTCGGTTGATTATTCGACATATTTTTCAAATTCTTTCCCCGGGCACGTACCGTAGAGCATTGCAAACAAACGGTCCGGGCTCTCTCGAAGTCCCTTCCCCATCACAACAAATGGCCCCCTAAAGGCCTTTTGGCAAGTTGCAGAACTATTTAGCCAAAACAAAACCGCGGGCAGAAAACTGCCCGCGGCTTGAATTTCGACATAAAGTAACGCGCGCGATCAGGCCGCAGCGCGATATAAACGCCGATCAAACAGCGCGATATCGGCATAGCGATGGCCCATTTTCGCAACGGCCAGAACACCCAGATCAACAAGCGGCTCAAGCAAAATGACCATCATATAGGCCCCGCCGAAGGTGACGACCTGTTCGACATTGGCCGCGCCAAAACCCTGTCCATAGAAAGCCCAGAAGGCAACCCAGGCAACAATCCCGCCCTGATAAGCCGTCGAAAGTGCCAATGCCTGCCCATAGGTGACATCCTTATAGGCAACCTTGGCCGGAATGATTTTCGATGCCAGCATGCTCATGGCGAACAATGGAACCAGAAGCGTGGTCAAATTGATGCCGTATTGCGGCAAATCGAACGGTGCAAAAAACACGCCCTGCAACAAAAGACCAAGTGCAAGGCCAACGGCCGCCGGTGCCGCACCAAAAATCAGAAACAGGGTAGAACCCAAAATCAGATGAACTTCGGAGACCCCGACCGGATGATGCGGCAAAACCTGAAAGAAGCAGAAAACAAATGCTGTCGTCGCAAGAGAGCGCAACACCGTGGCAATGACACCGTCATTGCGCATAGTATCAAAGGTCAGCTTTGCGGTTACGCCAACAGCACCCGTCGCTGTCGCATATGACAAGCCAATTTTTGCGGCATCAACAATGCCCGGTTCGATATGCATGGTACATAATCCTTGTGTTAGCACCCACCGTGCAGGAAGGCAGCACTTCCGCCTTCCGCTTTACGAATGCCCGGGCAGGTCTCCTGACTTGTGCTTTAACGTCTTACATCCGTCTTCCCGGAAAATTTTCCAGTGACGCAATGGATGGGACTGGCACTTACAGTTGCGGGGGCAGTTCCGGAATTGCACCATTTGGCACGCACCGTATTCCCTATTATTCCCAATGAATTATCATTGCTTCAGAACCCGAGCCCTATAAAGTTAACAGACATCACCCCAAAGCAAAACGGGAAAACAGGCAGAACGGAAATCTTTGCCCTACGACTTTTGATCAACCAAGATGATTGCAGTCTGCCGGTTTGAGGACTACTTTGCCGATTTGTCGATAAATTACACTAAAGCCCGACGACACAGTTCAAAACACCGGGCCCCCATCAGAGATCGGAAACAGGACCATGACGGTACTTGCCAGCATTGAAGAACAGGACATCGCAGCACTTATGCGCGACATGGGCATTCATGCCCGCAAAGCCGCCCTGAAACTGGCACAGATCCCATCGGCCCCAAAAACCGACGCCCTAAAAGCCGCTGCACGTAAATTGCGTGAAAATGCCGAAACAATCCTTACGGCAAATGCACGTGATATGGAAGCAGCCCGAACCAAAGGCATATCCGCGGCCATGCTGGATCGGCTTGCCCTTGATCCTGCTCGGGTCGAGGCCATGGCGGCCGGTGTCGAAGCCGTTGCTGATCTGCCCGATCCTGTCGGCCGCGAACTGGCCCGGTGGTCGCCGGAACATAATGGTCTTGATATCGCGCGCGTTTCCGTACCGCTTGGCGTGATTGGCATCATCTATGAAAGCCGCCCGAATGTGACGGCCGATGCCGGTGCCATGTGCATCAAATCAGGCAATGCTGCCATTCTGCGCGGCGGGTCGGAAAGTTTTCATTCATCGCGCGCCATTTTCGATTGCATGGCCGCGGGTATTGTCGAAGCGGGCCTTCCCGAACATGCCATTCAAATGATCCCGGTCACGGACCGGGCCGCCGTGGGAGAGATGCTTAAACTGTCCGATTATATCGATGTCATTGTCCCGCGTGGGGGCAAGTCACTGATCAGTCGCATCACCGATGAAAGCCGTATTCCGCTGTTCAAACATCTGGAAGGACTTTGCCATACCTATGTTCATGCCAGCGCCAATGCGGCCAAGGCCGTCGATATTGTGGTCAATGCCAAGATGCGCCGAACCGGCATTTGCGGCGCAACCGAAACCATTCTGATTGATAGCTCGATTGCCGGTCGACTGTTGCCCCGCATTGCCGAGGCCTTGGTAAACAAGGGCTGTGAACTGCGGGGCGATGAAACCGCACAGGCCATTGATGGCCGCATCAAACCGGCCACAGATGAAGACTGGGTCACCGAATATCAGGATGCGATTGTGTCGATCAAGGTCGTGCGCGGTGTTAACGAAGCCGTTGAACATATCAACACCTATGGCTCCCACCATACCGATGCCATTCTGGCCGAAGATGCCGATGCGACGACGACCTTCCTTAATGGCGTGGATTCCGGCATCGTGATCGTCAATGCATCAACCCAGTTTGCCGATGGCGGCGAATTTGGCATGGGCGCGGAAATCGGCATTTCGACCGGCAAGCTGCATGCACGCGGTCCGGTCGGAGTCGAACAGCTTACCAGCTATAAATACATCGTGCGCGGCACCGGCCAGACCCGCCCATGAGTTTTTCGACGCCCCGAAGCCATAACGCCCCGCCCCGTGTCGGATTGCTGGGCGGGTCGTTCAATCCGGCCCATGAGGGGCATCTGCATATATCGCTCGAAGCGTTGAAAACCTTGCGCCTTGACGCGGTTTGGTGGCTGGTTTCGCCTCAGAACCCGCTTAAGCCAAAAACCGGCATGGCCGACCTTACGAAACGGTTTGATTCGGCACTGATGATGGCAAAGCATCCCCGCATTGTGGTTTCTGCAATTGAATCCGAACTGGGAACCCGTTATACGGCGGACACTCTGGCAGCTTTGCAGCGTCGTTTTACCCGAACGCGCTTCGTATGGCTGATGGGGGCGGACAACCTGGCCCAGTTTCATAAATGGAAATGGTGGGACAGGTTGATTTTGCGCGCTCCCATTGCGGTCCTTGACCGTGAAGGGTATTCTAACAAGGCATTGTCCGGGACGGCAGCCAAGCGTATGGAACGCTGGCGCATCCCATTGGACAGGGCGGGTTTACTAGCCGATCACGATGTTCCGGCCTGGGTTTACCTGCCAATAAAGCGCCATCCGGCGTCTTCGACCGCAATCCGCGCCGAAGGCAGATGGCAGGTTTGACCGACGGGACGACCCCGAATCCAAAACGGATCGGGCCCCGCGTAATGTGAAGGTGGCGACCATAGGTACCGCAAAAAAGACTCTGACCCCGGGCGAGCTTCTTGCCCTTATCCAGAGCATACTCGAAGACGACAAGGCCGAAGACCTTGTTACGATTGATCTGATCGATAAGACCTCTATTGCTGATCATATGATTATTGCAACCGGCTCATCCTCTCGTAAGGTTGCGTCGATGGCAGAACATATTGTCGAACGCCTCAAAGCTGACGGTCAAGGCCGCGCTCTGGCAGAAGGCAAACAACAGGGTGACTGGGTTCTGGTCGATGCAGGCGACGTTATTGTCCATCTGTTCCGCCCGGAAGTTCGTGCGTTCTATAACATCGAACAGATGTGGGGCGTTGAAAACCCGGCTCTTAAAGAACAGGCGACGCGACTGTATTAATACAGTCCGTCCCGATTTGCTTCGACCACCGCGGGAATTTGCCATCGGTGGTCACAGGCGTGATCGGCAAGATGCAAATTACCCTTGCGGCAGTGGGCCGGATGAAAACCGGCCCCGAAAAAGATCTTTTTGACCATTACACAGCCCGCCTGCGCTGGCCCTTTGCGGTGCGCGAAGTCGAAGAAAAGAAAAAACTCCCGCCCAATCAGCTTAAAGATCGCGAGGCCGAGCTTTTGCTGGGCGTTATTCCCGACAATGCCTTTCTGATCGCGCTGGACGAACACGGCAAGGAATATGGATCTGTTGATTTTGCCGGAAAGCTTGAAGGCTGGATGGATCAATATGCCGGAAACATCGCCTTTGCCATTGGCGGGGCAGATGGCCATGGCACAGCCTTAAAATCACGCGCCAATACACTTTGGTCACTGGGCAAAGCGACCTGGCCCCATATGCTGGTCCGCGCCCTGATCGCGGAACAATTGTTCCGCGCCCACGCCATCCAGACCAATCATCCCTATCATCGGGAATGACTATTCAAACAACCTACTCATAAGCACAGGTTTAAAGTCCCCCGTTAAATCATTAATCTGAACCATCTAGTCGGCTCATACTTTGGGGGAAGGTTTTAATGGCCTCAACACTTACCAATAAAATATTAATCCTAGGATTTGCCTCAATATTGACCGCTTGCGCAAGTAGTAAGGTAGATTATCTTGAGCCCGATCAACAAAAAAACATTACAACAGAGACAGTAATACCCAATGATTTTAATCATGTATGGGATCAATACGTAGCCTCTCTATCTAAAAGTATCTTTGTGATCAACAATATATCTAAAGATAGTAGACTTATAAATGTATCTTTCTCTGCAAATCCCCCACAAGATTATATTAATTGCGGAAGAACAAAAATCACATCCAAGCACCCATCCAGAGGAACTGAAACTTTTAACTACGAAGTTGCCTCTGACTCCAACATTTGGCGTGGAATAGATGGAACAAACATCACTGTTGAACAGAAGATAAGAACAAGCTTGAATGGCGAGGCAAACATATACATTGCCCCACAAAACGGCGAGACTACGCTAGTTCGTACAAATGCACGATATTTATTTAATATATCTGTTGTCGAGACTGGGTTAACCATCTATCGCGAATCATCAAGTAATCACACCATATCCTTTGCCAGCAAGGAGACAGGCACCTCAAGCGATGGCATCAAGTGTTACAGCAAGGGAAAACTTGAACAAGACTTGCTCGAAATAGCCCGTCGCCTTCCGTAAGGTAGATTTAGACCTCAGCGCAAATCATACTGCATGCGCACGACGCCGGATTTGTAACTTTGCGATGCAACCAGTTTCGGCGTCGTGCCTGCCGCGTCACAGCCAAACAGCCTGATACCGTCGCCCAGAATTTCCGGAATGACAAAAACATCCAGTTGATCGGCAATGCCGCCAAACAGGAATTGCGTCACCACACTGGCCCCGCCAACGACCCAAATATCGCCCGTATCGGATTTATCTTCGCGAAGCTGCTGGGCAAGTTCCATCAGGCTGCCACCGTAGGCCGCCGTATTTGGCGGGCAATCTTTTGGCAGGTCGCGCGATGTCAAAACAATCGTGCGACGGTCCTTATAGGGCCAATCACCAAACTCCATCACCTGATCAAAGGTTTTTCGCCCAATGATCAGCGTGCCCACGGTATCCAGAAAGCCATCAAAATCAAACTCGGCCGGATCATAATCATCCAGCCAGTCGACCGCACCATTTACACGCGCGATATAGCCATCCAGACTGACCGCGATATAGATGCGGAACAGTTTCTTTCTCATATCTTTGCCCAACCTGTTGGGGACTTTGCCCCGTTTTGTTTTTTGTTTGCTCTTTGTAAGAATAACAGATTGGCAGCTTATGGTGGCAAGAATCAGGCTAAATGCCAAACGCCCCCAAAACTGCGGTTCCGGGGGCGTCTGATCATCAATAATCAAGCTCAACGTTCAGGGTTTAGCATTCAACCACGTTAACGTTGACCGCAAGCCCGCCCTGACTGGTTTCCTTGTACTTGCTTTGCATATCGGCACCGGTCTGACGCATGGTTTCAATCACCTTGTCGAGCGACACGGTATGTTGACCATCGCCGCGCATGGCAAGGCGGGCGGCATTGATCGCCTTAACCGCCCCCATGGTGTTGCGTTCGATACACGGCACCTGCACCAAACCGCCAATCGGATCACAGGTCAGACCAAGGTTATGTTCCATCCCGATCTCGGCGGCATTTTCAACCTGCTCTGGCGTCCCGCCCATCACCGCACAAAGCGCGCCTGCCGCCATGGAGCATGCCACACCGACCTCGCCCTGACAGCCGACCTCGGCCGCCGAGATTGAGGCGCGTTTTTTGTAAATCGAACCTATTGCCGCCGCCGTTAACAGAAATTCACGAATTTTCGTCTGCGTGACATTAGCGCCGAACCGTTCGTAATAACGTAAGACCGCCGGGATAACCCCAGCCGCCCCGTTGGTTGGCGCAGTCACCACGCGCGCACCGGCGGCGTTTTCCTCGTTCACAGCAAGGGCATAAAGATTGACCCAGTCAATCACCGTCAACGGGTCCTTAAGCCCCGCTTCGGGGCGTTCGGTCAGTTCAAGATAAAGTTTGCGCGCGCGCCGTTTGACATTAAGCCCGCCGGGCAGGATGCCGTCGGCCTTATAGCCACGTTCGATGCAATCCATCATCGCCCGATGAACCCGATCAACGAATTCTTCGGTTTCTGACGGTTCCCGCCAGCTTTTTTCGTTCTCGGCCATGATTTCGGCAATCGACAGTTTTGCCTTTTTGCAAATCGCCATCAATTCATCCGCCGATGAAAAAGGATAAGGCAGCGTAATATTATCGCCCGAATATTCCGCACCGCGATCATCGCCCGAAACGATAAAGCCCCCACCGACCGAAAAATATTCCTGTTTATGCAGGACCACACCATCACCATCAAAGGCCGTGATGCGCATACCATTAGGGTGTTCAGGCAGGCTTTCCGTCATATGAAAGACAAGGTTGGTTGCCCGATTAAACGATACCGGATGGGCACCATAAAGCCGCAATTGATGATCGGCATCGATGGCGGCGATGGTTGGCGCAATCAGATCCGGGTCGACAGATCGCGGACGTTCCCCCGAAAGCCCCATCAGAACGGCAGTATCGGTCGCATGTCCCTTGCCGGTCAGCGCCAGTGATCCATAAAGATCAACAATCACGGATCGGATTTTTGCCAGTAGATTGCGTGCGTCAAGTTCCAGACAAAACCGGTAACCGGCGCGCATTGGCCCAACGGTATGCGAACTCGATGGTCCGATCCCGATGGTATAAAGGTCCACAACAGAAAGGTTCACGTCCTGTGGACGTTGGTTTTGTTTTTCGGTCAAAAGGGCCTCCCACGGCTCTTTGCCGCACGGAAAAATCCGTCCGACGTTATCGAACCGGTGTCTTGCCCCCTCTGTCCCTTGACCTGAGATTGTGCGCCTTATGATCAAAAACAACGGGGTTTGATCACAGGGCTTCATCCTTCGGTGGAAATAAAATGCCGGGATATTTCCCTGACACCGTTTTCTCTCTCCAGAGCCTCAATCCGCAACGGTCCATGTGCCTGAGAGTTTTCGGGGCAATTGCTCCTTCGGCGCCATTCTGATCACAAGATCAAAACGGGCTCTCCCATCGCGGTTATTCGAGGTATCACCGTTGCGACGGAGATTACAGTCAGGTGGTGATCCTTGTCAAAAAGCAGCTTTGCACCTGCACAAAAAATACCCGGCCAGATGGCTGTTCAATGCCCCCATTCGTGATAGATTGCGCGGTGAAATTTCTTTAATCAACAACGCTCGCGGGCGGACCCACCGTGCCCGGCGTCTTTGTAATGATGGCGAAGTTACCCGCAAAGAACCATCTTTACCTGTAATTCAGCCTTTTACCTTATTTCGTGGGGTTATGATTGTGACTGTATCAAATACCGTAAAGCGCCAACGCCCTGTGGTGCTGTGCATTCTGGACGGCTGGGGTTATCGCGAAGAAAGCAAGGACAATGCCGTTGCATTGGCCAATACCCCTGTTTGGGACGCGCTTTATGCCAATAATCCAACTGGATTTTTAAAAGCATGTGGTCTGGATGTTGGCCTGCCCGAGGGTCAGATGGGCAACTCGGAAGTTGGCCACATGAATTTGGGCGCCGGTCGGGTTGTGATGCAGGAACTTCCCAAAATTGATGAAGCGGTCAAAACCGGCAGCATCGCCAATACCGATACCGTCAAAAAAATCATTGCGAAACTTAAAGAAAGCGGCGGCGTCTGCCATATCGCGGGCCTGCTTTCCGAAGGCGGTGTACATTCGCATCAGGTCCATATGGCCGCCCTTGCCAAAATCATTGCCAATGCTGGAATTGCGGTCAAAATCCACGCCTATCTTGACGGTCGCGATACCGCGCCGAAAAGTGCCGCCAAGTTTCTTGAAAAATTCCGCGCCCTGATCGGGGATGCGAATATCGAGATTGTGACAGTTACCGGCCGTTATTACGCGATGGATCGCGACAATCGCTGGGAACGTGTCAGCCAAGCCTATTTCACGATGGTGCAGGGCAAAAATTATGCCGATGGCCGCAGCGCCGAAAGTGCCGAAGCCGCAATCAAGGCCGCCTATGATGCAGATACCAGTGATGAATTCGTCCTGCCGACTGTGATTGGGGATTTTGATGGCATCAAGGATGGTGATGGTCTTTTGATGACCAATTACCGTGCCGACCGCGCACGCGAAATTCTGGCGGCAATCTGCGCACCCGATTTTGACGGGTTTGATCGTGGCACACCGGTTAAATTTGCAGTACAGGCCGGGATGGTCGAATATTCATCGGCGCACGCAAAATATATGGATGCAATTTATCCCCCGCAAACCTTGGTCAATATTTTTGGTGAAGTGGTTTCAAAAGCCGGCATGAAGCAACTTCGCATCGCGGAAACCGAAAAATACCCGCATGTCTCGTTCTTCTTTAACGGTGGCGAAGAGAAGGTTTTTGAAGGCGAAGACCGCATTCTTGTCCCGTCTCCCAAGGTCGCGACCTATGACTTACAGCCGGAAATGTCGGCACCGGAACTTACTGAAAAACTGGTCGCCGCAATCAAGACAGAAACCTATGACACGATCATCTTGAACTTTGCCAACCCGGACATGGTCGGGCATAGCGGCATTCTTTCTGCGGCGATGAAAGCCGCCGAAGCGGTTGACACTTGCCTTGGTAAAGTTGTCGATGCGGTCAAATCGGTCGGGGGCGTGATATTCGTCACCGCCGATCACGGTAACTGTGAAATGATGGTCGATCCTAAAACCGGCGAACCCCACACGGCACATACGCTTAACCTTGTGCCGACCATTCTGGTCAATGGGCCGGAAGGGGTGACGCTTGAAAACGGCCGCCTTGCCGATGTCGCACCGACTTTGCTGCAACTTTTGGGACTTCCGCAGCCTGCGGAAATGACCGGCACGCCACTGGTCAAAGGTTTGAAAGGGAATGATGCGCTTCTTGCGAACTGATTTGCGTTCGAAGACAACCCTGCCTGCGCTGGCGGTGATTACCGCCATGATCGCAGGCGGGGCTATGCCTTCGTTTGCCCAATCTGTCAGCAAGGTCGACAGCCAGCTTGATAAACTTGAAAGCCAGTTGTCCGAACAACAGAAACAAGAAGAGTTTCTGGCGCGCAAATCCCGCGAACTCTGGACCGAGGAACAGGCCCTCCAATCCGAAGCGATTTCAGTTGCCAGACGGACCCAGCGCCTTGAAACAACGCTGACCGATCTGGAAGATCAACTGGACGACCTTGAAGTTCGCGAAAAACACGCATCCACAAGTCTTGAAGACAAGGCCGGACAATACGCCCGTATCCTGATGGCCTTGCAGCGCCTTTCAACCACGCCGCCCGAAGCTGTCATTGCACTACCGACCAGCCCACAGGATACGTTACGATCGGCCATACTTTTGAAAGCGGCCCTGCCCGGTGTCGAACAGCATGCGCGTGACCTGCGTGCCGAATTGACCGAAATCGCAACCCTTCGGGAAGACATTCGCACCCGGCGCAGCGAAATGGCATCTGCCACAGACGAATTGCAGCAAGAACGCCAGTCTTTGGCCGCCTTGCTGGGCGAAAAGCGCAAGTTACGCTCGGAAACCGAGGCCGAGGCGAAAATGGCGTCACGCGCCGTTAATGAGCTGGCCGACAAGGCAAGGTCATTGGGGGATTTGCTGACAAGCCTGAAAAAGCGGGCTGACGGTGTTCCGATACCGCGTATACGCCCGGAACGCCAGATCGCCAAAAACGTCGAACAACCAGCGAAACCTTCACCTTCGACGACGATTGCCAAAAACGAACCGCCGACACCACCACCTGAAAAAACCGCACCGGCCCAAAAGCCGACACCGGCGGATGACGAAGAATTTGCGGTCGGCAGTTCGATCACATTGGCACACGGACAATTGCGTATGCCCGCAAGCGGCAAGGTCGTTACACTGTTCGGTGAACGGTCAAAAGGACCGGACGGACTGGCAGTTACACATTCCAAAGGGATCGAGATCGATACCCGCGCTCGCGCGCAAGTCGTTTCGCCCTTTGACGGGAAAGTTGTGTTTGCCGGACCGTTTCGTGGTTATGGTCGCCTCTTGATTATCGAACACGGCGAAGGATACCATAGCTTGATCGCTGGTTTTGATCGGCTCGACAGTGTGGTAGGACAATATTTGTTGGCGGGTGAACCTGTTGGAATAATGGGTGAAATATCGCCTAAACTCTATCTGGAGATGCGCCATGATGGTGAAGCGGTCAATCCGCTTCCCTGGTTGGCCTCGAAAAACGGCAAGGTAAGTGGATGAAAACCTCTCGATTGGCAGTATTTGCACTCGCTACCGGCATGACTTTGGGCCTTGCTTTGCCCGCGCTGGCGCAATCTTCAACAACAACATCGGCTGAAACCTATCGGTTGTTGAATCTGTTCGGCGACGTATTTGAACAGGTAAAGGCAAAATATGTCGAAGAAGTCGATGACAAACAGCTGATCGAAGCTGCAATCAACGGCATGCTGACATCGCTTGATCCGCATTCCTCATATCTTAATATGGATAACTTCGAGGAAATGCAGGTTGATACTCGCGGTGAATTTGGCGGGCTTGGTATCGAAGTCACGATGGAAGAGGGCTTTGTCAAAGTCATCTCGCCGATTTATGACACGCCAGCCGAAAAAGCCGGTCTGCAGCCGGGCGATTTCATCACCCATATCGACGGTAAACCGATCCGGGGGCTTGGCCTGAACGAAGCGGTCGAGATGATGCGCGGCAAGGTCAATACCGACATCCGTCTGACCATCATCCGCAAGGGCGAACAGGCCCCGTTCGATGTTACCCTGACCCGGGCCGTGATCAAGATCCAGTCGGTTCGCGCCGAAACCAAAGACGATATCGGCTATATCCGCATCACCAAATTCAACGAACAAACCTTTAGCGGCCTGCAACGTGCCATTACCGACATGCGCGATCAGATCGGGCCGGAAATGAAAGGCCTTGTACTCGATTTGCGCAACAATCCAGGCGGTTTGCTTGACCAAGCAATTTCGGTTTCCGATGCCTTCTTGGATAAAGGTGAAATCGTTTCAACCCGTCCGCGTGATACGGAAAACACCGAACGCTATAACGCCCGCCCCGGCGATCTGGCCGAAGGCCTACCCATCATCGTATTGGTCAATGACGGTTCGGCATCGGCGTCTGAAATTGTCGCCGGTGCGCTTCAAGATCACCGCCGGGCTGTCATCATGGGTACCCGAAGCTTTGGCAAAGGATCGGTTCAAACCATCCTGCCAATGCCAGGCAATGTTGCCTTGCGCCTGACGACGGCACGTTATTACACGCCATCAGGGAAATCGATCCAGGAAGTTGGCATCGTGCCCGACATTATTGTCCCGCAGGCCCACGTGGAAAGCATCGAGACCGCCCAGCGTCGCTCGGAAGCGGATCTGAATGGCGCGCTGCGCAACGAGGATCAAACAATCGACGATGCGGCAAACAAGGCCAATGATCGCCGAAGCGCTGCCGAGGAAATTGCGCAGAAGGATTATCAACTGTCACGTGCACTCGATATGATCCGGGGCATTGCCCTATTCGCACCTCGCCCGCAAGGGTGAGGGCGATCTTGCACATCGAAAGAGACTGACCTTTCGTGATCAGGAAACTTACACAGTTCTTGCGGTTTCGCCGAAAGAAGGATCAGGACCCTCTTGATGACATGGCTGAGGATGAAACAGATGTTTCAGAGGAAGCCGTGTCATACGAGGATCTTCCTTTTAACGAGCTGCCGATTGAAATGCAGTGGGATCGTCTGCCAAAGCACCCACCTTCGCGGCGCTGGTGGCTGTCCAAAGTCCTGATCATCACCCTGTTTCTTGCTCCATTTGGCGTGATTGGCGTCAGCTTGATTCCGATCCTGGATCCGGAAACCGGCTGGCGTCTGTTCCATATGGGCGGCCCAAAGACCTTGTCCGCCGTGCCCGGTTCCGAACGTGAATTACAAGAAGAAATCGCCCGAGGCGTCCGCGATGTAGAAGAACGCACCCGTGCCGAACAGGAAGCCGCCAATGCAGGCAAGACTGGTGATCCGCAAAGTGCCGAAGACATCACCAATCAGCTTGGTGGTGCTTCCAATCTGGCCGGCGCTCCGGGTCAGGACGGTGTATCATCGGACGGCACCACCACACCAAACCTCGAAGAACTTGCCTATGAAGAAGCACTGGACAAGCCGATTGAACCCGACGCTTTGCGCCCGGCACCGATCCCCGGGCTAGACGAAGAAGGCAGTTTTGGTCGCATTCCGCGTATTGCCGATGATGGAACAACGCCATTTGACGCCTATAAACGACCCTTTGAAATCGTCGAAGGCCAGCCCTATGTCGGGATCATCGTGACCGGTATTGGCCTTAACGACAGACGGACACAGGCCGCAATCACAGATTTGCCACTTAATATCTCTCTTGCGCTATCACCCTATTCGCGCGATCTGCCAAAAGTTGCTGCAAGTGCTCGCGAAATGGGGCATGAAATCTTTCTGCAATTGCCGATGGAACCAATTGACTTCCCGCTTTCCGATCCCGGACCTCGCGCACTTTTGACCAGCCTTCCCGAAGGCGAAAACCTTGTCAGGTTTGAATGGCTTCTTGGGCGTTTCCCCGGCTATGCCGGCGTTGTCAGTTATCTTGGCACCAAATTTGGCAGCCTCGACAGTGCTATCCGCCCGATCATCGAATTCATTGACCGTACGGGCCTTATGTATGTCGAAGGGACCAGTTCCGGATCTATAAGCCTTGGTGCGCAACTTTCAGCCAATATCGAAACCCCCAATGCCATTGCCAATATCATGATCGACGATGTGCCAAGCCGGCGCCAGATAGATGCCCGTTTGGCTGATCTGGTGGCACAGGCCAAAAGTAACGGCGTTGCGATTGGCATTGCCCAATCCTATCCCGTGACGATCCAGCGTTTGCGAAATTGGGCGGTCCGCCTTGAACGCCAGGGCGTTAAACTTGCGCCGGTTTCGGCCCTTGCAAAACGCCAGGTCACAGCGCAATCTGCGGTCGAAGCCGAAGCCGCCCGACGTGAAGCCGCACTGGCGGAAGAACGCGCGCTCAAAAATGGTGATGCAGCCCCATCCTCTGATGGCGGCAACGGCGGAGATAACGCCGAAAGTGGAACAATCGAAAATTGACCTAAGAGCCTCCCGGAACAGGGTGGCAGGGAGTATTGCATGGCCAAGAAAACCGGCGGCAAACCAAAGAAAGCCGTCAAAGACCAGCCCAATGATACCGGTAAAATTGCAGGTATAACGGCAGATGACCTGCCCTATCGTCCATGCGTTGGCATTGCCCTGTTCAATGAAACTGGACAAGTCTGGATCGGCAATAGGATCGGATTTGAAGGGGCATGGCAATTGCCCCAAGGGGGCATAGACCCCGGCGAAACGGCCGAACAAGCCGCAAGACGCGAGTTAGGCGAAGAAATCGGGACCGACAAGGCCGAAATCATTGCCGAAACACCGGACTGGTTGACTTATGACCTGCCGGACCATCTGATCGGCAAAGCATTTGGGGGCAAATATCGCGGTCAAAAACAGAAATGGTTCGCCATGCGTTTTACCGGCAAGGAAAAACACATCAAAATTGACGTCCCCCATCCAGAATTCGATAGCTGGCGCTGGACCGATTTTGGCACATTACCCGACCTGATCGTCCCTTTTAAGCGGCCGGTCTATTTACAGCTTGTCGAAATCTTTCGTGATGTACCTCAAAGAATTCGACAAATGGGCGATGCATAAGGCGCGACGTTATCGCTTGATCGATACGCGGAATTCGCTAGATTGCAAAAAACAGATATACACCAGAAGTTTAGAGGAGTTCTAATATGAGTGCCGATCGCTTGATCTTCGGTGTGCTGACGATCGTGGTAGGTCTTTTTGGCCTGTTCTATGCTTCGGGATCACATGATGGTTATTCGTATTTTGTTGGCCTGGCGCTGTTTTTCGGGGCTGTCCTGTTCATGTTCCAACTGATCAAAGGTCACTATGATCAGCAGGAACAAGACGCCCATAAATAAGCCAACCACGCAGAAAAACCGCCTTAAAGGTTTTCTTTCGGGCCGCTGCGCGGTATGGATCGAAGTATGAGCAATACACACTGGGATCCCGTTCGCTATGGCCTGTTTGGCGATGAACGTCGCCGTCCGGCCATTGATCTGATTTCCCGTCTGCCCAAACCGGCAGACGGATTTAAGCCACGCCAAATTGTTGATCTTGGCTGTGGGCCGGGTTCGATAACTGCCTTGCTTGATCAGGCCTATCGCACACAAGACAATGCCGATACCCAGATTATCGGAGTCGATTCGTCTGACGAGATGTTGCAAACCGCACGCAAGCGCGCGGAAAACATCGACTGGCAACAGGCTGATATTGCAACCTGGGAACCAAATTCCCCCGTCGATATCATCTTTTCCAACGCGGCCCTTCACTGGGTTCCGGAGCATGTCAAACTGTTCCCCCGCCTGACCGGCTTTTTACGGCCCGGTGGCTTGTTGGCGATACAGGTCCCCAACAACTTCCTCGCCCCCAGCCACCAATTAATTGGCGAAGCCGGAAATGAATGGCGTGATGCTGTTGCTGAAGCCATCGGGCAAATACGCATCATGCGCCCGGGCGATTATTTCGATGTCTTGTCGACAGATTGCGATGCCATCGATTTGTGGCAAACCCAGTATTGTCATGTCCTGCGCGGTGAAGACCCGGTCTTTACCTGGACATCGTCAACGGTCCTGCGCCCGGTCTTGACAGCTTTGCCTGATGATGCGGCACGTGCCACCTTTTGCCAGAAATACAAAACCCGCTTGAAACAGGTCTATCCACCGCGTGATGATGGGATCACCCTGTTCCCATTCAATCGGCTATTCATGATTGCCCGCAAACGCAACGCATAAATCGGATGGCGGGTTGTGCATCTATATTGGAGTAATCCATGCCCGCCTTTCGCGACCACTTCATTTCCTGCTGCGGCTACGAACTTCACGTACGAACCTGGGGTTCATCGGAAAAACCCGCCCTTGTCATGAGCCACGGATTGGCACGGCTGGCAGATGATTTCGATCACGTCGCCCCGCAATTTTCCGACGACTACTTCGTGCTGTGCCCTTCCATGATCGGACGCGGGCTTTCGGGATGGGCCAAAGACCCCGATCAGGAATATACCGTGCCATTTTACGTTGCCCAGACCTTTGAGATGCTGGACCATTTCAAAATTTCCAATTGCAAATGGATCGGTACATCAATGGGCGGCCTGATTGGCCTTGCCGTAACTGCCGAAGCGGCTGGCTGGATTGAAAAACTTGTCCTGAACGATATCGGTCCGGAACTTGATCCCGCGGCCGTCGCACGGATCAAATCCTATGTTGGTGCATCACCCGAGTTCGAGACAATCAGCGATGTCGAACAGATCGTCAAACTGATCTATGCCCCATTCGGAATTGTCGACGAGGCCAGTTGGGCTTTTATTTCGGCACGATCCGTCCGCCGTTTGCCAAATGGCAATTTCATGATGCACTACGATCCCGAAGTCATGCGCGTTTTTGCCGAACATATTGATAAATTTGATGCTTGGGATCAATTCAACGCGCTTGCATGCCCGGTCATGCTGATCAGCGGAGCCAAATCCGATCTGATCCCACCCTCTATAGTTGAAAAAATGAAGGTACAAAAACCGGAAATGCCGGTTTTGACCGTAGCAAACTGCGGACACGCCCCCCATTTGAATGATAGGGAACAGATAAAAGCCATCAAGGCGTTCCTTTCCGACTGACGCATCTGGACCGGAAACATCCAGTAATTATTTGCACAAAGGATGTGCACCCGTTGGGATCAGGTTATCGGGACACGAGACATGCATGTATCACGTCCAAATACATGGCTGATTGCAGGTTCTGCCGTTGCGTTTCTACTCGGTGGGTTTTCACATTCAGCCAATGCCCAGTCTAATCAGACTGCCACGCCTGCGGAAACCGGCGTGGCAATTGGTATGCCCGAAATTGACCTCCTGCATTCCAATCTGGTTCCGGGTATTCTGCCCCCACTCGGTCAAAGCGGACTAAGTCAGTATTTTTCCCAAAGCGGCAATCGCAGCATCATCCTTGGCAGCCCATCCGGGGGTGAAAACGAGGATGTATCCTTGTTCTGGCTTGAAATGAACAGCCGCCCCCAACCGGGCAAAGGTGTTTCGGCTCAGATTGGCCTTGGCTTTGCACCGCGCCCTGACCTTGGTATTGCCTTTGGCCCGGTCTTCGAACTGAACGGGCCGATTGGCAAGAGTATCGGCAATGATACCAGCCACGATTACGATGTGACTCCAACCCATCGCCCGGGCGACTATTACAATCAGGAGTTTTCATCCCGCCGCAGCAACAATTCAGGTACCGATGACGCCGGGATTGCCGCAAGCCTTTCCTATATGCCATTTAAAGATATCTGGATCGGCCTGCATGGTCGCCTGACCAGTGATCTAACATCGGCCCCAAATACCGGCGGTACGGATAGTTTTGATGCGATGCTTGGTCTAACGGCTGGATATCGCCTGGAATTCTAGGGTCAGGCCCCCTTAATTTGGCGCAATTTCCACCATCATTCAGGCAACGATGTTCAATTACCCTTTTGTCGATCTAATCGAGGCTGTATGACTCGTAGAAGGATCATCAGGGAAAGACGATACGCAGCATGACGACCACGCCAGTACCAAACGACGGGCCGAATGCCGATCCGTTTTCCGCCTGCAATACTCTTGCCGCGGCGAAAAACGCCAATCTGTATCGTGCGGCCATGCGGCTTGGTCCAGAACGACAGCAGTTCTTTTTGGCTGCTTATGCGTCGATGCGGGTCATTGATGACATCGTCGACGATGGTTTTCTTGAACTGACCGATCACGAACGCGACTATGCACGCGAAGATACATTGATTGCCATTGATCATTGGCAGCAACAGATCCAAGCGGCCAAAGCGGATGCGGATAATCCCCATCCTGAAAACGGCCCGCTCAGCCAACAGGTTTTTGATGCGCTGCGCCTAACGCTGGGCCGAAGCGATCTGAATGTTGATCCATGGATTGATCTGGCGGATGCCCTGCGCCGCGACGTTGCCGAAGAGCCTATGGATGAATGGGACGACTTCATTACCTATTGCGAAGGGGCAACGGCAGCACCAGCATCGATTTTCGTCTACCTGCTTTCCGCGCGATTTGATCCTGAAATCGGCTATACCTCGCCTCTGACCAACCCGCCGCTGTATCATGCGCGCGATATGGCCATTTTCTGTTATATCGTCCATATCCTGCGCGATTTGCCCGATGATATCAAAGGCCCCGACCGGCTGGTGACCATCCCGGCGGATATCTTGATCGCGGCTGATATTACATTGGGTGAAATCCGCAATGCCATCGGGCAAAAGAAGTTCGAGGAACTCGACCGCCTGGGCACGATCCTGCTGGAACACGCTTGGGAACATTTTGAAACCGGTCAGGCGCGATCCGCCGAACTGCTTGCCATTCTGGACCCGGAAGAAACCGATACCCTGTCACGTCTATTTGCCGTCTATATCGAATTGGCCAGTGCAATGATGGATAATGGTTATGCCGCCTTCCTGATGGACCGTGAAACGATCATCGCGCAAACGGCCGGAAACAGCCTTCCCGGATAGCAAAAACCCCGCCAAATGGCGGGGTTTTACATTTGATATCAAACAAATCTGATCAGTCGTGCAGTGCCGCAACGCCGGGAAGTTCCTTGCCTTCAAGCCATTCAAGAAACGCACCACCCGCCGTCGATACATAGGAAAAATCCTGATCGGCATCAGCGTGGCGAAGAGCAGCAACCGTGTCACCACCACCCGCAACCGAAAGCAGTTTCCCCGCCTTGGTCAGTTTGGCTGCCTGTTGGGCAACCGAAACCGTTGCGGTATCAAACGGCGCAATTTCAAAGGCACCCAACGGGCCATTCCAAACCAGCGTTTCGCAGGATTCCAGACGTTTGTTCAAATCGATAATTGTCTTTGGACCGGCATCCAAAATCATACCGTTCGTATCAACATCATTGATGTCAGAAACCGTATAATCGGCATGCGCCTTGAATTCCTTGGCGACCAGGCCATCAACTGGCAGGACGATTTCGCAATTGGCGGCTTTCGCCTTGGCAAAGATTTCGCGCGCGGTTTCCAAAAGGTCATGCTCACAAAGTGACTTGCCAACATTAACACCCTTTGCGGCGAGGAACGTATTTGCCATGCCGCCCCCAATCACCAACTGATCAACCCTGGCAACCAAATTGCCAAGCAAGTCCAGCTTGGTCGAAATTTTAGCCCCGCCAACAATCGCCATAACCGGATGTTTCGGTGCTTCAAGCGCATTGCCAAGAGCTTCGAGTTCCGCCTGCATCAAACGGCCAGCATAGGCCGGAAGTTTGCGCGCCAAGCCTTCGGTCGAAGCATGTGCGCGGTGCGCACAGGAAAAGGCATCATTCACAAATATATCGCCAAGCTTGGCGAGTTCGGCCGCAAAGGCCGGGTCGTTTTTTTCTTCTTCACTGTGATAGCGAAGGTTTTCCAAAAGGGCGATTTCGCCATCTTTTAAACCATCGACAACGGCTGCCGCTGCTGCACCGATGCAATCATCGGCAAATTTCACCGGACGGCCCAGCTGTTTGGCAAGGGCATCCGCAACCGGTTTCAGCGACATTTCCGCGACACGTTCGCCTTTCGGGCGACCGAAATGGGTAATCACAATAAGTTTCGCACCGGCATCTGCCAGTTCGATCAACCCCGGCACCGTCCGTTCGATACGTGTAGTATCGCCAACAACACCATCTTTCATCGGAACGTTAAGATCAGCGCGCAACAAAACGCGCTTGCCAGCGACATTGACACCGTCAAGCGTATTAAAATTAGCCATTATCTGAACCTGCTTTTGAGTTTCACAAAAGACGGGAGGGGGCGTCCCGACATGGATTAAACCGGCACCCGGTTGCGCCTTGTTTTGCCCGACAGACAGACATTTCGCAAGCGCGGAGCCAATTCAAAACAATACCGGCCCATTTCAAAGAAGCAGACCGGCATCAAAATTCAATCAGTGCTGACCCAAAAGGGATCCGTCCAAAAAACCCGAAAAACTGGTTGCAACCGGCCCGGTCATCAAGACGTGATCATCCAGCAGCCATTCAATACCCAGCACGCCGCCATCCAAAACGATTTCGGTTTTACGCCCGGTAAGCCCACGGCGTACAGCCGCAACGCCAACAGCACAGGCACCGGTACCGCACGCCCGCGTCACCCCAACGCCGCGTTCCCAGACCCGCATGCGAATCCGGTTTTCACCGATGATGCTGCAAACTTCGATATTGGCGCGTTCAGGGAACATTTCATGATGTTCAAGAACCGGACCAAGCTTTTCAATATCAATCAATTCGGCATCGTCGACAAAGAAAACTGCATGCGGATTGCCAACATTCACACCAACCGCATCCGATAAACCACCAAGTGACAACGGGATATGATTGGTATCAACGGCCTGACCAAGCGGAATATCACGCCAGTCCAGTTTGACCTGTCCCATATCGACCGTCACACGGCCATCCGCCAGACCATTGGCATCAAGCAACCCGACGACGGTTTCAATAATAACTTCCTTGCGGCCCAATTCGCCCATAACGACCTTCGCGACACACCGCGTAGCATTGCCGCAAGCCTCGACCTCGCCACCGTCATTATTGCGAATGCGCATAAAGGCATCGGCAAGACCGTCACGTGCGGGTTCAATGACAATCAACTGGTCACAGCCAACGCCGGTCTTGCGATCGGCAATACGGGCCGCGGTTGCGTTATCAAGATCAAGCACAGCGGGATCACGTCGTCCATCAAAGACAACGAAATCATTCCCAAGCCCATGCATTTTGACAAATGGAATACCGTTCATATCCGCCTTATAACGGTGTCCTGACATGCCGTCCACCAAACTCAAATCGGACGGCGCATAAAATCAGGCAGAAGTCATCGGGGTTGCAGGGGCGCAATAGCGGATTTTACGCGGAACAAACCCGGCACCACTGAAATAATCACGAAGCCGTTCGTCCATTTCCCCCAATGAAACATGGACCGCCGCACAGCGATGATCATGGACAAGGCGGTTCATCGCATCACGCATCGTATCAAGCACATAGGGCCGGGAAACAATTTCAACAGCCATGACATTGTCAACATGAAGGACCAGTCCTTCGGCAATATCGTCCCGCACCTGATAAGAAAACAGACCGTGGATATAGCCGCGTTCGTTGGAAATCACCATAATCCCGCGTGGACGCTGCCACAGGATATCATCACATCCAGCCCCGGGGGCCACATTCTGACAATCAACGCAGAACTCGGCAACGAATTCACGCCAGCGATCAAACGAAAGACCGGTCTGCATCATCTGCACGAGCGGAAAGGTCATATCCGCCGTGTGATGTGTAAGGGGTCGTGCCTGATAGGTTACTGACATAAATTGTACTCTTCCCACGATTTCTATCAATCATGCAGCAAAGAATTCGCAACCACCTTGACTTGTATCAACACTTTTAAAGACCCGGGCGCGCATAAACACAATCAGCAATCAATTGTCCCGCAATGCGGACGAGTTTTGCCTGTGATTTAAAAGGGGACGAAGCTTTCTGGTGCCAACATTGACGTGGATCAATGGCAGGGATGGCTTTAATCCGCATAATCATTGGACAATCGAAAACCTCGCTCGTTTTGCATATGATGCCGCCGAAATCGGTAGTACCATGTCATCGGCGGGGCTTTTGGTGCAGGTGGCAAGGAGACGACATCCGTCTGCCAGGTCACCGCCGGGACTGATGGAGCTGCCCGATTGGATCGGACAGTTCACCCGAACACCTTGAACGGGAGTCAAGCATGAGCCAGGGGAGCATGGCACAAACAGCACCAACGCCTGTTGCTGTTAGTTATAATATGGACGTTGTGCGCTGGGGCGCACTGGCGACTATATTTTGGGGCGTCGTCGGATTTCTGGCGGGCGATCTTATCGCCTGGCAACTCGCATTTCCGGCGCTTAATTTCGACATCGAATATCTGAATTTCGGGCGTTTGCGCCCGCTGCACACGTCTGCGGTGATTTTTGCCTTTGGTGGCAACGCTCTTATCGCGACGTCATTCTATGTTGTGCAACGGACATGTCGCGCATCTCTTTATGGCGGCAAGGCCCTTCCAGCATTCGTATTCTGGGGTTATCAGCTATTCATTGTCATGGCCGCACTCGGCTATGTATTGGGTATTACCCAAGGCCGTGAATACGCAGAACCAGAATGGTTTGTTGATATATGGCTGACCGTGGTTTGGGTTGCGTATCTTGCCATTTTTGTTGGCACGCTGCTGAAACGACAAGAACCACATATCTATGTCGCAAACTGGTTTTACCTGGCCTTCATCGTAACAATCGCGATGCTTCATCTGGGCAACAACCTGGCGATTCCGGTCTCCTTCATGGGGGCCAAATCCTACTCGATGTTCTCAGGCGTGCAGGATGCTCTGACGCAGTGGTGGTACGGTCATAATGCCGTTGGGTTCTTCCTGACAGCCGGCTTCCTTGGGATGATGTACTATTTCATTCCGAAACGTGCTGAACGTCCGGTTTATTCCTATCGTCTGTCGATCATTCACTTCTGGGCGCTGATCTTCCTGTATATCTGGGCTGGTCCGCACCATCTGCATTACACAGCCCTTCCTGATTGGGCGCAGACCCTTGGTATGACATTCTCGATCATGTTGTGGATGCCGTCCTGGGGCGGAATGATCAACGGTCTGATGACGCTTTCGGGTGCATGGGACAAATTGCGAACCGATCCGGTCCTGCGCTTCATGGTCGCCGCTGTCGGTTTCTATGGCATGTCGACCTTCGAAGGCCCGGTCATGTCGATCAAGGCTGTCAATGGCCTGTCACATTACACCGACTGGACCATTGGCCACGTTCATTCCGGCGCATTGGGCTGGGTTGCTTTCGTTACCTTTGGGGCGATTTACTTCCTGATACCGGTTCTGTGGCACCGTGAACGCCTGTATTCGATGCGGTTGGTTTCGCATCATTTCTGGCTCGCAACCATCGGGATTGTTCTTTACATCACCTCGATGTGGGTATCGGGGATCATGCAGGGCCTGATGTGGCGTGCGTATGACGATCTGGGCTTCCTGCAATATTCCTTCATCGAAACCGTTGAAGCAATGCATCCCTATTACATCATTCGTGCAACGGGCGGCCTGCTGTTCCTGCTGGGTTCGTTGATCATGGTCTGGAACGTCTACAAGACGATCAAAGGTGATCTGCGACGCGAAGCACCGATCGGCACACCGGCCACCGTGGCAGCCGAATAAGGGGGGATGCGAAAATGCTTCTGAAAAAACACCATATTGTCGAGAAGAACGTCTTTCTTCTCGTCCTTGGGATTTTCCTGACCATCATCATCGGCGGTATTGTCGAAATCGTGCCCTTGTTCACGATGGAACAGACCATCGAGAAGGTGGAAGGGGTTCGTCCCTACTCGCCACTCGAACAGGCGGGCCGCAACATCTATCTCCGTGAAGGGTGCTATAACTGCCATTCTCAGCAGATCCGTCCGTTCCGTGACGAGGTCGAACGTTATGGCCATTATAGCCTTGCCGCGGAATCGATGTATGACCATCCGTTCCAGTGGGGATCAAAACGTACAGGACCAGATCTTGCCCGTGTCGGCGGAAAATATTCCAATGATTGGCATGTCGCCCACTTGGTTGACCCGCGCGCTGTTGTGCCGGAATCGATCATGCCGGGTTATCCGTTCCTGGCCGAGCACGAGTTGAAGTTTGATGACGCCCAGGCGCATCTTGAGACGCTTAAGATGGTTGGGGTTCCCTATACCGACGAGCAACTCGAGAACGCCAAAGCCGACCTGTATCTGCAGGCGATGGCGGACGAGGACTACGACGATTTCCTTGCCCGGTACCCGAATGCTGCAACCGGCGACTTCGACGGCAATCCGGAAAAGCTGACCGAAATGGATGCGCTGATTGCGTATCTGCAGGTCCTTGGCCGAATGGTCGATTTCACCAGTTACAACCCGCAGCTGAACCTGCGCT
The DNA here is from genome assembly GCF_002115745.1 of Thalassospira alkalitolerans. Lineage (GTDB taxonomy): Bacteria > Pseudomonadota > Alphaproteobacteria > Rhodospirillales > Thalassospiraceae > Thalassospira > Thalassospira alkalitolerans. Next base: position 108,565 of record NZ_JFKB01000009.1, read on the forward strand.
AAGGCAAAGGGGTAGTCATGGAATTCTTTACGCAACTCGCTGACTTTTTCCGGCCCCTGTGGGGTCTGTGGCTGATGCTGCTTTTCGGGGCAATCATTGCTTGGGTCATGTGGCCCAGCAAGAACCGCCGGAAAGAAATGGACGAGCATGCCCAGATCCCGTTTCGGGACCAGGATTAGGGGGAGAACCGAGCTATGTCGACACATGTCGAAAAAGACCAGGTTTCGGGTCGCGAAACCACCGGCCATGAATGGGATGGCATCAAGGAACTGAATACGCCGCTGCCATCCTGGTGGGTCTACGTCTTCTGGGCCTGCTGTGTTTGGTCCGTTGGGTATTGGGTGGTTTATCCATCCTGGCCGAGCGCATCTGGTTATTTGCACGGGATGTTTGAAACCACAAACCGTACGCAACTTCACGAAACCATGGCCAATGTTGCTGCCGAACGCGCCCCTTATATGGAACGTCTGGCAGCACTTGACCTTGACGGAATCGTCGATGACGGCGAACTGCTGAACTTCTCGATGGCTGGCGGCAAAGCAATTTTTGCCGAGAACTGTGCACCTTGTCATGGTACAGGTGGATCGGGTAACCCCGGTTTCCCGTCCCTTCAGGATGATGACTGGCTTTGGGGGGGCGCGCTTGACGCCATCAACGAAACCATTCATGTCGGTGTCCGTTGGGATGCCAATGAGGATACCCGGTTTAACGATATGCCAGCTTTTGGTCGTGACGAAATTCTTGAACGTCAGGACATCAGCGATGTCGTTCAATATGTCATGGCCTTTACCGGCCGCGAGACCGACAAAGCCGCGGCCAGTCGTGGTACGGAAATATTTGCTGATAACTGTTCATCTTGTCACGGCGAAGACGCCAAGGGTGTTCATGAACTTGGCGCTCCGAACCTGACCGATGCGATCTGGCTATATGGTGGCGACCTTTCAACCATCACCGAAACCGTAACCAATTCACGCCGTGGCGTGATGCCGGCATGGGGTGATCGACTGGATGAAGAAACCATCAAAATGCTGGCGGTTTATGTCCATTCGTTGGGTGGCGGCCAGTAACCGTTAAAAATCGTTGGCCCGTCGCGCTTTTTACACTGTGACCTTATCAAAAATTGATTTGTGTCATGGTTTGGCGCGGCGGGTTTTTCGTATGTTAGCGTTATGATTTGAATAATCCTAATCGGAACCCTAACCGACTGAGCATGCCGCATGCTCAAGATCGCGATACACACAGTTGGCTGGCGGGGTTTTTCCTCGCATGAGAGCAGCCACCTGTAATGCGGCACAACAGCCAGGTAGCGATAATGGCCATGCCCCAAAGCCAACAGCCCAATCCCGCTCATCCCGCCCCGCACAATGATAGCCTGTCCGAAGATGATCGTGACCAGCCCCTGTTTAAGGCCCGAGACAAGGTTTATCCGAAACGGGTGTCAGGCTATTTCCGTAATCTGAAATGGTACGCACTGATTGCACTTTTGGGCATTTACTGGGTGGTTCCGTGGTTGCGCTGGGATCGCGGGCCAAGTGCCCCCGATCAGGCGGTCCTTATCGATATGGACCTTGGCCGTGCTTATTTTTTCTTTATCGAGATCTGGCCACAGGAAGTCTATTACATCACCGGCTTGCTGATTTTGGCCGCCATCGGCCTGTTTCTGGCGACGTCACTGTTCGGACGCATCTGGTGCGGCTATGGCTGTCCACAAACGGTCTGGACCGATCTTTTCATGCTGGTCGAACGCTATATTCAGGGTGATCGAAATGCCCGCGCCCGCCTTGACAAAGCGCGCTGGACCTTTGAAAAAATCTGGAAAATCGGGGCAACCCATTTATCCTGGCTGGTCATATCCGCCGCGACCGGTGGGGCCTTTGTGCTTTATTTTAACGATGCCCCGACTGTTTTGGTTGATATTTTCACCGGCAACGCATCACTTAGTGTTTATGTTACCATCGCATCCCTGACATTTTCGACCTATCTGCTGGCGGGCTGGGCCCGGGAACAGGTTTGTACCTATATGTGCCCATGGCCGCGCTTTCAGTCGGCAATGCTTGATGATGAATCAATGATTGTGACCTATGAAGGCTGGCGCGGTGAACCACGTGGTCCGATCAAACGTCGTAACCTTGTCCGTGGCGAAGTTCCCGAAGTTGGCCACTGTATCGATTGTCACGCCTGCTTTAACGTCTGTCCGACCGGCATTGATATCCGTGACGGCCTGCAGTTGGAATGCATCGGGTGTGGCCTGTGCATTGATGCGTGTAACGAGATGATGGACAAGGTCGGCTTCCCGCGCGATTTGGTCCGATTTGATTCAGTTCAGAACACCCAATTGCGCGCCCAGGGTAAAGCAACCAAAATCAGCATTATTCGTCCGCGGACAATTTTTTATTCGTTCCTTCTGATACTGGTCGCGTCGGTCATGGCATTTGGCCTGATGAACCGCTCGACCTTGGAAGTTAGTGTTCTGCGCGACCGTAACCCGCTGTTTGTACGCCTTTCGGATGGCGATGTTCGCAATGGCTATACCCTTAAGGTTTTGAACAAAGAACAGGCGCTTAAGACCTATACCCTGCAGATCAGCGGGCTTAACGCCACCGACTTCCAGGTGATCGGCCAGACACCGAACCAAGACGGGACATTTGCCCTAAATGTTGCACCAGACCGTGTCGGCAGCTTCCGTGTGTTTATTGCAGCCAATCCGGCGAAACTTGACGGGGATACAACACCGTTCGAATTCAGCGTGACCGATACCGACGACAATGTTCGTGAAACTTATGATACCGTGTTTGCCGGTCCAAAATAGGCGAACCGGAAACAATCGAACCGGACAGACATTCGGCTTCGATACCAACGACGATCCCGGCTGCGATACTGCTCCGGACAGGAGATGACACCATGCCAAGCCAGACCACGACTCCGCAACATCCGCAAAGCGGCCCGCGAAAATCGGACCGTTTTATACCGTGGTATTTCGTCGGCGGTTTCGCAATCATGTTGATTGCCAATGTGTCGTTGATCACCTTTTCAATGACAAGCTGGAACGGCTTGGTCACCAATCACGCCTTTGAAGAAGGCAATAATTACAATGCCGCCATGTCCGGGGCACAGCGTCAGGCCGAATTGGGGTGGCGCAGCAAGCTTTCAGTTGAAGGTTTGATTAACCAGTCGGCAACGGTCACTGTTTTGTTCCGTGATCGCGATTCCAAACCGATTACCGGCGCAAAAATGGAAATCGTTTTAACGCGCGCAAACCGTGATGACCTTGACCAGACCCTAAATCTGGCAGAAATCGCGCCGGGTGAATACCGTGCCAGTGCATCCTTCCCGGTTTATGGCCGCTGGCAAATTCGCACCGTTGCCCGTGCATTTGACGAAAATTACCAAACAGTCGAGACCGTCCTCGTAAAACCATGACCAGCCAGACCACCTGCCGCCATTGTGGAGACCCGGTGACCGTGATGTCACCGGCGGGGCCTGATTTCTGTTGTCTGGGATGTGCTGGTGCATTTGAACTACTTGGCGAAATGGGGCTGAAATCCTATTACAATCGCCGCAGCATTGATCCCAAAGCCCGACCATTGCGCCCTGACAGCGATGAAATCGCGGCCGTCATTTTCACCGACCTTGCCAATACCGATGACGACGGCATCCATCATTTAAACCTGATGGTCGACGGCATTCATTGTGCCGCATGTGTATGGCTGATTGAAACGCTGCTTCAGCGCAATCAAAACGTCATCCGCGCCCGCGTCAACATGACGACACGACGGTTACATCTGGCATGGCGCGGGGCGATTTCCGATGTCGATGATTTGGTCAAACCGGTCCTGCAGATGGGATATCGTTTGATCCCGTTTGATCCCAAGGCCCTTGAACAGGCAACACAGGCACGCAACAAAGAATTGCTACGCTGCCTTGCCGTTGCCGGGTTTGCCGCTGGCAATGTGATGTTGTTATCTGTTTCAGTCTGGGCCGGATATTTTCAGGGCATGGGCGGGGCAACACGTGATTTCTTTCACTGGATTTCCGCGCTGATTGCATTGCCGGCTGCGACCTATGCCGGAATGCCGTTTTACCGATCCGCGATCGGCGCCATCCGCAATGGCCGGGTCAATATGGATGTCCCGATCAGCCTTGGCGTCATTCTGGCACTTACCATGAGCTTGGTCGAAACTGCACGCGGCGGACCGCATGCCTATTTTGATTCCGCGATCACATTGTTGTTTTTCTTACTCGTCGGACGATATCTGGACAGTCGCGCCCGTGGTCAGGCACGCTCGGCGGCCGAACATCTTCTGTCATTAAACGCACGATCCGTCACTGTTCTTGAAGATGACGGAACCCGCCGCCTGATTGCACCCGACAAGGCAAAGCCGGGCATGATCATTATGGTTGCCGCGGGCGAGCGCATTGGCATTGATGGTGAAATTCTTGATGGCCAATCCGACGTCGATACCAGTCTGATTACCGGCGAAAGCATCCCCGCCAGCACCAAACCAGGCATGACCGTTTTTGCCGGAACCACCAATATTTCAGCGCCGCTTCGCATTCGCGTCACGGCCACCGGCCAGACAACACTTTTGGCGGAAATTGTCCGGTTGATGGAAAACGCCGAGCAGGGACGGGCAAAATATGTCGCCCTTGCCGACCGGGTCGCAAAATCCTATGCACCGGTAGTACATATTCTGTCAGCCAGCACATTTCTGGGCTGGTGGCTTATTGGCGGAATTGGCTGGCAAGAAGCATTGATGAATGCCATCGCCGTTTTGATCATTACCTGCCCCTGCGCCATTGCCCTTGCCGTGCCCGTGGTTCAAGTAATCGCAACCGGGCGGTTGTTGCGTGCCGGTATCCTTGTCAAATCGGCAACCGCGCTGGAACGACTGACCAAAGTTCGCGGGGTTCTGTTTGACAAAACAGGTACGCTGACCACTGGCAAACCCGAACTGGTCGGCAATCCGCCCCCACAAACATTGGAACTGGCTGCCGCGATTGCGGCCAACAGCACCCACCCCCTGTCACGTGCGCTGGTGCGTGCCGCCGGGAACGTCAATCCGATAGCCAACGTTCAGGAACATCCAGGGCTTGGCCTGTCAGTGGACATGTCGGCAAAAATGGCCGGTAAAATGCCGGGGGAAAAGACGGATAGTACCGTCCGCCTGGGAAGTCGGGCGTTCTGTGGCATTGCCGAAAATGCCGATCTGCCTGTTGATATCACTGGCCCCGAAATCTGGTTACAAGAACCCGGGCGTGCGGCCACGCGATTTGTGTTTCGGGATACCCCGCGCAATGATGCGGCACAGGTGATTGACGCCTTGCGCCAGCGTGATTTCGACGTGGCTTTGCTATCGGGGGATCGTGCTGCCACCGTATCCCAGCTTGCCGATACGCTTGGCATTCGTGAATGGAAGGCACAGCTTTCCCCCGCCGACAAGGCCACAGAAGTCACGCGACGTGCCGGAGAAGGAAAGCTGGACCTTATGGTTGGTGACGGGATCAATGATGCCCCGGCACTGGCCGCGGCCCATGCATCCATGTCCCCCGCCAGTGCCGCGGAAATAAGCCAGAATGTCGCCGATATCGTTTTTCAGGGTGATCGCCTTTCAGCTGTCATCGAAGCCATTGACGTTGCCAGAAAATCCGACCGTCTGGTTCGGCAGAATTTCGCCCTGTCCTTTGCCTATAATCTGATTACCATTCCGCTGGCCGTTTCGGGCATGGTCACACCACTGGTCGCTGCGGTTGCCATGTCATCCTCGTCATTAATCGTAATTGCCAATGCACTTCGACTTCGTGCCGGAGTCGAAAAACCAGCCGTTACAGACCGCTCAAGCGCATCCTTGCGCCCCCAACAGGCAGGAGCCCCATCCGCATGAGCAACCTTTTACTTTTGATTCCCATTGCATTATTTTTGGGGCTTTTAGGGCTAGGAGCGTTCCTTTGGTCGCTAAAATCGGGCCAATTTGACGATATGGAAGGTGCTGCCAACCGCATCCTTTTTGACGATGACGATCAACCGCCGCAGGACAGCCATACCAAAAACAACTGAACTGACTGATAGTATTGCTTGAACTGCCCCCAACTGTTCGCATAGATTAATTCCAATTAAAGACCTTGAAAATTGTAGCTTCGGAGTTTGCCATGTCTGTGCGTTCCCAGCTTTGTGAGGCATGCGGAATCAAAGACTTGACCTTCTGCTCATCTTTGCAGGGGACGGAGCATGATCATCTGCGTCAGATGCTGACCCATGTTCAGTTTGATCCGCACAGCACGATTTTCCACGAAGCCGAAGACGCTGATTACGTATTCAACGTCACGTCGGGCTCGGTGAAACTTTACAAGCTTCTGGGCGATGGCCGCCGCCAGATCACCGGTTTTCTGTTTCCGGGTGATTTTCTGGGGCTGGCATTGAACGCGACCTATAGCTACACCGCCGAAGCAATCGAACCGGTGACAGCATGTCGTTTTCCGCGTGAAAAGCTTGAAAAGCTGTTTGATGAATATCCGCGCCTTGAAAAACGCATGTTGGGCATGGCGGTCGACGAACTGGCCGCAGCACAGGATCAAATGCTTCTTCTTGGCCGTAAAACGGCAAAGGAAAAGGTTGCATCCTTCCTGCTGATGCTGGCCCGCCGTCAGGAACACCGCGGCGAAGAAAGCGGCATGATCCATATCCCCATGAGCCGCTCAGACATTGCCGACTATCTTGGCCTGACAATCGAAACCGTGTCGCGCACCCTGACACAACTGCGCAAAGAAGCGACAATTTCGCTTAAGGATAATCGCCATATCGAAGCTGTCGGCATTGATATGCTTGAAGACCTTGCCGAAGGTTTGTGATTGCATTGTGCATTTGCACAAGAATTCCCAAAATTAACTGAATATCTTGTGAAACGGTGGCGGCAAACCAGCCTGCCACGCTTCATGAGGCCAAAGACCTATTTCGCGATTGCGAAAAAACAGTTCCTGCCAATGGCCATCATATTGTAAACATGACGGCACGCCTGACACAGATCAAGCTGCCAAATCCGGTCAACCCGGGGGAGAAACGTCATGAGTGCCACCACAAAAAAACAGGGCCGCATCACGGTTCCTGCCATTCGTGCCCGCAAGGGTGGCGAACCGATTGTTTGCCTGACGGCCTATACCACGCCGATGGCACAACGCCTTGATGAACACTGCGACCTTCTTTTGGTTGGCGATTCATTGGGCATGGTTGTTTACGGCATGGAAAGCACGCTTGCCGTCACGGTCGACATGATGATCAATCACGGCGCGGCTGTGATCCGCGGCAGTTCCAATGCCTGCGTGATTGTTGATCTTCCATTCGGCAGCTATCAGGAATCAAAGGAACAGGCGTTTCGCACAGCATCGCGCATTCTTGCCGAAACCGGATGCGCGGGCGTAAAGCTTGAAGGCGGTGCCGAACTGACCGATACCATCGCGTTCCTGACCCAGCGTGGCATTCCGGTCATGGCCCATATCGGCCTGATGCCCCAACAGGTCAACACCATGGGCGGCTTTAAAAGCCAAGGCCGTGGGGAAGAAGCGGCGACCAAAGTTATCAATGACGCCAAGGCGGTTACCGCCGCCGGGGCATTTGCGGTTGTTATCGAAGGCACGGTCGAGCAAATCGCACGCCGTATCACAGAGGAAATCGATATTCCGACCATCGGCATTGGCGCCTCTGTCGCCTGTGATGGTCAGGTGCTGGTGACCGAGGATATCCTCGGTCTGTTTTCCGACTTCACGCCAAAATTCGTCAAACGCTATGCCAATCTGGGTGATCAGGTCACCAAGGCAGTTGAAAGCTATGCCGCCGAGGTCCGCGCACGTCAGTTCCCAACCGACGAGCATTGCTTTGGCATGACCAAACCCGGCAATTTGCGCGCAGTGAAATAACGGCACCGATCCATATGTCCAATAAACGATCGATACCCATTCAATGACGCTTAAAACCGTTCACAGCGTTGCAGAACTGCGCGCGATTGTTGCCAACTGGCGCGCAGAAGGTCTGCGTATCGCGCTGGTCCCGACAATGGGGGCGTTACATTTCGGGCATATTAGCCTGACCGAGTATGCCCGGCAAACGGCTGATCGCGTGATCGTCAGCATCTTTGTCAATCCAACCCAGTTTGGTCCGGATGAAGATTTCGGTGCCTATCCTCGAACCCTGCCCGATGATCAAAAAATACTTGATGGCGCCGGAGTGGAATTGTGTTTTGCCCCGTCGGTTACAGAAATGTATCCCGATGGCTTTGCCACAAAAGTCAGCGTTGATGGATCCATGACCGATGTGTTGTGCGGGGCGGCCCGGCCCGGCCATTTCGATGGCGTGGCCCAAGTCGTTACCAAGCTTTTACTGCAAGCCCTGCCCGATTGTGCGGTTTTCGGTCAAAAGGACTATCAGCAACTGATGGTCATTCGTCGCTTTGCCGCTGACCTGAACATTCCGGTCAACATTATTGGCGCGCCAATTTTGCGCGAAGATGACGGCCTGGCCATGTCATCACGCAACCGGTATCTAACCGCCGATGAACGCAAGGCGGCCCCAACCCTGAACCGGGTTCTGACCGAAATCACCAATGCGGCCGCACAGGGTGCCGATATCGACCCGCTTCTTGACGCAGGACGCAAAGAAATCATAACGGCTGGTTTCGGGCCGGTTGACTATCTTGAAGTCCGTGACGAAAACACGCTGGAACTTGTGGCAAAACAGGTCATAAAACCCAGCCGTATCTTTGTTGCTGCCCGTCTGGGCAAGGCGCGTCTGATCGACAACCGCGCCATCGAACCTGGCAAAATCGCGGGTTAAACAAAGCACTGGGCGAAATGAATCACGGATTGGGGCTGGATCGGCATCAAAAGCGCAGAACATGGCGCTTTTACGCCTGATTGCACTTGACTCTCTTTCGCCCATCGCATAAACCCAGCCCAACAATGGTCGCCCAAGAGGTGACTCCCCCAGTCCTCGAGTTGTCGAGCACTGGGTTTTAGTTTTTTGTGCGCAGACGGTGGAAACACCGGAAACACAGACGGGATTTGGGATGTTTGAAGGACTAAGCGATCGCCTTGGCGGGGTTCTTGATAAGCTGCGCAAACGTGGCGCGCTGAAAGAATCCGATGTCAAGGAAGCCATGCGCGAAGTACGCGTCGCCCTGCTTGAGGCTGATGTTGCGCTGCCGGTCGTTAAAACCTTTATCACCAATGCCACCGAACGTGCGGTTGGTTCCGATGTTCTGCGTTCGGTCACACCGGGCCAGATGGTCGTCAAGATTGTTCATGACGAACTGAAAAACATGCTGGGCGAAGGCGAGGATATCAACCTTGCTGCCGCCGCCCCGGTGCCGATCTTGATGGTCGGTTTGCAGGGTTCCGGTAAAACCACCAGTTCGGCCAAGATTGCGCTGCACCTGACCAAAAAGCGCAATAAAAAAGTTCTGCTGGCGTCGCTTGATATTTATCGCCCGGCCGCCCAGCAGCAGTTGAAGGTTCTGGCCGACGACAATGGCCTGGGTATCCTTCCGATCGTTATGGGCGAAAAGCCGGTGTCGATTGCCAAGCGCGCCATGGATATGGGCCGCAAAGAAGGTTATGACGCGGTTATCCTTGATACCGCCGGTCGCCTGCATATCGACATGGAACTGATGAGCGAAGTCGCCCAGATCCGTGATGCAGTCAATCCGGCCGAGACCCTTTTGGTCACCGATGCGATGACCGGTCAAGACTCGGTCAATGTCGCCAAGGAATTTGCCGAAAAAGTCGGCATCACCGGTATCGTCCTGACCCGTATCGACGGTGATGCACGTGGTGGTGCGGCACTTTCGATGCGCCAGATTACCGGCTGCCCGATCAAGATGCTCGGCACGGGTGAAAAAATCGATGAGATGGAAGCCTTCCATCCTGATCGTATCGCCAGCCGCATTCTGGGGATGGGCGATGTCGTCAGTTTGGTTGAAAAAGCTGCCGAGACGATCAAGAAAGAAGACGCCGAGAAAATGGCGAAGAAGCTCGCCAAAGGTCAGTTTGACCTTAACGATCTTCTTTCCCAATTAAAGCAGCTTCAGAAAATGGGTGATCTTTCCGGCATCATGGGGATGCTGCCGGGCATGGGCGCGCTGAAAAAACAGATGTCGCAGACCAAGCTTGATCCCAAACTTCTGACGCATCAAGAAGCGATCATCTTGTCGATGACGCCAAAAGAACGTGAAAACCCGGCCCTGATCAAGGCATCGCGCAAAAAACGTATTGCAGCTGGTTGCGGTCTTTCCGTCCAGGATGTGAACAAGCTTCTGAAACAATATCTGACCATGTCCACCATGATCAAAAAGATGGGCAAAATGGGCAAGAAGGGTCTGTTTGGTGGCATGCCGAAAATGGACCCGGCAATGCTTGAAGGCGGCGAGATGCCTGACCTTGGTCAATTACCAAAAGGATTTCCCGGTACCGGGGGCGGATTACCGCCCGGGTTTCCGGGATTGGGCGGCGGTGGATTGCCGCCGGGATTTCCGGGGTTTGGTAAAAAGAAATAACCAAGCCCCCGGTTCTGAAGAATTTATCTAAGAACCAAACACCTCGGTTCGTCGAACCGGATTAAATTGATCCCTCGGGGTCGCAAATTGAAGACTACAAACCCAAGCTGAAAGGAACTTATCCGAATGGCTGTTAAGATTCGTCTTTCCCGTGGCGGTGCCAAAAAGCGTCCGTACTACCGTATCGTAGTTGCAGATGCCCGTGCCCCACGTGACGGCAGCTTCATCGAGAAAGTCGGTACCTATGATCCGATGCTCCCGAAGGATGCCGACAACCGCGTAACCTTTAAAGAAGAACGCATCAAATATTGGCTCGGCGTTGGCGCACAGCCAACCGATCGTGTTGCACGTTTCCTGGGCAAAGCTGGCCTGGCTGATGCGTTCAAACCGACCGTACAGCCGCAGAAGTCTGCTCCGAAAGCGAAAGCCCAGGAACGTCTTCGTGAAAAAGCTGAAAAAGCCGAAGCCGCTGCTGCTGCAGCTGCCGAAGCTGCTGCGGCTCCTGCTGAAGAAGCTGCCAGCGAAGAATAAGCTTTTCGCACGCTTTGATCAGATACCGGAAATTTGTGAACCGAAATGGCTGACATTCGTAAATCCAAAACCGACGATGCATTTGTCTGCGTCGGCATGATCACCGCCCCGCATGGGGTGCGTGGTGCCGTGCGCGTCAAAAGCTATACCGTCGACCCGGATAACCTTGTCGGTTACGGCCCGTTGTTCGACGCCAAGGGACAGGCGAAATTCAAACTGTCTCCTGTCGGGCATGTTCGCGACCAGTTGATTGCCAAAATCGATGGCGTGGACGACCGGGACGCCGCCGAACGGCTACGTGGTACCAAACTTTATGTACCGCGGACGGCCTTGCCGGAAACGGAAGACGAAGACGAATTCTATCTTGCCGATCTTGTCGGCCTGAAAGCCCATCACGTTGATGGATCTCTTTTCGGGACCGTTCGGGGTGTGGCTGATTTTGGCGCAGGCGATGTTATCGAAATCGCGCTGGAAGAAGTCCGTGGCAAAGTCGTCGTTCTGCCGTTTACCAAGGAAGTCGTGCCCAAAGTGGTCCTTTCGGAACGCATGCTGGTGGTAAATCCGCCCGAGGGGCTTTTGCAGGATGAAGAAGGACCGGGAAATCGTACCCGCCGTCCGGGCAACTCTCGCAAGGACTCTCAGGCCGACCGCGATTCTGATGCCGTCACTGCTGATGCAGTAGGCGCGGAAACCGCGACCGGCAGCGGAAAGGAGGCCTGATCGATGTCTGTGTGGCAGGCCAAGGTTGCAACCCTGTTCCCGGAAATGTTCCCGGGCGCGCTCGGCCAAGCTTTGGCCGGACGGGCACTGGAAAACGGGATCTGGTCGTTGGATGTCAAAGACATTCGCGATCATGCAACCGACCGTCACCGCACTGTAGATGACAATCCTTTCGGGGGCGGGGCTGGTATGGTCATGCGCCCGGATATTGTCGACGCCACCCTGTGTGAATTGCATGCGCAAGCACCGCAATTACCGCTGATTTATCTCAGCCCACGGGGAAAAACGCTGAACCAGAAACGTTGTCGCGAATTGGCAGCAGGCCCTGGTGCCATCCTGTTATGTGGTCGTTACGAAGGTATCGACCAACGTGTACTGGATGAACATCAGGTCGAGGAAATCAGCGTTGGCGATTACATCCTCATGGGCGGCGAACTGCCGGCCATGGTCCTGATTGAATCGTGCATTCGCCTTATCGAGGGTGTGGTCAACAAAACCGAATCCGTCGACGAGGAAAGCTTTGAAACCGGGTTGCTTGAATATCCGCATTACACGCGCCCGGCCAACTGGAACGGGCGTGAGGTGCCGGAAATTCTGCTTTCCGGACATCATGCCAAGGTACAAGCCTGGCGGCATGCTCAGGCAGAAGAAATTACCCGTGCTCGACGTCCTGACCTTTGGGATCAGTATGTCGCACACGGGCACATCAAAGAGGGTTAAACCATGACCAACGCAATCATCCAGCAGATCGAAAAAGATCAGCTCGATAAAATCGCTGCAAAACGCGAAGTTCCGGAATTCGACGCAGGCGACACCGTCCGTGTTCACCTGAAAGTTGTTGAAGGTACCCGCGAGCGTATCCAGCAGTTCGAAGGCGTCTGTATCGCCAAGAAAAACCGCGGCCTGAACTCGTCCTTTACCGTGCGTAAAATCGCATCGGGCGAAGGTGTCGAGCGTATCTTCCAGAACTATTCCCCGGCGATCGACAAAATCGAAGTCGTCCGTCGCGGTGACGTTCGTCGCGCAAAACTTTACTACCTACGTGGCCGTACCGGTAAATCGGCACGTATTGCCGAACAGACCACCGGTCACAAAGGCAAACTGACGGCTGCAGAACGCAAGAAATAATCTGCGTTCCTCTCTGTCGGAATAGATCAAGCGGGCTCACCTTCGGGTGGGCCCGCTTCTGTTTGCCGACTTGCCATGAACCCGAGAGACGAACAGCTCCAAAATACGCGCTATGCGTGTGGCATATCGAATCGCCCGTTTTCAGGCCAACCGATATAACGCGCAGAAACCTTGCCAATCACCTATAATTTTTCATTATATCAGATATCTCTTGTTTTCCTCTATATCTCCTGAATTTGATGCTTTTAGCTACTACAAGATGCTTGTTTCTCTTCAACTCTATTTTCGGATGTGCTCACGTAAAAAACACGCGCTCGGTCGCTTGTGATTTGGGGGCTTGAGTGTATAAAGGCACTCCCGCGGCAAAAACGATCAAACCCGCGCGGTTCTGGATAATAATATTTCGCAATTCGGGACAAACCCGAAAACCCGGAGGAACAGGCGTTTCAATGCGCCTTACGGCACAGCAGTCCAAAGATTGCGGCCTTGCCAATATCCCCGGCCGAATGTCCGAAGCCCGCGCATATGTCTGATCGTTGCTGCATACAAGATCGATTTTAAGAGGAGGTCGAGATGGGTGCGCCTAAAACCCTTTTTGACAAGATTTGGGAAAACCACGTGGTCGACACGCAGGACGATGGTACCTGCCTGATTTATATTGACCGCCATCTCGTTCACGAAGTGACCAGCCCGCAAGCCTTCGAGGGGCTTCGGAATACGGGCCGCAAAGTGCGCCATCCGGAATTGACCCTTGCGGTTCCTGATCACAACGTTCCAACCACGGACCGTTCCCAGGGCATCAAGGAAGAAGACAGCCGCATTCAGGTTGAAACCCTTGACCAGAACGCGCGCGATACCGGCATTCATTATTTCCCGATGAACGATTTGCGTCAGGGCATCGTCCATATTGTCGGCCCCGAAGAAGGCTTTACCCTTCCGGGTGTGACGATGGTTTGCGGTGATTCGCATACCTCGACCCACGGTGCATTCGGCGCATTGGCATTTGGCATCGGCACGTCCGAGGTTGAACACGTTCTGGCAACCCAGACCCTGGTCCAGAAACCGGCAAAAAACATGCTGGTCAAAGTCGAAGGCGATCTGCATCCGGGCGTCACCGCCAAGGATATCACCCTTGCCATCATTGGCCATATCGGCACCGCCGGTGGCACCGGTTATGTAATTGAATATGCCGGTTCAGCCATTCGTGCGCTGTCAGTCGAAGGCCGCATGACCGTTTGCAACATGTCAATCGAAGCCGGCGCACGCGCGGGCCTGATCGCGCCAGACGAAAAAACCTTTGAATATATCAAGGGCCGTCCGATGGCACCGAAAGGTGCAGCATACGAACAGGCTGTCGAATATTGGAAAACCCTTCCGTCCGATAAAGGCGCACATTACGATAAAATCATCGAACTTGATGCTGCTGATATCATCCCGCAGGTCACCTGGGGCACCAGCCCGGAAGACGTCGCACCGATAAATGGCAAAGTACCTGCACCATCGGACGCCAAAGACCCGGGCAAGCAAAAAGCCATCGCACGTTCGCTTGAATATATGGGTCTGACGGCTGGCACCAATATCGAAGACATCAAAATCGATCGTGTCTTTATCGGTTCCTGCACCAATGGCCGCATCGAAGATCTTCGTGCTGCGGCTGTGGTTGCCAAAGGCCGCAAAGTCTCCGATCACGTCAGTGCCATGGTCGTTCCGGGTTCCGGTCTGGTCAAGGAACAGGCTGAAGCAGAAGGCCTGCACGAAATCTTCCTTGAAGCTGGTTTTGAATGGCGTGAACCGGGTTGCTCGATGTGCCTGGCAATGAACCCGGACCGTCTGGAACCGGGCGAACGTTGCGCATCGACCTCGAACCGCAACTTCGAAGGCCGTCAGGGCCGTGGTGGCCGCACCCATCTGCTTAGCCCGGCAATGGCCGTCGCAGCAGCAGTGACCGGTCATCTGACTGACGTTCGCAAACTCGGTTAAGGCAGGACCCATGGCAGAACGAGCATTCATCAGTTTCCGTGATGGCGCCACGCGCTGTGGCAGGGCCCCGATCCTCGAACAGTTGCTTCCGCAGCTGACGGGGATCAATTTGCCCGAATTCGTTGCGAAGGATATCGACGCAACCGAGGAACTGATCGAGGCACTCGGTCTTGCCTGGGAAACTGGAAGCAAGGGATAAGATTAATGGATAAGTTCACGACGATTACCGGTGTTGCGGCACCGCTGCCGATGATCAATGTCGACACCGACATGATCATCCCGAAACAATTCCTGAAAACCATCAAGCGTTCCGGCCTTGGCAAGAACCTGTTTGATGAAATGCGCTTTGACGATCAGGGCAACGAAATCCCGGATTTTGTTCTGAATAAACCGGCGTATCGCAAGGCCAAGATCATCGTTTCGGGTGATAATTTCGGCTGTGGATCATCACGCGAACACGCACCTTGGTCGCTGCTTGATTTCGGCATTCGCTGTGTTATCGCACCAAGCTTTGCCGACATTTTTTATAATAACTGCTTCAAGAACGGCATTCTGCCGATCCGCTTGCCGCAGGAAGATGTCGACAAACTGATGGATGATGCGGATCGCGGCGAAAACGCCACCCTGACCATCGATCTTGAAAAACAGGAAATTCATGGCCCGGATGGTGGTTGCATCAAGTTTGATGTTGAACCATTCCGCAAACATTGCCTGTTGAACGGTCTTGATGACATTGGCCTGACCTTGCAGAAAGGCGATGCCATCAACGATTTCGAAGCCAAGCGCGCCGCAAGTCAGCCCTGGCTGTCGCTGTAATTCAAAGTGGCGGCAATCCAGACGGGTTTGCCGCCATTTTTGTCGATACGGGGTCAACGGCCCCGACAAAATCTGGGAAGGATTGTTTGATGACCACCACCAAAAAAGTTCTGACGCTGCCGGGTGACGGTATTGGCCCGGAAGTCATGCGCCAGGTTAAGCGCGTCATGGACTGGATGGCCAAGAAGCGCAGCGTCAATTTTGAAATCACCGAAGGTCTGATCGGTGGCGCATCGATTGATGCACACAACAACCCGCTGACCGACGAGACGCTTGCCGATGCAATGGCTGCTGATGCCGTTCTGCTTGGTGCTGTTGGTGGTCCGAAATGGGATAATCTTCCGTTTGATATCAAACCCGAACGTGGCCTTTTGAAAATCCGCAAGGAAATGGGCCTGTTTGCCAACTTGCGCCCGGCCATTGTGTTTGATGCGCTTGTCGGTGCTTCGACGCTGAAAGAAGACGTCGTCAAGGGCCTGGACATCATGATCCTGCGCGAACTGACCGGCGGGATCTATTTCGGCCAGCCACGCGGCATCGAAGAACGCGATGGTGTCCGTTTTGGTTTCAACACCCTGGTTTATTCCGAACCGGAAGTCGAACGCATCGCACGCGTTGCATTTGACATGGCCATGAAACGCGACAAGCGCCTGTGCTCAGTCGACAAAGCCAACGTTTTGGAATCCACGGTTCTGTGGCGCGAAGTTGTTGAACGTGTTGCCAAGGACTTCCCGGAAGTTGACGTCAGCCACATGTATGTCGATAACGCGTCCATGCAGCTGGTGCGTAATCCGAAACAGTTCGACGTGATGGTTACCACCAATATGTTCGGTGACATCCTGTCTGATTGTGCCGCCATGCTGACCGGGTCACTTGGCATGCTGCCATCCGCATCGCTGGGTGCAACCGATAAAAACGGCGCGCGCAAAGCCCTTTACGAGCCGGTACACGGTTCCGCCCCGGACATTGCCGGTCAAGACATCGCCAACCCGCTGGCAACCATCCTGTCATTTGCGATGATGCTGCGTTATTCGTTCAATATGAGCGATGACGCCACCATGATCGAAACCGCCGTTCAGAACGTCCTGAAAGGAGGCCTGCGAACTGCAGACATCATGCAGCCAGGCATGGCCAAGGTTTCGACCACCGTTATGGGTGAGTCGCTGATCAGTGAGCTGGACAAGATTGCCTGATCTTTATCGATCCGCATGAACTGACAAAGGCCGGGTCATTGATCCGGCCTTTGTTATTGCCCGCATCCAAGGTGCGCCAAAAAGGCAAGCTTGTCCGGATTGCGATGAACAAAGATATCGACCACCAAACCATCTTTTTGCGCCATACAAACCGCGGTCACCAGCCTGTCGTCCTCATGCTGCAGCATCCAGTAATTCGCCCCATCGAAAATGATACTTTCGACCGCATTTTCGGGTTTTTTGCGCCAAACCCCGACAAAAAAGCGTGCAACATTTTCAGCACCATAAATCGGGTTTGCCGATGCAGATGCTTTGCCACCGCCATCGGAGTGCATGATCACATCGGGTGCCAATTGCCCAATAATCGCACTCAGATCCCCCCCGATCAAAGCTTCAACAAAGGCACTAACCTGTTTTTTATCTGCTGTCGCACTGTCGGGGACCGGGGTCGGGTCATGATCATGCTCACGATTGACCTTGCGTCGCGCGCGAAACAGAATTTGCCGCGTGTTGTTTTCTGTACGTTCGATAACCGGGGCGATTTCATCATGCGACCAATCGAACACGTCATGCAGCACAAGGGCAACACGTTCAACTGGCCCTAGGCGTTCAAGCATCAAAACATATGCCTGCCCCAGACCGTCACGTTCAATCAGATTGGTTTCGGCTTCGGCATCAATCACCGGCATCCAGGGCTCGGGTAACCATTGTCCGACATAGCTTTCACGCTGACGCCGTGCCGATTTCAGGACATCAAGGCAGATATTGCTGCAAACCCGCACCAGCCAGCCGGTTACATCACGGATGTCATCGATATTCACCGCCCGCCAACGCAGCCATACATCCTGCACGGCGTCTTCGGCATCGGCATGACTGCCCAGCATGCGATACGCCAGCGCATGCAATCGTCCGCGATGGGCCTCGAAAAGCTGATCGGCCATCTGATCCCCGTCAACCACATGAAGCGATACGGGCCAAGCCCGTATCGCTGTTGGTATTCATCGTGCCCGGTACGATGGATGAACCAAAGTCCGTATCGGGTTGATCATCGTATTCAGGCAAACTCATGCTGTGCAATTCCAAGCCGGTTCCAGGCATTCATCGTTGAAATGATACAGGTTAGCTCGGAAATGGCATCTTCTTCGAAATGATCCAAAAGATGGCGATAGCTTGCGGAAATCGCGTCTTTGCTTTCGACCTTTGTCAGGCATTCGGCCCAATCAAGTGCCGCACGTTCGGCTGTATCAAAACCATTAGCATTACGCCACACCGGCAGCATGGTCAGTTTGACCGGATCACCACCCTGTTCGGCAAAGCTTTTGGAATGCATGCGTAAACAGAACGAACAATCATTGATCTGTGAAACACGACATTCGATCAGATCCCGCAAAACACGCGGGATACGGGGATTATCTTCAAGCTTGCCAGCTAGTACCAGCATGGCTTCGAACAATTTCGGACTGGATTTCGGAAAGGCAAAGCGGCTCATTGTGTTTCTCCGTGATTGCACACCGGGGAATTTCCCCATGTACAATCAGGACGAAACAACAAGCTGCCCCGTTACAGGCCTTGCAGAAAAACTTCACCAAATCGCAAAGACTAGAAGATCCGCGCCTTTTTTAGAGCCTTTGCCACTTCGTCATGCATGACCCAGTGCCAGTCTTCGCTATTTTGCTGCTCGCCATCAGCCAGTGTAAAGACCGCCGCCAAATAATCACTGACATCAGATTTGCACATCGGCAATTCGGCAGCCACCGCAATCTTGTGGGCCAATTTGCCGTATTTCCTGTTACCGATCCGCGATCCGAAATGGCCGATGGTCTTGGCCAGTTGATCCCCGGTGATTTCACGTCCGGGCGCCTTGACATGCGCACGCAACATATCGCGTTCGCAACTCGATATATCAATGGCTTGAAGGGCGCGGACATAGTCATCGACACGGCCAATATGGGGGCCGGTCCGATGGGTGATTTGGGTGGAATATGCACGTGTAACCGGGGTTTCCCGGTGCGTCATGTTCAGCATGTTGTTTCCTCCCGAAGGAACAACCGGATGTTACCGCCGCGTGCCATGCCGGTTGCCCCATGGTCGCGGTATCGGAATGCGGACTCTGTGGTCCGTTTCATCGTTAAATACATATGGGGTGGACCACCGCAAAACGACAGCCCACCTATTGATGTTTCACGTAAAGCGGTATCCGGGTTTGGTGAAAACAAACTGGCCAACACGCATCCCGCCACCGCCTTCGCGTTCGTCAAAGGCGTTGATGCAGCCCGCCAGATAGAACTCCCACATACGTTTGAATTCGGTGTCGTATTTTTCCGGGTCAAGTTGATCGGAAATTGCCCGAAACCGGTCACGCCACGCAACAAGGGTCCGGGCGTAATTCAGCCCTGCATGGAAATGCGATGCCTCGACCTTAAGATCGGCATTTTCCGCAGCCTCGATCACTTCGTGCACGGCGGGAATATATCCACCCGGAAAGATATAACGATCAATCCAGGGAGATGTGAATTCCGGGCGCGGTTTGATGATCGTATGGATCACAGCCCGACCGCCTGCCTTCAACAATTTACCGACTTTTTCAAAATAGGTCTTAAACTGCGGCCGCCCGACATGTTCAAACATGCCAACTGATACCACCCGATCGTATTTTTCCCCATTGGCATCGGCAAACAGGCGATAATCCAACAAGTGGTAATCTAACCCGCTATGGAAATTATCTGGCAGTTCCGCCTTGCGATCCAGTGCCCAGTTATATTGCTCGGTCGAAAGGGTAATGCCGTGAACCTCGGCCCCGGTGCTCCGCCTTATGAAACGGCTTAGCCCACCCCATCCACAGCCGATATCCACCACCCGAAGATCGGGTTGATCAATCCTGAGCCGCTGCGTCGTCAGGGCCATTTTACGGTTTTGAGCTTCTTCAAGTGTTTGCGCCCCGTCATCCCAGAACGCACAGGAATACTGCATGTCCGGGTCAAGAAACCGGGTATAAAGATCGTTGCCAATATCATAATGGTGACGTACGCGACGTGACGCGGCCTTGACCGAAGTGAATTGCGCAATCTGAAATTTAAGTGCCTGGATTTTTTCGATGAACTGACCAAATCCGTTTGTAGAATGGCCACCTTCAAAATTAAGCCGCAATACCCTGATCAGGTCTTCCAACTCGCCCGAGACAACATCAAAACCACCGCGCATATAGGCTTCGCCTAATCCCGGGTCGGGGCTAAGTGCCATTTTCAGCGTATTGGACCAATCAGGTACCGTCATCGTCGCCCTGGGGTCGCTGCCGTCGCCCAGAACAATTTCATGTCTTTCATCTGCCCGGAATACCAATGTTCCGTGCGTGATATGTTCCCGAAAGAAATCGAGAACCTTTTTTTGTGTCCAGTCCAATGTCATCGGGTACGTCATCTGCCGTCCTTTTTAAGCCGGTAATGCCATCGCCCCATGTAGAACCCACCAATGAGTTCCACATAAGCACCGGACCCTAAATCAGGATCGTCTGGCCAATCGTTCGCAAAGGAAATGCCAATAAAGGCGCGGTCAGGAGGCCGTGTGCCCGTGAACCAAGAAAACAGAAGTATCAAAGCCTGCGCCGAACGATTCTGATTTAGGGTTCGATGCTCAAACCCCATTGGTAATTCTGCCAGATTTTTTTGCAATCTCAAGAAGTAAAAGCCAACGATATCCTTGCGTGTTCCTTGAGAAAACCTTACATCTCGCCCCATACTGTACAAAAGATTATCCTCAGGCATAAATGCGAACCGTCCGCCCCACCAAAAAGGGGAAGGCCAACATCGCAATTGCCGCAAAGATTGAAAGAGGCCCCTGATGGGTTACAGAATCGCCGTTGTTGGCGCGACCGGTAATGTCGGGCGCGAAATGCTCAATACGCTCGAAGAACGTAATTTCCCGGCCGACGAAATTTTCGCGCTGGCGTCGTCACGGTCCGTCGGACGCACCGCTTCCTATGGTGACGAAGATCTGATTGTTGCCGATGCCGCGACCTTCGATTTTTCCAAAGTCGATATCGCTCTTTTCTCGGCTGGTAGTGCGACGGCAAAAACACTGGCACCCAAAGCCGCCGCTGCGGGCTGTGTCGTGATCGACAACTCCAGCTATTGGCGGATGGAACCGGGTGTGCCGCTGGTGGTGCCCGAAGTTAATGGCGATGCACTGGCCGGTTATGCCAAGAAAAACATTATCGCCAACCCGAACTGCTCGACCATCCAGATGGTCATGGCCTTAAAACCCTTGCATAACTTGCAGCCGATCAAACGCGTTGTCGTATCGACCTATCAGGCAGTGTCCGGGGCCGGGCGCGCTGCGATGGATGAACTGTTCAACCAGACCAAGGGCATTTACGTCAACGATCTGCCAGTCAAGGAACAGTTCACCAAACAGATCGCGTTTAACGTTATCCCCCATATCGACGATTTCATGGATGACGGTGCGACCCGTGAAGAATGGAAAATGGCGGTCGAAACCCGCAAGATCCTTGACCCCGATATTGCGGTTCATGCGACCTGTGTTCGGGTCCCGGTCTTTGTCGGTCACGGCGAAGCGGTCAATATCGAATTTGAACATCCGGTCACCGTCGAAGAAGCCCGCAAGGCCATGAAGGCTTTCCCCGGTGTTTCTGTCGTCGACTACCGGCGGGACGAAGGGTATGTCACCCCGCAGGAAGTCCAGGGCGAGGACAATGTTTTCATTTCACGTGTGCGCAAAGACCCGACGGTCGAGAACGGTCTTTCGCTATGGTGTGTTGGTGACAACCTGCGTAAGGGTGCGGCCCTTAACGCAGTTCAGATCGCTGAAAAACTTGTCGCAGATTACCTGCCAAAGAAATAAGCGTGCCACTATAATCGTTTTTGAAACCCGCCGCATTCCGGCGGGTTTCTTTTTGCCCGTGTCATTCGCACTGGTCAGAACCGTAAAAAAACGATAGGGAAATTAGGAATGATCGATCAATGCGCCCGCCATCAGCGCCACGATCCATAAAGAAAAATAAATCGAGGATAGGGATGGTGAAACGAACACGTAAAGAAGCTGCAAGGCTTGATGAAGCCGCCCGTGCGGGCTGGCTTTACTATTGTGCGGGCAACACCCAGGATGAGATCGCGACCAAACTTGGCGTTTCACGACCAACGGCTCAACGTCTGGTATCGGCAGCAATCAGCGAAGGTCTGGTCAAGGTCCGGCTTGATCATCCGATTGCTCGTTGCATGGAACTGGCAGCCGCCATCTGCGAGAAATATGATCTGACCAATTGCGACGTGGTGCCCACCGATCCAGCCGCTCCCGATGACATGTTTGGTATGGCGCAAACCGCCGCCGGATATCTTGAACGCATTCTGCAATCAAGCGAACCACAAATCATCGCCGTCGGCACCGGGCGTGCCATGCGCGGCATGGTCGACGAAGTCCAGCGTATCGACGGTCGCCACCACAAGATCGTCTCGCTTGTCGGAACCATTGCCCATGATGGGGCGGCAAGTTTTTATGATGCGGTCACCGACCTTGCAGATCGCACGCGCGCGCCACACTATCCATTGCCCATTCCGGTAATTGTCGAATCTGCTAACGCACGCACAAGCATGCAACAACAGCCACCAATGGATAACATCATGAACCTTGCCGCCAAGGCCGATATCAGGTTTGTCGGTGTCGGTGATCTTGGTGCAGATGCCCCGCTTTATATCGACGGCTTCATCAGCAAGGATGAACTGCGGTCGCTGCAAAATAAGGGTGGTATCGGCGAGGTCGTCAGTTGGTCTTTTGACGAGAACGGCCAAATCCTGGACCATGATGTCAACCACCGCGTCACCAGTGCCCCGATCCAGATTCCGGCACAAAATACAATTGCCGTGGCAAAGGGTGCCAAAAAGGTCGCCGCGATTCGCGGGGCAATGCGCGGAAAATTGATAACGTCGCTGATCACGGATGAAGCGACAGCAGAATCATTGCTGCACTAACAC
Source organism: Thalassospira alkalitolerans (assembly GCF_002115745.1). Taxonomy (GTDB): domain Bacteria; phylum Pseudomonadota; class Alphaproteobacteria; order Rhodospirillales; family Thalassospiraceae; genus Thalassospira; species Thalassospira alkalitolerans. The sequence continues at coordinate 131,455 of NZ_JFKB01000009.1, forward strand.
CTCGAATTCCTCCCTTAAAATCAGCGCAGAAAATCACCCCGCCCCCGCATTGGGCGGGGTTTTCTTGCTGCGCTGCAAAAACGATTTCGTTTGACAAGGATAAGCAAAATTGAGTGAATGCTCATTACCTGAACAAATGATCAAACCGGGCAAGGTAATTTGCCCATCGGGTACACAGTCCTTTTGGGAGGAACTATGAAACGCGTAACGGGAGCAGCACTTTGTGCGCTGTTGGCCGGTGGAGTTACATTCTCCGCCAATGCCGAAACGAAACTTACCATCGCTACCGTCAATAACGGTGACATGATCCGCATGCAGAAGCTGACGGATGATTTCACCTCGAAAAATCCTGACATTTCCCTTGAGTGGGTCACACTCGAAGAAAACACCCTGCGCCAGCGTGTCACGACCGACATCGCGACCAAAGGCGGTCAGTACGACATCATGACGATTGGCACCTACGAAGCTCCGATCTGGGCTAAAAAGGGTTGGCTGGCACCGCTGGACAAGCTTGGTGCCGATTATGATATCGACGACCTTATGCCGGCAATCCGTTCTGCTGTAAGCATGGACGACAAGCTTTTTGCAGCCCCTTTCTATGCCGAAAGCTCGATGATGATGTATCGCAAAGACCTGTTTGAAAAAGCCGGTGTTTCGATCAATGGTCGTCTGACATGGGACCAGACCCTTGATATCGCCAAAAAATTGCACGACCCGGATAATGGCGTTTATGGCATCTGCCTGCGCGGCAAGGCTGGTTGGGGCGAAAACATGGCGCTGATTACCACCATGGGCAATGCCTATGGGGCACGTTTGTTTGATGAAAACTGGAATCCGACCTTTGATAGTGCCGAATGGAAAAACGCGCTGTCGATGTATGTCGACATTCTTGGCAATTACGGTCCTCCGGGTGCGACATCAAACGGGTTCAACGAAAATCTGTCGCTGTTCAACTCGGGCAAATGCGGCATGTGGATTGATGCAACCGTTGCAGCATCCTTCGTCAGCAACCCCAAAGAATCGACCGTTGCCGACAAGGTTGGCTTCACCGAAGCGCCTTGTGCTGTGACCTGCACCGGGGCTAACTGGCTCTGGGCTTGGAGCCTCGGCATCCCGACCGGTTCGCAGAAAGTTGAAGCCGCCCAGAAATTTATCGCTTGGGCGACATCAAAAGACTATCTGGAACTTGTTGCTTCCAAAGAAGGCTGGGCAAACGTTCCCCCGGGAACCCGTATGTCGCTGTATCAAAACCCAAAATATCTTGAAGCAGCACCGTTTGCCGATGAAACCCTTCTGGCAATCGACAGCGCAGACCCGATCAATTCGACCATGAAACCGAAACCCTATGTCGGTGTCCAATTTGCCGCCATCCCTGAATTCCAGGGTATTGGCACCGCAGTTGGCCAGCAATTCTCCGCGGCTTTGGCCGGTTCTTCGACTGTAGATGAGGTTCTTGCCGCAGCACAGTCCAGCACCGATCGGACCATGCGCAAAGCTGGCTACTACTGATGAATGACAGACCGGAAATCAACGTTTTCTACCCTTTGAAATGATTTTTGGTCTGAGCCTCCTTGACCTGATGAACTTGGGGTGGCGGCTTGGTTCGCCACCCTCTTTCCATCTGGATTAGGCACACAAAGACACCAAACAGGGAGCACATCATGTCGACACGGTCTTCGACCCTGACCGGGCGCATTATGTCTGCACCGTCGATCATCGGCTTGTTTCTTTGGATGATCGTGCCGCTGGGCATGACAGTTTACTTCTCCTTCCTGCGCTACAATCTGCTTGAGCCGGGAATGGAAGAATGGATCGGCACACTTAACTACGAATTTTTCCTGACCGATCCTGCGTTCTTTGCATCCCTTGCCAACACATTGCTGCTGGTTGGATCGGTTCTGATCATCACGGTGATCGGCGGGGTTCTGTTGGGCCTGATGCTTGACCAGCCCATCTTTGGCCGCGGCATTTTACGCCTTTTGGTGATCGCGCCGTTCTTTATCATGCCAACAGTCAATGCGCTGGTCTGGAAAAACCTTTTGATGCATCCGGTCTCGGGCATGTTTGCCTGGATCGCGAACAGCCTTGGTTTCCAATCCATCGACTGGTTCTCAGCAGCACCGCTGACCGCCATCATCATCATGGTGTCCTGGCAATGGTTGCCCTTTGCCGTGCTTATTCTTCTGACTGCGCTTCAGTCGCTTGATCGCGACCAGAAAGAAGCCGCACAGATGGATGGCGCCGGTCCGGTGTCGATCTTCTTTTATATCACGCTTCCCCATCTCAGCCGGGCGATCACCGTTGTCGTGCTGATTGAAACGATCTTCCTGCTGACTGTGTTTGCCGAAATCTTTGTCACCACCGGTGGCGGGCCGGGTCTTGCAACCACAAACATCGCTTTCCTGGTCTACACGCAGGCACTTCTGCAATACGACGTCGGCGGCGCATCGGCTGGCGGTATCGTTGCCGTTATTCTGGCAAACATCGTGGCGATCTTCCTGATCCGCCTTATTGGCAAAAACCTGGATAGTTAGGGGCACGTTATGGAAAACAAACAAACAGTCCTTGGCCATATCGGGTTTTCGATATTTGCCTGGATCGTCGGATTGCTGATCTTTTTCCCGATCTTCTGGATGGTCCTGACCAGTTTCAAGACCGAACTTGAAGCCGTCAGCATGCCACCGGCATTCTTTGACTTTGACTGGACGCTTGAAAACTACGCCGAGGTTCAGGCGCGGTCAGATTATTTCCGGTTTGCACTGAATTCGGTCATCCTGTCGGTCGGATCGACCTTGGTCGGGCTGCTTTTTGCCGTGCCTTGCGCATGGGCAATGGCGTTTAACCCGACCAAACGGACCAAAGACACCCTTCTTTGGATGTTATCGACCAAAATGATGCCCCCGGTTGGCGTTTTGGTCCCGATCTATCTCGTATTTCGCGATTGGGGGCTTTTGGATACCCGATTTGGCCTGATCATGGTTCTGTTTTTAATGAACCTGCCGATCATGGTCTGGATGCTTTACACCTATTTCAAGGAAATCCCGTCAGATATCCTTGAAGCTGCCCGGATGGACGGCGCAACCTTGCTCAAGGAAATTATCTTTGTGCTATTGCCAATGGCCGTACCGGGGATCGCATCCACCATGCTGCTTAACATCATTCTGGCATGGAACGAGGCATTCTGGACCCTTAATCTGACCACTGCCGATGCCGCACCGCTGACCGCTTTCATCGCGTCTTATTCCAGTCCCGAAGGGCTGTTCTGGGCGAAGCTTTCAGCAGCATCGACACTGGCGGTTGCCCCCATCCTCATCATTGGCTGGTTCTCGCAGAAACAGCTGGTTCGCGGTTTGACATTTGGCGCGGTCAAGTAACCGCCGCCTGACAGAAATTCAAAGAGAAGGAACACCAAAATGGGTGCTATCCGACTGGAAAACGTCAAAAAGACATTCGGCACAATTGATGTGATCCCCGGTGTCGATCTTGACATTAATGATGGTGAATTTGTTGTTTTCGTCGGCCCGTCAGGCTGTGGCAAATCAACACTTTTGCGACTGATTGCCGGCCTCGAAGATGTTACCGATGGCAAAATCCTGATTGACGGGATTGATGTTGCCAACGAACCGCCGGCAAAACGCGGTCTGTCGATGGTGTTTCAATCCTATGCGCTGTATCCGCATATGACGGTTTACAACAACATCGCCTTTGGTCTGAAAATGGCCGGCGAAAGCAAAGCCGTGATTAAGGAAAAGGTTCAGAACGCGGCCAAAATCCTTAATCTGACTGATTATCTGGAACGCCGCCCCGGTGCGCTTTCCGGTGGTCAACGCCAACGCGTTGCCATTGGTCGGGCGATTGTCCGCAACCCGGCTGCCTTCTTGTTTGATGAACCATTGTCAAACCTTGACGCGGCCCTTCGCGTGAATATGCGACTTGAAATCACCGGCCTTCATCAGGACCTTAAAACCACGATGATCTATGTAACACATGATCAGGTCGAAGCCATGACCATGGCCGACAAGATCGTTGTGTTGCAAGCTGGTCGTGTCGAACAGGTCGGTAAACCAATGGATCTTTACAGCAACCCTGCCAATAAGTTTGTCGCCGGTTTCATTGGGTCGCCCAAGATGAACTTCCTGGGCGGTGACTATGCCAAAAAGCATAACTGCTACGAAATTGGCATCCGCCCGGAACATTTCACCATCAGCACCGAAAGTGGCGATATCGCAGCAACGGTCAAGATTGCCGAACATCTTGGTGCCGAAACCTATTTGCATATCAATGCCGACGGGGTTGGCCCGATGACGGTGCGCGCCACCGGCGAAGTGCCGCTAAGCGAACATGACAAAATCTGGCTAACGCCCGAACCCGATCGCATCCATCGGTTTGATGCCCAAGGCACGGCACTTGCCAAACAATAACAAGATTTCCAAACAACCGGGCCACATTGCCCCACACGCCATGGGACCCGGCCTTACCACCACAAAAATGTGAGACCAAAATGTACCTCAAAAAGTTCGATCTTACCGGACGCCGCGCCTATGTCACCGGGGGCGGTCGCGCAATTGGCCTGTCATGCTGCGAAGCACTGGCAGAAGCAGGTGCGCATGTCATTATCGGTGACATCAGCGAAGCTGTTGCCGAAGAGGGGCGTGATTATCTGACGTCAAAAGGCTATAAAGCCGATATTGACATCATGGACGTCACCAATACCGAACAGGTTCGCGCTAGCGCTGAAAAGATGGCCAAAGACGGTGGCGTTGACATTCTGGTCAACAATGCGGGTATTGCACGATCAGAAACCCCGGCTGAAACCGTCGAAGACGAACATTGGCTGAACGTTATTGACGTCAACCTGAATGGAACTTTCTGGTGCTGCCGGGAATTTGGCAAACAGATGCTGGCCAAGAAAAACGGCGTGATTGTCAATATCGGCTCTATGTCGGGCTTCATTGTCAACAAGCCGCAGGAACAGGCCTATTACAATGCATCCAAGGCCGCCGTTCATCATCTGACCAAGTCGCTGGCAGCTGAATGGGGGGCACGTGGCGTTCGTATTAATGCTGTCGCCCCGACCTATATTGCGACACCGCTTAATGAATTCGTGAAATCCAAGCCGGACATGTATGACGCATGGATCAATGGCACCCCGATGGCTCGCTTGGGCGAGACCGAGGAAATCGCATCGGTCGTACTGTTCCTTGCCTCTGACGCGTCCAGCCTGATGACCGGCTCCATTGTCCTGGCTGATGGGGGTTACACCTGTTGGTAAGGCACAGGTAGAACTGTTGATCGCAATGTCCTGAAGCTTTTGCGATCAGGTCAGGATAATGGTGGGACGGGGCGTGGTTGTGGGACCTTCGCCCCGTTCACCTTTTATGCCTTGTTTTGAGCCGCCAGATAGACCGAAAACGGGTTTCCCGCCACCACATCAACACCCGTCAGGCCCAGAAAACGCGAAAGCCGCCCCAAATGCGCCATTAACTCACCGGCAACATCTGTGGCATCACATCCATCTTCAAGATGGGCATTTTGCACCCGCAGGATACCATGCTGTCGGTCAGATTTTAAATCAACGCGAGCAACAAATTCACCATTTTGCATGAATGGCAAAACGTAATAGCCGTATTGACGTTTTTCCGCCGGAACATAAATTTCTATCCGATAGTTAAATCCAAAAATCCGTTCCACCCGCTCGCGTTCCCACATGATCGGATCAAACGGCACCATCAATGCCGTTGGTTTTGCTCGACGACGCGGATTGGTATGCGGGCACAAATATCCCGGCTGTTTCCAGCCTTCAACATCGGCGGTCAAAAGCGCCCCATCCTCGACCATTTCCGCCACGCGGGCCTTGGCATCCACTGTGGGTAAACGAAAATACTTGCGAAGGTCCGCCTCGGTCGCAACCCCCATCGCAGCAACCCCGTTACGGATCAAAGCGCGCTGTGCATCGGCGCGTGAAACAGGGGCTTCAAGTGCGGCATCGCCAATAATCCGTTCTGGCAGGTCATAAACACGTTCAAAACTGGATCGACGCTTGCGCGCCATAACCTGACCGCTCCAGAACAGGAATTCCATCGCGGTTTTGGTGCTCGACCAGCCCCACCATTTTGAACTTGAAGCCCCTTTTTGCTCCAGATCGCTGGCTGCAACCGGGCCATCCTTTGCAATACGTTCAAGAATGCCGCGCACCAGTTCAGGATGATCCTTTATGACCGATGCGATCCGCCCCCATGTCCCCTTACCGTCGGCAGCATCCGCCATACGCCAGCGATACAGACCATAATCCTCGACCGGGATCATTGATGCTTCGTGACCCCAATATTCAAAAAGCTTGCGCTGGCGGGCATTGCCCCAGGTTAGCTGATCCAGATCGGCAATGTCATAAACACCCAGTCGAGAAAAGACCGGCATGTAATGTGCCCGGGTCAACACATTGACACTATCAACCTGCAGCATTCCAGTTTGGCGAATGGCTTTCATGATCCGACGCTTGGTCACAGGACGGCTGTCATCCGGGTCAAATCCCTGCGCTCCAAGCGCAAGATTGCGTGCCTGACCAGCGGATATCGAAATGGCAGGTTTGTCGATAATCATGGCAGCCCTTTAAAATTCGCAAAGAAAAACAGGGTGATGCTAACATATCCTCCTGACAATGGTGGCAGTAGGTTTCAGGAACAATCACACAAACACAATCGTTTCGAATGCTCAATCACGCCTCTGCACGATATCCTCATTTCTGCTATCTTTGATCGCTCTCGAACACATCCCTTACGTCACCCAACCAAACAGGTCCTTATGGAATTCAAGCAAATCCTGATCCTTGCGATCCTTGTTGGAACGGTCGCCATGTTCCTGAGGGGGCGCTGGCGCCACGATATGGTCGCGATGGGATCGCTTCTGACCTGTGTGGTTGTGGGGTTGGTGCCGATCGACGCTGCCTTTACGGGCTTTGGCCATCCGGCGGTAATTACGGTTGCCTGCATTTTGATCCTGTCTTCTGCCCTGCAACAATCGGGCGCGGTTGATACCCTGACCCGGACTGTATTACCCCAATCTGCCGGGCCAATTGTCACCATGGCCGCCCTTAGCTTGCTGGCGGCGATCCTGTCGGCCTTTATGAACAATGTCGGGGCGCTGGCGCTTTTGATGCCGGTTGCGCTTCAAATCGCAAACAAGCAAGGTTTACCACCCGGGAAAATCCTGATGCCGCTTGCTTTTGGCTCCATTCTGGGCGGCATGACCACCCTTATTGGCACGCCCCCCAACCTGATCGTTGCCGGTTTCCGGGCGCAAACCGGCGATGGCGGCTTTTCCATGTTTGATTATACCCCGGTCGGGATCGTGATTGCCGCAGCTGGTCTGATCTTTGTCATGGTCTTTGGCCGCTGGCTCGTCCCAACGCGCCAGCGCGCCGGGGCCGAAGGATTTGAAACCGGTGCTTATCTGACCGAAGCCCGCATCCCTGTCGGCAGCAAGGCAATTGGCATGATGCTGCGCGATGTGAACCTCGAACTGGAAAAAGGCGACGCACAGGTCATTGGCTTGGTTCGCAATGAAAACCGCATCCCTGCCCCCAGCCCTTTTCGCGAATTAAATGAAAATGACATCCTGATTATCGAAGCCGATCCCGAAGCTTTGGCAACGGCCTTGTCAGCACTTGACCTTAAACTCGCCGAGGAATTGCGCGACATCGAAGCTCAGGAAAAGGCTGCGGAAAAAACTGGCGACACATCAAAACCGATCTCCCGCCCAGCCGCCGTAAAAGCCCACAACATTGACGAACGCAAAGATATCGACATTCCAGAAGCTGACGCAAAAGACACCAAGAAACACCCCGACAACCACCGCCGCGAAGCCATCCAGTCGGATGACATTGCCTTGATGGAACTGGCGATCCTGCCAAATTCCGGATTCATCGGAAGATCGGCAACCGATATCCACCTTCGGACACATTATGGGGTTAACCTTCTGGCTGTTTCGCGACAGGGACAAAGATCAATGGCGCGCTTGCGCACCATGTCGATGAAGGCAGGCGACGTCCTTTTAATGCAAGGCCCGCCTGCGGCCATTCAGGATTTTGCGACAAGCCTTGGCTGTGTACCACTTGCCGAACGATCCTTGCGCATTCCCAATAATATCCAGGCGCTCAAGGCATCGGCAATTATGGTGGTGGCCATTGGCGCTGCGGCCTTTGGGATCCTACCGGCTGCCATCGCCTTTGCAATTGGCGTTCTGCTTGCAATGGTTTTCAAAGTGGTATCACCGCGCAACATTTATGATGCGGTTGATTGGCCGGTGATTGTCCTTTTAGCCGCCCTGATCCCAGTCGCCAATGCCATGGAATCAACCGGCACGGCCGATTTAATTGCACGTTTTCTGTTAAACTGGGTTGCACAAGGTAATGCCGTTATTGCACTCGCTTTGATCCTGATCGTCACCATGACACTTTCGGATTTTATGAACAATGCCGCGACTGCGGCCGTCATGTGCCCGATTGCAATTGGCAGTGCGGCCCATCTTGGCGTTAATCCCGATGCGTTCTTGATGGCGGTTGCCATTGGTGCATCTTGTGCCTTCCTGACCCCGATTGGCCACCAGAACAACACCCTGATCCTTGGCCCGGGTGGCTTTCGTTTTGGCGATTACTGGAAGCTGGGCCTTCCGATTGAAATCATCGTGGTTGCCGTTGGTGTGCCAATGCTGCTTTGGGTTTGGCCACTATAACCAACAAGGGCAGCGATAATGCTGCCCTTGGTCAGATTTCTATCCGGGCCTACGTTCGCCAGATTTACGCATCAAAGCCCAAACTCGGCGGGGTTACGCCATTGGCACGACACGCCGCAATCAAGGTATTATTCAGCAGACAGGCAATCGTCATCGGGCCGACACCCCCCGGAACCGGGGTAATCGCACCGGCGACTTTCGATGCTGTTTCGAACTCGACATCACCAACCAGTTTCATTTTGCCTTCGGCACCTTCAACGCGGTTGATACCCACATCAATCACGGTGGCACCCGGGGCGATCCAGTCGCCCTTGATCATATTGGGGCGGCCAACGGCGGCAATGACGATATCGGCACGACGGACTTCATCGGCAAGATCGCGGGTGCGCGAATGGACAATCGTCACGGTGCAGTTTTCTTTCAACAGCAACTGCGCCATCGGTTTACCAACGATGTTCGACCGACCGACAACCACCGCACGCTTGCCCGACAGATCACCAAGGGTATCTTTCAACAACATCAGACAGCCATACGGCGTGCAGGGTGCAATACCGTCGCCACCCGTTGCCAGCGCACCGGCATTGACGACATGGAAGCCGTCAACATCCTTGGCCGGATCAATCGCGGCAAGAACAGCATTTTCATCAATCTGTTTGGGCACCGGCAACTGGCACAGAATGCCATGAACATTCGGATCGGCATTAAGCTTTGCGATCAGGGCCAACAAATCATCCTGCGAAGTATCGACCGGGAGTTTATGCTCATAGGAATTCATGCCGCATTCAGCGGTTTGCTTACCCTTGTTACGGACATAAACCTGACTTGCCGGGTCTTCGCCAACCAAGATCACGGCCAGTCCCGGCGTGACACCATGCGCAGCCTTAAGCTTGGTGACTTCGGTCGCGATATCGCCGCGCAGTTTGGCTGCGAATGCTTTGCCATCGATGATTTTTGCATCGGTCATATGTCTTCTCCGCCCGTCAATTCGTGAAGTTGCGCCATTAGCCTGTCGGGATCGCCCGTGATCTCCAATATCTTGTTGCGGTCTGTATGCCCGGCAACAATTTCGATGGAGGATTTAGGCCATTTGGCCGCTTTTGCCAAAAGCTTTATCAAAGCAGCATTCGCCTTGCCATTTTCGGGCACCGTCGTTACCGAAGCTTTGAGTTGCTGTCGCCCGTTTGCATCTGCGATCAAACCGGCAATGGCATTGCGCGAAGCCTTTGGTGTCAGGCGCAAAAACAACCTTATGCCCGATCCGTCGCCAAGACGTTCGAAGACCGGTTTGTTCACAGCGAAACTCAGTAACCGACCAACGCCATGCGTATGTCGGTCTGGATCAGCATATTGGCAAACTGCAAAATCAGAATCAGGATGATCGGAGAAATGTCGATACCGCCCAGATTCGGAATGATCCGGCGGATCGGTCGCAAGACGGGTTCCGTCACACGATACAGAAAATCGCCAACCATATAAACGAACCGGTTGCTGGAATTGATCACGTCAAATGCCACAAGCCATGACAGGATTGCAGATGCAATCAGCATGAAAATGTAGATACCGATAACGGTGTCAATAAGCCAAAAAATCGCCAGCATCGCCGCTCCTTGCTCTTCCCCGGTCCAGATCGGGCCGATCTGATCGGAATTGTGTTAACACGCTGCAAAACCTAGTCGGCCTTGGCCTTTGGCGCAAGCACCCAACAGTGATTTACTGCCTTTAGGATCAAGTTTTCCCGATAGCGTGACTTACATCACCTTGCATTGCACGCATTTGACCAGATCATTTCGCGTATATGGCCACGTTGCGCCACCATCCCTGACACGTTTCTGTCAGGAGAAATATCAGGATGACGTCAACAGAACTTGTCAGCCCCCCGCAGGCGGTCCAAGAATATGCCCGTTATCAAAACAGGAGGATCGAATATGTCGACCAGCGCGCCAACCCGTTGTAAATGGGCAGAAACCCATCTCGACAAGCCGTTTTACGTCGACTATCACGATCAGGAATGGGGGGTTCCCGTCCATGATGACCGGCACTTTTTCGAAATGCTGATCCTTGAAGGGGCACAGGCCGGGTTGAGCTGGCTGACCATATTGGCACGTCGAGAAACCTATCGTGCGGCCTATGACAATTTCGACGTTCAAAAAATCGCCAATTATGATGATGCCAAGCAACAGATCCTGTTGGCCGATCCCGGCATTATTCGCAACCGCGCCAAGGTTACGGCCAGCATTACCAACGCCAAGGTATTCATCGCAATTCAAAAAGAATTCGGCAGTTTTGATGCTTATGTCTGGAGCTTCATTGGCGGCAAACCGATTGTAAACCACCATAAATCCATGTCCGACGTCCCGGTCAGCACCGAACTCAGCGACGCGCTGTCAAAAGATTTAAAAAAACGTGGCATGAAATTTGTCGGCACCACCATCATCTATTCTTTCTTACAAGCCACCGGCCTTGTGATGGACCACACCACCGATTGCCATTGCTATTCAGGGCTGGTTGGGAAATAGAATTAGCGAGACGATCCACGCACCAAAAGACTAGTCTCAAGAATACGGCTGTCGCCATTGATATCGCCAAGTGCCATCTCGGCAGCCAAACGGCCCTTTTCAACTGAATCTTGCCGAATGCTTGAAAGCGGCGGATCGGTGCGTTCCCCTTCGGCAATGCCATCATAGCCCATCACCTTAAGGTCAGCCGGAACGTTACGCCCCGCCGCACGTGCCCCATCAAGTGCACCAATAGCAATCACATCGGACATTGCCAATATGCCGTCAATTTCAGGATTCCTGCGCAACATCGCCTCGACCATTTGCGCACTGTGGGACGACAGGTTTTCGCATTCAATATGGATGACATCGTCAACAGCAATCCCCGCCTTTTGCAAACTATCGTGATAACCGCCAAGGCGTTCGCGCACCACACGATGACTAACCGCACCGCGACGTTTGGCATTCATCGGGCCAAAATTTTCGGCCTCGTTGGCCTGAAGTGACAGGATGGCAAATTTGCGTGCGCCGCAATCAATCAAATGCTGTGCGGCCATAGCCGCCCCGGCGAAATCGTCAAGCACCACAGTTCCAGCCGCCCCGGCAATATCGGTATCAATACAGACCAATGGCTGATTTCGCCGCTGAATGGCGGAAATAATGTCATTATCGTCTGAATAGCAATGCACCAAAAACGCATCAACAGCCGCATTGTTAATCGCAGCAATTGCCTGTTCGGGGTTCTCAGCCGAAATGATCATCATATTAACAGCCTGACGGGCACATTCACGCCCGATACCGCGCAGTAATTCAATCGCGACCGGGTCGCTGAACGCATATTCAAGATTGTCAGGGAACACCACACCAAGCGCGCCTGCCTTGCCAGTCCGCAACATCCGCGCCATCACATGCGGGCCGCGATATCCCAGTTCCTTGGCGACCTGCAATATCCGTTCACGAACTTCGGCTCGTACCAGATCGGGTTTGCCAAAGGCATTCGATGCCGTGCCCTGCGATACCCCGGCCGCTTTGGCCACATCCAGAAGACGTACCCGTTTCGACATTCCTGCGGTGTCTCCCCTTGTTGCTCATGCTTGTCTGCGGATCGATTGGCGATCACATACCATTTTTTGAATCAGTTCATCGCGATACTGACAGAACCCCTGCTGCACCGCCACACAGCATTCATTGAATCAATTCATTGTTGCAAATGCCGATGGCACAACAATCCATGCCTTCGTTCGTTTTCACCTTTGTGATAACGGTTTTCCCGGCAATCTCGAATTGCTGACCTTTATCATCCTGAACCTGGCGTTTTTAGGGTTCGTGATCACTTTAACGATTCCTGATCCCACCTTCGGGTACCGTATGGCGGAACGTCAAATTAACCCGTGGGCCGATCTGGCGGGCCGTCTTGGGAATTTGATGATGCCAGTGATGCTGTGTTGCGCCACGCATGATAAGTAACGAGTTATGCGGTAAATCGACACTGACACGGTCACCCGTTTCCTTGTGGCGAAAATGAAACCGGCGCTCCTCGCCAAAGGATAGGCTGGCTATCACCGGGTTTTCACCCAAGACATCTTCATCATCCGCGTGCCAGGAAACGCTATCGCGCCCATCACGATAATGATTAAGCAATACGGTGTTAAACGTTGCGCCCGCTTTGTCTTCGGCCAGTTGCCGAAGTGGCACAATGATTTTGGGAAAGGGTGATGCTGGGTGGTAGACACCGCTATAGCGATAGGCAACGTCACCATACCACGCGGTTAAACGTGGTACCGCAATTTCACGCCCCATCATCTTGGCAATTTCCTGTTGCCAGACAATCCCGCTGACAAGCCGATCAAACGCACGATCCGCATCACTTATTGGCATAACATCGCGCAGCAGCAATGCCTCGCCATCAAGGGGCAACAAATTCCGTGGTGGTTCGCTGGCAAACAGATCGCCGGTCGTCATGATATCCTGTTCTGATCCACAGCCTAAACACTCGATAAAATCACTTATTTCAAAGCTATAATAGTTTCCCGAACGTTTGTAGAGAAGTTCATCATTGGTCAGATCGTCAAAAGAAGTATATTATATGCATGTTCATATAATCAAACGACGATCCGTCTGATATAAACAGCAATGGCTTACCCATGCGCCTGACTCATTTCACCGACTACACCCTGCGTGTATTGATTTATCTTGGCCTCAACCAATCCCGATTGGTTACAATCGACGAGATTGCAAACGCCTATGATATTTCACGCAATCACCTGATGAAGATTGTTCATCAACAAGCCCGTGTTGGCGTTATTAAAACAATCCGTGGCAAGGGTGGCGGGATGCAACTTGGCAAAATACCCGACAAAATCTGTATCGGCGATATCGTCCGGAATACAGAACAAAACATGGCACTGGTGGAATGTTTCGATCCCCAAAATACCGGTAAATGCAAGATTGAAAGCGCTTGCGCACTACGTCATGCGCTAATGCAGGCAACGATAGCTTTTTATCGCGTGCTTGATGACTATAGCCTGAATGATCTTTTGCATCCCAAGGCACAACTTTCTGCCTTGCTTGATATCCCGACCAAAACGGCATGACCCGTCCCATCCGGACCGATTTCATCACCCTGTTTGTTCTAAGCGGCTGTCTGGCAGCGATCACGATCTCGCTCAAAGCATTGTCGTGGGTATCGGGTGATGCATATGGCATATTGGCATGGCTGATCCCAGCAGGTTCTTTTTGGCATGGGCATGAAATGCTTTCTGGCTATGCACAGGGATTACTCGCAGGGTATTTGATGACCAAGGCATCCCGCCGGGACATTGCGATATTCATTGCCCTATGGCTTGGTGCCCGCATCGCAGTCTTTGCGCCTGCATTTCCCGGATTGTATCTCGCAGCCGTTTGCAATTTCTCTGTGATCGCCCTTTTATTCTATCATGCCGGATTGATGTTTTTTCGCGCAGCAAAACGGTTCCGCTCCGCCATACCCGGCATTGTCATCCTGTTATTGACCGTCGCTGAACTTATGTTTCAAGTCGGGTTGATCATGGATCTGCCTCGTCTTTGCGAGACCGCCTTGCTTGGCGTTATATGGTTGCTGATCATCATGCTGTTTCTCATGGGGGGGCGCATTACGGCTGCGGCAACATCAGGTGTTTTACAAAGACGCAATGCCTATCGCCATGGCCTTGCGCAAAGCCGCTATGAAACCTATGGATTGGTTGCTTTGGCAACTGCCTTGTTTTCCGAATTATTAGGCCAAACACCTTGGTTAACCGACATTGCGGCCTTGAGCACCGCAACAATTATGACCTTACGACTGTTGCACTGGCAAATATGGAAAGCATGGGATCAGCTTGACGTTTCATCCCTTCATCTGGGTTATGCAATGCTGGCAATGGGCTTGTTTTTCAAAGCCTTCTGGAGCCTGTCAGGGCATGGCAACGGTCTGGTTAGCTTTCACGGAGTAATGATTGGTGGATTTGGTATCTTGTCAATTACTGTGATGACCCGCACCGTTCTGCAAAGGCTGCGCCATCCAATCGTGTTGCCCATCACCATTCGATTTTGCAATCTGGCGCTTGTTGCCGCGGCCTTCATACGCATAACCGATTTTTACGTCCAGACACCATTCCTGATCAGCAGTTCTGCGGTTTTATGGACGCTGGCTTTTATCACTTTTGTCAGCACACTGATCATAATCCGCATGATGTTTCATCGTCAGAATTGATCATGCTGCCATGTTTTCAACATGGATTGACTCTGCATCTTTAAACATATATCAAAAATACATGTTTAAAGATGCAGAGAAGGGAACATCAAATGTTTGACAGCAACAGAAACATAAAAATGGCTCCAACCAACCAAACCGAGCCCACGACGGCCTCTCTTCTTGCACGCATCGCAGAGCTGGAACAGCAGCAAGCCATCACTCAATCAATTTTTGGCAGCCTTGCGGCATTCGGGGATTCATTAATGACATTGCGTGAATCCTTTTCCGATCTGTCAGCTTTGCTGATCAAGAACAGCCGCGCCAATGAAGACACACGGATTCAATCTGGCGAAAGCCAGGAAGGATTACAAAAAATGACCCGGAACATCAAAACCATCAGCGATCATATTGGCGCTGCCTCTGAACAAATCAGCACCCTAAATGGCAATGCCAGCCAGATCGGCGCAATTTTATCGATGATTGACGATGTATCCCGACAAACCAAGCTTCTGGCCTTTAATGCCAGCATCGAAGCCGCCCGAGCCGGCGAAGCTGGTAAAGGATTTGCCATCGTTGCTACCGAAGTCCGTGCTCTTGCCGGGCGGGCAAGCACCGCAACACTTGATATCAGCAAACTGGTCCGAGAAATTCAGAACCAGGCAAATCATGCGGATCAAGACATGCAAAACAATGCAATTTCGACCGAAAACCTCAAAGGTGAGGCTGATACGTTGCTATTCCGAACCGAACATATGCTGGATATTGCCAAACAAAATGGTACCGCGTTATCAACCGCAGCAATCCTGAGTGAAATTGAACTTGCCAACCTTGAAGAACTTGAACTCAAGCTCGACGTATATCGTGTATTCATGGGACTTTCAGATGCGACAGAGGCTGATTTCCCGCCGGAAACCGATTGTCGTCTTGGTCAATGGTACTATGATGGCAGCGGTCAGGATCTTTTTGCCGGATCAATTGATTTCACGGCACTGGAATCCCCTCATCGGGAAGTTCACGAAAATGCCCGAAAAGCAGTCGCCTTTTATCGAAAAGGTCAGCTTAACCTTGCTCTTGATGCCCTACGCGCGATGGAAACCAGCAACCTTGATGTCATGCAACGTCTGCGTAAAATGATCCGCGAACGTAATCGCAAAGAGACGTCAAACATTCCCCAATTTCAAGGATCCAAAGCAGCGTAACCCAGAAGTACCGGGTATCGCAGGGCGGCAAAATTCCGCCCTGCTTTGATTTCAAATCAAAGATGCCCAGAATCGACACCGGCATCTTCAAAACTTGCCATCCCGCTATGACAGGCAACCGCCGCACGTGCAATCAACCCCGCGATGACAGCACCCGTGCCTTCGCCCAACCGCAAATCCAGATCAAGTAATGGACGCTTGCCAATTCTTTCAAGTAGCAAACGATGACCGGGTTCTGAAGAACCATGCCCGACCATGCAATGCATCAAGCTATCGCGCGACGTTGCAAACAGGGTTGCCGCGGCAGCTCCGCAGATGAACCCGTCAAGCATCACTGGAATCCGCAGCCATCGCGCACCGAAAATGGCACCTGCCATTGCAACGATTTCCAACCCGCCAACCCGCTGCAAAACATCCAAACCATCGGTAACAACGTCACCATGAAGTTGATAGGAACGCGCAACAACATCGACCTTTCGTTCATATTGCGCCTTGTCGATACCAGTCCCGATACCAATCCAGTCCGCCGCACGACCGCCCCAAAGCAAATGACATATAGCCGCAGCCGATGTTGTATTGCCTATCCCCATTTCCCCCGGACACAATAATGTTGCATCCGGGTCAACCGCATCAAAACCAACGCAAAAGGCTTCCACGCAAGAAGCCTCGCTCATTGCAGGTTCAATTGTGAAATCCTGGGTTGGTTGATCAAGATGCAGCGCACGCACCGTTACTTCAGCCCCCAATACGCCGGCTAATTGATTGATTGCGGCACCACCACGGGTGAAATTTTCCACCATTTGACGAGTTACCGCAGCAGGAAAAGCCGACACGTTATAGCATGCTATTCCATGATTTCCTGCGAACACACAACTCTGAGGACGCCCCATCACGGGAACATCTCGCGACTGCCAGCGGCTAAGCCAAAGAACAATTTCTTCCAACCGACCCAAGCTGCCGCGCGGCTTGGTCAAACGGGAGTCATGTTTGACCGCCTGGATTGCAGCTTCTTCATCAGGTCCTGGCAAGACCTTCAGTAATCGCCGAATATCATCCATCGATGTAATGGATCGTAAAATTTCCGATTTCTTCTTTGAACCCGCAGCATTTGACATTTCAACCGTCTCCGAGGTTGTCGGAAATTGCGGTTGTATATGACCCAATCCTTTACCATCAGCATACAATCTCCGTGATATATGCCTTTGTTCGTCTTCTGGCTCTCGGGATAATCGCAGCAAACAGCCTTCCCGTACGGGTCCCCCCGCCAGTGGCCGCCAAAATTGACATGTTTGATACGCCTCGATTACAGCGGCGGGACCACTACGGATTTTCACCGTATTCCGTTCACAAAGGCAAAAATACCCAATCAAACTAATGCAATAACGACCCAATCAACCTGCCACAAAGAACATTGAAGCGAAGCCGGACCGATATATGCATTCTTAGTTTGACGAGTAGCTTGACGGGTATTAATGCGGGCTCGAACATGGGATAGCATTGACGATGATCAAACACATTTCTCGGTTTGATCCTGTTGTGAAGCCTTCGCCGCGAAACGCAAATTACAGACCCATTTGCTTGGCCTCATGCTCAACCTCATCAACACTAAGCCCGACCGCGGCATAAAGATTGATGGTTTCAAGTTCCAGATCGGTTTCGGCATCGGCAAGGTCCTGTTCGGACTTGGTCAGGGTTCGCTGTGAATCAAGAACATCAAGGAAATTTGACAACCCTTGAACATAGCGGACACGCGACTGTTCAAATGCCTGACGGTGATATTGAACCGATAAAATCAGGGAATCACGTTGTTGCACGGCACCTACATAACCGTAAATCGCACTTTCAACATCCTGAACAGCCGCAAGCAATGTTTGCTGATAGCCATAAAATGCCTGCAGCGCCTTTTGTTCAGCAACGTCGATATCGGCCTGTCGTGCCCCGCCGTCATAGAGTGTCGCATCAATCACTGCCCCAATGGCAGCCATTGCTGTCCGAATAATCGGGCCGGTGCCATACCCGGTCGCCCCAAGCGCCAACGACCCGTCCAATGACAGCTCAGGATAAAGATCAGCAGTCTCAACCCCAATCTGGGCAGTGGCCGAAATCAACGCCAATTCTGCCGCCCGGACATCGGGACGACGACGCAAAAGATCAGCGGGAATGCCAATTGGCGGGGCGCTGTCGAATTCCGGAAGGGGTTGCGTATCAACCAAACGATCCCGATAGGTTCCGGGCTGACTGCCCAGTAAAATCGCAATCACATTGATCGAACGATCTATACTGGTTTGCAAGGTCGGCAGGGTCGCTTCGATATCAGAAACTTCACCCCGGGCACGTGACAGATCAAGTTCGGAGGCAAGCCCCGTCTGCATGCGTATCTGCACAAGATTGCTGGTCTGACGTTGCAGATCAAGCGAGCTTCGCAACAGTTCCTGACGTTTTTGCGTGCCACGCAATTCAATATAATTCCGCACAATATCGGCAATCACGGTCAGATAAACATCTTCGCGCAGATAGACCTGCTCCAGATAGTCGGCAAGGGCAACTTCATCTTCGCGTTGCTGTCCGCCCCAGACATCTGGCGTCCATGAAAGATCAATTCCGGCACTGTATCCAAGGTCGGTGACTTGACTGCCGCTTGCCCGGCTTGATGTGCCACGTTCAGCGTCACCAGACAGGCTGGCACCAATTTCAACACCATTTTCCCCCGATACACCATTGGCAACCGCACGGGCTTCTTCAATCCGGCTGGCGGCAATCCGAAGGTCAAGATTATTGGCAAGGCCAAGCGCAATCAGATCCCGCAAAACCGGGTCGTTCGTGCTTTCCCACCACCGGCCGTGATCAACCTGTTGGCTGGCGATGACCGGCACAGACGGCGTATAGGCCCCGATCAAATCAAATTTCGGGGCGACATAATCCGGCCCAACCGACTGACAGGCCGACAGCCCCGTCATCAGCGAAAGCACACAAATCAAAGGAAAACGTTTCATCGCCATTCTAGTTTGCATTTCCTTCAACCTCGCCTGTATCGGGAATGCTTTCTGCCGCGCGAAGCTGACTTTGCAATTTTTTGCCACCATCCGCGCGGGCCGATACCAGCGGCGCCAAAAGCAGATAAAGAACCGGTGTTAGGAACAGAGTAAAGATCGTTGCAAAACCAAGTCCGCCAAACACGACCCAGCCAATAGCGGCACGGGCTTCGGCACCGGCACCAGAGCCCAACACCAGCGGCAAGCCGCCCAACACGGTTGAAATCATCGTCATCATGATAGGTCGTAACCGGATCATCGCCGCATCATGGACGGCTTCGCGGACCGATTTTCCGGCATCGCGCAACTGATCGGCAAATTCAACAACCAGAATCCCGTTCTTTGCCATCAGCCCAACCAACATCACCAACCCGATCTGGCTATAGATATTGATCGATGTCCCACTGATCCCCAGCGCATAAATCGCCGCAGCAAGACCAAACGGGACCGTAAGGACCACCACAAGTGCAGAAACAAAGCTTTCGAACTGGGCCGCCAGAACAAGCAACACTACCAAAACCGCAATCAGGAAAGTCACCTGAACATCATTTGATGTTTCACCAAGGGTCGCAGCATCGCCCAGAAATAATACGCCCACGCCAGGTGGCAGGACCTTGTCTGTCACCTCGTTGATATCCGCCACCGCCTGTTGCAGGGTATAATCTGGTGCCAGATTGCCCGAAATTTTAACGGCACGTTGCTGACCTTCGCGTTCAAGTTCCGATGCAACGGCTTCTTCCCTAAGGCTGATGACCGATGATAGCGGTAAAATGCGCCCTTCGCTGTTACTGACAAACAGGTTTTCCAGATCGGACGGATCATTGATACTGCCAAGACTGCTGCGCAGTTTAACCGGAATATTTTCGTCATTCACCGTTATTTCGGTGACTTCATAGCCCTCGATCATCGCGCGCAGCGTCGTATCAAGACTGTCAATCGGAATGCCCAAATCAGATGCGCGTTTCCGATCAATATTGACCATCAATTGTGGCTGGGTCGTCTGATAGGAAACCCGAAGCCCGGTCATCTGAGGATAATTTGCCTCAATCTCTTGTTGAACCGCACGTGCATTGGCCGCCAACGTGCGATAATTGGTTCCCGTCAGGGCAAATTCAAATCCTTCGCCCGATCCACCACGCAATCCAAGACTGTTGGGCTGATAGACAAAGGCTTGCACACCGGGAATCGCATTCAGTTTGCCACGGATCGAGTTGCTGATATCCTGTTGACTGCGGTCGCGATCGCTCCATGGCACCAATGGTGCAATCACCAATGCACGGTTACGATCCCAAAGACCCACGATGGTGAAAATGTTATCGGCCTCTCCGGCATCGACAACCGGGCGCAGAATGTCTTCGATCGCTTCGACCTGGCGGTCCATATAATCGATACCAACCCCGTCCGGCCCGCGGAGCGATACCAGAATACGGCCACGATCCTCGTCGGGTAAAAGTTCCTGTGTGACCGTATTATAAACACCAAACGCCAACACCCCGGCAACGACCGACGCAATCAAGGTGATATAAGGAAACCGCAGAACCCATTCCAGAATATGCTTGTAGATACCGGCACAAACAGCCCCGATCCGTTCCAGAAAATTGGGTTTGGCATTCGGATCATTGTCATGCGGATCAATATGTTTCAGGCGCGATGCCAGCATTGGACACAATGACAGCGCAAGGAACGATGATACCGCCACTGAAAAAGCCAAAACGAACCCGAATTCACGGAACAACCGCCCCGCTGTGCTTGGCAGGAACGAAATCGGAATAAAAACCGATACCAGCGTCAGGGTTGTCGCGATCACGGCAAAGAATACCTGACGCGTACCAAGAACAGCGGCAGCCATGGAACCAAGCCCCTGATGACGACGGCGCTGAATGTTTTCCAAAACCACAATCGCGTCATCAACAATCATTCCTGTTGCCAGAACCAAGGCAAGCAAAGTCAAAATATTGATCGAAAATCCCATCATCCAGATCGCGGCAACCGTCCCGATCAGGGCAATGGGAATGGTGATGGTTGGAATAAGGGTGGCGGTAAACGAGCGCAGGAAAAGATACAGAACGCCAATCACGATAAGGACCGCAAGCACCAGACTGTTTAACACTTCCCAAAGGGCGCCTTCGATGAACACCGCATCATCGGAATTGAGCAAAACATCAATATCGTCGAGCTGATCATTCAGTCGGTCTGCGACCTGACGAACCCCGTCGGAAATAGCAATGGTGTTTGATTGTGCCTGTCGTACAACACCCAACCCGATCACCGCACGCCCATCAAGACGGACATAGGAACTGGCGTCATCGGGCCCGTAATAGATATCTGCCACATCGCCCAGACGCACCTGGTTACGGATCATCATCTGATTGATATCTTCAACTTCCCAAACAGATGCATCCGCGCGGACAAAAAGCCGCTGATCACTGGAATCAAAACTTCCGGCCGGGATATCAAACTTCGCCGTTCTCAGAACATTGGCTACGTCCTGAACCGAAAAGCCATAACTTGCCAAACGCAACGGATCGACCCGGACATGAAGAACCTTTTCACGTTCGCCGTTAACCGTAATTTCCGCAACACCGGGAACGGCAAGCAACGCCGGGGTGATCTGATCATCAACGACATTGGCCAGTTCTTCTTCTGTCAGGCGGTTGCTGACCACGGCAAGGCGCATGATCGCACTGGCATCGGCATCGGCCTTAACCACGCGCACATCTTCGACCTCGTCCGGAAGGCTGCGGCTGGCCCGGCTGACAGCCTCGCGGATGTCATTGGCCGCATCATTGATTTCAACATCAGGATAAAATTCGACGCGAACCCGGGCACTGCCTTCTTCACTGTTCGAACTGATGCGTTTGACACCGCTTACACGCGATGCCGCCCCTTCAAGGATGTTGGTAACCTCGGCGTCAACCGTTTCGGGTGATGCCCCGTCATAGGTGGCATAAACGGTAACTGTCGGTTGATCGACATTGGGCAATTCGCGAATTTCAACGCCCATCATTGCAGCCAAACCAGCCAGAATGATCAAAAGCGACACCACCGAAATCAGAACGGGGCGACGAATACTCAGCGAAGCAAGATCGTTCTGATTTTCATCTGACATGTCACGATCCTTCGCCGGTATTGTTGCGCTGGGCAACGCCGGTTTCATCATTGCTTCGGATAGTGGCGGCAACGTCACGTCCGGGGCGCAAACGAAGCACCCCTTCAACAACAACCAGATCGCCCTTGGCAATCGGTCCATCCAAAAGAATACGCCCCCGGGTACGTTTCACCACACGAACCGATACGCTTTCGACCTTGTCATCCTTTATCCGCCAGACATAGGTACCACCATCGCCCCACAGAACCGAAATTTCCGGAACGGACGGATAAGTCTGGCCGTCAATATCGACATAAACGGCAAAAGACATTCCAGCCAAAAGTCGACCAGTTGGATTGGGAACACGGGCGCGAACCTGAAAGGTGCGACTTTCGGCATCTATGCGACTGGCAATCGCATCAACTGTGCCCTCGAACCATTCACCGGGCAGGCTCCATGTTTCAACGCGCAGTGACTGACCAATACTGACATTGTCAAATCGGGTTTCAGGAACTTCAAAATCGACAAGGATGCTTTCGACATTATCAAGTGTGGAAATCAGGGTTGAACTGTCAACACGATCCCCCGCCTCGACCTGCGGGATACCAACCGTGCCATCAAACGGGGCCAGAATGGTCCGATCGGCAAGATCAACCTCGGCCTGATCAAGGCGAATTCTGGCCTCGGCAAGGGCTGTACGGGCGGTATCAACTTCGCTTTCGGAAACCGCGCCCAATGGCCGGGCCTGTTCATAACGATCCAAAAGCTGTTTGGCGTCTTTCACCTGAACAGCGGCAAGATCACGCGCCAGACGTTCCCGATCTGCATCAAGGATCAGCAGAACCTGTCCCCGTGCCACCTGCTCGCCCGCATGAAACAACACGTCATCAACTTCACCGGAAACCGCAGGATAGATCGACACGCCAAGGGCGGATTTACCGGTCCCAACCGCTTCGACAACGGTTTTTTCCTCCATCATGCTGGCATATTCAGCAATCACCGGAAGCCCCGGGTTTGCACCGCGCTTTGCGTTTGCGCCATCCGCCTCGGTCCCCAGACCAAATGGCCGCAGGCCCGCATCATAGGCGTACCAGCCGCCACCAGCGGCAACAACACCCAACAGAATTACAATTAACTTACCTGTCCGTGACATGAAATGCCTGTTCTTGCGCAATCTGGAACCATGTGAAGACATCGCTAAAAATGTCTAAAAATCAGTATCATAGAACTTACGTTAGTTCCCACAAAGCAGCGACCGAAAAAGTGTATCAGAAATGTCGCAAGTTGTATTGAGCAGGTAATCGGCAACACCTTGTTTATCCGACATAAAATACTGAACAATCAGCAAAAAGCCCGCACAGTTTCCTATGCAGGCTTTCACATAAATCCGGTGTTTATCCAGATGTCGTTTTAAGCACGAGCACGCGCAGCAATTCCTGACCGCGACAAAGGGCTTAGGCAGCCCCGCGAATATATTCGCTTGGGAAATCCACAAGGTTCGATGTCTCATCCCCGGATGGCTCGATCACGTCATCATCGATAACGCGGTCTTCATCACCTGCCGCCGATGCCACCGCCCGATCCAAAGACCCCGACAATGCCGCAACATTACGATCAACTTCATCGGCACGACGTGTCAGATCAACACTAAGGGAACGGGTGGTTTCAATATCGCGCGATACCTCGTGAATCGCATTACTGACATTAAGAGCCGCATCACTGGCCGAGGCAATCGCCAGTGTAATTTCCTCGGTCTCGCGGCGTTGATGTTCAACATCACCCGCGACTTCTTCAGAAATCGACATCATATCGCGAACTGTTACGCCAACATCTTCCATCGACCGAACACAACGATCCGTGACATCCCCCATCGCCGAAACATGGGCTGTAATCTGTTCGGTAGCCTGCGCCGTTTGACCGGCCAGGTTTTTGACCTCGGCTGCGACCACGGCGAACCCCTTGCCGGCTTCCCCGGCACGTGCGGCCTCAATGGTAGCATTCAGCGCCAGAAGGTTGGTCTGGCCCGCAATACCACGGATCAGATCGACAATCTGTTCGATACTGGTCGCAACTTTGCGCAGATCATCCACGGCCTCGGCCGATTGTTGTGTTGATCCAACGGCATTTTGCGCAATCGAACGTTGACGGTCGACACGATTGGCAATCGACCCGATGGCACTGGACAAACGCGTTGCCGCCTCGCTGATTGAATGCGCATGCGATCGGCTTTGTTCGGCAGCAACGGTTGCCGTTTCAGTCTGACCGGTAACACGTTCTGCGGCGGCGGCAACTTCGCCAACGGCGTCGCGCATCCGGGTGACCTGATGGGTGACGGACTGAACAAGCCCTGCTGTTTCACCCTCGATCGTTTCGGCCATCGCCCCAAGTGACGCACGGCGTTTTTCTTCTTCCTCGCGTTGAAGGGCAATACGCTCTTCGGCCATGCGTTCGATTTTAAACGCATTTTCCCGGAAAATTTCGACTGTTCGCGACATAGCACCGAATTCGTCACGGCGTTTGATATCCATCAGATCAATATCGGTGTTGTTTTCACTAAGCCGGGTCATATCGCCATTCACCCGTCTAAGTGGCCGCAAAATGCTAAGCGCAATGCCAATGGCCAGACCGCACGCGATCAGCGCCCCAATCCCGGCTACCAGCATATTGGTCATGGCCTTGGTTTCAGAATCGCTATGTGCGGCTTCAACCAATGCGTTCTGATCGGCAACAGCTTCCGCGCGGACATTTTGCGTAATCGTCTGAACTTCGCGCACAGCAGCTTTAAAGTCATCCATCGACTGACGGAACCCGCCGATTGACCCTTCAAGCTGATTGGCCCCCTGTTTCAAAAGGTCATTGTCGCGAATGGCATAGGAAAACAGCTTCTTGTCTGCGCGCTTTAATCCATCAACGGCATTTTTAATCTCGTCCTGAAGATCCGTCAGCGCCGATGTTTGCGCACGTGCATCATCAAGAGATTGCGGAGTGCGAAGAATAGCGTATTGCAGGCTGTTAACAATCGCGTTCAGATTGGCAACGCCGAGCTTGTCGGCATATTTCTCGGCCAAAGCCGGATCACGCTTGGTAATAAAATCAACCAGTTCCCCCGCCGACTTACCAAGCTGATGCGCGCCCAACAACATAGTATCCGATGCCGCAGTCAAATTCTCGGCACGCAGGACCAATGGTTCCAGCGTTGCGATATATTCGGCATTCAGGCTTTCAAGGGCATCGGCCTTTGCCGCATCCCCCTCAAGACGAAGCTGGGTTATCAATGCCGCACCACTGACCTTGGCACTTGCACGAATGGTCGCGATGCCTTCACGATCCAGCGGATCAACCGTCTGGGCAAATAGCAAAACCTGGTTCGACAGGCGTTCAAGCTTTAACGCATATTCATTTGCCGCCCCGACAAGCAGGGTGCTTTTGGCAATGCGATCAGCATGACCACCGAACCCCATCAGATACACCGATGACAGTGCACTCAGGCCCATCAACATAACGACAAGAACGAAAAAACCCGCAAAAATACGGGAACCGATGCGAATACGGTCCAGAAACATGGAATCTCCAATGATCCGTTATGGGACATTGGCCCGATCATTACTCCGTCCTGCACGGCAAATTTGTAACAGTTAGATGAAATCCATTTTTGTCTATACCAACGCGCAAACATTGCTGTTCCGATGCGTTCAATTGAACATTTTGAACAGGTAAAAATCACCATCTGAACCAAGGCTATACGATCAGGCAGGCGCGTATAAGCCATTTGGAAGTACAGTAAAAGTGCTAGAAAACTGCTGGATTTAGCGAGTCGAATCGCAATTTTGACCGGCTTGTGAGCCCCCGGATTGTCTGGTGACAATATTGTGCAAGCCGCAATGCATTTCACTGTTTATAATTGCCCGATGGCACAGCCGCACCGATGCAATCATACACAAACACCACGCCCTAGACCCCTGCCACCGGAAATCGCCCGTCACTGGCGGGCGGCAGATGGGATTGATTTGTTCGAAGCCGACTACAAACGATTTACCTTCCCAAAGCACAGCCACGATTATTATGCGTTCGGCACCATCCTTAACGGGGCTGAACAATTCATAACCGGTGGCACAAGCTATGTCGCCAGACGTGGTCAATTGCTAATGATGAACCCGATGCAGGTCCATGATGGCGGTCCGGCCTGTGATGATGGCTACCAGTATCAAATCATGTTCATCGCCCCCAAGGTGTTTGGTAACCTCGTTGACGAACTCTCACCGCACAGCACCGGTTTGCCATTCTTTGGCAATTGCGTGGTAGATGACCCGGAATTGCATTTACAGCTGCAATCACTGCATCGGATGTTCCGCCCCGATCTAAACCAGACTGCCACCCGGCTTGAACGCGATAGTCAGCTGCTGTACAGCGCCGCACGTCTGGCCCTGCGCCATGCCGATGCACCGCCCTATTCCTATCGTCTTGGCGCCGAGGACAAACGCGTTAAAGCCGCCATCGACTATATGGCGGATCATCTGGATGAAAATATATCGCTTGATGAACTGGCCATTTTGACAGGGCTAAGCCGGTTCCACCTATTGCGGGTCTTCCGACAGGCAACCGGATTGCCACCGCATACCTATTTCAATCACATGCGTTTGCGTCGTGCCAAGCGCATGCTGTTTGACGGCAACAGCATTGCTGATGTTGCCGTAGCCACCGGATTTTCTGATCAAAGCCACCTGAACCGGCATTTCAAGGCAATGTGGGGCGTCAGCCCCGGCGCCTTTATCGCAAGCCTCGATCATCGACCATCCAAAAGACCGAAATAATCTCCGGCCTGGGCCTTCATCATCGCAGGCCCTACCATCAAGCACCATCAGAACATGGTTTTTTGGTTTACTTGCCACCTTTACGAATTCTAAGCGCCTCGGTACACAGGCAAAGTTCCTCGAACAGAACCTGCGCACCGACATGGGCTGTGTTTGACGTCGCATCATATTGCGGTGCCACCTCGACCACGTCAGCCCCCACGAAATCAAGCCCCCGAAGACCACGCAGGATTGCCAGCGCCTCACGCGAGGTAAGTCCACCAATTTCCGGCGTTCCAGTGCCCGGGGCAAAGGATGGATCAAGACAATCAACATCGAATGAAAGATAAACCGGCCCATCACCAACCACTTCACGTGCCTTGGCAATCACAGCCTCAACCCCCATTTGCGGGACTTCTTCAGCATGAATAACAGTCATACCGCTGTCATAGGAAAACTCCCACAGATATTCCACCCCGCCGCGAATGCCGATCTGGATCGTCCGTTCCGGGTCAAGAACGCCATCCATCACCGACTGACGGAACGGCCCGCCGTGGTGAAATTTGGCACCTTCATATTCACCGCTGGTATCACAATGAGCGTCCAAATGAATCATGCCGATCGGGCGGTCCCTACCCACCGCGCGCTGGATCGAATAACTGATTGAATGATCGCCACCAACCGCAATCGGGATGACACCGGCATTCACAATCTGGGTGAAATAACTTTCGATATCCTCGTGACAACTTTCCAAAGAAAATCGGCTTCGAAAGGGTACATCACCTATATCGGCAACATTGCAATGCGCGCCCGGAACCATGCGCAGAACATGCTCATATGGACCGATCCGTTCAATATTGCGTACCGCACGCGGGCCAAGCCGTGCCCCGGCACGGTTGGTCACCCCCAAATCCATCGGCACGCCAACCAGCGCTATATCAAGCCCGCCAAAATCGTCACGATTGGCCGCATCGGGCGCAAAAGCCGCATCCAAAAGAGTTGGCACACCGGAAAATGGCCATTTGCGTTCGCCACTGGCAGAAAACTGAGTTTCCGCGACTTCCTTAAAATGCGGGTCAAACACGTCCCCGCCTTTGGCATTGGCGTATTTTTCTCGCAGTTTGGCAAGTTTATCGTTGGTGAACATGGTGGCCTCCTCGAATTCGGCAAATTGATTTAGTTATTATTGGCTTTTAGGCAAAGCAACTGGATCTCTTCATTCTGCACGGGATACCCGCACCGTTTACCCTGTTGACGATATCCTGACGTCAACAGATCAAATTGCCCGCGTCGGAAAAATAACGTATTTCTGAAACTTACTTTGGGAATCTTCAAACTATTGATCAAAAGGGCACAAACTGCTGTGGTGATGGATCAGACCGACCTGAAACTTTTGCGGATATTTGCGACCATCGTCGAAGCTGGCGGTTTTGCTGCGGCACAAAGCGACCTAAACCTGTCGCTTTCAACCATTTCAAGCTATATCACCAACCTTGAAGCGCGACTGGGCTTTACCCTTTGCAAACGCGGACGTGGCGGCTTTGCCCTGACACGCGAAGGACAAGTGGTGTTTGAAGAAGCCCATCGGCTTTTCAAATCCGTTCATCAATATGAAACCAAAATGCGCAGCCTGCGCAACAAACTTGATGGCACGCTGACCATCGGGCTGACGGATAACACCATCACGGACCCCGAGGCCCGCAAGATCGAAAAAACCATTGCCCGTTTTGTCGAACAAGCGCCCGATGTCACCCTTAATGTCGTCACCCATCCGCCAAACGACCTTCTGCGCGAAGTTGTAACCGGTGGTATTCAGATTGGCATTTGCAGTTTTCCGAAAACCGTTCTCGGATTGCGCTACGTTTCGCTTTATAGCGAAATACACCGATTTTATTGTGGCGCGGATCATCCGCTGTTTGATCAGCCAGATGACAAGATCGATATCGACGAAATACGACGTTATCGCATTGTCGGACGCAAATCCTGGTTAGGCCGGGATCTTAAAGATTTTGCGATTGCGCACCCCCATGCCGTTGTGTCGGATATGGAGGCCGAGGCCCGCCTGATCCTTTCCGGCGCCTTCCTTGGCTACCTTCCCCAACATTACGCCCAACAATTTGTCGATGCCGGGCGTATGCACGCCATCCGACCCGAACAGTTTTGTACCACATCCATGTTTCAGGCCAGCTTCGATGACAACCAGCAACTTGAACCGATCACCAAACTGTTTCTTGATATGCTGATCGAGGATTTCGGGGCAGAACGCATCTGATTTTCCAAACAGCAATATCGTCCAATATTCCGGTTTGGAATTGACCTAGGATCACGACAGGCTCCTCGCCTACCACTGTGCGCTCAGCAGTTGCACCATAATAACAAGACTAAAACGGAAACGAAAAAGATGTCTCGCCCCGAACCTGCTCCAAACCGGCATTTCGATACGGATGCCATAAGACGTGGCGCAATCGCCTGCCTGCCGTTGTTACCCAGCACCATGATCTTTGGCGCTGTGCTGGGCGTTCTTGCGACCCAGCGTGGTCTGTCACTTGGTGAACTCCTGTTCATGAGCCTGACGGTCTTTGCCGGGTCTGCACAATTTGTATCGGTCGACCTTTGGCGCGAAACCATTCCGGTTGCGACCATCATCATCGCCACCGCCGTGATCAATTTGCGCTACGTACTGATCGGGGCGTCTTTGCGGCCGGTATTTCGCGGTCGTCCGCTTTGGGTAAAAATCTGCGGGATGCACATGGTCGCCGATGAAAACTGGGCCGTAACCATGACCCAGAAAAACCTTGCCAATCCGGGGTTCTTGCTTGGTGGCGGGATATTCCTTGGTATTGTCTGGGCAATCGGCAACACGGCTGGTTACCTGTTGGGCGGTGGCATACCCGATCCAAATGTCTATGCGCTTGATTTTGCCTTTACCGCCGTCTTCGCTGCACTAACAGTTGGCACATGGAAGGGCAAGATTGACCTTCTTCCATGGACCGCCGCCGCCATCGGATCATTGATCGGGCATTACACCCTGCCGGGCACCTGGTCGATCCTGGCCGGCGCTGGTGCCGGGGTGATTGTTGCGGCACTCACATGGCGCAAAGACATAGACGGTCCCTCGCCCAAAGGTGAAATTGCACCGGATGGCTTTAGTGCGACGGAAGGCAACTATTCTACGGAGGCCGGCAAATGACATTTCCCGATTTGACCCATTTTGAACTCGAAGCCGTTCTGACCATCCTTGGCATGGCCGCCGTCACCTATAGCATGCGCCTGGGTGGGCTGATCATGGCTGATCGCCTTCCCCAAACGGGTCGTTGGGCGCATGTATTGGAACGTCTGCCCGGTGCTGTCCTGATTTCCGTCTGGGTGCCGAGCGCCCTATCCGCCGGACCGATTGGCATCGCCGGGGCGGCCACCACCGTAATCACAATGATCATCTCCCGCAACCTGTTCGCCGCCATGATCGCCGGTATGGTTCTGGTTGCTGTGGGTCGTTATTTCATCGGAAACTAGGTCGCCGATTTTGCCAGCCGATTAAACTGTAACAGCGCGAAAAGCCACGCAAAAAACCGGTTGGCCACTTTTCGCACATATCGATTTTCGCACAGGACATATAGCCCAAGTGCCAATATAAACGTGCCAACAACAGCGGCCGCAATCGCGGCTCCATTACTAACACCTTCGGCTGTAAGTGACCTTATGATGAGCAGGCCAATATTCTGGTGCAGCAGATACCAGCTATATGACACCAACCCAACCGGCCAGAGACGATCAAGGATCGGCAGTTTACGACTGGCAACGACCAGACACCCCAAACCAAGTGTCGCTGCGGCATATGGAATGACCGCGTCATAATACCCCGTGGTGAAGCTAGCGGCAAAACCGCAAGCTGCCCAAAGATAATAGAAACGTTTTTCCGTTGCATGGCCAAAGAACAACGCGGCCCCGATCAGGAACAAGATAATATATTGCGGCTTCATGATCCGCGAAATTGCTGGGTTATCGGCATATTGCAAGCCCATGGCCAAGGCAAACAGCACCGAAAGCCCCGTCATGATCGCGAAGGGCCGACGATCAATGCACAAGATAAGCCCGTAAAGCATATAAAACTGCAGTTCGACAATCAGGCTCCAATATACGCCATCAACCGGTGGGACAAATACCGCATTCAAGAACAGAAGGTTCCCTAGCGCTTGCAATCCGCTAACTTCTTTTTCCGGCAACCCAAAATAGCTGGTCAGAGCCCAGGAAACCATGCACCCAACGGCGAAAGCCGGATAAATACGTCCAAAACGCCGTCCCCAGAATGACGCCAAGTCCGGGGTTCGCGATGCCGTCATCGCAATACAATAACCACTGATGATGAAAAACAGATCGACCCCAAGCCAGCCAAACGTAAAGATCGGCGCGAGCGAAAGACCTGTATAATCATTTGGATAACGTCCCAGAAAATGGAACGCCACCACCATCAAAACAGCAATGGCGCGCAATCCATCAATTGCGGCCATTCTATTTTCGGCTTTGCGTGCGACAGCCGCCACCCTCAGGCCGCAATCATATTCTGTTCACGGGTGGCTTCGAATTTCAAATTCGGCCAATCGCGCTGTGCCGTTTCAAGATGCCAGGCATTGCGCGCAATAAAGACCAGCGTTTCATCATGATCCTCGAACAAAGCAGATTGGTTTGTATCGCGGAATTTTTTAAGTTCCAGCGGATCATCGCCAATCACCCAGCGCGCGGCATAGGCCGGGGTCTGTTCGAAATGAACCTTGATGCCATATTCCGCCGAGATCCGTTCTTTCAAAACTTCAAACTGCAACTGACCAACCACGCCAACGATCCAGTCGGCCCCCATCATCGGTTTGAACACCTGTGATGCGCCTTCTTCGGCAAGTTGTTCCAGTGCGCGCTGAAGGTGTTTACCTTTCAGCGGATCATCAAGACGCACCTTCTGAAGCAATTCCGGGGCAAAAGCCGGAACCCCGCGGAACCGAAGGTCTTCGCCCTCGGTCAGCGTGTCGCCGATCCGCAATGTGCCATGGTTCGGAATGCCGATAATGTCACCCGGCCATGCTTCTTCGGCAATGTCACGTTCATTGGCAAAGAACAGCATCGGGTTATGCACCGCCATCTGTTTGCCTGCGCGAACATGTTTAAGTTTCATGCCGCGTTTGAAATGACCGGAACATAAACGGATAAACGCAATACGGTCACGGTGGTTCGGGTCGATATTGGCCTGAACCTTGAACACGAAACCGGAAACCTTGTTTTCCGATGCCTCGACCACGCGGGTGGCGGCTTCTTGCGGGCGCGGGGTCGGCGCGATATCGCCAATACCGCGCAGCAACTCACGCACACCAAAGTTATTGACCGCTGATCCAAAGAATACCGGGGTCAAATGCCCTTCGCGGTAGCTTTGCAAATCAAATGGCGGGCAGATGGCACGTACCATCTCGACCTCTTCACGCAATTGCGCCAAAAGATAGTCAGGAATCAATTCGTCAAGTTTGGGGTCATCCAGACCTTTAATCTGGATCGCTTCCTTGACGACATTGCCGCCTTTTTCCATGAACAAAAGCTGATCATTGACAAGATCATAACAGCCATGGAAATCACGGCCCGATCCAATCGGCCAGGTGACCGGCGACACATCAAGCGCAAGATCGCGTTCGATCTGGTCGATCAGTTCAAAGAAATCGCGCGTTTCACGGTCAAGCTTGTTGACGAAGGTCGTGATCGGCACATCGCGCAGACGACAGACTTCAAACAGCTTGCGGGTCTGGGCCTCGATCCCTTTGGCAGCATCGATCACCATAACGGCCGAGTCAACGGCGGTCAGAACGCGGTATGTATCTTCGGAAAAGTCTTCGTGGCCCGGCGTATCAAGCAAGTTGAAAATATTATCTTCGAACTCGAATGTCATCACAGCCGATGACACCGAAATACCGCGATCCTGTTCGATCTTCATAAAGTCCGAACGTGCGCCGCGCTGTTCCTTTTTTGCCTTCACCGCACCAGCCATCTGGATCGCCCCCCCGAAAAGAAGCAGCTTTTCAGTCAGGGTGGTTTTACCCGCATCCGGGTGGGCAATGATGGCAAAGGTACGACGGCGCGATACCTGCTGGTCGATCGGCGACATGGTTCATCCATTGATCATGATTTCGGGTTGGCGCGCACTGTACTGATTTTTACCGCCCGTGCCATCCCGAAATCGTCATATCGGTCATGTGCCCTGGCAATTATCCAAGCCAGAGTTGCGCCGCAAGCCCAACCAGAAATGAACCAACCAGCGCATACCCAAGATAAAGCGCAAATACCGCACGCTTTACCAAGGCAAAAACTGCAATTGCCGCCGGGATTGATGAAACACCGCCCGCGACCAAAAATGCCATTCCGGCACCGGCCTGCATGCCCTGATCCATCAACCCCGAAACCAAGGGCAAGGCTGCATAACCATTCAAATAGGCTGGCACGCCAACAAGTGTCGCCGTCGCAATCGGCCAGATCCCTGATCCCCCCAACCAATCGCTGATACGATCAGCCGGGACATAGGCAATCATCAAGCTTTCAAGCAAAAATGCAAACGCCAGCCATTTACCCAAAAACAAAGTTGTCGAAATCGCCGTTTTGCGAAATTTCGCGACACGTTCCTCATCATGCCAAAACGCCCAAACGGGTGCCTTTGGCACACGCATCTTTGCACCACCGCATCCACCATTACCAACGCCATCACGCAACGGATCGCCAAGCATGCCCAAATGCGCCAGCCACATGGTGGCAAACCCACCAAACAAACCCAGAAAAATTGCCGCAATCAATTTGATAACCGCAAATTCAGAGCTGATCGTTCCGGCCGTCAAGACAAACATCGCCGGATCGATCACCGGGGAGGCCAGCCAAAACGCCATCACGGGGGCCAGCGGAACCCCCATGCTGAGCAAGGCCGCGATCAGCGGTATCACCCCGCAAGAGCAAAACGGCGAAAGCGCGCCAAAGGCGGCGGCGGTAAACACCATTTTAACCGGGTGCCCCGAAAACGCGCGCGAGATAATATTATCCGCCCCGCTGGCCCCGGCATAAGCCGCAATTCCGATCGACAGGAATAAAAACGGCGCCGTATCCCAAAGCGACACGGCGGTGAAGGTCAAACTTGTACCAAGCTGGGCTGGATCAAGCAAAGCAACCAGACCACAGCCAATCACGAAAGCCACAACCACCCGGTCAATCTTGCGGGCATTCAGGCCAAAACGACGAAGTTGAAGGGCAAGATCAGACATATCTATATCCCTAGAATAATGGTTATATTTTAACAAAGAAAAAGGCACATCTACCCGGCCGTGCTCAATTCCTCACGGGCTGAATCAGTTTCATTGTCATCGGCAAGATCGACACCGATACAGCATTCATCTGTCATAAATTCAACAACCCGGCGCATAACGTCATAATCGGCACGGTTCAAAACCTCGCGACCATTCTTTACCTGATGAACAAGGCCTGCTTGAACCAATGCCCCCAAATGGTGGGCAAGAGTCGACGCCGGTAAGCCGATCAGCCGCCCGATATCACCAATATTAAGCCCCCCGTCGCCTGCCTTGACCAACTGGCGATAGATTCTCAAACGAGCTTCATGCCCAAGGGCAGCAAAGGCGGGTGCGATGTCTTTTTCTTTCATTTCGCCATTATAACCAAAAAACTAGTTATTTAAACATTTTTCTTCGTGAAACATAGCCAATTGAAATATAACTATTCTCCATAAAATTGCATCGCAACATTCAAGGTTGAAACACAAATGTAACTTGCCAGATCATCTATATGTCGATATTTCTGGACATATGGAAATTAATAACGCAATCGGCGCACTTGGCGCATTGGCACAGGAACATCGACTGAGCGCATTTCGCCTGCTTGTTCATGCAGGACAGGATGGCTTGGCCGCAGGTGAACTCGCACGGCAACTGTCGATCCCGCACAATACTATGTCGGCACATTTATCGACCTTAAGTCAGGCCGGGCTGATCACATCCCAACGCCATGGGCGATCCATCATCTATCGGATCGTTCCCGATGCAATGCGCGACCTGATGGGGTTCCTTGCCGATGATTGCTGTCAGGGGCAACCTGAACTGTGCGGCCTGACACCAACAAGCCTGCGATCCACCTGTGGTTAACGCCTGTAATCAGAATATCTTAACGGAGATACCAAAATGGCAACTGGCAGTTATAATATTCTGTTCCTGTGTCAGGGGAATTCTGCGCGATCCATCATGGCAGAGGCCATCATGAACAACGCCGGGCAAGACCATTTCCGCGCCTATAGTGCTGGCGCTTATCCGCGCGGATCATTGCATCCCTATACCATTGATCTTCTGCAAAACCTTGGCTTTGACCCGTCTGTGTTTTCGTCCAAACCGATGGAAACCTATTCGGATCAGAACATGGTCAAATTTGATTTCATTTTTACCGTTTGTGACCAGACCGCACGGGAAAGCTGCCCGGTTTTTCCCGGCACCCCGATGACGGCCCATTGGGGCGTTCCCGACCCCGCAATGGCCACCGGAACAAACGCAGAAATCCGTCTCGCCTTTGCCGATACATTCCGCATGCTGCAAAACCGGATTTCAATTTTCACCAGCCTGCCGTTTGCATCGCTGGATCGAATGTCTTTGCAAACGAAACTTGATGATATTGGCAAAACCACTTTGCCCGATAACGAAAGCGCCTGATCATGACTGCCTCTTCGACTAAAACGGCTTCTCCGATGGGGCTTTTTGAACGCTATCTGACACTTTGGGTTGCCGCCAGCATCGTGGTCGGCATCGGCCTTGGCGAGCTATTCCCGACTGTCTTCCAAACGATTGGCAATCTAACGGCCTATGAAATCAATCTGCCGGTCACGATCCTGATCTGGTTGATGATTGTTCCCATGCTGATGAAGGTTGATTTCGGGGCGCTTCACGAAGTGGGTCGTGAATGGCGCGGCATCAGTGTGACGCTGGGTGTGAACTGGCTGATCAAACCCTTTACCATGGCCGCCCTTGGCTGGCTATTTATCGGGATTGTGTTTCGCCCATTCCTGCCCGAGACCGAGATTGAAAGCTATATCGCCGGGTTGATCCTGTTGGGGGCGGCACCCTGTACGGCGATGGTGTTTGTCTGGTCGCATCTGACAAAGGGGGATGCGAATTTCACGCTAAGCCAGGTCGCCCTGAATGACACGATCATGATTTTCGCCTTTGCCCCGATTGTTGCCCTGTTGTTGGGCATTTCCGCAATCACCATTCCGTGGGAAACCCTGACCATTTCGGTCGTGGCATTCATTGTTATCCCCCTGATCGCAGGCCAAATCATTCGCAACCAGGTTTTACGCAGTGGCGCCACTGCCCTTAAAATATTCGAGGCCAAATTGGCCCCGGTATCGATGATTGCCCTTCTGAGCACATTGGTGTTGCTATTTGCCTTTCAGGGCAAACAAATCATCGACCAGCCATTGATCATTGCGATGCTTGCGGTTCCGATCATTTTGCAGACCTATTTCATTGCCGCCCTTGCCTATGGCGCCAACAAGATCCTAAAGGTCGAACATCGGATTGCAGCACCCTCGGCCATGATTGGGGCATCAAACTTTTTTGAACTGGCTGTTGCCACCGCCATTGGCCTGTTTGGTTTTTCATCTGGCGCTGCCCTTGCCACCGTGGTGGGTGTTCTGGTCGAAGTGCCGGTCATGCTGTCCCTTGTCGCAATTGCCAACCGGTCACGTCATTGGTTCCCGGCACCACAGAACACCCCAATTCCAAAGGAACCAAAATGACCCGCAAAATTCGTATCGGCATCAATGGTTTTGGGCGCATGGGCCGACTGGCCCTGCGGGCAGGATGGGGCCACCCCGATCTTGAATTTGTTCATATCAACGAAATCAAAGGCGGGGCAAAGACGGCAGCCCATCTTCTGGAATTTGATTCCGTGCATGGTCGCTGGCCAAATCGGGTTGACTGCGTTGATGGGCGGGTTGTGATTGATCAAACCCACAGCCTGACATTTTCCGAAAACGCCACACCGGGCGAAACTGACTGGGTCAAACTTGGCTGTGACATTGTTTTAGAATGTACCGGCAAATTCAAAACCCCGGAAATCCTGCAAGCCTATTTCGATCAGGGTGTGAAAAAGGTGATTGTCGCCGCCCCGGTCAAACAAGGCGCGTTAAACATCGTTTATGGCGTTAACGATAACCTTTATGATCCGGCCCGCCATCACCTTTTGACCGCGGCAAGTTGCACCACCAATTGCCTTGCCCCGGTGGTCAAGGTCATCCATGAAAAACTTGGCATCGTCCATGGTTCCATCACCACCATTCATGATGTGACCAACACGCAAACCGTGGTCGACCTGCCACATACCGATTTACGCCGCGCCCGTTCCTGCCTGCAATCCCTGATCCCGACCAGTACCGGATCGGCAACCGCAATCACCATGATCTATCCGGAACTTGCCGGAAAACTTAACGGTATTGCCGTCCGCGTGCCGTTACTCAACGCATCGCTGACCGATTGTGTTTTCGAAGTATCGCAAGATACCACTGTCGAGGGCGTCAATCAGGTACTGCACGAAGCATCGGAAACCTATCTGGCCGGTATTCTTGGTTACGAGGAACGCCCACTGGTCAGTGTTGATTATCTGAACGATCCCCGATCTTCGGTCATCGATGCCGGATCGACCATGGTGATCGACAAACGTCAGGTCAAAATCCTTGCCTGGTATGACAATGAATGGGGCTATGTCTGCCGCATGGTTGATCTGGCGGCCAAAGTCGCGCAAAGCCTTTAGGAACACCGAAAATGTCCTCAGCCATTCGTAATTATGCGCTTGTGACCTCTGCCTATTGGGGGTTTACCCTGACCGATGGGGCGCTGCGCATGCTTGTGCTGTTGCATTTCAATGCGTTGGGTTATTCGGCGTTTGAAATCGCCTTGCTGTTTGTTCTGTATGAATGTGCCGGTGTTGTTACCAATCTTGTCGGTGGCTGGCTGGCACAAGTACGCGGTTTGCGTTTCACGCTTTTTGCCGGGCTGATCCTTCAGATTGGGGCGCTTTCTGCCTTGTCACTAACCAACCCGGACTGGTTGCCATGGATATCGGTGGCCTATGTCATGGGCCTGCAGGCAGCCTCAGGCGTCGCCAAGGACCTGACCAAAATGTCGAGCAAGTCGGCAATCAAAGTTCTGGTCCCCAAAGACGCCGACGGTGCCCTGTTTCGCTGGGTTGCGCTGCTGACCGGGTCAAAAAATGCCCTAAAAGGGGCTGGTTTCTTCATGGGCGGTGTTCTTTTGGCTTGGCTTGGTTTCTCGGGTGCATTGCTGTTAATGGCTGCTGGATTGACAATCATCCTGATTGCGGTTGCACTGTCAATCGGATCGGAAATGACCACCCCGGCGGGCAAGACCAAGGCCAAATTTCGCGACGTTTTTTCCAAAGACCGCAAGATCAATGTCCTGTCGGCGGCCCGTCTGTTCCTGTTCGGATCACGCGATATCTGGTTTGTTGTCGGCTTGCCGGTATTTCTGGCCACAAAACTGGGTTGGGACCACATCGAAATCGGCACCTATATGGCAGCATGGGTGATCGGCTATGGCGTGATACAGGCCATAGCCCCAAAATTGCTGCGCGCCGGATCACATGCCCCGGACGGACGATCAGCACGATTGTGGATTTTTGGGCTTGTTCTGATCACAGTTCTGATCGCACTGGCCGTGCAGTTTGGCGTTGCCGCCGAAATTGCTGTTCTGGGTGGATTACTGGTGTTCGGTCTGGTCTTTGCCGTCAATTCATCACTGCACTCTTATTTAATCCTTGCCTATGCCGATGGCGATAAGGTCGCGATGAATGTCGGCTTTTATTACATGTCAAACGCCATCGGCCGGTTGACCGGAACTATTCTGTCCGGACTGGCCTATATGTATGGTGGTCTGGTGGGCTGCCTTGTGGCGTCGGCAGCGTTTCTTTTGGTCGGATGGGTGATCAGTTTTGCCTTGCCTGATGCCAAATCGGCAGCAGCCTGACCCCTCAATCAGAAAAAAGTTATCTCGCAGATGCAGTATAAATCGCTGAAAAGACTCAAACTTCCGATTTCACGAAAATTTAATCACGTAAAAACCCGTGACAAAACACAACATGTAGGGATACGATTCGAATGTACGGTCAATAACTAGACCGCAGGAGGGGTTCCCGAGTGCCGCGAGAACACGTTGTAAAACGAAATGTTTCGCCCCCCGGATCGCAGATGCAACATGCAGATGCGAACGGCGGAGAACCCACCCGCCACTTCTATCTCAAGATGAAAATTAAATGCGCGCCTTTCCATGATGGAATGGCGCGTTTTGCTTTTTGGCTCAATTGATGAGGTGATCGTTATGGGTAAGCGCGCAGCACGCCGTCGTAGTCGTCCGCAACAGGCAGATACCAACGTCCATGACCTGTTTAACGGCGACAAATCAAACTGGCATCCATTGGATACACCAGGTACCGCTCCGCAAAGCGAACAACGCGATCAAAGCTTCCGTCGCCATATTCGCCCCAAAAGCGAAAATCAAGCCGCCCTTATGGAAGCCATTGATGCCTTTAACCTCATCCTTGCTCTTGGCCCGGCAGGAACCGGGAAAACATTTATTGCCGTATCCAAGGCTGTCGAAGCCCTCGACAAAGGAGAAATCGGCCGTATCGTTCTGGCCCGCCCCGCCGTCGAGGCCGGTGAAAACATCGGTTTCCTGCCCGGCGACGTCGAAGCCAAAATGGCACCGTATCTTCGCCCGCTTTATGACGCGCTAAATGATCGCCTTGGGGCCAAACGCCTGCGCCAATACCTTTCGGATGGTACCATCGAAATCGCCCCGATCGGCTATATGCGTGGCCGTACGCTGAACAATGCCTTTGTCGTCATTGACGAGGCCCAGAACTGCACCTATGGGCAACTTAAAATGCTAGTGACACGCCTTGGCTGGAATTCAACCATGATTCTGACCGGCGATCCGGATCAAACCGACCTTCTGCCAGAAATGTCCGGCCTATCGGAAATGTCTGACCGGCTTGAAAATGTCGAAGACATTTCCTGCGTCAAATTGGCCGACCAAGATATCGTCCGCCATCCCTTGGTCGCAAGCATGCTGACCGTTCTGTAAGTTTCGACACGGCAAACAAAAGAAGATGGCGGGCCCATATCCGGGCCCGCCATCTTTGTTACCGGATCTTATGATCGACATTCATATAAAGATCGCCACCATCGCGATATTTTTCGGCCATCGCGACCAGACCTTCTTTCTGCACATCGGCGCGAATTTCATGAGAAATCCGCATCGAACAGAATTTCGGCCCGCACATCGAACAAAAATGCGCCACCTTATGGGCCTCTTTCGGCAAAGTCTGATCATGGAAAGACCGGGCTGTTTCCGGATCAAGCGACAAATTAAACTGATCCTCCCAACGAAATTCAAACCGTGCGCGTGACAGCGCGTCGTCACGTGTCTTTGCCGCCGGGTGGCCCTTGGCCAGGTCGGCGGCATGGGCTGCAATCTTATAAGTAATCACCCCGGTTTTAACATCGTCACGATCTGGCAGGCCAAGATGTTCCTTTGGCGTGACATAGCAAAGCATCGCCGTTCCAAACCAGCCGATCATCGCCGCCCCGATCCCCGATGTGATATGATCGTAACCCGGTGCAATATCTGTAGTTAGCGGACCAAGGGTGTAAAACGGCGCCTCGCCACAGATTTCAAGTTGCTTGTCCATGTTTTCGCGAATCTTGTGCATTGGCACATGCCCAGGCCCCTCAATCATCACCTGGCAATCCTTTGCCCAGGCGATTTGGGTCAGTTCCCCCAATGTCTCAAGTTCGGCAAACTGGGCGGCGTCATTGGCATCTGCAATCGATCCCGGCCGCAACCCATCCCCCAGTGAAAAGGACACGTCATAAGCCTGACAGATATCGCAAATTTCGGAAAAATGCGTGTATAGGAAACTTTCGCGATGATGATACAGGCACCACTTGGCCATGATCGATCCGCCACGCGAAACAATACCGGTGACCCGATCCACTGTCAGCGGGATGTGGTGCAGGCGCAATCCGGCATGAATGGTAAAATAATCCACCCCCTGCTCTGCCTGTTCGATCAGGGTGTCACGAAAGATTTCCCATGTCAGATCTTCGGCAATGCCCGCGACCTTTTCCAACGCTTGATAGATCGGCACCGTTCCAATCGGCACCGGTGAATTGCGGATGATCCAGTCCCGGATATTGTGGATATTGCGCCCGGTCGACAAATCCATCACCGTATCCGCACCCCAGCGCGTCGCCCAGACCATTTTTTCGACCTCTTCGGCCATGGAGGATGTCACCGCCGAATTGCCAATATTGGCATTGATCTTAACCAGGAAATTACGCCCGATAATCATTGGCTCGGCTTCGGGATGGTTGATATTGGCCGGGATAATCGCCCGGCCACGCGCAATTTCATCGCGGACAAATTCCGCCGTCACATTATCGGGGATAACCGCACCAAATGATTCGTCATCACGTTTTGCGTTGGCACGCATTTCCACCCGGCCCAGATTTTCACGGATCGCAACAAATTCCATTTCCGCAGTAACAATTCCA
Organism: Thalassospira alkalitolerans; assembly: GCF_002115745.1. Lineage (GTDB taxonomy): Bacteria > Pseudomonadota > Alphaproteobacteria > Rhodospirillales > Thalassospiraceae > Thalassospira > Thalassospira alkalitolerans. Next base: position 173,142 of record NZ_JFKB01000009.1, read on the forward strand.
GCACGTGCATAAGCAAGCTGGGTGATCGCCCGACCATCAATCGCACGTAACGGCGCATGATTTTCGGGGAACAGCGGCACCGCATGACTTTCGCTTTCAACAAAGCCGTTATCTGCGGGTTTGATGCTACGCCCGGCATAACGTTGCGTATCGGCACGTGCGGCGATCCAGTTGCGGCGCAACCGCGGCAGGCCCCTTTCTATATCAATCACAATATCAGGATCAGTATAGGGCCCGGACGCATCATAAACTTTAAGCGGCGGCTCCCCCGATGTTGGATGAACTGAAATTTCGCGCATCGGCACGCGAATATCGGGATGATACGATCCGGCAATATGCAACTTGCGCGATGCGGGCAATGGCCCGGTAGTGACATCGGTTTTCGACGTTTTAACAGACATAAAAGGCCCCTTTGCAATCAAAGCAATGGAGACCCAGTTCTGCGATAAGGTGTCTGATGAGAAATGCCAACAAAACACCAACGAATGGACGTTGGGCCCATGATCACAAAACAGACTTTACCATGATGTGAAAACAGGTTTGAAAATGCCGGCATCTGCACCATCCCTACGCCAGTATGAACTGGATCAGGTTCAAAGGGTCACTGCGCTGCAAAGCCAGCAGAATCTCAGCCCCTTGTCGGAGCCCCCCTGGTGATCGATTGCACGATTGCAATTTATGCGGGTTATGTCAATCGGTGTCGCGCGCCAATACTATATCCGAAACTCTTTGGACTAGACCGCTTGGAAGCTTGGCCGCTAGCGGCCCATCGCCATTTCGCCGCTTGAAACAGGAATATCTTCCTGACCGGCCTTGCGCGCACGTCCAGTGTGCCAGAATTCCGGGTCTTCGGTATAACCAGTGAATTCATCAAGATGGATATCTTCGGGCGGCTCAGGGTGAATGGTGATATCAAGATCGGGATATTCTGATCGAATATTATCCATCACCTGATGGCAGATGGTATGTGCATCACGCATCAGCATCCCACCATCCATGATTAGCTCAATCTCGGCAAAACGGTGAACGCCCGATGATCGAGTCCGCAACCGGTGAATACCGATCACCGACGCATTTTTCATTGTCAGTTCAATAATCCGCTGGCTATCCGAATCGGGCAATTCCTGATCCATCAGGACCGAAACGGAATTCCGTCCGACTTTGACCGCAGAATACAAAAGAAACAGCGCAACCAATCCACCAATCAACGGATCGGCCCAATTGAAACCGGAAAATCCGGCAACAAGGGCAATAATCACCGCCAGATTGGCAAAAATATCGCTGCTGTAATGCAGGGAATCGGCATCAACCGCCAACGAACCGGACATGCGCACCGCTTTTCGTTGCAGCAACACCAAACCAACCGTCATCACCACCGACACTGCCATGATCCAGACACCTTCGATGGCAAATTTGACCGGCTGGGGTTCACTGATGCGCGATGCGGCCTCGGCCAAAACCAAAATTGCCGCACCGATCATAAAAGCAGACTGAAAAAGCCCGGCCAGTGGTTCGGCCTTGCCATGCCCAAAACGGTGATCGTGATCGGCGGGCCGCCATGCGCTTCGCACCGCCATGAAGTTGATCACAGACGTACCGACGTCAAGCATGCTATCGATCATGGATGATAACAGGCTAACCGAATCGGTCAGGAACCAGCCCACGGCTTTGATTGCAATCAGCGTCGCAGCTATGACAATGGAGGCCGTCGTTGCCCGACGTGCCCACATTTCCCTTTGCGCGATGTCAATGACAGGACATTGCATCATACTCTACAGACCCTTGGTCTTCATTTTCCGCTCGCTGATCGCGATTTTATATCGTGAATTAACGTAATATGTAATGACTATTGACATACTTTGACCTTCGTCTGCGCAGCAAATAGCGCATATTTGATATTCCGCAAGGTTTCCAAACCCGTGCCAAGCGATTATATCAGCCATACAGGCGGATAAGAAAAAACAACAGGTCCACTTATGATTGTTGAAATCGGACACTATGCTCTTGTGCTGTCACTTGTGATGGCAATGGCACAATCGACCATACCATTTATTGCCGCATCCCGACGCGATATTGTTCTTCTCAAAATAGCACCGCGTCTGGCAATTGCCTGCTTTGCACTGGTTGGAACCAGCTTTGCGGCTCTGACCTATGCCTATGTCACGTCCGATTTTTCAGTCGTCAATGTGATCGCCAACAGCCATACATCCAAACCACTGATCTATAAAATCACCGGCGTCTGGGCCAATCACGAGGGCTCGATGTTATTATGGGTGATGATCCTGACGCTGTTTGCGTCCGCCGTTGCCGCCTTTGGCCGCAACCTGCCGCCCAGCTTGCTGGCGCGCGTCATTGGCGTGATGGGCATCATCGCACTTGGCTTCCTGTTGTTCATCTTGCTGACATCAAATCCGTTTGAACGCGTGGTCAATCCGCCGCTAAATGGCGAAGGCATGAACCCCCTGTTGCAGGATCCGGGCATCGCCATTCACCCGCCCTTCTTGTACCTTGGCTACGTCGGTTTTTCGGTCGCCTTTGCCTTTGCGGTGGCGGCCCTGATCGAAGGCCGGGTTGATCCGGCATGGGCGCGCTGGGTCCGACCATGGACATTGGCGGCATGGGTCTTTTTAACGGCCGGGATCGGCCTTGGATCATGGTGGGCCTATTACGAACTGGGCTGGGGCGGCTGGTGGTTCTGGGATCCGGTTGAAAACGCATCCTTCATGCCATGGTTGGCCGGTACCGCCCTTTTGCATTCGGCCATTGTTGTTGAAAAGCGCGACGCTCTTAAAAGCTGGACAATCTTTCTGGCGATCCTTGCCTTTTCCTTCTCGTTGCTGGGGACCTTCCTTGTGCGTTCCGGCGCGCTGACATCGGTTCACGCCTTTGCCACCGATCCGACGCGCGGGGTGTTTATCCTGTTCCTACTCTGTCTGACAGTCGGTGGGTCGTTAATGCTATATGCTTGGCGCGCCCCAACCCTTAAGGGCGGCGGACTGTTTCAACCGATCTCACGCGAAGGGGCATTGGTGTTTAACAATGTCCTGCTGTCGATTGCCGCTGCCATGGTGCTGCTCGGAACACTCTATCCGCTGTTGCTGGAAACCGTGACCGGAGAAAAGATTTCAGTCGGCGCGCCATTCTTTAATTCGACATTCGTTCCGATCATGACTCCGGCCATTATCGCCATGGTCTTTGGCCCGTTAATGCCATGGAAACGTGCCGATCTGTTCGCCGTCCTGGGCAAGCTCAAGATCGCCATTGCCGCCGTTATACTGGTACTGCTGGTAACTTACTGGCTTGCCGGTGGACCGGCCTTTGCCCTGTTCGGTATGGGACTGGCCACATGGCTGTTTGTCGGCACTATTCTGGAATGGACAAGCCGCATCAAACTGTTCCGCGGACCGCTTAAAACCAGTTTGCGGCGCATGCGTAATTTGCCGCGCTCGGCCCATGGTACGATGCTGGCCCATGCCGGGGTCGCAATTGTTGTTGCGGGCATCACCGGGTCACAAGCCTGGACCGAAGAATCGGTTCAATCGCTCGGCATTGGCGACAGCACCGTGCTTTCGGGCCATACCTTTACACTCAGCAGCCTTCGCGAATACGAGGGGCCAAACTTTGTTGCCCGCGAAGCCACCATTACCATTGCAACGCCCGGCGAACGCACCATCACCCTGACCCCGGAAAAACGGGTCTATACGGTTGAAGGCATGCCAACGACCGAGGCCGGCATTCAGTCTGGCATCACCGGCGATATCTATGCAGTGATCGGTGACGAGGATGCCAATGGTAAATGGGTCACCCGCTTCTATGTCAAACCGATGATCCCCTGGATGTGGACTGGCGGATTGGTCATGGTTCTGGGTGGATTGATGTCATTATCAGACCGTCGTTATCGTGTCGGCGCACCGGCACGCTCCACCAAAGCCGCCCCTACTGTCCCGGCTGAATAAAGCGTTAGGAATTTCGATGACGATCTGGATTGTTCTTGGCGCCCTGACGCTTCTGGTGGGCGGTTATATTCTCTGGCCACTCTGGCGCGGAAATACAGTTTCTGCGCCAGATGCACCCGATACTGATAACGACGAATTGCAGCGCGATCTTGCCGTTTACCGTGATCAGCTTGCCGAAATTGACCGCGATATTGATCGTGGTGTTTTGACCACCGAACAGGCCGATGCGGCAAGAATTGAAGTCCAACGCCGCATTCTTTCTACCGATCAGCGCATCCAAAGCCGCAGCCTATCGGGCGAAGCAATGGCGCATGTCTCACGCCTGCGCCCAGTTGTTGCGGTGTTCACACTTGTCCTGCTTGTCGTCGGGATCGGGTTTTATATCAATCTTGGTCGACCGGATTTACCGGATCGCCCAATCGCCAGCCGTGGCGATGAAATCATGGCCGCCCGGCAGGCGCGCGACGTCGATTCCAACCGGACAACGGCATTTAACCGTGCTGTTCAGGATTTGTCTAACCGACTGCTTGAAAATCCCGATGACCTCAAAGGCTGGGAGCTTCTTGGCGCCAGCTTGATGGCGCTCGGCCGCGCCGAAGAAGCGCAAACCGCCTTCCTTGAAGCGGTAAAACGATCCGGTCGCGACGGAGACTATCTGGCAATGTATGCCGAAAGTGTCATTCGCGCCGAAAACGGGCAAGTCAACGTCATCGCACGCGGTGCATTGGAAGAAGCCGCCAAATCCGGCAGCAAGGATCCGCGCATCCAATATTTCCTGGGCCTGGCAGACGCACAAAATGGCAATGTTGCCGCAGCCATTGATCGCTGGATCATGCTGGTCAATGCGGCACCGGCCGATGCCAGCTGGCTTCCAATGGTTCTTGGCCGGATCGAAGAATCGGCAATTGCACAGGGCATAGATATCGCGGGCCGGATCACCATCACGCCACCAATGGTATCAAATACCCCCTCCGAGACAAACGGCCCCAACCGCGAAGAAATGGAAGCCGCCGCCGAGATGACACCGGAACAACGCCAGGAAATGATCCTTGGCATGGTGTCCCAGCTTGCCGACAGGCTGAAAGAAAACCCCGATAACCCCGAAGGATGGGCGCGTCTGATTCGGGCCTATGCCGTCATCAATAACCCGGACATGGCACAACAGGCCTATGACACTGCCCGTCATCAATTCGCTGACAATTCCGAACTATTGGCACAGTTTTCCAGCCTTGCCGCCGAGCTTGGCATTCCGGTGAACTGACATTGCGTCACGTGCCTTGATGCCGCGGGCTTGCTATAACTTCGCCCGATTCTCGCCATTTCGGCCCCTAAAATAAAGCGCACCGCGGTTCAGGCACGGTGCGCTTTTGCTTTGTCGGATGATATGGGACATGTACGGATTAATACGTAAGCATAGTATTAATCATATTTTTTTGCCCCCTATCCTATTGATTTGTCGTCAGACTTAGTCAATATGAAAACTGAACTACGTTCGAAAAGCTGCCGCACTGACCTACAATGTTGAAATTATTCTGTCTTTTTCTTCATTTTATGACAAAGATTGAGTATAATTTCTGACTATCAAAAGGGGTGCATTCGACAATACCCCATCCAAAAGAATAAGGACGATGCATGATCGCCGGTGCCAACGGGACCGTAAGCAATTTGCTGCTGATTGAAGACAATCCGGGGGACGCCCGGCTGGTTCAAGAAGCTCTGCGCGAATTCACCCATCCGGTTAATCTGCATCACGTCAAAGATGCGATGACAGCCCGTCAGTTCCTGCAACAGGATGGCCCCTATCGCAACGCCCCCAAACCCCGTCTGATTCTTCTGGATTTGAACATGCCGCGCAAGGATGGCCGGGAAATGTTGCGCGAAATCCGCAACGACCCGTCATCGGCATCGATCCCGGTTATCGTCCTGACCACATCCGGGGCTGAACACGATGTCGACCTTTGCTATGCTGCCGGGGCGAATTGCTATTTGCGCAAGCCGGTGGATGTCACCGAATTTATCGACCTTATGAAAATGATTGAATCTTTCTGGCTGGGCTTGGCTCTAACGCCGTCCCCCTGACACCTCGTCATCAGCACTTTGGTCCAGGCATCTTATATCCCCCCAACGTTCAGTGACATACCACGCCTCTGCGCCGCTTGACCGGTGCTGTGGATGGCACCTCCACCGGGATAGTCACTTGCTGACTTCAAATCACAGACTGACATCAAAAAAGGCCGCTGTTTCCACAGCGGCCCTTTCCATAAAATCGAAGATCGATGATCAGTTGGACAATGCAGCAATAAGTGCACGGGCAACGTCAAACGCACGTTCGGCATTTGCCTTGTCATGCGCCGTGGTTGCTGCCTTCAGATCGGCTTCGGCGGCTTCAAGACGCGCCTGGGCTTCATCGGCCTTGATGTCGGAAACCGGAACGGCTTCTTCGGCCAGAATGGTGCAACGTTCGGGGTTAACCTCGGCGACACCTCCGGCGACGAAGATACGCTCGGAAACCTTACCACCTGCATAGATGTCGATGACACCCGGACGAATGGTCGAGATCATCGGCGAATGCTTCGGCAGCACGCCAAAATTCCCGTCCGTGCCCGGAACAACGACCATCTCGACCGGCTCGGATTTGAGCAGGGCAGACGGCGAAACAAGTTCCAGTACAGTCGTATCAGTCATGACAGTCCTCGCTCCCTAGGCGGAGGGGGACCGAAACTGCCTTAGGCAGCTTCGGCCATCTTCTTGGCTTTCTCGATAGCTTCTTCGATGGTACCGACCATATAGAATGCCTGTTCAGGCAGGTGGTCGTATTCACCAGCGCAGATTGCCGCGAATGCCTTGATGGTGTCTTCAAGCTGAACGAACACACCCGGCGTACCAGTAAAGACTTCTGCAACGTGGAACGGTTGCGAAAGGAAACGCTGGATCTTACGGGCACGGGCCACGACCAGTTTGTCTTCTTCCGAAAGCTCGTCCATGCCGAGAATTGCGATGATGTCCTGAAGACCTTTATAGGTCTGCAGAATACGCTGAACTTCACGGGCGGTCTCGTAGTGTTCTTTACCAATAACGCCCGGATCAAGCGCACGCGAGGTACTATCGAGCGGATCAACTGCCGGATAGATGCCAAGCTCGGCAATCTGACGGTTGAGCGTCGTGGTCGCATCAAGGTGGGCAAACGAGGTTGCCGGCGCCGGGTCAGTCAAGTCATCGGCCGGAACGTAAATGGCCTGAACCGAGGTAATAGAACCTTTTTTGGTCGAGGTAATACGTTCCTGCAGCGCACCCATGTCGGTTGCCAGCGTTGGCTGATAACCCACAGCAGACGGGATACGACCCAGAAGTGCGGACACTTCCGAACCAGCCTGGGTGAAGCGGAAGATGTTATCGACGAAGAACAGAACGTCCTGGCCTTCTTCATCACGGAAATATTCCGCCAAAGTCAGACCGGTAAGAGCAACACGTGCGCGCGCTCCCGGGGGTTCGTTCATCTGGCCATAAACCAGTGCTGCTTTGGAAACGCCTTCCGGATTGATAACGCCCGAGTCCATCATCTCGTGATAGAGGTCGTTACCTTCACGGGTACGTTCACCAACACCGGCGAAAACCGAATAACCACCGTGGCCTTTTGCCACGTTGTTGATCAGTTCCATGATGAGAACGGTTTTACCCACGCCCGCACCACCGAACAGACCAATTTTACCACCCTTGGTATACGGTGCAATAAGGTCGATGACCTTAATACCGGTAACCAGGATTTCGGTGTCAGTTGCCTGATCGGTGAAGGACGGTGCTTCACGGTGGATCGGCAATTTCATTTTCGCATTGACCGGACCACGTTCGTCAACCGGCTCGCCGATGACGTTCAAGATACGACCAAGGGTTTCCGGACCAACCGGAACCATAATTGCATCGCCGGTATCGACGACTTTCTGGCCACGCTGCAAACCTTCGGTGGTATCCATCGCGATGGTACGGACGGCATTCTCACCAAGATGCTGTGCAACTTCAAGGACCAGACGCTGGCCATTGTTGTCAACAGTCAGCGCATTCAAAATGGGCGGCAACTCTCCGTCGAACTTAACGTCGACGACGGCGCCCTTTACCTGGGAAATTTTCCCCGTCTTCATATCAGCCATAAGTATTGTCTCCTGCTCGGACAAAACTATCCGTTAGTTCCTGCGACCCGCTTACAAAGCCTCGGCGCCGGAAATGATTTCAATCAGTTCATTGGTGATCTGGGCCTGACGTGAGCGGTTGTACTGGATGCTCAGTCGGTCGATCATATCGCCGGCGTTGCGGGTTGCGTTATCCATCGCGGACATACGCGCACCGTGCTCGGATGCACTGCTTTCCAGCATGGCACCGAAAATCTGGACACCAACATTGCGCGGCAGAAGATCAGCCAGAATGGCTTCTTCGGACGGTTCATAATCATAAACCGCAGAAGAACCGGTTGCTTCTTCCTGCCCGTCGGTTTCCGGCACCGCGAACGGCACCAGTTGCTGTGTGGTAACGACCTGCGAAATGGCTGACACGAACTTATTATAGATGATCGAGCAAACATCAAATTCGCCGGCGTCATACAGCGCCAGAATTTTATCAGCGACATCGGTAGCAGCAGAGAAATCAATCCCCTTCTTGCCTTCGACGCCGATATACCGGGCGACAATTGCGTCACCAAATTCACGCTTGAGCGCATCCGATGCCTTACGGCCAACACAGATCAGCTTCACCGTTTTTCCCGCGGCCTGAAGGGCGCGGACTTTAATACGGGTCGCTTTAATGATCGAAGCGTTGAAACCACCGCAAAGGCCACGATCCGAGGTAAAGACGACGAGCAGATGCACATCTTCTTTCCCTGTACCAGATAGAAGCTTCGGTGCCCCTTGTGATCCACCAACCGCAGCTGCGAGGCGGCCCAGCATCGTCCCCATGCGATCTGCATAAGGACGGGCTGCTTCCGCGGCATCTTGCGACCGGCGGAGCTTAGAGGCTGCCACCATCTTCATCGCCGAAGTAATTTTCTTCGTCGATTTGACGCTGGCAATGCGCGAGCGCAGATCCTTTAAACTAGCCATTGCGTTTCCTCCTTCGCCTTAAGTTCAGACTTACGCGAAGGTTTTCGCGAACTTGTCGAGGAACGCTCTCAGCTTGCTTTCGCTGTCTTCCGACAGAACTTTCTCGGTGCGGATTGCATCAAGAATGTCAGAGCCGGTTGAACGGATATCGTTCAGGAACTGCTCTTCGAATGCACGAATTTTGCCAACAGCTACGCCGTCAAGGTAACCCTTAACACCGGCATAGATCACGACAACCTGTTCTTCCACTTTAAGCGGCGAGTACTGCGCCTGCTTGAGCAGCTCGGTCAAACGTGCACCACGTGCCAGCAGTTTCTGGGTCGCCGGATCAAGATCCGATGCGAACTGTGCGAAAGCTTCCATTTCACGGTACTGCGCAAGTTCCAGCTTGATCGAACCGGCAACCTGTTTCATTGCCTTGATCTGAGCAGACGAACCCACACGCGAGACCGACAGACCGACGTTCACAGCCGGGCGAACGCCCTTATAGAACAGATCGGTCTCAAGGAAGATCTGACCATCGGTGATCGAAATCACGTTAGTCGGAATAAACGCCGAAACGTCGTTACCCTGGGTTTCAATAACCGGCAGTGCGGTCAGCGAACCAGCGCCGTTTTCGTCGTTCATTTTCGCCGCACGTTCCAGAAGACGGGAGTGCAGATAGAAAACGTCACCCGGGAACGCTTCACGTCCCGGTGGGCGGCGAAGCAACAGCGACATCTGACGATAGGCAACAGCCTGTTTCGACAAATCATCATAGAAGATGGTCGCGTGCATGCCGTTATCACGGAAATACTCGCCCATTGCGCAAGCAACAAACGGTGCCAGGAACTGCATCGGCGCCGGATCCGAAGCGGTAGCCGCAACAACGATGGTATTTTCCATCGCGCCGCGCTCTTCAAGAACCTTAACAACCTGTGCAACGGTCGACCGTTTCTGACCAACAGCAACATAGATGCAGAACATCTTGTCGCTGTCTTTTTTCGCAGCATCGTTCACCGGTTTCTGGTTCAGAATGGTGTCGATGATGATTGCGGTTTTACCAGTCTGACGGTCACCAATGATCAGCTCACGCTGGCCACGGCCAATCGGGATCAAAGCATCAATCGACTTGATACCGGTCTGTACCGGCTCATGAACCGATTTACGCGGGATAATGCCAGGTGCCTTGACGTCAGCAAGACGACGCTCTTTTACACCCAGATCACCCTTGCCGTCGATCGGGTTGCCAAGTGCGTCAACAACACGCCCCAGCAGCTCTTTACCAACCGGAGCATCAACGATGGCACCGGTACGCTTAACCTGGTCACCTTCTTTGATCGAACGGTCAGAGCCGAAAATAACGATACCGACGTTGTCTTCCTCAAGATTAAGGGCCATGCCCTTAATCCCACCGGGGAAGTCGACCAATTCACCGGCCTGAACATTGTCAAGACCATGAACACGGGCGATACCGTCACCGACAGAAAGAACCTGCCCGACTTCGGCAACTTCGGCTTCAGCACCAAAATTGGCGATCTGATCCTTAAGAATAGCGGAGATCTCCGCGGCGCGGATTTCCATCACGCAACCCCTTTCATAGCGAGCTCGAGCTTCTGCAATTTGGTGCGAAGCGAGGCATCAAAAACCCGGGAACCGACCTTGACAACAAGGCCGCCAAGAACCGCCGGATCGACATTCAGGTCCACTTTGACAGTGGCACCGACAACTTCTTTAAGAGCGCCGGTAACGGCTTCGATTTGCTCTTTCTTCAGCTCGGCAGCCGAGGTCACCTGTGCGGTCACTTCGCCCTTATGAGCTGAGAGCATGGAAAGGTAGGAATTTATAATGCTCGGCAGAACAAACAGACGGCGTTTCTGACACAGAACACCTACGGTCTTCTTGGTCAGCTCGGAAACACCAAGCTTGTCCAGAAGGGCCGCCATTGCCTTAGCCTGCACATCCCGGGAAATCACGGGACTACGGAGCACATTCCGCAGGTCATCGCTTTCGACGATGGCCTGGTCGAGCACGTCAAGATCGCTTTTGACAACATCAAGCTTATTGGCTGCAAGAGCCAATTCGAACAATGCTGTGGCGTAACGCCCTTGGAGCCCGGTCGCGGCAGTAATTTGGGACACCGTTGAAAGCCCTCAATTCTGGTTATGAGAACGACTCGGATACGTATAAAAAAATGTTCTCTCGGAAGGAGTTCCCGCCGAGAAGCGAGCGTTTGGTAGCACATGTCCATGACAGGGGCAACCCCCGCGCAACCCCATTTGGACCGACTTTTTCATTATGGGCAGAAGTTGGGGCAAATCCGTGCCCTATCTCAGACTTTTCATCGCTTTTTACGACTATTTTATAACACGCCCTCTCGCCCCTGCCGGGGATGTCCCGCCATCAAGATCGCTTTTTCAGGACGAATCCCCGACTTTTCCTGCAAAGCCGTCCGCACAACCCCTGATATTCAGGTGTTTTTCCTATCAACGATTGTAATCGACTTCACATAAAAATCGGCCAGACGACCATTTTGGGCACCGATGTCATCACGCAGAACACCAAAACAATCCGATATTGCCGATTAGATCAGAATGGAACCGCCACATGAACGGGACCCCAGCCCGAACTCCGATCATCAAAGGCCTGTCCGAGGCGCTGCTTAAATGGATGGTCGACAGCACCCCGCGCGGCATTGATATCGACATCATGGCAGAAGTCCTGCACGACATCAGCATTTCAGACCATGAAAAGCGACATTATCCTGACCCTGTCGCAAAATACGGACCGCACCGCATATCTGGATCCCCCACAAGAAGCCCATCTTTTGTTTGATTGGCGATTTGTGGTTCACGTCGAAGACCGGGAATCAATCCCTTTCAACGACTTTTCCGATCTTGCATATCTGCACATCGGTGCTGCCGCCGGATATTCCTAAGCCGAGACCTTTTGGCAATCGGGACTGGATTGATGACCGTCGCAATATCAAAACCAAATACAGGACTTACATAAAACTATAAGGATCGATATCAATTTGCACCCGGACACTGCTCGGTGTTTTGACCTTTGCCAGCCAATCATGGATCATTGCCTGTAGCCGGACCTGCTTATCTGTTCGGATCAAAAACCGCCTGCGATATCGTCCGCGCAGCAATGATAACGGGGCAGGGGCCGGCCCCAACACCATGATGCCATCCCCGCGCGGCGCGGCGCGCCCGATCCGCCAGGCCGCTTCATCGACCTCGTTTTCCTTTTTGCCCGATATGATCAGGGCGGCCAACCGGCCATGCGGCGGCATCCCATGCGTTAAACGTTGCGAAAGTTCGACCTCGTTAAACGCATCGCGATCCCCCGCGGCAATCGCCTTAATCACCCGGTTTGATGGATCGGCGGTCTGTAGCAAAACAGTCCCGGGGCGATCACCGCGCCCTGCGCGCCCGGCAACCTGGGTCATCAATTGATAACTGCGTTCGGCCGCACGTAAATCCCCGCCTGCCAAACCAAGATCGGCATCGACAACTCCGACCAGCGTCAGCATGGGAAAGTGATAGCCCTTTGCCAAAATCTGAGTCCCGATCAAAAGATCAACTTCATGATTATGCACACGATCGATTAATGCGGCCGCGGCCTTGGGACCGGCAATATTGTCCGATGTTGCAACCTCGATCCGCAATTGCGGAAATGTTTCAACCGCTTCCTCATAAAGCCGTTCAACACCGGGGCCACATGCCGACAGCTTTTCCTCTGCCCCGCAGGCAGGGCACGTATCAGGTGTCTTTGCCGTATAGCCGCAATGATGGCATTGCAACTTCCCCCACGCACGATGTTCAACCAACCAGGCCGTGCAATTTGGGCATTGGAACCGATGCCCGCAGGTACGGCATAATGTCAGCGGCGCATAACCGCGTCGGTTTAAAAACAACATCGCCTGTTCACCGGCGGCAAAGGTTTCCGCCAGTCGTTTTTTCAATGTCGGTGTGATCCAGCGTTGGCGTTCCGGTCGGTCTTGGCGGATATCGACAATCTCGACACTTGGCAAAACCGCAACACCGTGGCGCTCGGAAAGTTCCACCGTGCCATATCGCCCGGCCTCGACATTGGCCAGCGTTTCAAGCGACGGGGTTGCTGATGCCAAAATAACCGGAATGGCCCCGATATGGCCGCGCGCCACCGCCATATCACGCGCATGATAAATCACGCCGTCTTCTTGTTTGAAGGCATGTTCGTGTTCTTCATCGACAACGATCAGACCCAAATTGGCATAGGGCAAAAACAGCCCGGAACGCGCGCCAACCACCAATCGCGCCGAACCATCAGCCACCGCACGCCATGTTTCACGGCGGCGCGCCTGCCCAACCTCGGAATGCCACAGGGCCGGTTCAACACCGAACCGGTCTCGGAACCGTTGCAACCATTGCGCCGACAGGGCAATTTCCGGCAACAGGACCACCACCTGCTTGCCCGTTTCCAGTGCGATTCTTATGGCTTCAAAATACACTTCGGTTTTGCCAGACCCGGTCACACCATCAAGCAATGTGACGGAAAACCCATCATCGGCGACCTTGCGGCACAATTCATTGGCCGCATGTTCCTGCGCCTCGGAAAGATGCGGGCGCGGAATATCAAGATCGGGTGGATTAAACGGCGATGGCGGCGCCACCATCAAACGCCGGACAATACCGACCTCGACCAATCCTTTGATCACGCTGGCACCGGCACCGGTTTCGCGCATGATATCGGCCTGCTCCATCGGCGGATGATCGCGCAAAAAGGCCATAACGCGTTTTCGCGGCGGGGTCATGCGAATGCCAGGATCGGTCGACTCGCCATTGGGCTGGGCCAACGTAAAACGAAAAACCGGCTTGGGTGGCTCAAGCGCATCAGGGACACTCATGGCCATGCGCAACACCGCCCCTTGTGGGGACATGGTATAGGCCGAGACCCAATCAATAAATTTTCGGGTGACTTCCGCCATCGGCGGCACCTGCAAAACGCCATAAATCTCGCGCAATTTCGCCGGATCGACATCACCCTTGGCTTTGCCCCAAACAACCCCGCGCTGGGTTTGACGGCCCAGCGGGATTTCGACAAAATCGCCGGGCTGCACATTTAAACCCTCGGGAACAAGGTAATCATATGGCCCAGCCAAAGGCAGTGGCGGCAAGACACTGATTGTCTCGCCCGTCACCTGAAAGGCAGGATCGTCATCAAACAAATTTCCCGATATGGCCTTTGCGGCGCTCATATATTATAAACCCCGTCAGGATGCCTCTGGGTTGGTCGCATAACTATGCATGACCGGCTTGTGGCACAAAGAAAAACGGTCCCACAGCCTAGGTTGTCTGGCACCGTCATTTGAATGGCACCGGACCCTATCAGCTAACCGCATCATCGAACAACGATCTTCAAAAGCTCCCAAGCAGGAAATCCAATGAAGTTTTTCATCGACACCGCCGACATCGACGCGATCCGCGAAATTGCCAAATCCGGCCTCGTGGACGGCGTCACCACCAATCCGTCGCTGGTTGCAAAGACAGGTCAGCCGTTTCTCGAACTGATCAAGGAAATTTGTGACGTTGTTGACGGCCCGGTCAGCGCCGAAGTTGCCGCGACCGATTTTGAAACCATGGTTGCCGAAGGCCGCAAGCTTGCCAAAATCGCCGACAATGTCGTCGTCAAGCTGCCGCTGACCCCGGACGGGCTCAAAGCCTGCCGCACCTTCACCGACGAAGGCATCAAAACCAACGTCACCCTTTGCTTCTCGGTTGGTCAGGCCATCTTGGCTGCCAAAGCCGGCGCAACCTATGTTTCGCCGTTTGTTGGCCGCCTTGACGATATTTCGTCTGATGGCATGCAGCTGATTGCTGACATCGCCGAAGTTTATAACAACTATCCGAACTGGCAGACCGAAATCCTCGTCGCTTCGGCACGCGGTCCGCAACATGTTGTCGACTCGGCCCGTCTGGGTGCTGACGTTGTCACCATCCCGCCGCAGGTTCTGAACCAGTTGTTCAAACACCCGCTGACCGATAAAGGCCTTGAAACCTTTATCGCCGATTGGGCAAAAACCGGCCAGTCTATCCTCTAATACGGATAAACAAGCCCAAAGGCCGACATTATCACCGGCCTTTAACACGCATTTAACCCGGCAGCCCGCATTGTGGCTGCCGGGTTTTTCTTTCACTTTATATTATCGGATCCGATGGAAAAGACAGCATTGCGCGCCGACGACATTGCGGCCTATCTCGCGAAACATCCTGATTTTTTTGCCAACCGGCCGGAACTTCTCGATAGCCTTGACATGCCGGTTCGTGAAATGGGCACGGGCATTGCCGACATGCAGCAATATGTTGTTGCACGCCTACGTGACGAACGCGAAAAGTTACGCGGCGCCACCAGCGAACTGATCAACATTTCCAAATCAAACCTTGAAACTCAAAGTCGCATCCATCGCGCGGTTCTGGCGCTTTTGAACGCCCGCGGCTTCGAAACTTTTGTCGAAGCCTTGCAGGATCTTGTACCCGAGCTTCTTGATCTTGATGCAATTGCGCTTTGCTTTGAAGACAGCGACGAAGCATCCGTACCACGGTGTGGCGGGCGCGTGCGTCGCCTCACCGCAGGCGCCGTTGATCAGGTTCTTGGCGAAGAAAACGATGTCTGGCTGTTGCCTGACAATGCCGGGGACGAGGCCATCTTTGGCCCACAGGCCGATAATATCCGTTCGGCCGCCATTGTTCGCTTGGCCCCATTTTATGGCGATCCGGTTGGTCTGGTGGCGTTTGGCGTGGCCGAACCCGATTATTTCAGCCCGGCACAGGCCCATGATCTGATCATGTTTTTGGCCTCTGTTATTGAATTCGGTGCCCGCAGATGGTTAACCCCGGCGCAATGAAAGGCGGGCTGATCGCCCTGACCCTGCCGCAGGATGTGCGCGATGCCATTGCCGATTGGCGGCAATGGCTATCTGCAGAACGCCGCGCATCCAATCATACCACCGAAAATTATCTGGCCGATCTATATGCGTTCCTTGGTTTTATCCAGGTTCATTTGGGTGATGCGCCCGATATTCGCGACCTATTACGATTAAACCCGCGCGATTTCCGAAGCTGGCTGGCACGGCGCAGCATGGATGGCCTTGCCAAAAGCTCGACTGCGCGTGCGCTATCATCGCTGCGCAATTTTTATCGTTTTCTGGACCGCACCGGGCGCGGCCAGAACGCGGCGGTCAATTCGATCCGCAACCCAAAACTGCCGCAATCCGTGCCCAAACCGCTAAGCCCGCAAGACGCAATGGCGGTCCTTGATAATGCAGGGGCATGGCAGGATGAACCCTGGCTTGCCAAGCGTAATCTGGCGCTTTTTACCCTGCTATATGGCTGCGGTCTGCGTATTTCCGAGGCATTGGACCTGAATGCCAATCAACGTCCAACCGGCGATTCTTTGGTCATTACCGGTAAAGGCAACAAACAGCGTCTTGTCCCGGTGCTGCAAATCGTACGCGACGCGATTGATGATTATGCCAAAACCTGCCCCTATGCACCCGATGGCAACGATCCACTGTTTCTGGGGGCGCGCGGCAAACGTCTGGTCGCACAGGTCGCCCAACGCGAAATGCGCAAAATTCGCGGGCTTTTGAACCTGCCCGATACAGCGACACCGCACGCCATGCGCCATTCCTTTGCCACCCATCTTCTGGCAGGCGGCGGTGATTTACGCACCATTCAGGATTTACTGGGCCACGCATCGCTATCGACCACACAACGTTATACTGCGGTTGATACCGAACGCATGATGGCCGTTTATCAAGGCACGCATCCGCGCGCCCGGCGCTAAGCCAAATCCCCTCGCGGGCCAGATAAGGCGGGTTTTCCTGCTTTCCACAGGCGGTCCAGACAAAGCCCCTCTCAAAAATGGGACCTCGTATATGAAACTCTTCCTAAGCCGCCGCTTTGACGCCAGTTCACGCCACCGCCGGGTCTATAGCGCCTATGAAATCGCCTATACCACGGTCGATTGTCTTGCCGCCCTGCTGTTTATCATCGGCAGCGTCATGTTTCTTTACGATGATCTGATGCGAGCGGGCACATGGCTTTTCATCGTTGGTTCAGTGTTCTTTGCCCTTCGGCCCAGCATCCGTCTGGCACGCGAACTTCACCTTGCACGGCTTGGCAAGGCCGCCCGCCAAAAGATTGGTCGCAACCAAAAAACGGTGCCAACGGTCCGTCCTGAACCAACCCAAAAATGATCCATCGTAATGCATCTTGATAAATCGAAATTTTGGGGTTCTTTGAAATAGCATTTCTCCCTTACACTGCGACCAACTTGTTGAAAAACATCAAAGGAAACCCCCATGATCCTGCGCTCCAGCGATCCCTCGCCCTTTGGCCGCAAGGTTAAAATCACCGCCAAAATCCTTGGCATTTATGATCATCTAACCGTCGAAGCGGCCAATACCAATGACCCCGCCGATAGCCTGCGGGTCCAAAACCCGCTTGGCAAACTGCCGGTCCTGATCCTTGATGACGGCCGCAAAATTTATGATTCACGCGTGATCTGCGAATATCTTGACGCTCAGATCGACGGCAAAACCCTGCACCCGACCAATGGCAACGCCCGCTGGGATGCCCTGACGCTTCAGGCCCTTGGCGATGGCATGATCGATGCCTCGATCCTGCAGGTTTATGAAACCCGGATGCGCCCCGAAGAAAAACGTCATGCCGACTGGCTTTCCTACCAGTCTGACAAGGTCAAACGCGCACTCGATCAACTCGAAGCCAATCCCCCCGCACTTGACGGCGACCTTACCATTGGTCATGTCGCGATTGCCTGCGCGCTGGGCTATCTTGATCTGCGCTTTGATGGCAAATGGCGCTCAAGCTATGGCGGGTTGGTCGCATGGCTTGATGCCTTCCGCGCCCGCGTCCCAGCCTTTGACGCCACCGCGTTCAAAGGCTAACAGTGACAAAGCCACACGATGCAAAGCATGCTGGTGACTTTCAGATTGCATCGCTATTTTAAAAACCATCGGAGATCCCCACAATATGTCACGACTAAACAGCGTCATCCGCCGCCTGCAAGCCCAGCGCGATTGCCTGAACGCGGCGGCAGAAATGATCAAGGGACATGACGGGATCGTGCTTGAAGTCGGGCTTGGCAATGGCCGGACCTTTGATCACTTGCGTGAAATCATGCCGGATCGTGAAATCTTTGTCTTTGATCGCCAGATCGCCGCCCACCCCAAATGCATTCCCGATGATGATCACCTGTTTCTGGGGGATATCTTTGAAACCCTGCCGATGGCGGTTGAACGGTTCAAAGGCAAGGTCGCGCTGGTGCATTCTGATGTCGGCACCGGGGACGAGGCGCTCAACGCCAAAATCGCATCCTTTATCGGTCAAACCCTGCCACCGGCCCTGATCAACGGTGCGATTGTTGCATCCGATCAGAAAATCGATGTTCCGGGCACCATTACCGAACCCCTTCCCGAAGGCGTACCGCAAGATCGCTATTTTTTCCGCCGTTATCAGGGGTAATATCCCTGATCGTGATCCGCTTCAGATGCCGGGATTAATAAACGGCTCCACCATCAGGAATTCTTCTCGTGTCCACAGAAAATGCCCCGACCAGTTCATCACCCAGCGGATCAAACATCACCGAGGCAGAGGCTTTTCTGGCAAAATACCCTGATGTCGAAGCCATCGATATCATACTGACCGATTTTCATGGCATTGGCCGGGGCAAGACGATCCGTCGCCACGAATTGCTTTCGATCTATAAATCCGGGCGCGGATTGCCAAGCTCGATCTTTGGCCAGGATGTCACCGGGGAAGACGTGGATGATTGCGGCCTGGTGCAAACTGGCGGCGGTGGCGATTGCCGGTGCTGGCCGGTTCCGGGAACACTGGGCTATCTGCCCCATACCGGACGCGGGCAACTTTTGATCAGCATGTATAACGAAGATGGCTCTGCCCACGACGTTGACCCGCGCAATGTCTTTGTTGAACAAGTGAAACGTGCCGGTACATTGGGCTTTGCCCCAATGGGCGCGTTCGAACTGGAATTCTATCTGGTCAATAGCCAAGCCGATGCCACCGGAATGTATCATCCGGCAACCTATGCCTTGACCAAGCGACGTTCAAAACTGCGCAACACGATGTCGGTTGATGAAATTGATGAAATGTCGCCATTGTTTGATGCGGTCTATGAGGGGGCCAAACATCTTGATCTGACACTGGAAACCCTGATTTCGGAATATGGCCCCGGTCAGTATGAAATGACCATCCGTTATCGCGATTTGTTGCGCGCCGCCGATGACGTCATCATCGCCAAACGCCTGATCCGGACCTGTGCGCGGCGTTTCGGGATGGAGGCCGTGTTTATGCCCAAGCCATTTGGCGACGAAGCCGGATCGGGCATGCATCTGCATTTGTCACTGGCCGATGAAAACGGCAACAACCTGTTTGCCGATCAGGCCGATGGATCATTAAGCCCGCTGATGCTTAATGCGATTGGCGGTATCCGCAGCACGATTGGCGAAACCATGCTGCTGCTTGCCCCGTTCATGAATTCATGGCGTCGATTTGCATCGGCCATGTACTCGCCGGCATCGGATGACTGGGGTGTTGAAAATCGTACTGTGGCGCTGCGCGTCCCCGGCACACCGGGCAAAACTCGCCACTTCGAACATCGCATCGCCGGGGTTGATGCCAACCCCTATCTCGTGGCGGCTGTCACCCTCGGCGCGGCCCTTGATGGCATAGAAGGCAAAATTGATCCGGGCAAACCCTGCGAAGATGAAATCGGCCAAGCCAAGGCACCAAATGATCTTCCGCGTCATTGGTTAGATGCGATTGATCAATTCGGTGCATCTGATTTCAACAAACGCACCCTTGGGAGTCGCTTCCACACTGCCTTTACCAAAATCAAACAGGCAGAATACGAGCATATGGCGCTGAAGGTATCAGCGGCAGAGTGGGAATATTACGGATTTTCCATTTAATCCATTTCCGGCCTGGGTGCCCCGTAAAAAGTAAAGGCACCCGGCGCCGGATCAATATCAAAAGACGCGTTTGGCCCGATTATTTGATTTCCGGGCTGAAAACGCCACTTTGGGACGCGCATCAATCATTTTCTGATCACGCAAATGCGCGACTTCCAGATCGCGAGGATCGACGCTCATTGTCCGCGCTTCGTCCGGGCGATCCGATTTGGTATGCAGATGCATATGTGTCGAAACCCATTGATAGGTCGGATAGGTGACATTTTCGGTAAACGATTCTTCGGTAATCACCTTATAAGCCCCGGCGGGCAAGACTTCTGCAAGGCCACGCAGACTGAACGGCCTTACAAAATTCAATATTTTGGACGTGGTACGGTTTGTCAAAAGAACTCCTACCGCGCAAATGCGCGTTGGCTAAGAAAAACGAAAGGAAACAATCCTTGTCGCCAAACAATCAGGGTTTATTTCAGGTATGCACGATGATGCGAAATCACGATTGATTATTGGGAAATCAAGACCATTAAATCCGTGTCTATTGGTTTCGCCATCAAATAAAGAATATGTAATTTTTATAAAATTCGAAAATAACGCTCCAAGCTTTACTTATATGAACGGTTTTTGATATTTTGCAACGAACTTATTTTTATTTTCACCAAACATGCGACAACCAACCACCCCTCTTCCGCCCAAAATTCTAAAACTACCGACACCTATTCAAAGGCAGGGCCAAGCCGCAAAAGCAACGATATTACTAACGATCCCGGCAATGTTCCCCATTTCCTTGCCATCCTGCGCCAATGGCGATATTCAGGTTTCAAACTGTCATTAACTTGCAATGCCGGAATCCGCTGCTTATCTCCGGCTTGCAACAGGCGAGATGAGACGACGCCATGAACCAGATTGCCACCACCATCGAGGCATTGCCCGGTGCGATGTCCGAAAGACAGATTGATCCGACTCTTGATCTTGAGGCCGAAATTGCCCGCCTCAAGAAAGAGAAAAACGCGATCATTCTGGCCCATTATTATCAGGATGGGGAAATTCAGGATCTTGCCGATTTTGTTGGCGACAGCCTAGATTTGTCGCGCAAGGCGGCCGAAACCGATGCCGATGTCATCGTGTTCTGCGGCGTACGCTTTATGGCCGAAGTTGCCAAAATCCTAAGTCCGAACAAAACCGTTCTGCTGCCTGACAGCAAGGCGGGTTGTTCGCTCGAAGATTCTTGTCAGCCCGAGCCGTTTCGCAAGTTCCGCGAAGCCCATCCCGATCACGTATCGGTCACCTATATCAATTGCTCGGCCGAGGTAAAGGCCGCGTCTGATATCATCGTGACTTCATCCAACGCGGCCGAGATCATTGATCAAATCCCGCTTGATAAGCCGATCCTCTGGGCGCCGGATCGCCATCTTGGCAGCTATCTGGCCAAGAAGACCGGGCGCGATATGACGCTTTGGAATGGGTCATGCATTGTGCATGAGCAGTTTTCCGAACGCGAACTGATCCGTCTGAAAACCCAGAACCCCGATGCAATGATCGCCGCACACCCGGAATGCCATGATGGCATTCTGCGCCACGCGGACCACATCGGATCGACCCGCGCCATTCTGGAATATGTGATCAATGGCCCAGATCAGAAATACCTGATCGCGACCGAACCCCACATCATCCATCAGATGGAAAAGGCCGCCCCGCACAAGAAATTTATCCCGGTTCCCGGTGCCGATGGATCGTGCGCATGCAACAACTGCCCGTTCATGGAACTCAATACGCTTGAAAAGCTGTATCTGTGCCTGGTCAATAACGGCCCACAGATCATCATGCCCGAAGACCTTCGTCTCGCAGCGGTCAAGCCGCTGGAACGCATGCTGGAAATGTCAAAAGGCATTCCGCTGAAAAAAGATCACGCGGCCTAGGCCCGAACAGTCCAACAGCCCCCACAAGCATTGCCTTGCGGGGGCTGTTTTCCAATCCCCTGATCACAAAGATGCGCAAAGCCCACCATGACCGTCCTCACATCTGCGGAAATTTCGGAATTCATTGATCGCGCCTTTGCCGAAGATATCGGCACCGGCGATATCACATCCGACAATGTCGTGCCCATCGATGCACGCCTGCGTGTTGCCCTTGAAACCCGCGAAGATATCGTGGTTGCCGGTCTTGATATCGCGCTTGATTGCTTTCGCAAACTGGTGCCCGATGCCAAAATCACAAAACATTGCCAAGACGGTGATGCGATGGTGGCCAAAGGCATTCTGGCCGTGGTCGAAGGCAATGCACGTGGCATCCTGACGGCCGAGCGCACCGCGCTTAACACCCTGCAACATCTTTCCGGCATCGCCACCACGACGCGAACCTATGTCGCGGCGATGGGTGAAACCGGTGCCAAGCTGCTTGATACCCGCAAAACTCTTCCGGGTTGGCGCAAGCTTGAAAAATACGCCACCCGCATGGGCGGCGCACAGAACCACCGCATGGGGCTTTATGACGGGGTGATGATCAAGGACAACCATATTGGCGTCGTCGGGTCGATCACCAAATGCGTCGAAGCTGCGCGGGCGGCCAACCTGCCCAAAATCGAAGTCGAATGCGATACGCTTGATCAGGTT
Organism: Thalassospira alkalitolerans; assembly: GCF_002115745.1. Classification (GTDB taxonomy): domain Bacteria; phylum Pseudomonadota; class Alphaproteobacteria; order Rhodospirillales; family Thalassospiraceae; genus Thalassospira; species Thalassospira alkalitolerans. Next base: position 195,769 of record NZ_JFKB01000009.1, read on the forward strand.
GCCGAAGCCACCCAAGCCGGTGCCGATATCATCCTGCTTGATAACATGGACCCGGATATGCTGCGCAAGGCGGTTGCAATTGTCGCAGGACGTTGCAAGACAGAAGCATCCGGCGGGGTCAATTTGCAAACCATCGGTGCCATTGCAGCAACCGGTGTTGATTATGTCTCGGTCGGGCGCATCACCCAATCGGCCCCGGCAGTCGATATCGGGCTGGATGTCGCCATCCTGTAAGAGGTCAACAACAATAGAACCCGAAACATCTCCAAAAATCATCCAGACCGCAAACTGGATCCTGCGCGATGGCGGGAATATCCTGTCAGTGCGCAGCCACGGGCGAGATCGGTTCTATCTGCCGGGTGGTAAAATTGATCCCGGTGAAACCGCGACACAGGGGCTGATCCGTGAAATTCACGAAGAACTTGGCGTTACCCTGATTGAAAAGTCGATCCGCCCGCTTGGCATTTTTTCCGGCCACGGCCATAACCTGCCCGGGGGTGTGATTGTTCGCATGCAATGCTTTACCGCACAATATAACGGCACCCTTGCCCCATCACGCGAAATTGCCGAAATGCGCTGGTTGTCACAGCGCGACCGCCATCTGATGGCCCCGATGGGGCAAAAAATCACGGCCGCACTGTTTGACATTTAATGGGGAAAACTAGCGTGGCGCATCGCCATCCGGCTCGCCCCCGGCATCGGGAATTTCACGTCCTGCCGCATCCCGATCCCTATTTTCATCCTTCGCTACGGATGGCAACGAAGCTGGCTTGATTCCGTCTGACGCTTCCCCAATGGCTTCAGAACCACGAACTTCCGGCAAAGACGCCTCATGATCTGCCGCCTTTCGGGGCCCCATACCCATTTCACGAATGGCGGCTTCCAGCCGGTCCATATCGCGCAAATGTACATCTTGTTGCGGGAACGGAATTTCGATGCCTTCAGCGCGGAACCGATCCAGCACTTCAAAGCGGACAATACTGGCCACCGCAAGCACATCCCCAATATCACGCAGGAAATAACGCAATTCGAAATCAAGCGAACTGGCGCCAAAATCAATAAAAACAACCTGTGGCGCAGGATAGCTCAGGATTTCACGGCGCTTGTCGGCGATATCAAGCAGGATTTCACGCACCTTGTTGGCATCCGCACCATAAGACGCCCCGATTTTGACAATACCCCGCCCAACCCGATCCTTAAGCGTCCAGTTCAATACGCGGTTGGAAATCAGTTCGGAGTTCGGAATAACAATCGATGACCGGTCAAAGGTTTCGATCTCGGTCGCACGCACGCGGATATCCTTGACCAAACCCTGATCGGCCCCCACCACGATCCAGTCCCCGACCTTGATCGGACGTTCGATCAACAGGATCAGACCGGAAACAAAGTTGCTGACGATACTTTGCAGACCAAAACCGATACCGACTGAAATCGCACCGGCAATAATCGCAAGGTTCGATAAATCCATCCCGGCGGCCGAGATCGCCAGCAATACGGCAAAGCAAATCCCCGCATAGCCAAAGATCGCCGAAACCGAATGCTGCAATCCTTCGTCAAGTTTGGTGTTCGGCAAAACCCGTGTATTCAACATGCGCTGGAAAAACCGCATGACCCCCAGAACAACCAGAAACAAAAGGATCGCAATCAGGATCGCACGCAGCGAAAAGTTGATTCCGCCCACCTGGATGCCGATAAAGGCCGTCTGGGCCGCATCCACCAGGTCTGCCAGCGCAATGTCGCTGAAAATAAGCACGGCAAGCGGCACCGCACAGGTAAACATCACCACATCAATCGTCACACGCAGCCAGAAGTGAAGCATTCCCTGAACCGCATCGCTGGCCCCGTCACCCGAAGGCGCTGGCCGAACCAGATAGGTATGAACCAACGCCCGCAGATACCCGCGCAGCAACCAGTAACTGGTCACAAACGCCAGCACCATCATCAGATTTTCAAGAATAAACCGCGCCAGTGCGACATATCCAATCAACGTCAAAACCGGCAGCACCAGTGAAATGATCCGAAGCCCCCGACGACAGCGCCGCTCGACCTTCGCCCACATTTCATGGCGGTCCTGTTCACCGTGCCCCCAGAAACACCCCAGCGAGCTGATCAAAAATGCAATCGAAATCAAACAAACGTTTGAAACGCTTTGCACCAAAGCAAGGTCAAGCGACGTCCCAAGCGACGTTGCCCCCTGAAGCAGAACCAAATCACCAGCATAAATAAGGGCTGCAAACAAACATAGCAGTCCGACAACACGGGTCCCGGATTCTGTCGTACCAACCCGGCGCAATTTCGGGGCAAAAGGCGAATAGATGCTGCGGACCGACGCACCAACAAACAACAAAAACAACAACGCCATCAGGCATTGGTGGATAAAATCCCCCATATTGCCGACCATAAGGTCAGGCTGGCGTTGCACCATGTGATAGACAATCAAAAGCGCAACCCCGGGCACCAGCGCGGTGAAGACAAAACGGGTCCCCGATATCAGCGAAACCCGGTCTTCCTTCGGGGCCTGTTGCCAGCGTTCCGGCAACCAGCGCAATACAACAACCTCGCCACCAATCAGCGTGGCGACGACCAAAGAGAACAACAACACCAGCCCCGGCGCAATTTCAGTCAGCTGGTCGCCAATTGCCCCATTCAGTTCAAGATCGGAATAACGGCTGCGAATAAGGTCGGGAATTTCAAAGGCCTCGCTAAAGGCTTTCCCCCAGATGGCAGAGTCCCATGGCACATCGACACGCCCAAGAATACGCTTGGTAAAACGATCACGTGAAATCTTGGCCAGCTGGTCTGAAATCTCGGCCGCCCGAAAATCGGCCAGCTCAACCTGCTTGATAATACCGCTGACCTGTTCGATCTCTTTATTAAGCCGCGATCGCTGTTCAGCAACGGCGAGAACTTCGGTTTGCCCCTCTGAAGGTGCTTCACCAAGCTTGCCAAGGGCAGCCTTTAACCGGCCAAGCTTTTCATTGGCCAGATTTTTCAGCCCCGAAAAACCCTGAAGGATTTTATCAAGCTGACCACGGCCTTCACTCAAAATCCGTCCGCTGACATCGCCGTCGTCCAGCGCGTGCTCGATGTTATCAAGTGCCTGCATCCATTGGCCAATGACCTTCTGGCTGTCTTCCAGCGTAACGGATGGTCCGTTTTCCGGGACTTCACCCTGCGCATACACCGCGCCGGCACCAAGGCAAACAAACAACATTGTTGCCACAATGAATGACAAAAACGGACGAATAAGCTTCATCTGGTATGTTCCATAAGATCTCTGACCGGGTTTCTGGCAATCTTTGGATTGCCTGCAAAACCCGTTTTTACTGAATTGCAGGCAGGTTACACTGTCCGCCATAACGAATCACGTATCGTTTCGTTCCGGATAAAACATCGTGGCCCGACCGGCCCGATCACACCATGCCCGACACCCGATTGTTTTCGCCAGGAGTTTCCAAATGTCCGCATCGGCCCTGATCAATGCCTTTAAAATCGACAACAATGGCACGGGTGTCCCCCTTGACTGGCAAAACATCCGCAACGGCATTCCCGGCACAGCGGAACATGAATTCATTTGGATACATCTTGATTGGATGGCCGATGGCGTTCAGGACTGGCTGATCAATGTCGTCGGACTGGACCAAACCATTGCCGATGCCCTGTCAACACGTGGCACAAGGCCATCGGTATTCTTTTATGATCATGGCTATTCGATGAACTTGCGCGGCGTAAACCTGAACGCCGAAAATGATCCGGCCGATATGATCTCGGCTCGTTTCTGGATTTCGGGAAATCTGGTCATTACGCTCCGCAATCAACCGCTCAAGGCGTTTGACGATATCCGCAATGCCATCGCCCAAAACAATGCCCCGCGCAATACCGATGATTTCATCCTGACTGCAGCCGAAAGGCTGATTTTCCGGGTCGATAATGTCGTGCGCGGGCTTGAGGAAGATGTCGACACCATCGAGGACGAACAGGAAAAAGTCCCCGAAAACAGAACCCTGCCCCTGCGCCGTCGCTGTTCTGATGTGCGCAATCAATTGCTGCGTCTGCGCCGCCATCTTGCCCCACAACGCGATGCGCTAAGCCAATATGTTGAACACAAAACCAGTTGGGCCGACAAACGATACAAACGCCGCGCCCGTTCGCTGACCGACAAGACCGTCCGTCTTGTCGAAGAATTCGATTCTTTGCGCGAACGCATTCAGATTGTGAATGAAAACATGATGGCACTTGAAACCGAACGCATGAACCGCACCATGTACTGGCTAACCGTGATTGCCGGTCTGTTCCTGCCAATCAGTTTTGTCACCGGTCTTCTGGGGATCAATGTCGGCGGCATTCCAGCAGCAGAAAGCCCGTTTGGCTTTGTCAGTGTGTCGCTGATTTTGTCGGCAATCGTCGCATTTGAAATCTGGCTATTTAAAAAGATGCGCCTGATCTAGATAAAAACAGACAAGCCATGTGCCACTGCCTTGTTGCATTGCAACGCGGCTTGGCGCTATGACTTTGACGGTTCCGATCCTTTTCATTCACGGCATTACGAGATCACTTGATGACTGACGGCCCGCTTTCCCGTTACCGCGCGAAAATCGCCTGTGGCGAGTTGTCCCATGATCCGATGCAGGAACTCTGCGCTGAAAAGCTGCAAAGCCTTTATAACGCCCTGGCCCATTACGAACCGCAAACCGGCTCAGGTGGCTGGCGCGAACGGTTTGGTCTAACCCGGCGGCGCGAAGAACCGCAGCCTCCACAGGGGCTTTATATTTACGGCGAAGTCGGCCGTGGCAAATCCATGCTGATGGATTTGTTCTACGATACCGTTCCGGTGGCTCAAAAACGCCGCGTGCATTTCCATGATTTCATGCAGGATGTGCATAATCGCATGCACCGTTTCCGCAAAACCAAATCCAAGGGCGAAACCGATCCAATTCTGAAGATTTCCCAAGACCTGGCAAAAGATGCGTGGCTTTTGTGTTTTGATGAAATGCAGGTTACCGACATCACCGATGCAATGATTCTGGGCCGCTTGTTCGAACAGTTGTTTGAACATGGCGTGGTGATCGTCACCACATCCAACCGCATGCCCGATGATCTGTACAAGGACGGCTTACAACGCCAGAACTTCCTGCCTTTTATCGAAATGATCAAACAAAAGCTCGACGTTCTGGAACTTGCCAGCCCGACCGATTATCGCATGCGCAATCTGACCGCCGCCGATGTCTTTCTGTTTCCGGCAGGGCCCGACGCGGCACAGAAAATCGATCAGATGTTTGCAACCGTCACCGAGGGCGCGCGCGTCGCCCCCGACAGCCTGACGGTCAAAGGTCGTCAGATTGATATCTCGGCTGCCGGGGCAGGTGTCGCGCGTTTTACATTCGACGAACTGTGCACCCAACCGCTCGGCCCTGGTGATTACATCGCAATTGCCACCCATTTCCATACCGTGGTGATCGATATGATCCCCAAATTGCCTGATTCCCGGCGCGACTGGGCAAAGCGTTTCGGAACGCTGGTCGATGCGATGTATGAACACAAAACCAAACTGATCTGCGCCATCGAGTGTGAACCGAACGATATTTATACCGACGGCGACTATTCATTCGAATTTCAACGTACCGTGTCGCGCCTGACTGAAATGCGCAGTCAGGAATATCTCGACATGCCGCATCTGACCTGATTGGCAGGTTGGTTTTGGGGTAAATTTGAAACCCTAAAAAACGACTCCGCCCATCTGGGTTTAATTGCAGCGCAAAAAATCACCAGCAGGTAACGATTGCAATGTCGATTCTTGCGCAAAAGGCCGTTTGGCAGGTTCAAAAACGCAGAATCTGTTCATAGCAACTTCTGCATACGCCCTATTGATCGCATGGCTGATGGCTGTTTCATGCAAGGCTGCGTACCAAAACAGGCGATCTCTCGTCCGAATTCATGGCAAACGTACGTTCTGCCTTTCCTTTAAGCAGCGCCAAGGAGCAAACAGGCTTTGACGTTGCGGCGATTTTGCATTTATTCGCACCGACAATATGATCGGTTTTTAAGCGTTTATACATTAGTTGCAACAAACCGCGAACCGGCGGTTTTCCTCATTAAAACAGCGGCGTTTCCCCTTGTAAAACCGGCCGAATCAGTTTACGACACTCGGTGTTTACGAACGAATATTTCGCGTTCACAGGTTTAAATTTTCAATCGCGCTCCCAAGTTGAGTTTTAACCCCCTGGAAGCGCAATAGGGAAGAAGGTAACGGAATGGCCCGCAACAAGATCGCGCTCGTAGGCGCCGGCAATATCGGTGGAACTCTGGCCCACCTCGTCGGCCTGAAAGAGCTTGGCGACGTCGTCCTTTTCGACATCGTTGATGGCATGCCACAGGGCAAGTCGCTCGACATTGCTGAATCCTCCCCCGTCGACATGTTTGATGCCGACTTCAAGGGCACCAGTGACTACAAAGACATCGCAGGCGCTGATGTCGTCATCGTCACCGCCGGTATCGCCCGCAAACCGGGTATGAGCCGTGATGACCTTATCGGCATCAACACCAAGGTCATGACCCAGGTTGGTCAGGGCATCAAAGAACATGCACCGAACGCATTCGTCATTGTTATCACCAACCCGCTTGATGCGATGGTCTGGGTGATGCAGCAGGCAACCGGCTTCGATCCGAAGAAAGTTGTCGGCATGGCTGGCGTTCTGGACTCTGCCCGTTTCCGTCACTTCCTCGCCGAAGAATTCAAAGTTTCGGTCAAGGACGTTACCGCCTTTGTTCTGGGTGGCCACGGCGACACCATGGTCCCGTCGATCCGTTATTCGACTGTTGCCGGCATCCCGGTTCCCGACCTGATCAAAATGGGCTGGACCACGCAGGAAAAGATCGATCAGATCGTTCAGCGCACCCGTGATGGCGGTGCGGAAATCGTCGCTCTTCTGAAAACCGGTTCTGCTTTCTACGCTCCGGCTGCTTCGGCAATCGCGATGGCGGAAAGCTACCTGAAAGACCAAAAACGCGTCATGCCTGTTGCTGCTTATCTCAGCGGCGAATACGGCGTTGACGGCATTTATGTCGGCGTCCCGGTCGTTCTGGGCGCTGGCGGTGTTGAACGCATCGTCGAGATCAATCTTGACGAGTCCGAGAAAGCAAACTTCGACAAATCCGTGACAGCTGTTCGCGGTCTCGTCGATGCTGCCAAGGGCATGCTCTAAGATCGCGAAGCGGGCTGGTCAGTGACCGGCCCGTTTTTCAATCATTGTTGTTATTGTGACTTCAATGATCGCGGGCCTCGCAACAACGTCCCCTGATCAAGCAGGGACATTGAAACCACGATTTCTGACCCACCGGAAATCGTACGGAAGGCAAGAAAGCGACCGAACATGAATATTCATGAGTACCAGGCGAAAGAAATTCTTCGCAAATACGGTGTGACCGTGCCGAACGGCAAGGTTGCCTACACCGCTCAGGAAGCCATCGAAGCTGCCCAGTCACAGGCTGGTCCGGTTTATGTGGTGAAATCCCAGATCCATGCAGGTGGCCGCGGCAAGGGCACCTTCAAAGAAGCAACCGCAGGCGATAAAGGCGGCGTTCGCGTTGTCAAAAGCGTCGAAGAAGTCGGCACCAATGCCGGCCAGATGTTGGGCGCAACACTCGTCACCCACCAGACGGGTCCAGATGGCAAAGAAGTCAAACGCGTCTATATCGAAGAAGGCTGCGACATCGCACGCGAACTTTACCTTTCGCTGCTTGTTGATCGTGCTACTTCGCGTGTGATCTTCATGGCATCGACCGAAGGTGGCATGGACATCGAAGAAGTCGCTGAAGCAACCCCGGAAAAGATCATCACTGTTGATATCGATCCGGCTGCTGGCTTCTCGGGCTTCCATGGTCGCAAACTGGCATTCGCGCTAGGCCTCGAAGGCAAGCAGGTTTCCAAGGCTGTCAAATTTATGGCCGCCATGTACAAATGCTTCCTCGAAACCGATGCTGCCATGGTTGAAATCAACCCGCTGGTCGTGACCGGCAGTGGCGATATCATTGCGCTTGATTGCAAAATGAACTTCGACGACAACGCATTGTTCCGTCATCCTGACATCGAAGAACTGCGCGACGAAGACGAAGAAAACCCGGCGGAACTCGAAGCCGCCAAGCACAGCCTGAACTACATCAAGCTCGATGGCACCATCGGCTGCATGGTCAACGGCGCAGGCCTTGCCATGGCAACCATGGACATCATCAAGCTTTATGGCGGAGCACCGGCAAACTTCCTCGACGTTGGCGGCGGCGCGACCAAAGAACGCGTTACCACGGCTTTCAAGCTGATCCTGTCTGATCCGAATGTCGAAGGCATTCTGGTCAACATCTTTGGTGGCATCATGCGTTGTGACGTGATCGCAGAAGGCGTTATCGCCGCTGCGCGCGAAGTCAGCCTGAATGTCCCGCTGGTGGTTCGTCTTGAAGGTACCAATGTTGAACTCGGCAAGAAGATTCTTAGCGAATCCGGTCTGCCGATCGTTTCGGCCGACAATCTTGCCGATGCCGCCGAAAAGGTGGTCAAAGCTGTGAAGGAGGCCGCGTAACCATGGCTGTTCTTGTCAATAAAAATACCAAAGTAATCTGCCAGGGTTTCACCGGTTCGCAGGGCACTTTCCACAGCGAACAGGCCATTGCCTATGGCACCAAAATGGTTGGCGGCGTTACCCCGGGCAAAGGCGGCACCAAGCACCTTGACCTGCCGGTTTTCAATACCGTTGATGAAGCGGTCCATGTTACCGGTGCCAATGCATCGGTGATCTATGTTCCGCCGCCCTTCGCCGCCGATGCCATTCTTGAAGCAATTGACGCCGGTATCGAACTGGCTGTTTGCATCACCGAAGGCATTCCGGTTGCCGACATGGTTCGCGTCAAGCGCGCCCTGACCGGCACCAAAACCCGCCTGATCGGTCCGAACTGCCCGGGTGTTATCACCCCGGACGAATGCAAAATCGGCATCATGCCCGGTCACATTCACCGTCGCGGCAAAATCGGGATCGTTTCGCGTTCCGGTACCCTGACCTACGAAGCAGTCGCCCAGACCACAGCCGCTGGCCTTGGCCAGTCGACCTGTATCGGTATTGGTGGTGACCCGGTCAACGGCACCAACTTCATCGATTGCCTCGACCTGTTCCTGCGGGATCCGGAAACCGAAGGTATCATCATGATTGGTGAAATCGGTGGTTCAGCCGAAGAAGAAGCATGTGAATTCCTGCAGTCTTCCAAGGTCAAAAAACCGATTGCCGGCTTCATCGCCGGTGTCACTGCGCCTCCGGGTAAACGCATGGGCCATGCCGGTGCGATTATTTCCGGCGGCAAAGGAACTGCGGATGCAAAAATGGATGCAATGCGCAGTGCAGGTATTCTTGTTGCCGATTCCCCGGCAAGCTTGGGCTCGACCATGCTCAAGGCTTTGAAAGGGTAATCTGGGTAGTCAGAGGAAAGGCATGGGGAGGCGTGGTTCCTTTCGGGACCATGCCTTCCAAGACCACAAATGAAACCTCAAGATATCGACACGATTCTCAACGAATCGAACGCAACCTACATCGCTGAACTTTATGCCCGATATCAGAACAGCCCGACTGCGGTTGATCCGAGCTGGGCAGAGTTTTTTGACGGGTTGCAAGACGACGCCGCCGATCTCCTTGCAGAAATGCAGGGGCCCAGCTGGCAGCCACGGGAAACCAAGGTTGTTGGCGGTATGGATGGCTATGATGTCTCTCAGGGTCACGCCGAACGCCCCGCCAATGGCGGGTATTCATCGGCTGCACCGTCGGCAAATCAGGCCGCAGTGGTTAATTCCGATGCGACCCGGGCTGCCGCACATGATTCCATTCGCGCACTGATGCTGATCCGTTCGTTCCGTGTGCGCGGACATCTGGAAGCCAATCTTGATCCGCTTGGCATCGCACCGCGCGATCCGCATCCGGAACTTGATCCCAAAACTTACGGCTTTACCGAAGACGATCTGGACCGTCCGATTTTCATTGCCAATGTCCTTGGCCTTGAAACCGCGACCATCCGCCAGATCGTATCGCTGGCACGCAAAACTTATTGCGGGTCGATCGGTATCGAATTCATGCATATTCAGGAACCCGAACAAAAATCCTGGATTCAGCAGCGAATCGAAAGCATCGGCAATCAGACGCAGTTTACCGCACGCGGCAAGGAAGCCATCCTTGAACGTCTGGTCGAAGCCGAAGGTTTTGAAAACTATCTCCACACCAAATATGTCGGCACCAAGCGTTTCGGCATTGATGGTGGCGAAGCCCTGATGCCGGCTCTTGAACAGATCCTCAAACGTGGCAGCCAGCTTGGCATCCGCGAGGTTGTGTTCGGCATGCCGCACCGTGGCCGTTTGAACGTTCTCGCGAACGTTTTAAACAAACCGTTCCAGGCAATCTTCTCGGAATTCATGGGCAATCCGTCCAAGCCGGAAGACGTGATGGGCTCGGGTGACGTTAAATATCACCTTGGCACATCGGCCGACCGCGAATTTGACGGCAACATTGTCCACCTGTCACTGACTGCGAACCCATCCCACCTCGAAGCGGTTAACACCGTCGTTCTGGGCAAGGTCCGCGCCAAACAGTCACAGCGCAAAGACACCGCCCGCGAGCAGGTTATGGGTATCCTTCTGCACGGGGATGCGGCCTTTGCCGGTCAGGGCCTTGTCGCTGAAACCTTCGATCTGTCGCACCTCAAGGGTTATCGTACCGGCGGTACGATCCACTTTGTGGTCAACAACCAGATCGGGTTCACGACCAAGCCGACCGACAGTCGTTCATCGCCGTATTGTTCGGATATTGCCAAAGTCGTTCAGGCACCGATCATCCATGTGAATGGTGATGATCCCGAAGCAGTGGTTCACGCCGCACGCATCGCGACCGAATTCCGTCAGGAATTCAAACAAGACGTCGTGATCGACATGTTCTGCTATCGCCGCTTTGGTCATAACGAAAGCGACGAACCGGCCTTCACCCAGCCAAAAATGTACGATGTGATCGGTAAACATCCGACCACCAAGGACATTTATGCACAAAAGCTGATCAAGGAAGGCCTGCTGACCGAAGAACGCGTCAAGGAACTGGACAAGAAATTCCAGAACCATCTTGATGACGAGTTCAAAGCTTCCGAAGCATACCGCCCGAACAAGGCGGACTGGCTCGAAGGCAAATGGTCAGGCATGGCGTCAAGCCATGGCGAAGACGCGGACTGGATCGGTGAAACCGGTGTCGACAATGAACTTCTTGCAGACGTTGGCCGGGCTCTTTCAACCCCGCCCAGCGAATACGACATCAACAAAAAGATCCTTCGCCAGCTAAAAGCCAAGGCGAAGATGTTTGAAACCGGCGAAGGCATTGACTGGGCAACCGGTGAAGCACTCGCATTCGGCACCCTGATGTGCGAAGGCACTCCGGTTCGTTTGTCCGGTCAGGATTGCCAGCGTGGGACCTTCTCCCAACGTCATGCCATGCTGATCGATCAGACCAACGAGGCAAAATACACCCCGCTCAACAACATCCGAACCGGTCAGGCCGAAGCTGAGATTCTCAACTCGCCCCTGTCCGAAGCCGGTGTTCTGGGCTTTGAATACGGGATCACTCTTGCTGAACCACACTCGCTGGTTCTGTGGGAAGCCCAATTCGGTGATTTTGCCAATGGCGCACAGGTCATCATTGACCAGTTCATCAGCTCGGGCGAAGCCAAATGGCTGCGTATGTCGGGTCTGGTGATGTTGTTGCCGCATGGATACGAAGGTCAGGGTCCGGAACATAGTTCCGCCCGTCTGGAACGGTATCTGCAGCTTTGTGGTGAAAATAACATGCAGGTGGCCAACGTCACGACCCCTGCAAACTATTACCACATTCTGCGTCGCCAGATCCGTCGTTCGTTCCGTAAACCGCTGATCCTGATGACGCCGAAATCGCTTCTGCGTCACAAACAGGCTGTGTCCCCACTGGTCGAATTTGGCCCGGGGACCACATTCAAACCTGTGATCAGTGAAACTGGCAAACTGACCGACGCGAAAAAAGTCAAACGCATCGTCCTGTCGGCTGGCAAGATCTACTACGACCTTGCAGCAGAACGCGAAAACCGTGGCATCGACGACGTTGCCCTGGTTCGCGTTGAACAGCTTTATCCGTGGCCGGCCAAGGAATTGGCAGAAGAATTTGCCAAATATCCGAACGCTGACGTGGTCTGGTGTCAGGAAGAACCCGAAAATATGGGTTCCTGGTATTTCGTCGATCGTCGTATCGAAGGCGTGCTGTCTGACGTCAAACACAAAACCAGCCGCCCGACCTATGTCGGTCGTGCCGCTGCCGCTTCGCCGGCAACCGGCCTGCTTAAGGCCCATCTGCGCGAACAGGCAGCCTTGGTTGATGCCGCACTAAGCGTAAAATGATTTTACGGACGGGCGAGAAATCGCCCGTCCGACTGCGCACATTCAGAATTCATTCGCATTCAGACATACCCACACTGTCTGATTGAAAAACGGTCGAGGAAAAAATGGCGACTGAAGTTAAAGTTCCCGCACTGGGCGAGTCTGTTACCGAAGCAACGATTGCAAAATGGTACAAAAAAGTCGGTGATGCTGTTGCTGCCGATGAACCAATTGTCGAACTCGAAACCGACAAAGTCACCGTCGAAGTCAACGCCCCGGTTTCCGGCGCGATTGCCGAGCTGATCGTTGCCGAAGGCGACGAAGTTGAAGTCGGCGCCCTGATCGCCATGATCACCGAAGGTGCCGCAGGCACGACTGCTGCTGCGGCTCCGGCCAAAGAAGAAGCCCCGGCACCAAAAGCAGCAGCCACACCGGCGGCTGCTCCGGCCAAAGCTGCTCCGGCGGCGGCGACCACAGCCAATACCGATCATCCGTTGCCGCCTGCTGTGCGCAAACTGGTCGAAGATAATAATCTTGATCCGGCCGCCATTCCGGCAACCGGCAAAGACGGCCGCCTGACCAAGGGCGACGTGATGGATTATCTTGCTGGTGGCAAACCGGCACCGCGTGCCGCTGCACCGGTTGCTGCGGCCCCGGCAGCGCCGAAACCAGAGCGCGACCTGCGCGACGGTGAAGAACGCGTCAAAATGTCCAAGCTGCGCCAGACCATCGCGCGCCGCCTGAAAGAAGCCCAGAACACTGCGGCCATGCTGACCACTTATAACGAAGTGGACATGACCAACCTTCTGGCATGCCGGAACAAATACAAAGACGGTTTCGAGAAAAAGCACGGTGTAAAGCTTGGCTTTATGTCGTTCTTTATCAAAGCGTGCACCACGGCCCTTAATGAATGGCCGGCAGTGAATGCTGAAATCGATGGCACCAGCTTCATCTACAAAAACTACTGCGATATCGGCGTTGCCGTTGGTACTCCGCAGGGTCTTGTGGTTCCGGTGATCCGTTCTGCCGAAAAGAAAAACTTTGCTGAACTCGAAAGCACCATTGTTGATTTCGGCAAACGTGCCCGTGACGGCAAACTTGGCATGGACGAAATGACCGGCGGCTCCTTCACCATCTCGAACGGTGGTGTCTTTGGGTCGCTTCTGTCATCCCCGATCCTCAATGCGCCGCAGTCCGGTATCCTCGGCATGCACAAAACCCAGATGCGCCCGGTCGCAATCGACGGCAAAGTCGAAATTCGTCCGATGATGTATCTGGCTCTGTCCTATGACCACCGTGTCATTGATGGCCGCGAAGCGGTTTCGTTCCTGGTACGCGTCAAGGAATGCATCGAGAACCCAGAACGCATTCTGCTCGACATCTGATCAGACAAAAGGATCACAGAACTCATGAGTGAGAACTACGACGTTGTCGTGATCGGTGGCGGCCCTGGCGGTTATGTTTGCGCCATCCGCGCCGCACAGCTTGGTCTTAAGGTTGCCTGCGTTGAAAAACGCGGCACCCTTGGCGGTACCTGCCTTAATGTCGGCTGCATTCCGTCCAAGGCATTGCTGCATTCCTCGCACCTGTTCGAGGAAGCCGAAAAACATTTTGATACCCATGGCATCGAAGTCAGCAAACCCAAGGTCAATCTTGAAAAGATGATGGCCCGCAAGGACAAGGTTGTTGACAGTAATGTTAAGGGCATCGAATTCCTGTTCAAAAAGAACAAGGTAACCTATGTCAAAGGTGCTGGCGAAATCACGTCGGCAACCACGGTCAAGGTTGCCCTTCTTGATGGCGGCGAAGAAACCATCACTGCCAAGAACATCGTGATCGCCACGGGTTCGGAAGTCACCCCATTGCCGGGTGTCGAGATCGACGAGAAAAACATCGTCTCCTCGACCGGTGGTCTGGTTCTTTCGAAAGTGCCGAAAAAGATGGTTGTCATCGGTGCCGGTGTTATCGGTCTGGAATTGGGTTCGGTTTGGCGTCGTCTTGGTGCCGAAGTCACCGTGATCGAATTCCTGGATCGCATTCTGCCGGGTATGGATGGCGAACTGGTCAAACAGACCCAGCGCATCTTTGCCAAACAGGGGCTCAACTTCAAACTGGGCCATAAAGTTACCGGTGCAAAATCGACCAAGTCCGGCGTGACCCTGACGGTTGAACCGTCCAAAGGCGGCGATGCCGAGGAAATCAAGGCAGACGTCGTTCTGGTGGCCATCGGTCGTCGTCCGTTTGTCACCGGCCTTGGTCTTGACAAAGCGGGTGTCGAACTTGACGAACGCGGTCGGGTTAAAACCGACGAGCACTTCCAGACCAACGTACAGGGCATCTTTGCCATCGGCGATGCAATCGTCGGTCCGATGCTGGCCCACAAAGCCGAAGAAGATGGCGTTGCCCTTGCTGAAATGCTGGCTGGCGAAGCAGGCCATGTCGATTACGACAAGGTCCCGGGTGTTGTTTACACCTGGCCGGAAGTTGCATCTGTTGGCAAAACCGAAGAGCAGCTGAAGGAAGAAGGCGTTGACTATAAAGTTGGCAAATTCCCCTTCACCGCCAATGGTCGCGCCAAAGCAATGGAAAGCACCGAAGGCTTTGTCAAAATCCTTGAAGACAAGAAAACGCTCCGTGTTGTCGGCGCGCATATTGTCGGCCCGGCTGCTGGCGATCTGATTGCCGAAGTGGTTCTGGCGATGGAATACGGCGCATCCGCCGAAGACATCGCACGCACCTGCCACGCCCATCCCTGCCTTGGCGAAGCTGTCAAGGAAGCGGCAATGGACGCGGACAAACGCGCAATCCACATGTAATATTATCCGTCATCGGATAATCGAAACGGTCGTCCCGATGGGACGGCCGTTTTATTTTGTATGATGATTAAATAAGCCCTGCCAGATACGGGCTTATTTTGTATGATGATTTAGAATTCCAGCCAGAGGATCGCATCAATGACTTTATCGATCGGACTTGTTGCCCATGATCGCCGCAAACGTGAAATGGCCGACTGGCTGGCAACCCACAAGGCACAATTCGCCGGTAGCCGGATTTTTGCGACCGGCACCACCGGTCGCGTGCTTCAGGAACGCTTCCCCGATCTTGATATTGTCGCGCTTAAAAGCGGGCCTTTTGGCGGCGATCAGCAATTGGGTTCGATGATTGCCCATGGTGAATTACAGGCCATGTTCTTTTTCACCGATCCGATGACACCTCAACCCCATGACGTTGATGTCCGCGCCCTGATCCGGCTGGCCAATATGTATGAAGTGCCGATTGCGTGTAATCGCAGCACCGCAGACCTTTTGATCAGCAATCCAAAATTCGAAGAAATCTGCGAAGAATATCGCGGCCATTCCCCGGAACAGGTTTTTGCCGACTACCAAAACCGCAAACTCTGAGGATCCGGTTATTTAGCCCCCTCAGCCCCCCATCGCCCGCCCCATTGGCTTTGACCGTCATCCTGACAAAACGGCGACCACCCCATGCAACTTGCTTATGACCTGATCGCTGCCATCTTCCCGATCTTTGCCGCCATTCTTGTCGGTGCGGCGCTGAAACGCTATCTGATCACCGGGTCCGATATCTGGGCCGGAATTGATCGGCTAACATATTACCTGTTGTTGCCGTCGCTTCTGATGGTGGAAATCTATCGGGCCGATTTCAGTTCCGGCCACGCGGGTACTGCGGTGACGATAACACTTGCCGCGACCCTTGGTCTGGCTGCCGCCCTGTTATTGCTGCGCCCTCTGATCACACGCAACACGCCGCTTTTCACATCCATCTTTCAGGGATCAGTACGTTACAACAGCTATGTCTTGCTGGCCGTTGCCGATGCGCTTTATGGCAGCGATGGCTTGGCGCTGGCGATTGTCTTTGTTGCGATTATGGTGATTGTGACCAATATGCTCGGTGTTATCGTGCTCAATGCCTTTGCCGGGGGCACAGGCAGCTTTAAACGCATCCTGATGGGGCTTGCCAAAAACCCGATCATTATTGCTGCGGGGGCGGGTGCCATCCTGAATATCAGCAATATTCACGTGCCCCTGCCGATTGAAAATACCGCCGCCCTGTTTAAAACTGCGGCCTTGCCGCTCAGCCTGTTATCGGTCGGGGCCGGTCTTCGCTTTGTCCTTGATAAACAGGCGCTTGGTGCAATTGCACTGTCCACGTCCATCAAGCTGGCCGTGCTGCCGTTCATCACCGGCATTGCCCTGCATCTTGCCGGAATTGACGGTATGGTCCTGGCGATGGGTGTGCTTTACGCCGGAATGCCCTGCGCGGGGAATGCCTATATTCTGGCACGACAGCTCAAAGGTGACGCCGAAGCCATGGCCTCAATCGTCACTATCGAGACTCTCCTGTCCGCTTTCAGCGTCTCCGTCATCGCCGCTATACTGAGCATCAATTGACGCCGCATGCAGGGCAAAGTCCCCGTCATAGCCGCATGCCTCTAAACCCGGCCGCATTAATTCCGGCGGCGGAGCATCAACCACCACCGGATCACGATCTGCATGGAATGGTATGATGATTTGCCGTGACAGCAACATCAAGGTCGGTGGTGCGCCAAAAATCGGCGCTTCATCGCCCCGACCATAGAACGGATCACCGATCACCGGGTGCCCGATATGATCCAGATGCACACGCAGCTGATGCGTGCGCCCTGTATGCGGCGTTAAGGCCAGCCATGTGATATCGCCACCATCCGCATCCTTACCACGCCCCAGCACCTGATATTCGGTTTTCGATGGCTGCCCGTCTTCATGCACCAGCATGCGCCAGCCGCTTTTATCATTGGTCTTGCCAATCGGCGCATCGATAAAGCCATGTTCGTCGGCCATCGCACCGCGCACCACTGCCCAATAGGTTTTGCTGATCAACTTTTCCGTAAACAGGCGAGTGATCTTTTTTGATGATTTCGGATGACGGCACAGTAACAGGCATCCCGCCGTATCGCGATCCAACCGGTGTGCAAGTGTTGGCTCGGGCTGAATGCCAAACTTCAGGTCCGGCAAATAGGCATCGACGTGGAAATAGGTTTTTGGCCCGCCATGCGACGCCAATCCGGGCGGCTTGTTTAAAACGATGACGTTTGAATCGCGATGCAAAACATGGGCGATCAGGTCTTCGGCAATCGGATGGAGCATGAAACGGCCTTTCATTGTTGGGCCTGCTTTACCCTAAAGCCCGCCGCATCGCAATGCGTGACGGGGCCTGCACATGAAAACACAGAACCCCAGCCTAACCAACATACGAACCTTGTTTGTCGCCATCACGACCCCGGCAAGGATCAACAACCCAAATCCCAATGTAAAAAGGCCCCTGACATCAACACGATGTCAGGGGCCTTTTGTTTTACGACAGGCTTTCGGCGCCAGTTACTGCGACGGTACGAGCCACTGAGTCCGATGCGTTGCCGGGCCGGGCAGTTTCACCGCATCACACAACCATTGGCCGATTTCATCAAATTGTTGATCGAACCCGTATGGCGGATTGATGATCAACAACCCGGTGCCGCGCATGCGCCCTTTGGCACCGCCCTGATTGGTCGACAGTTCCGCGCACAGCACGCCGCCCTTGGCCTTGATCTGGGTAAAGTTTTCGCGCAATTCAGCATCAAACCCCGCCTCAAGGATCGGATACCACAGCATGAACATGCCATTTTCCCAGCGTTCCCAAGCACGCTTGATTGAACTTGCCGCTTTTTGGTAATCCTGTTTGACGTCATAACTTGGATCCATCAGGACAAGCCCGCGACGAATGGCGGGCGGCATCATACCAACCAACCCTTCGTAACCATCACGTTTATGCAGGTGAATACGCGGGTCGCGTTCAACACTGTATTCCAGCAAATCATATTCACGCGGATGCAATTCCATCAGGATCATTTCATCATGATCGCGCAAAACTTCGCGCATGATAAAGGGCGATCCGGGATAAAACGGGCCGGTTAGATTATCATCTTCAAACACGCCATAATCCCGCCCCTTGGCGATTGGATCAAAGGCTGCGATCTGATCAAGGAAAGGCTGCATTTGTTTGGGTGGATTGGCTTTTTGCTGCACCGCTGCGATGCCGTTTTTCCATTCGCCGGTCTTGGCCGATTGCTTGCTGCCAAGATCGTACCATCCTGATCCGGCATGGGTATCGATCACACAAAATGGTTTTTCCTTTGTGCACAGATAATCAAGGATGATCCGCATGGCAGCATGCTTGTGAACATCAGCAAAATTACCTGCGTGAAAGCCGTGCAAATAGCTCAGCATTTGCCTTTATCCTTTTGGTGTGCGCGGCTTGCCACCGCGCGGCTGTTTATATTTGCGTGATTTTTGTAGCTGCGCAGGCCGCACGACATTATCACCGTTTCCCGGTTTTCGGTCCTGGGGTTTGCGATCCTGTACTTTGCGCAACGGCGTGATGCGCAGCGGGCCCGGTTCCGGGGCAGAAACCTCAATCGCGCGCCAATTACCCGGCACCAAATCATCAAGCGTCCAATCCCCAATAGAATAGCGGATCAACCGCAAGGTCGGAAACCCCACCGCCGCCGTCATGCGCCGAACTTGCCGATTGCGGCCTTCGGTGATGCTAAGTTCAATCCAGCTTGTCGGGACGGATTTGCGAAACCGCACCGGGGGATCGCGTGGCCACAGATTTTCCGGTTCGTCCATCAGACGCACCTTCGCCGGGCGGGTCATATCGTCTTTCAGCTCAACCCCATTGCGAAGGGCGTCCAAGGCTGCATCCGTCGGTTCGCCTTCGACCTGAACCCAATAGGTTTTCGGTTTTTTGAATTTCGGATGGGCGATCTCGGCATTAAGCGGCCCGTTATCGGTCAGCAGCAGTAATCCTTCGCTGTCACGGTCCAAACGCCCGGCGGCATAGACGCCGGGCTGATTGATATAATCAGCCAAAGTCGCCCGACCGTTTTCACGATCGGTAAACTGAGTCAAAACGCCATACGGCTTATTAAAAAGGATCAGCTGCACCATGGGGCGCATAGAAGCATTTTTATCGCGCAAGTCAACCGGGCAAGCGATATCCCTGATCAATCCTCGATCAGATATTCCATGGTCGTGACGACGCGCACGGTTTTATTGATCTGCTGGCTTTCCATCATATTAGGCGCGCCATCCGCCGGAAGAATTTGAAACAATCCCTGGGTTGCGCGGCGAATACCACCCAAATGCCCCCCGGAATCAATGGCAAATTGTTGTGCACTTTCACGCGCATTCGCCGTGGCCGCCGCGATCATTTGCGGTTTGATGTCGTTAAGCTTCGTGAACATAAAGCTTGGCCCGGGGTTATAGCCCTGTCCGCCCAAAACGATGCCACCCTGCAACAGTTTGCCGATATCCTGAGTTGCCGCGACAATCGCATCGACATTATCGGTCCGCACCTGGATCGTCTGGCTGACGATATACCGGCTTTCAATCGGGCCCGAACGATAGGATTGCGCCAGTTGATCGGTCACCTGCAAGCTTTGAAGTTCGGTCATGTCCTTGGTAATGCCGTGTGTGTCAAGAAACGCCAGAAGGGCCGTGGTATCGCTTTCGATCTTGGCCTGCGCATTTTGCAGCACATCATCGGTTGCAACATAGGTAATCGGCCAAACCGCACGATCCGCGATCACATCGCGTTCGGCCAACCCCTTGACCGTGACAAAACGATCAAGAGCGCGCATATCCGACAAACCCTTGCCGACCAACCAACCGGCTCCGGCGATACCGGCACTGACCACCAAGGCGGCGATAAATTTTGCAAAACCCGAAGAAGACGACATGCCGATGTTTCCCTGATTATTGTTGCTTGGCTGAACATAGAATTTTTGTATTTGAAAGTTTATCAGACGCAACAATATCGACAAAATCAGGGCCGTCATTTCAGATCGAAACTGAACGAAATACTCCATGATTGAATGCATTCAAATTCAGTCGCATTCAAAGACCTATCATGTTAAAAGCCTGCAACGCCTGCGCATCGCGCGGCCAAATCATTTTAAACATGCACAAGTTTTACGAGGTCGTCCATGCGCCGTTCCGATATCAATGCACATATCACGCATGCCAAGGAACTGTTCGAATCCATTTCCTTTAAGTTACCTTTTTGGGGGCATTATTCCCCGGCGCAATGGGACGAAAACCCCGATCTTGCAAAATGGTGCCGAACCCATCAGATGGGCTGGGATGTTACCGATTACGGCGAAGGCGATTTTGCAAAACGCGGCCTGATCCTGTTTTGCCTGCGCAATGGTATTCTGCGCCAGCCGGGCGAAGTGCCCTATGCCGAAAAAATCATGATTGTCGGTGAAAATCAGGAATGCCCTTGGCACTACCACAAAGTCAAAATGGAAGACATCATTGTACGCGGTGGCGGCAATCTGGTGATTGAACTGTGTAACCTGACCGATGATGGCAAAATGGATATGGTCAATGATGTTCATGTCCGAACCGATGGCAAGCTCAATATTCTGCCCGCTGGTGGCAAAGTTGTGCTTGAAGCCGGACAAAGCGTGACATTGCCACGCACCCTTGTGCATCGTTTTTACGGTGAAGAAGGCAAGGGCCCGGTTATCGTTGGCGAAGTTTCACAGGTCAATGACGACCTTGCTGATAACTTCTTCTTTGATTGCGATGCCCGGTTCAGCGAGATTGAGAACGACGTTGCGCCGATCCATCCGCTTTGGAACGAACTGGCCAGTTAACCCGACCTGACGGTTTGATGATCTCCCCCCCGGCGATCCATATTGCCGGGGGTTTTTCGTACAGCCACACCATTCAAAACGAGCAAAAACCACCCCCATTTTCCGGATAATTACGGGTGATCTATTCACCAGGTGATGGGGGCTAGCTTGGGGGCTGGGCCGGGTTATAATTTGGTGCCCGATCCTGACCACCCAGAATTTCCTCAAACTCCTTCAAATCACGAAGCGGTTCAAACTCAACCTCGGTCCAGGCCGGTTGGCGCATGGCATCGGAAAGGGCGACCGCACGCTGCAAATCAGCAAGAGCAGCTTCCTTGTAACCAAGACCGGCATTGGCACAGGCGCGCTGGTAATAGCCATTGGCATTATCAGGGGCCTCGGCCAGAAGCCGGTTACACAGGCTAAGCGCCCAATCGCGATCCCCCAGTTGCAGGGCGGCATCGGCCTTATAGGCCATGACTTCCGGATCGCCCGGTGACAGTTCAAGAATCTGGTCGTAGATCTCGATCTTGGAGCGCGGATTGGTTACCTTATCGGCCTGCAGCCAAAAAGCATGGATGGCTTGGGTGCGTTCAATTTCATGCTGATGATCGTTGATCATCATGCTTTTTTCGCGCAATTCGTCCTCTAGCGTGCTCAGACGGACCTCAAATTCGCCAGCCAGACGGCGCAATTCGGTATCCGCAAGATTTCGAACACTTGATTTCAGCTCCCGCAAAGACTGCCAACCCAGCATGGTCAGCAACGCACCAACGGCCGCCACAAAATAGAAGAAATAAGTCACCGTGTTCGAAGAATAGGAAATTGCCTTGTCGATTGCTTCAAGCTGACGATTGACAACTTCGCGCAACAATTCAGCACGCATCCCCTGCATTTCCGTACGCAGAGACTTCAGTTCGTCCAAAACATAACGTTCCATCAGGGGCGGAAAATTAGTCCGTTCCACCGGATCAAGCGGGCGATAATCAACCGGTGGAAAAGCATCGCTTGATGTGTTCTCGGTTTTTTCAGAAACAGCCCCCATACCCTCCTGTGCCGTGACCGGTGGTGCAATCAACACAACCATTGTCATGAACACCAAAGTGGCGAACTGCTTGAACCGTAACGTCATATCGCGCTGTATCCCTGTATCGATTTTATTTTCTGTCGGGTTCCTTATGAACCAAATTCAATCATGATCCAAATCAACGTTATTCTTGGACTGTAACGATATATTGCCACTACCCAAACATACATTTTTTGGAAATTCGCACAGGTATTCATGGTTGACTACGCCACCAGCCCGGATAAGGCACAGGAGTTGTCAAAAACCGCGCTCGCCCTAATGGCCGAGCTGGGCGTTGTTGCGCATCCCAACAATTTCACGATCTTTTACAATTACCTGTCCGGAGAGAAACCCGACCTGCGGCAAACGATTGATATCCTGCGCAGCAATCATCGCGAATTTGACGAATTGCAATGCCGCGATCTGTTTGCGCGCTTTTTTGACAATGTGCGCGAACGCGAAATCGTTTCCCAGATATCCGAAGACCTGCGCATTCAACTGACATCCATTCTGGAAACCGTCCGCAATGCCGGGATTGATACCCGGGCCTATGGTCTGGCGCTGGATCATTTTTGTGAATATATCGGCGACAAGGATTTCAACAATCTTGAACAGGCGTTAACCACGCTTTTGGGCGCCACACGCGAGATTGAAGACGTAAACCACATCCTTGAAACCCGTCTTGATCATACGTCGAGCGAAATTTCAAAACTGCGCCAGGACCTTGAAGACATGAAGCGCGAGGCAATGACCGACGCGCTCACCGGGATTGCCAATCGCAAGGCATTTGACCTGCAATTGCGTGATGCCGCCATGCAATCGATGGAATCGGGTAAACCGCTGAGCTTGCTGTTGATCGATATTGATCACTTCAAGACTTTTAACGATACCCATGGCCATCAGGCCGGGGATCAGGTCATCCGCCTGATGGCGCAAACCCTGCAACAAAATGTCAAAGGCCGCGATACCGCCGCACGTTATGGCGGCGAGGAATTCGCCGTCATCCTGCCAAAGACCGGCCTTGGCTGTGCCCGTCAATTGGCCGAACATATCCGGCACAACATTGAAACCCGCAAGGTCGTCAGCCGCAGCCGTCATCAGGAACTGGGCCAGGTCACCGTATCGATCGGCGCCAGTACATTTGAACTCGGTGAACCGTTGGGGCGTTTTATCGAACGGGCCGACAAGGCACTTTATCTTGCCAAGGCAAGGGGCCGCAATCAGGTTGCAACCGAACGTCAAATCACCGAGGACGACACATCCTCACCGGCAAGCCAACCCGGCATCGACAAGCAACGTTACGCCTGAGACATCCCTCGCAAACATTTCATGACGCCAACAACCACGGACAAACGCTGACAGAGTGCCATTTTGTTCGTATAAGGCAGGTCTGTTTCCCCAAGAGATTGGCCTTGTTGCGTGAAGAAGATTGATGTCCTTGTAATCGGCGCCGGTGCCGCCGGTCTGATGTGTGCGATTGAAGCCGGCAAGCGCGGCCGATCCGTCGTGGTTGTTGACCATTCCGAAAAACCGGCCGAAAAAATCCGGATTTCCGGTGGCGGGCGCTGCAACTTCACCAATTTGCATGCCAGCCCGGAAAACTTCCTGTCACAAAACAAACGGTTCTGTGTTTCGGCACTCAAACGTTACACCCAGTATGATTTCCTTGAACTGGTGAATCACTATAACATTGCCTGGCACGAAAAAACGCTGGGCCAGCTGTTTTGCGATGACTCATCCTTTCAGATCATTGATATGCTGCTTGATGAATGCGACGCGGCAGATGTCGAGCTGCGCATGAATACCGAAATCAGCAATATCATCAAACGCGATGATGACGGGTTTGATGTGACGACGCGCACCGGCGCACAATGGACCTGCCAATCACTTGTCGTGGCCTGCGGTGGTTTGTCGATCCCGAAAATCGGCGCAACCGGTTTTGGCTATCAGATTGCCCGTCAATTCGGGATTGATATTGTGCCCACACGCGCGGCCCTTGTGCCATTGACCTTTGATCCCGACACGCGGGCCGATCTGGGCCAGCTTTCAGGTATTTCGGTTGATGCAATTGTTCAATGCAACAAAAAGCAGTTCCGGGAAGGCTTGCTGTTTACCCATCGCGGCCTAAGCGGCCCATCGATCCTGCAAATTTCGTCCTATTGGGATGAAGGCGATGCGATCACCGTCAACCTTAATCCCGAAGAAGACGCGTTTGACGTTCTAAAATCGGCCAAATCTGAAAACCCGAAACAAGCGGTGCATAATGTGCTGTCGCGTATCCTGCCCAACCGTCTGGCGCAAATGATTACGGCCCGCCATGGCCTTGACCGCCCGATTGGCGAAACTGGCGACAAGGCCCTGCGCGCCCTTGCCACTGACGTCAATCAATGGTCGGTCATGCCACAGGGATCCGAAGGATACCGCACGGCCGAGGTCACGATTGGCGGGGTCGATACCAATGCACTGTCATCAAAAACCATGGAATGTCGCGATGTGCCCGGCCTTTATTTCATCGGCGAGGTCGTCGATGTTACCGGCCATCTTGGCGGTTTCAATTTCCAATGGGCTTGGTCATCAGGCTGGTCCGCCGGACAGGTCGCCTAAAACATATTCCGTGTCGGCCACAATCCAGACACAGGTCGATCCCATATTGTGAAAACAATTTATCCGGGAACAACTTTCGATCCCAATCGTTTGGGTCATAGGAATACCGAATGGAATGAATGTCTTTTGACACATAAAAACGAGGTTGGGTTATGCTTGAATATGGTGGAATTCTTGGACTGATCATTCTGATTGCCGATATCTGGGCAATCATCAATGTAATGGGCAGCGGTGCCAGCACCGGATCAAAAGTCCTGTGGACGGTTTTGATTCTGGTCCTGCCGGTTCTTGGTCTGATTATCTGGTTCTTTGCCGGGCCGCGAAGTGGCCGGGTTTAACCCGATGCATAAACAAAAAATGGCCGACGTGAAAATCGTCGGCCATTTTTTTATCTTTAGAACCCCACCGCAAAAATTGCGATCATGCCTATCGTAACCAATCCGATCCGGGTCACAATGTGCCGGGGTGAAATAATGCCATAGGAAATCGCCGTCAGACCGACCGCGACCTTAAGCCCGGCGGCAATCGCCCAAAGCGGATGCCCCCCAAGATCAATCAGTGATCCGTTCGCCACCATCGCCAGTGGCACAATATAAAGCCCAATGCCAAGCGCCATTGCGGTGCCCGCAACCTTAAGCCAGTTTTCCTCGACCATGCCAGCGGCGATAAACACCGCCCCGCAAACTGGCGGGGTAATGGTCGAAAGCAAGGCAAACCAGAACACAAATAAATGCGCCTGAAGCGGATCAAGCCCCAGTTCAATCAAGGCAGGCCCGGCAACCGAAACACAAATCACATAGGCCGCGGTGGTCGGAACTTCCATACCAAGAATAAGGCACGCCAACGCAGTTAACAGCAATGCTGGCCAAAGCATCCCACCCGACCCGGACAACAAAAGCGATGTGATCTTAACTCCAAGCCCGGTCAGGCCCAGAACCCCGATCACAATGGATGCACATAAGATAATCGAAGCAATCATCGATACCTGTCGGCCTGCACTAAGACAAACCTCGGTAAAACGTTCACCTGTGCGCTTAAGGTCAAACTGCAATCTACCGTCAAAAAACAGCAAGACCGCCCCGGCCAACATCGCCAGACAGGCGGCATATTGCGGTGTATATCCACCGCCAAACATGCCCCATAACAAAACACCAAACGGCACAAGGAAGAAGGCCGATGTCACAATCACCGCACGTGTATCAGGCCGATCGTGTTCGGGGACACCCGGCAGGTCATATCGCTGGGCAAAAGCATTAATCCCGACCCAAACGGCCAGGAAATACAGGGTCGCGGGCAAGATTGCCGCAACCATGATATCGACATAGGGACGCCCGGTCAGTTCAACCATGACAAAGGCACCCGCCCCCATCAAAGGCGGCATGATCTGTCCGCCCGACGATGCAACCGCTTCAACCGCCGCCGCCAGACGTTTGGGATAGCCAAGCTTGGTCATCGCCGGAAGAGTAATCGCCCCGGTGGAGGCCACATTGGCCGATGCCGACCCGGAAATCGATCCAAACAAGGCAGAGGAAATCACCGAAACCTTGGCCGCACCACCGCGCAAACGGCCCGCCGCCGCACCGGCAACATTCATAAAGCCCTGACCGGCTTCGCCCGCGTTAAGTATCGCGCCAAAGATCACAAAGATCGCAACGATACTAACCGAAACACCGGTCAAACTGCCCCAAAGGCCGCCTTCGGCAATCGTCAGAGTGCCCAACATGCTTTCAAGTGGCAGTCCGGCATGGCCAAATTCGCCGGGAACCCATTCGCCGTAAAACCCGTAAAGCAGTGCAATTGTCGCCACCATCGGCAAGGGCCAGCCAATCGCACGGCGCGCCATTTCAAGAACAATGAGTAAAAGAGCAAAGGATATTGCGATCTGCATATTGCCGATCAGGAACCCGTATTGGTCGCCCAGCATGCTGTGATTGATCGCCACCCACAAACATGCACCAAGTCCGATCACCGTCAGGATCAGTCCGCTGATCTTTTGCAGGGGTGTTTTGGCAACAAAAACCAACGCCCATGGCAAGGCCAGCGCCATATGCAGCGGCCGGCTGATCAGATTGGGCACAAGCCCGGAAAAAATCAGCCAAAGATGAAAACCGATGGAAACCGCGCCAAGCGCAATCCAGAAGGGCCGGGAAACAGCAGACATTGTCATCCTGAACGTCAGTCTCAGATAAAGAACGGCCCGGCTGGGATTGCCGGGCCTGTCATCAACACTATTTCGATCTGCGATTAACGCTGATCATCGCCAACCGGAAAACCGGATTCGGCATAAAAACGCAGTGCACCGGGATGGATTTTGCCTTTGATATTAACAAGCATGTCCTGGGTAACACCCTTCCACCATGCGGCATTTGCGCCCATTTTCGATTTCTGATCCCAATAGGTTTTGGTCAACTGATAGGCGGTTTCATCATCCATCTGGGTCGTCGCATAGGCAACAACGGACAAGGATGAAGTCCGGATATCACTGTCCTGACCATTATAAGTACCGGCCGGGATCACCGTCAGATCGCGTTTGGTTTTGGCAAGTTCGTCATCAGAAAGCGACAGAACGGTCACATCGGTTCCCGCTGCGGCTTCGATCACATTCGGCGCAGGCCAGGAACCGGCCGTTACAAACCCGTCAATCTGACCGTTTTTAAGGGCGGCAACCGCGTTAGAAAGTTCAGCCTCGGCCAATTTAACCGTATCGGTCAAACCAAACAGACCAAGATATTTCTCGCCTTCCTTGGCGCCAAACGATCCCTTGCCCAGCAAAATGGTTTTGCCCGCAAGACCGGCAAAATCGGTAACACCCGCATCGGCACGCATAACAAAATGCATGGTCAGCGATGGAATCGGGAACAGGGCACGGATTTCGTTGAATTTTTCGGTCGGGCGCCCTTCAAAGGCCCCCTTGCCAGCCTGTGCCAAGCCAATCAGGGCGGGCGGGCTGGTGAAAACGTAATTGCCCGGACGCACCGATGCTTCCATCACGTTCTGGACGGATCCCTGACTTTCTTCGACGGTCACAATGATGTTGCCATCCGTGCCGGTTTTCATGGCTTCGGCGAATTGGGCGGCCATCTGATAGTAAGATGAAGCTGCCTTGGCCGATTTCAGAGTCACACGGGTTTCTGCCTGTGCGGCAGTCACGGATGAAAAGGCAATGATACCGGTCGCAATCGCGCCGATTGTACGAAGAATTTTCAAGGTTTCCTCCCCTTGCTGGTCCCGAACGCCGGTCGGTTTGCAATTACCGAACTTGGATGCGGATCGGGCCATTGGTGGCGATCAACGCAAAAACCCGCCTCTTTTCCGGCTGATTTTGGCAAATTGTATCCAATTGAAAATCATAGAGCCCATCGGGCACGCCAAGGTCAAGCCGGTTATTTGCAAAACCTGACTTTGCACTGCCGAGTTTCACGCAATTTTACATAGCAGTTGCGCAAAACCCGTGCTATTCGCGGCAGAGCTTTGGTTCTAAAGCAATCTGCGCATTTCACGGGAACATTATAGTTACCGCAACGTTCGATCCGTCAGATGCCCCTTACATGCCACAACGCCTTTCGTATCAGCACCTTGTAAAGATTGACAGGGTTCCAGACCTTTGCGCAGGGTAGTGCCTGTAACGCCATACCACCGCGAGGATTCGATGCCGCGTTCGCCGGTTGCCCTACTTATTGCATTGTCTGCAACACTGTTTGCAGCCTTCACGCTTAATACCGGGGCATCCTTGCAATCCTCGTTGCTGGCACTGCGTGCCTCGGCCGAGGGATTTGCACCGATTTATACCGGTATCATCATGGCATCCTATTATGCCGGTTTTATCGGCGGCATCATCTGGGGCGCCGGGCTTGTGAACCGGGTTGGTCATATCCGCACCTTTGCGGCCCTGGCATCGACCGGGTCGGCAATTACACTTTTACATGCCGTTTTTGTCGATCCCCTGACATGGTCTTTGTTCCGCGCGATGACCGGTCTGTGCGTTTCGGCACTTTATCTGGTGATTGAAAGCTGGCTGAACGAACAGGTCGACAACAAGTCACGCGGCAGCATGATTGCCGCCTATATGACCGTATCGCTGGCCGGGTTGGCGATTGGGCAGTTGTTATTGAATGTTTCCCCGATTCGCAGTTTTGAACTGTTTACACTTGCATCGGTTCTTTTGTCTTTGTCTCTGGTGCCAATTGCCCTGACACGGCAACCACCGCCCGCCGCCGTCAGTGGCGAACGCATGAAGTTCCGCCGCTTGTATAGTATTTCCCCACTTGGCTTTGTTGCCGCCGCTGGCAGCGGGTTCCTGTCTGGCGCCATTTACGGTGTTGGACCAATCTTTGCCGCCGAACTTGGCCTTGCAACCAATGACGTTGCCAGTTTCATGGCCTTTGTCATTTTTGGCGGCATGATCATGCAGTGGCCGATTGGCCGCCTTTCCGACATTGTCCCGCGCCAATACGTGATGATTGCCGTGTTAATCGGCCTTGCGATCAGCGGGGCCTTTCCCCTGATCGCACCGGAAATTGTCCGCAATAACCTGACCATCTGGGGCGGTATCATTGGCGTGTTCATCATGCCGATTTACGGCCTGTCGGTTGCCTATGTGAACGACTACCTTGAACCGGATCAGATCGTATCAGCATCGGGTGGTCTTTTGATCATTTACGGGGCCACTGCGGCAACCGGGCCAATCATCGGGTCACTTGCCATTGGCCATTTCGGACCATGGGCCATGCCGGTACTGTTTTCGATTGTCGGCGTATTGGTCGGAAGCTTTGCGATATATCGCGCAGGCTTTGGCCGTAGCATCACAATCGCGGAACAGGGGCATTTCGTTGCCGTGCCGCGGACAACCCCTATGGCACTTGAAATGTCCCCGATCACGGATGACATTATCGAAGAGACTGATGGCAGTGAATCTGTTGCGAGTGATCGGGCTGGTGATATTGCCCATCCAGAAACAGAAACCCGTGACGCGCAAACCAGCGATATGATGAATATCAACGCAGGCATCACAGACCCGAACGACAACAAACGCTAGGGTCAGGACCTATAACCACACAGTGCTACACCTGTATGACAGCGCGCAGCACTGAATTTACCGGCTTCGGGATTGTTTCCACAATATGGAAAACATCCCATAAATTTGAAACCGCCTGTGGACCCGGCCCGCATCCAGCCCATATGTTGTGACAAACATATGCGTCCGGTCACATCCGGCCTTGCGCAAGACCCAAGCCTGTCGAGAGGAAATATGACCCAACGCATCAAAAAAGGCGGCCTTCAGATCGCAACGGTTCTGCATGATCTGATTGCCAACGAAATCATCCCCGGCACCGGTCTTTCGGCCGATCAGTTCTGGGCATCGTTTGAAAAGCTGGTGACCGAGCTGGGTCCACGTAACCAGGCATTGCTGGCAAAGCGCGACGAATTGCAGGCCAAAATCGACGATTGGCATTTATCGCGTCAGGATCAGGCCCGTGACCCGGTTGCCTATAAGGAATTCCTGACCGAGATTGGCTATCTCCTGCCCGAGGGCGAAGACTTTTATATTTCGACCACCAATGTCGATCCCGAAGTCGCCCGCGTTGCCGGTCCGCAGCTTGTTGTGCCGGTGATGAATGCACGTTATGCCCTGAACGCTGCAAATGCGCGCTGGGGCAGCCTGTATGACGCACTCTATGGCACCGATGTCATCGGTGACGAAGACGGCAAGGAAAAGACCGCAGGCTTTAACGCCAAGCGCGGGGCTGCGGTTGTTGCCTATGCCGCTAAATTCCTTGATCAGGCAACGCCACTTGCCAATGGCAATCATGCCGACGTCACCAAATACGAAGTTCGCGAAGATGGTTCTGGCTGGTGGACACTGGTTGTGACCCTTTCGGACGGATCTGAAACCTCGCTTGCACAGCCGTCGCAATTCATCGGTTATAATGAAAAAGACGGTGCACTTTCAGAAATCTTGCTGCGCAATCATGGCCTGCATCTCGAAATTCGGATTGATCCATCCCACCCGATTGGCAAAACCCATGCCGCGGGCGTTTGTGATGTGATCATGGAATCCGCCCTGACAACCATTCAGGATTGCGAAGATTCCGTCGCCGCCGTCGATGCCGAGGACAAAGTTGTTGTCTATCGCAACTGGCTTGGCCTGATGAAAGGTACGCTTTCCGAAAGCTTCGAGAAAGGTGGCAAGACAGTCACGCGCCGTCTGAACCCGGACCGGACCTATCAGGGGTTTGATGGCAATGATGTTGTCCTGCCCGGACGCAGCCTGATGCTGGTGCGCAATGTCGGCCATCTGATGACATCCGATGCCATCCTTGATGCCAAAGGCAACGAAGTGCCCGAAGGTTTCATGGATGCGATGATCACCGGGTTGATCGCCAAGCATGACGTCGAAGGCAAGAACGAGCTTTCAAATTCCCGTCATGGCAGCGTCTATATCGTTAAACCGAAAATGCACGGTCCCGAAGAAGTCCAGTTGACCAACGATCTGTTTGCCTTTGTCGAAAAGACAATCGAGGTGCCAGAAAACACCCTTAAGGTTGGCATCATGGACGAGGAACGCCGCACAACGGTGAACCTTAAGGAATGCATCCGTG
Organism: Thalassospira alkalitolerans; assembly: GCF_002115745.1. Lineage (GTDB taxonomy): Bacteria > Pseudomonadota > Alphaproteobacteria > Rhodospirillales > Thalassospiraceae > Thalassospira > Thalassospira alkalitolerans. The sequence continues at coordinate 227,127 of NZ_JFKB01000009.1, forward strand.
CAGCACAGGAGCGTGTTGTTTTCATCAACACCGGGTTCCTTGATCGAACTGGCGATGAAATCCACACCAGCATGGAAGCAGGCCCGGTCGTTCGCAAGGAAGCGATGAAAGACCAGTACTGGATTTCAGCCTATGAAAACTGGAATGTCGATGTCGGCCTTGAATGCGGCATGAAAGGCATTGCCCAGATTGGCAAAGGCATGTGGGCCAAACCGGACCGTATGGCCGAAATGATGACCGCCAAAATCGGCCATCCAAAAGCCGGGGCAAATTGCGCATGGGTTCCATCGCCAACCGCCGCGACCTTGCATGCCATGCATTATCATCAGATTGATGTTCGTGCGGTTCAGGACGAAATCGGCAAGCGTGACCGCGCCAGCCTTGATGATATCCTGTCGATCCCGCGCCTTGGCGACATCAACCCGATGCCAAGCGAAATCCAGGCTGAACTTGATAACAACGCCCAAGGCATCCTTGGCTATGTTGTTCGCTGGATCGATAGCGGGGTTGGCTGTTCCAAAGTACCCGACATTAATAATGTCGGCCTGATGGAAGACCGGGCAACACTTCGTATTTCCAGCCAGCACATTGCCAACTGGCTCCATCACGGGCTTTGCAGCAAAGAACAAGTGATGGAAACCATGAAGCGCATGGCCGCCATCGTTGACAAACAAAACGAAGGCGATCCGGAATACCGCAACATGGCCCCGAATTTCGATGACAGCGTTGCCTTTGCCGCGGCCTGTGATCTGGTGTTCAAGGGTCGCGAACAGCCAAACGGCTATACCGAACCGGTTCTGCATGCACGCCGCCGCGAAGCCAAGGCCCGATACGGCGCCTGATTGCCCGCAAGGCATGTGGCATCAAACCATGAATCAAAAGGCCGTCCGGATGGTTTCGGACGGCCTTTTCATATTTGGAGATGCGGCGCGCTATAAAAACGCGGATCCACGATCTAGGCGCTCAGGGTCATGATCTCGTGGCCGCGCGGTGTTACCACAAGGGTATGTTCGTATTGCACCGTGGGCGCACCGGTATCGGCAAGAAGCGTCCAACCATCCTCGCCCTCAAGCGCCCAATTCGCGCCATAGGACAGGAACGGTTCAATCGTGATCACCTGCCCCTTTTTAAGGGACCGCCGTTCCTGTGGGTCATCCCATGTCGGGATGGTATGGGGATGTTCGTGCAATGATTTTCCAATGCCATGACTGGCAAGGTTTTTAATCAGGCTATAACCACCCTTGTTGGCAAAATTTTCGATCCGAAGCCCAATTTCACGGATCGGGGCCTTGTCGCGCACAACCTTGATCCCCGCCCACATTGCCTTTTTGCCATCAAAACACAGCTTTTCGATTTCCGGGCGCGGCGTTCCGACAATAAAACTGGCTCCAGTATCGGAAAAATAGCCCTCGAGTGAGGCTGAAACATCGATGTTGATCAAATCACCATCGGCCAGAACCCGATCACCGGGAATGCCATGGGCAACTTCTTCGTTCACACTGATGCAGGTTGCCCCGGGAAAATCATACTGACTTTCGGGTGCAGATATCGCCCCAGCATCTGCAAGGATTTTGCGGCCAATGGCATCAAGTTCAGCAGTTGTTATGCCAACAACTGCTGCCGCACCCATCACATCGCGGGCGCGCGCGCAAATCCGTCCAATACGGCGCAAATGTTCCAGTTCGGTTTCTGATGAAATGGTCATGTTTTGCTTAATGCGCAGCAATGCCCGCCAAGTCAAGTATTTGAGTACCCAACAAAGAATATTACGGCAACACCGCCTTAGGCGCGTGAACCGGAATTTTGGTTGCGCTGTTCCTCACCATAGATCACGTAACAATGCTTGCCCTTGCTTTTCGCCACATAAAGCGCTTGGTCTGCTTTTTCCAACAGAGTGTCTGCTGACATGGCGTGTTCGGGATAAATGCCAATGCCTATACTGACATTGATCGACGCACGATGACCGCCCGTGATGAATGGCATCACAATGTCACCAAGAATGCGTTCGGCAAACACACGCACTTCCTGTTCGCCACCGTCGCCCAAATGGGCAACAATAACCATTTCGTCCCCACCGATACGTGCGGCCAGATCACCACCGCGCACACATCGGCGCAACCGGCGAGCAACTTCACACAAAACTTCATCCCCAGCGGCATGCCCCAGCCGATCATTGATCAACTTGAAATCATCAAGATCAAGGGCAAGAATACCCAATCTGCTACGCTGGCGATTGGCTTGTGCCAATGCATGTTCCAAATAAACATCCAGCGCCAGCCGATTGCCCAACCCGGTAAGCGGATCGTGATGCGCGATATGCTTCATCTCGCCAAGGGCAGTGTCCTTTTCGGTTAACTTGATCACCAAACTGCGCAAACTATGCGACAGAATATTAATCTCACGCGCGCCTGTTACGTCCGGCAAGTTGTCAATTTCGCCGCGTTTGAGCTGTCCGGCGGCATGGGCGATTTTCACCAACGGGCCAACAACATAGCCCGCCCCCCACCAGGCAATCAGACTGAACAAAGCCGCAAGACCAAGCCCAACACCCAGAATATCAGTTCGCAATTCGGTCACAGGCGTTAAAGCCGTTTCCACGTTCTGACGAGCCAGAACCGACCACCCAAGTCCGGCATAATCAAGATGGCCGTCTGCGGGGCCAAACCCGGTCAGGTAATCCTTACCATCGGGCCATTCTGCAATTTTCCAACCGACATGAGATTTCCGAGCTTCATCAAAAATATCAAGTTCAAGCGTTTGCCCCCTCATCACAATATCGGGCGCCAGCAAGATTGTGCCATTTGCACTAATGACAAAAATATCAACATTACGATGCAATCCCAGACCGGAAAACAGACTGCGTCGGACGATATTTGCCCATTCCCAACTAAGATGAGTCGCCAGAACACCATTGAAATGCCCGGCATCGTTTAACAGCGGTGCGGCAATATCAACAAACTGCAAGGGCTCGCCGGTCGGGGTGGGGAATTCCTTGGCCAATAGTTTTGCGTCATGAACATCACCGATGAACACTTCCTTGCTGCCATATTGATAGATTGGTCGAGCCGAAATATTTTTGCCTAATAAAATATCACCGGTCGCCGCCACGACATTTCCCTCGGCATCAAGAACACCAATCCAGGTAAAGATCGACAATTCATGCTGCAACCGACTGATAAGGACATTGACCTGATCAATATCATCAAGATTGCGCAAGGCACGAAGGGTGCTAAGAACTGCAACCTCGCCACGATGTGTCCACATGGTGCGGTCAAGTTCATCAGCCATTTGCAAGGCAATATCGGACATGCCAGTCCCGATCTGCTTCATCAGATCATTAGTTGATCTTTGTCCGATGACATAGCTCATGGCACCAGCCAGAGCAACGACAAGCACCGCCGTCGCCAATGCGATCTGGATACGAATACCGACCCCCGAAAGACTTTTCAAAGTCGATCCTCACCCTTATTGGCATACAGCAGTTCATGTGTTGGCGGTGCTTATGCCGTCATTTGTATGGACGTTGTTGCTGATGGCCATATAAGAGCGCGTGCACGAATTTTTAAGCCCGGCCATGCAAAACATTTACCCGGTTCGTCTTCCGTTTGGCATGACAACGTCCAACATATGGAAAACCGGGGCCCGCAAGTATTTTAATAAAATATCAGGCGGTTAATCATATTTTTCCCGTCATTTCCGCCCTGTCACGCCTGCCATCGAAACAGCAATGAAAAAGATGTAATGACCATTACCCAAATCATCTATTGGCTTGAACTGACCGGCGTTGCGGTTTTTGCGGTGACCGGCGCGCTCGAAGCATCACGGCGTCAGATGGATATTGTCGGCTTCATTCTGATTGCAACTTTTACCGGCATCGGTGGCGGCACGGTCCGCGATGTGATTACCGGCGCCACACCGGTTTTCTGGATCCGTGACCCAGCCTGGGTGATTACCTGCATTGGCAGTGCGGTCTTTACCTATTTCACCGCCCATCTGGTCGAACGGCGATATATCGCGCTGATCTGGCTTGATGCGCTTGGTCTTGCGATGTTTGGCGTTACCGGGGCGGCAATTGGTCTTAACCTTGGCGTATCGCCACTTGTTGCGATCATCCTTGGCACCATAACCGCCACATTTGGCGGCATGGTTCGCGATGTGGTGTGTAACGAAATCCCGCTTATATTACGCCCGGAAATCTATATCAGTTGTGCGTTGCTTGGCGCATCAATCTATGTCATTGGCACCGATATCCTTACCCTGCCGCGGGCACCGGTCGCGCTGATTGCCTTCCTATGTGCGTTTGGCTTACGCGCCTGCTCCATTCGCTTCAAGCTTGGCTTCCCGGTTTACAAAACCCGCGCGGGACGAGAATATTAACCGGTTCGGAATATGTTATAAAATCATATCCAACGGTGTTTAAGGGTAAAGCAAATGGTTCAAAGCGGCAAAACAGGCAAAAACACAGCAACGCTTGCGCAGGCATTGCAATTGGGACTGCAATACCAAACCAATGGAAAAATCCCCGCCGCCCTGAACCTTTATGGCGACATCCTAAAACAAATCCCCAATCAACCCGATGCATTGCATTTAAGCGGTCTGTGTCATTATCAGAACGGGGATCATCGCAAAGCCGTTGACCTGATGCGCAGCTCAATACACCACAACCCAAACAATGCGACAGTACACAGCAATCTTGGTGTTGCGCTTATTGAATTAAGCATGGTCAGCGATGCAGAACACCATTTCCGCCAAGCCATCGCCTTGCAACCCGATCATATTGAATCCCACAGCAACCTTGCCGCAATTCTGGGCAACCAGAACCATACCAACGAAGCAATCCGCCATTTCGAAATTGTCCTTGGTCATAACTCTGACCATTTGGCATCGCTCAGGGGGCTTGCAAAACTTTACGTCCATATCGGGAAAACCGACGAAGCGCTTGATCTGTATGCGCGCGCACTGCGTCTGATGCCAAATGATGCCGACCTGCATACTGATCTGGCGGTTGCCCTTAATCTTGTCGGCCACCCCGGCAAAGCCCTGCAACATCATCTTCAGGCCATAAGCCTTCAAGCCGGTGTCCGCCGGCACCTTGCCTGCTTTGCGACCACGATTGAAAATTGTGCTTTCACCAGCACCAATGACGCGCTGGAATCAGCATTAAGTGACGTTTTAAATTGCAATCAAATCAATCCCCGTAGTGCCACCAAAGCCACACTGGCCGTTCTGATCCATAAGGATAGGTTCAATACAGCCGTCGAACGGATTTCAAATGCAGCGGGTTCGGTTGAAAAGCTTAATCCCGCAGATCTTGATACGCTTCAGGGGCAACCGCTTTTTCTACAGGCCCTGAAAGCCCATCCGCTGTCGAATTTGCGCTTTGAACGAACGTTGACGTCCCTTCGCCAGATCATGCTGTTTAAAGACGGAGGGAAATCCGGCTTTTATGTTCCGCTGATCGCAGCATTGGCAGCCCAATGCTTTAACAACGAATATGTCTATGCGTTGACAGATGCAGAACGTACAAAAGTCGCAGAACTTGATCAACAACTATACAACAACATAATGGCCGACAAGGATTTCAACATGGAAATCCCGGCCATATTGGCCTGTTACAAGCCACTTTACGAATATGAGTGGGCGGAACGTCTTTCGCGAAAAAACCTGCCAAACCATCTGAAATCATTGTTTGAACAGCAATTCCACGAGCCCAATCAGGAACGCTATCTGCGCGATCAGATCCCGCAATTAACTGGTATTGACGACGACATCTCCCAAGCCGTCCGGTCCCAATACGAAGAAAACCCCTATCCGCGTTGGAACCATACCACGCTGTTCCAAACGCCCAAGCCAATCGATGAAACCTTAAAATCCTATCCGCTGATGATGGACCTTGGCGATTATCAAAGCCCGGCACATCCGCAAATCCTTATCGCGGGTTGCGGTACGGGAAAGCACAGTATTGATGTTGCCTCACGGTTTAAGGATGTGACTATTCTGGCCGTCGACCTTAGCCTTTCAAGCCTAAGTTATGCGCGCCGCAAGACCGAACAACTTGGTTTGACAAATCTGACCTATGGGCAGGCAGATATTCTTAAACTTAACGAGCTAAATCGCCAGTTTGACCTGATCGAATGCGGCGGTGTTTTGCACCATATGGACAACCCAATGGCCGGATGGCGGGTTCTTTGCCATATGTTAAAGCCCGGTGGATTGATGAAAATCGCGCTTTATAGTGAAATCGGCCGCAAAGCCATTGTGCAAGTACGCGATTTCATTGCCAAACAAGGGTATAAATCCACCGCAGATGATATCCGCCAATGTCGCCAAGATATTTTAGCATCGGATAGTGACGCCAAAAACACCCTGCTTGATAGTACTGATTTCTTTAGCTTAAGCGATTGCCGGGACCTGATTTTTCACATACAGGAACACCGATTTACACTGCTGCAAATAGAACAATACCTGACGGATCTGGGGTTGGAATTCATTGATTTTGAAACCACGGAATCCCAAAAATTCAATCGCCAAAGAAACGCAATCAACCAAGGCGATAAAGGCGATCGACTGAAAAATTGGCATGCCTATGAGCAAAAAAACCCGTCAACATTTGCCGGGATGTATCAATTCTGGTGCCGAAAACCGCAAAGCTGATTTCGCATCAGCCCCTATTCAACAATCAACTGTACCCGGTCGCTTGAAAAGGCAGTGATCCCGTATTCGATGGGAACGCCAGATGCATCAACATCCACACTTTCTGTTGAAATAACCGGCCGGTTTTTGGCCTGTTTTAACAGGCTGGCAACGCGTGATGACGGTAATTGCGCGCTGATGCGGGTAGTTTTGCGGCTGTAATCGTCAATCCCGAAATGTTTGAATGCCTCGGTCAGTGACTTGGTTTGGGTGAATATTTCAACAATCCCTTCGAACCGGGCAACCGGCAAATAACTGGTGGCGACGGCGAGCGGAATGCCATCAGCCTCGGATACAGAAAACAGTTCGATCACACGCGTGCCCGGTTTGACATCCAGAAACTGGGCAATATTGGCATTGGCCTTTAATATTTCAGAAGAAATCAACCGCTTGTCGGGCAAACGATGCCGCCCCGATACAATCTGTGAAAACCGGGTCTTGCTGCCAAGCGGATAATCAAGAATCTGTTCCTGCACAAAGGCACCACGCCCCTGTTCGACGCGGACCACGTTCGCGTCAACAAGGGCCGCCATGGCGCGTCGCACTGTATGGCGGTTGACCCCGAATCGGCGGACCAGCTCCATCTCTGTCGGCATTTTATCACCCGGCGCAAAGACCCCGTCAGCAATATCGCTCAGAAGCAGTTTTTCTATTTGCTTCCAAATAGATAGCCCCGGTTCCCAATCCATCCTCATCCCCTTTCACAAAACTTTCACCGCAAGACCTTTGCCAAGACGGCGAGATCGTCTTATAACGTCAATAGGTATAGACGTCTAGACAAATTATGAATTTGTCGACATCCATGAAAAAGGATCAGACATATGACGGCGCAGACCGCCCCACAAAGCGCAACCGGCCAAAGCCAACACGGTCAGAATCAGAACGCTAAAAATCAGACCGAGCCAGAAATCGATGCTGCCACCGCCGCCCGCAAATACTGGATGAGCATTCTGGCACGTACCGATTGCAATACACTGGCGACCCACTGGCAGGGCAATTACGCCGATGTTGCATGGCAAACCTTGCGCGCACCACAGATCGGCATGGTGATGGTTCGTGGGCGTGCCGGGGGTGCGGGGCAGCGCTTCAACCTGGGCGAAATGACGGTGACGCGATGCTCAGTCACACTTGCGGATGGCACGATTGGCCACGCCTATGTCAAAGGGCGCGACCGCACACAGGCGGAATATGCCGCCCTGTTTGATGCCGTGATGCTGCGCGATGGGGCGGCGCAATCCTTTATCGATGACCTTGCGCAAAAACAGGCCGTCGTCAAACGCGATCATGCCCGCAAGATCGCCGCCACCAAAGTCGATTTCTTTACCCTAGTCCGCGGAGAAGACGAATGACCGCCCCACATACCACGTCTGGCATCGCACCAGATCTGCTTCCGGGTTTCGAGCATGACGCATTTCAATCCAATGCCGTTTTCCGCACGGTTCTTGATGCCATGTCGCGCCCCGGCAACATTTACAATCTGCCAATCAGCATCGCCGCACCGGACGGGCTAAACGAAACGGCCACCGCCTTTGCCCTTGCAATGATCGACATGGATACACCGGTTTGGCTGTCACCTGCCTGTATAAGCGGCGCAGCAATCACCCATTTGAAATTCCATTGTGGTTGCCCGATTGTTGACGATGCCGCAAAGGCCGATTTCGCCTTTGCCCGTCTTGACGATGATTTGTCATTCTTGTCCCGCCTTGCCGTTGGCAATGCCGAATACCCCGATCAATCGGCGACGGTCGTCTTTATGGTCGATGCGATATCTGACCATCCCGACATGATCCTGACCGGACCGGGCATCAAGGAAACACACATGCTTTCGGTGGCTGGCTTACCGGCCGCCTTCCATACATGGCGCCGCGAAAACACCACCCTGTTTCCATGCGGGGTCGATGTAATTTTCGCAAGCCCGCATCAGATTGCCGCCCTGCCGCGCACCACCCGGATCGAGGTAAAATAACCATGTATGTTGCTGTCAAAGGTGGCGAACGTGCCATCAACAATGCCCACCGGCTGCTTGCCGAAAAGCGCCGTGGCAATACCGAAACCCCCGAAATCGAGACCGATCAGATCGAACAGCAATTATCGCTGTCAGTGGCGCGTGTCATGTCCGAAGGATCGCTGTTTGATCGTGACCTTGCCGCCCTTGCGATTAAACAGGCACGCGGTGATTTGATCGAGGCGATCTTTCTGATCCGTGCCTATCGCACAACATTACCGCGCTTTGCGTTTTCCAAACCGATTGAAACCGGCAAAATGGATATCGAACGGCGCATTTCGGCAACGTTCAAGGATTTGCCGGGCGGTCAGATATTGGGCCCGACATTTGATTACACCCATCGTCTTTTGGACTTCACCTTGATGGCCAATGGGCAAACCCCGCCCGAAGCCGCCCAAGGTGATCAACCGGTTGACGACACCATGCCACGTGTTCTGGACGATCTTCTGAATTACGAGGGCCTTATTCAGGACGAACCGGCATCTGCCGATAACGACGACGCACCGGTCGCCGATTTAACCCGCGAACCGGTTTCCTTCCCGGCTGGTCGTGATTTACGCCTGCAAAATCTCGCACGTGGCGACGAAGGATTTATCCTGTCGATGGGTTATTCCACGCAGCGCGGCTATGCCAATAGCCATGCCTTTGTCGGTGAAATCCGTTACGGCAAGGTCGCGGTTGAAATCGAACCCGAAGAACTGGGTTTTGCCATTGATATTGGCGATATCGACATCACCGAATGCGAAACAGTCAACAAATTCAAGGGATCGAAAATCAAGCCGCCGCAATTTACCCGCGGCTATGGGCTGGTTTTCGGCCAAAGCGAACGCAAGGCGATTTCAATGGCCCTCGTGGATCGTGCTATGCGCGCACGCGAAATGGGTGAACAAATCATGGGCCCGGCTCAGGACGAAGAATTCATCATGGAACACAGCGATAATGTGCAGGCGACCGGCTTCGTCGAACATATCAAGCTGCCCCATTATGTCGATTTTCAGGGTGAACTGGAATTAGTGCGCCGCATGCGCAAGGAAATTGAAGCCCGCGCCCAATCGACCCCCGAAACCAAAGCGGCGGAGTAACCGGCATGGAAAACACACAAACCAGCCAAAACACCGAAACCGGTGCAGCCTATAACTTTGCCTATTTGGATGAACAAACCAAACGCATGATCCGGCGTGCCTTGCTTAAAGCCGTGGCAATCCCCGGCTATCAGGTCCCATTCGCCGGGCGTGAGATGCCAATGCCCTATGGTTGGGGTACGGGTGGCGTTCAGGTCACCGCCGCCGTCATTGGCCCGGATGACACGTTGAAAGTTATCGATCAGGGCGCGGATGACACCACAAATGCTGTCAGTATCCGCCAATTCTTTGCCAAAACCGCAGGCGTTGCCACAACCGAAAAAACCGCCGAGGCATCCATCATTCAAACCCGGCATCGCATCCCCGAAAAACCGCTGCGTGATGATCAGATCCTTGTTTATCAGGTGCCGATCCCCGAACCGCTGCGCTTTTTGGAGCCACGCGAAACCGAAACCCGCAAAATGCATGCGTTGGAAGAATACGGCCTGATGCATGTGAAACTGTATGAAGACATTTCACGTCACGGCCATATCGCCACCACCTATGCCTATCCGGTAATGGTCGATGGTCGCTATGTCATGGATCCATCCCCAACGCCGAAATTCGACAATCCAAAAATGAATATGATGCCCGCCCTTCAGCTTTTTGGGGCTGGTCGCGAAAAACGCATTTATGCCCTGCCACCGTTTACGCGGGTCGAAAGCCTTGATTTCGAAGACCACCCGTTTTCGGTGCAAAGCTGGGACGACGAATGCGGCATGTGCAGCGCCACCGACAGCTATCTTGACGAAGTCATTCTTGATGACAAAGGCAACCGGATGTTTGTGTGTTCCGACACTGATTATTGCACTGAGCGACAAGATGCCGGGCATCGCGGCCCGCAACACCATGACCAGCCCCTTGGCGGAAAGGCAGCAGAATAATGACCCAGAATAATACACCGCTTCTGCGCGTTTCCGACCTGACCATGATGTATGGCGACCGGGTCGGTTGCCGCAACGTCAGTTTTGATCTTCGCCCCGGCGAGGTCCTTGGCATTGTGGGGGAATCTGGCTCTGGCAAGTCAACTTTGCTGCGCAGCATTTCCGCCCAGCAGGAACCGACCAAAGGTGTGGTTGAATATCACACCCGCATTGATGGCATTCGCGATGTTTATCAAATATCCGAAGCACAACGTCGTCTTTTGATGCGGACCGACTGGGCCTTTGTCCATCAAAATGCCCGCGATGGATTACGCATGAATGTCAGTGCCGGGGCCAATATTGGCGAACGTCTGATGGCGGTTGGGGATCGCCATTATGGCAATATCCGCGCCGCAGCCGGAAATTGGCTGGGCAAGGTCGAAATCGCCGAAGAACGCCTTGATGATCTGCCATCGACTTTTTCGGGCGGTATGCAGCAACGTTTGCAGATTGCGCGTAACCTCGTAACCAGCCCGCGCCTCGTCTTCATGGACGAACCCACGGGTGGCCTGGATGTTTCCGTTCAGGCACGTTTGCTCGATCTGCTGCGCGGGCTGGTTCACGACCTTAATCTGGCGGTGATCATCGTCACCCACGATCTGGCGGTTGCCCGGTTGCTGTCACATCGTTTGATGGTGATGCAGGGTGGCGCTGTGATCGAAAGCGGCCTGACCGATCAGGTACTTGATGATCCACAGCATGCCTATACGCAGTTGCTTGTTTCTTCCATCCTGCAGAATTAGGGCAATTGAAATGTCTGATATGCTTCATGTCGAAAATGTCGCCAAGGCCTTTACCCTGCATACGCAAGGCAGCGTTACCATCCCGGTTTTCGAAGGGGTCGAATTTCACCTGAATTCCGGTGAATGCATCGCGCTGACCGGGGAATCCGGATCGGGAAAAAGTACCTTCATGCGGATGCTTTATGCCAATTACACGTGTTCAAGCGGATCGATCAACGTGTTCCATGACGGCACATGGCTTGATATTACCACCGCCAGCCCGCATGCGATCCTTGATATGCGCAAACGCACCATGGGTTATGTCAGTCAGTTCCTGCGGGTTATTCCACGCGTGCCGACCCTCGAAATCGTTGCCGAACCCTTGATCGCATTGGGAACCGCACGTGACGCAGCAAAGGAAAAAGCGCGGGACCTTTTAACCCGCTTGCGCATCCCGGAACGTCTGTGGCAACTTTCGCCCCTGACCTTTTCGGGCGGCGAACAACAACGCGTGAATATTGCGCGCGGTTTTATCGCCGATTACCCGATCATGCTGCTGGATGAACCGACCGCTTCGCTTGACGTCCAAAATCGTGCCACGGTTCTGGCATTAATTGACGAAGCCAAGTTACGCGGTGCGGCGATTGCCGGTATTTTCCACGATCACGATACCCGCGATGCGGTCTGTACCGGATCATTTGATGTGACATCGTTCAAGGTTGGGGCCAATGACTGAACAGATTTTTACCAACGCCAAAATCGTCCTGGCCAATGATGTTATCGACGGTGCCGTTCAAATTCGCGATGGCATGATCACCGATATTTCCGATCGCCCATCAAACATTCCCGGTGCCGAAGATTTGGCCGGCGATTATTTAATGCCGGGCCTAGTGGAACTTCATACCGACAACCTTGAAAAACACCTGACCCCGCGCCCCAAAACCCGCTGGCCCGCAACAGCCGCCGTGATTGCCCATGACAATCAGGTTGCCAGCGCCGGGATCACCACCGTTTTTGATGCGGTATCGATTGGCGATGTCAACGAAGGGTCTGAGCGCATCGTACGACTGGTTGAAACGGTCGGGGCCCTTGGCCATGCGCAGGACAACGATCTTTTACGCGCGGATCACAAACTGCATTTGCGGTGCGAAACATCCTATCCCGGTATGATCGACGCGTTAGGCAAACTGGTCGATATTCCATTGGTCCGAATGCTGTCGGTGATGGATCACACCCCCGGTCAGCGCCAGTTCGTCAGCATGGATGCCTATTACACCTATTATCAGGGGAAGTATGGCCTGTCTGACGAAGAAATGCGCAAATTCGTCGCCACGCGCAAACGCGATGCAGAACTGTATTCCGTCAAACATCGCCGCCATGTTGTCGAAGCCGCCCACAACCGCGGCCTTGCATTGGCAAGCCACGATGATGCCACCAATGCCCATGTTGCAGAGGCCGTCGCCGATCAAATGACCGTGGCCGAATTCCCGACCACGCTTGAGGCCGCAAAGGCATCGCATGAAGGTGGGCTTGGTGTGATGATGGGCGGGCCGAACCTTGTACGCGGCGGATCGCACAGTGGCAATGTCGCCGCAGGTGATCTGGCCCGGCAGGGTTATCTTGACATCATTTCAAGTGACTATGTGCCGCACAGTATGCTGCATGGTGCGATGAAGCTGTTTGACGAGTTCGAGGCCTATGATCTTCCGCGGGCCATTCGTACCGTCACCCTGACACCTGCCAAACAAGTCGGCCTGGACGACCGGGGTGAAATCGCAATTGGCAAACGTGGCGATCTGATCCGGGTGCACCCTTCACCACATCATCCGATTGTGCGCGGTGTCTGGCGTTTGGGAACACGCGTATCATGACCGGGCACCATGCCCTCGATACTGAATTGGCACATGGCGGGTCAGAACAAGGATTACTGATCCTTGTCGTCGGCCCCAGTGGGGTTGGCAAGGATACGTTGCTAGATGCCGCCCGGGCGCGGCTGCACGATGATGAAACCATTCTGTTTCCCCGTCGTTGCATTACCCGCCCGGCCGGTTGCGCCGGTGAAATCCATATTCCGATCCGCGCCGAAGATTTCAGTTCAATGGCAAAACAGGGTGCCTTCCTGCTGAGTTGGCGGGCGCATAATCTGTGTTATGGCATTCCCGGGCATGTCCGCCGCGATGTCGCAAATGGCAAAACAGTTGTCGTCAATGCATCGCGTAGCGTGATCGATGATGCCCGCGATCTTTTGGGCAATCGCCATTTGCGGATCATCAGCATCCGCGCCAATAAAGACGCGCTGCGCAAACGCCTTGAAGCACGTGGCCGCGAAGATGCCAAGGATATCGAACAACGTCTAAAGCGGGCTTCTGCCTATCACATTACCGGACCAAATGTGATGCATGTCGACAACGACAAAGACCTTGAAACTGGTATCAAACACTTTATCGACGCCATTCAACATCGTCCCATCCCAGCCGACCAATCAGCGACGGATACGGCAACATGATCAAACAAAATGCTGCAGGAAAAACTGCAGCATTTTATTTAATACCAATGAATTAAGCCACCCTACCCAAGTGAGAAGCGACGCAGCAGGTCAAACGACCTGCCATCCCCCGGATCACCAAACAGACAAACATCCGTCACCCGAAACGGTGTTTTGCATAAGGGTGAGACAAGCGGGGCAAGCCCATCGCGAACCCGCATCATTCGATCCGGATCAAGCTTGTCACTTAGCGTCAGGTGAAAACGGAATTCTTCCATCACATAGGGATATCCCCATCTGACAAGATATTCCTCCTGACGCATACTTAACCCCGATGCACGACGCTTGTTCATTGCGCTTTCGCTTTCAGGTTGGCGAAAATCATCCAGCGCCATTACCAGACCCGATGCCAGATTTCCGAGTTCGTCAGTGGGCCCAGTCGGGGCCAACGCGATAAAACGACCAATAGATTTCAACATCAACGGGCCACAGGTTACCGACGGAGCATCAGCACAGTATTGTGCGATGGCCTGTTCAAGCTGATCACGTGTGCGGCCATGCTTTAACGCAAAGGGGGGTTTCAACGTGCCATGAAAACCATAACGTGATGGCGATACCGTAATAGCAACAGCTTCGCCTGCCGCAAGTCCGATAACATCAGGGCGGTCAATTGTGCGCCCGTTTGCCGGATCACGCCCCAGCCAGGTATTTCCGAACGCTGCCAGGTCACTTGCGGGCTCCGGCGCATAGTAAACAGCGTACCGCTGATAGTTGGTCATGGTCCCTCGGATAAGATGCCGCGATTGTTCTGCGACTAAAATCAGGCCGGATCGAATTTCAAACAGAAATCATGCACCGGCAAATGACGAAAATCGTCAAGGCGTTCGGCCAATGTTGCATGATCCCAGTCCCACCAGCAAATGCGAAGAAGCGCATCAACGATTTCTGCGTCAAAGCGCGGCCGAAGCGGTGCTGCGGGGATACCGGTCACGATAGTATAGGGTGCAACATCCTTGGTCACGACGGCACCAGAGCCAACGACGGAACCAATCCCGATGGTCACACCACCCTGAACGATGGCGCCATGGCCAATCCATACATCGTGTTCAAGCTTCACCCGTTTTTCACGCCGCCAGTCAAAAAAGGCCGGATCATCATCGCCCAATTCATAGGCGCTGGACCGGTATTGGAAATGATGCATCGACGCCCGGTCCATCGGGTGTTGGCCGGGATTGATCCGGGTATGAGCAGCGATATTTACAAACTTCCCGATGTCGGAATAGATGATTTCACTGTCATTAACGACATAGGAATAATCCCCCAACACCGTTTCACGAATGCTGGTACGCGGGCCAATTTCCGTCCAATTGCCAAATTCGCAATCTACCACGGTGGCACTCGGATCAATCGTCGGGGCTTCTGACAAATGTTTCATTGCCGGTTTTGTCTGCGTAATCGTAAACGCCATGATCAGGTCACCAGTTTGCGCAGCCGCTGCGAAATCATATCCAGCAGGCTGACAGAAATAATGATGATAATCATAACAGCCGCGGTCTCGGCATAATAAAACGCCCGGATATATTCCCACAAAACCATACCAATGCCCCCCGCACCAACGATGCCAAGAACGGTCGCCGACCGGACGTTACTTTCGAAACGATACAATGAATAGGAAATCCAAAGCGGCAAGACCTGCGGGATCACGCCAAAAATGACTTCCTGCAATCCATTCGCACCCGTTGCCCGAATGCCTTCGACCGGTTCAGGATCAATGGCTTCGACGGCTTCGGAAAACAGTTTTGCCAGAACACCGGTGGTATGGATCCAAAGGGCAAGAACACCGGCAAACGGGCCAAGCCCGACAGCAACAACGAAT
The DNA here is from genome assembly GCF_002115745.1 of Thalassospira alkalitolerans. Lineage (GTDB taxonomy): Bacteria > Pseudomonadota > Alphaproteobacteria > Rhodospirillales > Thalassospiraceae > Thalassospira > Thalassospira alkalitolerans. The sequence goes on from NZ_JFKB01000009.1 coordinate 242,952, forward strand.
AACATGGCAAAAACCATTTCGTTGATCGCCCGAAAACTGTCCATCAGGCGGCGAACCGGCTGATACACCCAAAAGGGAACGATATTTTCAGAACACAAAATTCCGAACGGGATCGAACAGACAATGGCAAGTGCGGTACCCCAGATGGCAATCTGGATCGTAATCCACATTTCGCTGACATAGTATTTCCACATCAGGAAATCTGGCGGGAAAAAGCCATCGGCAAAGTCGACCATATTGCCGCTGTTTTCAATCAGGGCCATCGGGCGCATATCCGCCCCTTCCCAGGACCAGGCTAAAAGCCCAAGAATAAAGGCCCAAAGAAGAAAACTGATACCTGAGCGTTTCAGGTCGCGCGGCGGAAGGTCCGCAGCGGTTGCCGCCGATGTCGAAATGCTGCTGTTCATCGTGTAAATCCCGGAAAATGAAAACAAACGGGGAGCCCGGATTTCCGGGCTCCCCGTTCGGACGCCGGTTACTCGTAGGAAACCAGAATGTCGAGTTCAGCCAGTTTCTTGTCGATAGCCGAAACGCGTTCTGCTTTTTCGTCATCCGACAATTCGGCGGTGTTCTGAATTTTCAGCTTGTCTTTGAACAGGGCAAGCTGACGGATCGGATAAAGCTGCGCGTTGCTGCTTTCCATGAATTTGCCCATGCCATCCTGGATACCGCCCAGAACTTTATTGGCTTCTTCAACATTTCCGAGGCGACCGTAACCAAGGAAGAATGCCTTGATTTGGGATTTCAGTTCACGCGACAGGTCTTTGCGATACACCATCGGATCAGACGGGATCAGCGGCGAGGTCCAGATCACTTTGACCTTATCGGTGATTTCCGGTTTGACCATTTTGGTACGGGCAAGCTGTTCGGAATTGTTGGCAGCAACATCAACCTGCGAATTGGCTGTCGCCATCAGGTTGGTTTCATGGTTCGCATTGCGAACGGTCTTAAAGCAATCTTTCGGGTCCACGCCATTCTGGGCAAAGACATAATAGCTTGGTACCAGGAAGCCCGAGGTCGAGTTCGGATCACCAATACCGAAGTTCAATGTGTGATCACATTTCAACATATCCGCAAGGGTATTGATCTTGTCGTTATCGGCCTGGGTGATGATGTGCGAATAATACCCGTTCGAACCGTCGCTTTTGGACGTCTGAACGAAAACTTCGCCGCCCGCACGGTCAACGGCTTCCATGGCCGACTTGTTCCCGAACCAGCCAACATGAACCTTGCCAAAACGCATGCCTTCGATGATACCGGCGTAATCCGGCGCAAAGAATGCTTCGACTTTTTTGCCAAGGACTTCTTCCATGTCGTCGATCATCGGCTGCCACTGAGCTTTCAGGTTGGAACTCGACTCAGTCGAGATAAAACCGAAAACAATGGTATCGGGATCTTTTTCAAGCGGCTTGAAATCAATATCGGCCTGGGCAAAGCCCGAAGCCAGCATGCTAGCTGCAAATGCAACAGACGCAATTGTATTACGGATCATGGGAAGTCCCCTGTCAGATTGGTGGTAGAGGTGAAATAAAAGACATAAGGCAGAGAGAACACGGTCTCGATCTAGCTTGTCACGTAAGCCAGATCCTTCTTCGCGGCCTCGCCACTGGCCGGGATGGCCTCTGGCGTCGGTGCGAAAAGTTCGGAGGAATATTCGCCGTAAAGTTCGCGAAGGAATTCCGGCGTCAATTCAGTGGACGGGCCGTCAAAGACGACCTCGCCGTCGCGCATCGCAATGGTGCGAGTGCAATAATCACGGGCGTAATCAACCTGATGAAGGGATACAATCACGGTCACATTGTCTTCGCGGTTCACCCGATCAAGCGTGTTCATCACCTTGCGCGAGGAGGCCGGATCAAGCGATGCAATCGGCTCGTCGGCCAAAATCAGACGTGCGCCTTGGGTAATGGTGCGCGCAATCGCGGCACGTTGCTGTTGACCGCCCGAAAGATTGCGGGCCTTCTTGGTCGCATGACCATCAATCCCGACACGTTTAAGCGCGGTCATCGCCCGCATACGTTCGGCCTTGGTAAACAGACAAAGCGACCCGCGCCATGCCGGAACCCGTCCCAGCATACCGGTCAGAACATTGGTCAAAACCGATAGGCGGCTCACCAGATTGAATTGCTGAAACACAACGCCAATATCGGCACGCACCTTGCGCGCACCACGGGAAATTCGGCCATTCTGCTGGATGACTTCGCCGAAAACTTCGATCTTGCCGCCATCGCGATCTCCGCGCAGTAAACCGGCAATATGGCGAATAAGGGTGGATTTACCCGAACCGGATGCACCGATCAGGGCAACCATCTCGCCCTCGCGGACCTGCAGACTGACATTGTCCAGCGCCCGCTTGCCCCGCGTGAAGCTTTTACTCAGTCTTGAAATATCTACGACCAGCATTAAAGTCCGCCTGCTTGTGTTTCGCTGCTCAAGACGCTACGCACAATCCGCGACTCTATGGTGACGGTGATGTTACAGTTCGATGATTACGGCACCTTATTTTCATCGACAACAATCAAACTTGTCTATACATCAAGTAAAATCACAAATGAAAATTCGAATATTTTAGAAATTCGGATGTCATAATCGAATTTTTATTTAACAAAACATCCACAATCATAACGATTAATGGCACATATCAATAAAAATACGGAAAAATAAGCTCCGAACGTGCAAAAATTCAATGTTTTTGCACGTTTTTTACTTGATGGCGTCGATAGCAGCGATCACGTCGTCTTCGATATCCAGACCCTGAATTTCCGCATCCCGGCGGGCATTTTGCCCACGGCGCCCCGGCAACCGCACCGCTTCCTCCAATGCGATTTCATCCGCGATATAACGCAAATGATCCATGATCTCTGGGCCACCAACCGCAACCGGATCAATCGCAATCACCATCTGACCAAGCGCGGGCGGTCCTCCCTTGTCATCAAACAACGACGAGGATTGATGCCCAAATTGCGCCCCGGTCAAACCGGCTGCCAGCATTTCAACCATCATGGCAAGTGCGGCACCCTTGACCCCGCCTGCGGGTATCATTGTGCCTTCCAGCGCCTTGACGGCATCGGTGGTCGGATTGCCATCAACATCAAGCGCCCAGTCATCGGGGATCGAAACGCCCTTTTGCTTGGCGGCCATGATCTTGCCGCGCGCAACTTTCGATAGCGCCAAATCAATCACAATCGGATCACCATCCCGAATGGGGGTCGCAAAGGCAATCGGGTTGGTGCCAAACATCGGACGTCGCCCGCCCCACGGTGCCATTGCCGCCGGGGCATTGGCAAACATCATCGCCGCCAGCCCCTGATCGGCCAGCTTTTCAACCGTTAGCCCCATAACCCCGGCATGATGCGATTTATGGATTGCAGCAATCGCAATCCCCTGACGACGGGCCATATCGGGCAGCATATCAACCATCATATCAAGTGCCGGATAGGCAAATCCGTACTGCGCATCAATGCGCAGCACACCGGGATACGGTCGGTCGACAACAGGTTTGGCAAAACCATCAACCTTGCCGACCCGCGCCTGCCCGGCATAGGCCGGAACACGGCGCAATCCATGCCCGCCTTGCCCGGCGGCCTCGGCCGTGACCAATGCCGTCGCAACCGATTTGGCAATTGCCGGATCAACTTTGCAACGCATCAAGGTATCGCACACCAATGCGTGTGCTTCGGTCAGGGCAAGCTTCATGATCGTGACTTTCCAAATGGGGCAGGCTGATGGGTCAGATTGACTGGCGGGATGATAAATCGACCGGGAAAACAAGGCGAAATGCCTGTTCCCGATACCATAATCATGGATCGGCATTTTGCGCAAAAATCTTGTGCGATGCAATGACGGACACAGCAGCATTGTCACGCCATCAAAATCCGCTTGAGCATGCTAAAATTTCGCCGCAAAGTTCTTTGATTATCCGCCGCAGAATCAAACACAGGACATTCTGTATGGACAAAACAAATCGCCGGATCGTTTCTTTGCTGGTCATCGGCATGGCATTTCTGATCTCGGCATGCAATGCGACGACCAAACCCGCGACCGAGGCCGCAATCGATAATTGGGCCAATGTTGCCAACAAGGATTGGCAACTGATCCGCATTCAAAATGCGGGCCGAACCATCGACCCGATGTCACCGATACTGGCCAGCGTCAATTTCACGCTTGATGGTAAAATTGTCGGGTCCACCGGGTGTAACCGCTATTTCGGCGGCTATACGCGCGATGGTAACAATCTGATGATCTCCGCACTTGGCAGCGCGAACATGATGTGTGTTGACGACGCGATGGACGTTGAAGACGCTTTTATCGCCGCAATGGCCGACGTCAAAAGCTGGAAAATTGATCAAGGCGAACTCCTGCTGCTTGACGCAACGGACAAATCCCTGATGAAGCTTGAACCGATCACCCCCTGATCCCGACCGAACCACATGCCAATATCGGCGGCCTATGGCACCTCAACCATTTGCTTGACCGCACGGCACAAGTGATCAAACCCGGCACGCGCACCGTCACTCATATGACGGGCACGCAACCAGCCATGGATCATTTGCGGTTCCTCGCGATAGGTCACATCAACACCGGCACGCGCCAGACGCGCAGTATATTCACGCCCGTCATCGCGCAACGGATCAAAATAGGCCGCCGTAATATAGGTCGGCGGCAATCCGCGCAAATCTTCGGCCGATAACGGATAGGCCACCGGATCATCCATCGGCGCCTTTAAAACATCACGATAATAAATCACATCATCGGTGCTAAGCCCCGGTGCCGATGCCATCTGACCATAAGATGGCCAGCCAAGATCACCGCCAAGCGCCGGATAAATCAGCACTTGCCCAACCACCCCGGCACCAAAACCATCATTGCGCGCCTTGATCGCAAGCCCCCCGGCCAATGTCGCCCCGGCACTGTCGCCAATCAAAATCAATTCTTCGCCAGCACCCAGCAACGCCCGTGCAACGCCATAGGCATCCAAATGCGCGGCAGGCCAAATATGCTCCGGTGCCAGACGGTAATCGACAGATATCAGTTCCGCCCCGCTTGCATCGGCGATTTCGGCACAAATCGAGTCATGACTGTCCCGCGAACCAACAACAAACCCGCCGCCATGCAGATAAAGTAATTTGCGCGGTGTCTGAATTTTTACCGGGTAATAGGACCGGACCGCGACCCCGGCAATTTGATCATCACGGCTCAGAAGCCCGGGGGGATGGGGATAGGCAAAAGCCGCACACAACGCATCATACCATTTGCGTTGCTGCATAATTCCCGCAGCAACCGCATCGGGTGGAAGAAACCCATCACATTTGGCAATGAATTCACAGATGCCCGGTTCATCGGGCATCGGGCTATAGGCGATATCCGGCACTGCCTGATCGGACCCGTCCATTTCGCACAACTTCCCCAATGATGTTTTAGGCTCCAAGCCTAACATGCCAAGACTAACGCCAACCACCACACCGTGCAAAGCGGACAATTGTGTCAATGCATCATTTGCAATCCTGACCGCCTAGGTGTTGTTTACATTCATTGACAAC